>JACQXM010000003.1 GCA_016208685.1 Planctomycetota bacterium | reverse complement strand
TCAATAGAAGGCACCAGGAATTTTATTGCGAATGACATTGTGGCGCATAATACTTATCTTTCTACTGCATCAGGCAGCACTGGAATAGGCTTAACAAATCCAAATTACTTACTGCAAACTGCATCTGGCACAGATGGATCGACATGGAGAAGCTCAAGGGCGCCATGAAGGGCCAGCTCGACGACTACCAGGCCGCTATGCAGCAACACGCCGACGACGGCAAGCCCGGGTTCAAGGAGAAGCTGCCCCAGGTCAAGCAGGAGGTCGCCGAGGCCAAGAAATTCATCGACGGCGGCTTCGAGGAATCCGTCGATATGGCTGCCCAGCAGGCGGCGCAGCAGCGACAGCAGAACAAACTGCTTGCCGAGAAGTACGCGGAGAAAGGCGCCGAGGGGCAGGCCTGGAAGGACGACTTCGCCGGTCGGCCGGACAAGGCGCCCGACGGCCAGCGTGCCGACGTGCAGTCAGCGCTGGACCAGGTGAGCCAGCTCGCGGCCGACAAGATCACGGAAATCCAGCCCTTGGGCTCCAAGGCCGCCCCGGCGACGGAGAAACTCAAGAAGGTTCAGGCATGGACGGCGGAACTCAAGCCGAAGGTTCCCGGCAAGGGACGGGAGCTTACCTCCGCCAAAACGTCCGCCAAAACGGGCGTCGCCGAAACGCGGGCTGCCTTCGCCGAGGCCGGCAAGTTGCAGGATTCCGCAGAATCCGAAGGCAACGAGAACATGGACGTGTTTCAGCGCTGGACGGATCACAACAACCGCCTGGCGCAGACGTGGATCAACAGTGACAGCCCCAAGCACAAACAGTGGGCTGAGGAGTGGTTGAAGACGCAGAAGTAGCCGCCGGCATCGACGGCGGCCGGCCGTGCGACGCACACGGTCCAAAGTGGGGCTTGCGCGCCGCCTCCCCGCGGCACGCCCGACGCGGAGCGAACTCCGCGAGGAAGAAACTGAACCCGCGACCCCGCAAGCCCAGAGCTTCGGCAGGCGCTCGATCAGGAACCTGGCATGAGCGGAATTCCGACAATCCCCGGCGTACCCTCGGCTTCGCTGGGGGCAAGCATCGGCCCCCAGGGCATCAGCCTCACCGCCAGTCTCACGCTGGACAAGTGCAATGCCCGGCCGATCTTCGTGTACGTCGTCCCCACGGACGGAAACGTCTGGCGCATCGTGGATCCCCTCAGTCCCACCGAGAAGCTGCCGGTGATGAAGGAGTGGACCAAGGAGAAAAAGAAGAAGCGCGGACACTGGGAGGAGGAGACCATCCCGGGTGAAACGCCGCCTCAGCCCCCCGGCGGCGAGACGCCGCCGCCCGAGCGCAGCTATCAGTGTCTCAAGCGAGACGTGGCGGGAGCCTGGTTCAAGTTTGACCGTCCGACGACGATCAGCGACGCAGCCAACGAATCCGTGTTCGAACCGGTTACGCGCGCCGCGCTCGACGGAGTGCTCAACGAAGTCGAGAACATGGTCACTACGGGCACGCCGGACGGCAGCGGCGAGCCGTTGCCGGCGACTGCGTCGTACTGGGTGGTCCTCTTCGGCCACGCCGATATGTGCAACACCTTTGTCTACAACCGCGGCCTGTCGGAGCGGCGCGTGCATGCCGTCGGACACCGCCTGCTGCCGCGATCCAAGGCGGCGGTATTGGACATCGCCGGCTACTGTGGCGACTTCAACCCCGTCAGCCCCGACAGCCCGAACGCCCATGAGCTGGCTTCGGAGCGCAGCGCTGCAGACTTCGCGACTACACCCAATCCCGAGAAGGGCAACGAAACCAACCGACGCGTCGAGCTGTTCGTCATTCCGGATTACTCGCCCGGGAATTACCCCCCGGAAATGCCGGCCGGGAATCTGTTTAAGATCTTCAAAGACACGCGGGAGGCGGTGCTGGCAGAGCTGGCGGCGGCGCGGGCGAGCGACCCGGCGATTCCCGATGTGAGCGAGGAGTGGATCCCGGGGCTGCCGCCCTGCACCAAGGGCATCCAGATGTGCCACAAGTTGTGCGATCCATTCAGCTCGACGTTCGGCGGCGAGCGGCCCAACACGGCGCTGTTGCTCCGGCGTCATCGCCGCCTCAACGCGGCCGGCGAGCCGGAGGCCTTCGGCCCGCAGTATCGCCAATGCCGGTTCTACCGCGAATTCCAGCGCCAGGTACAGCGGACGATCTGCATCCCGACCGAACGGCGCCAGCCTCCTCCCCCGCCTCCGCCGCCTCCGACTCCCACCCCTCCCATCACCCGTCGCAAATGGGTGGACGACCCGCCGGAGACGGTGGTCGAGGGTGAGTACCACCCGCCGGACGGCGAACACTACGGATACTTCATGAACAAGATGGTGGGGCCGCCCGCCGTCGAAACCGCCGGCCCGCTCGTGGCGCCGGAAGTTAACGTGGCGCCCAACGAGCGCGTCAACCCCGACGACTTCAACCTCATCAAGCCCGGGCCGATCCAGGTGGTGAAGATGGACATCGGGTTCTGGGGCGACGAGCGCGAGGAGGACCTTGCGCGTCAGACCGGCTTCCGCCGCGTCCCGGCACGGTATTTCGGCATGATCGAGGGGCAGTTCGTCTTCCTGTGCTTCTTCGAGACGCCGGACAACGCCGGGTTCGTCAAAGCGTGCTCCGAGACCTTCGACGAGAAACTTACACCCCTTTCGGCGCGGCTGGCGCAGGCGGTGCGCGACGCGGGCTTCAAGATTCTCATCATGGCCAAGGCGGTCGCCGAGGACGGGCCCAACCCGCGGCAGCTCCACGTGCTCTTCCCCGACATGCACCTGCCGCGCAAGTTCGACGAGCGCGATCCCGTCTACGCCACGGATGAATGCCTGCACCGCGTGCACATGGTCAAGAGCATGGTGTTGCATCAGCTCAAGCGCGACTACCGCCTGCCCGCGGAGAAGACCCCGTGGCTGTCCAACGAAGACCGGCAAATGTGCCGCGACTTCTTCGAGCGCCCCTTCGATGCTGCCCGCCCGCGGAGACTCAAGCTGCCGCACTGGTCCAGCGGGCGCAAGATGAGCAACCCCATCTCGCCGGAGGGTTCGGGCCTCAGCGCCGTCGTGGACGCAACCAAGAAGGCCTACCAGGCCCTGATGCAGGTGGGATACTACCTCTTCGAGTTCACCGAGGACGACTACCGCCGCATGGTCAAAAAGTACCCGGAGAACTTCGTGGAGAAGGGCTACGGGCGGACCAAGGACGCGCTGTTCAACTGGTTCTACGGTTTCGAGACCGACCGCAACGTCCCGCCGCCGCAGCGCAGCGGCATCGGCGAGGAACTCAAGTCCATGACGCCGTTGATCATCCGCGAGGGCGTGGACGAGGTGAGCCGCTGGTCGGGCAAGATTCCCGATACCAACCTCTCACCCGACCCCGGCACCAAACCGGCCCAGGAGCTGCGTGAGCGCATCGATCCCCTCCCGGCGCGCGACCTGCTGCGCTTTCTGGATGTCATCGAACAGCAGAATCGCCGGCGCGGCGGCTACATCCGCGTCTTCCAGACCGGCGACCTGTACGAACTATGGGCGAATCGCCGGTTCTTGTTCGAGGATTTCGACTTCACGGACGATCCGGCGCCGCAAATGACCGACCTCACGGAAGGTCTCATGCCGGGCAGCATGGACACCACCGGCCAGAGCCCCTTGCAGGCAGTGGGGACGGTGCTCGGCGAAGTGGGCAAGTTCCTGGGGCGCAACTTCTTCAAGCTCATGCTCGGCGGCATCAACGCCGTGGAGACCGACCTGTGGTTCCGCCGCGAGGCCAACAAGCGCACGCCGGAAGGGGAAATGGGCCCGGAATCCAGCTTTACGCTGCGGAGCGTCGATAACGACTTTTCCTTCCCCGAGTTCAGTGCGCCGTCGTCGGGGGTGGGAATCTCCGCCAACAACATGCGCACGCCCACGGTGCGGTACGACAACCCGCAGAACATGATGTTCGACAAGTCCGCCGAGCGGGGCAAAGGGTACCTCTCCGCGGAAACCCGGCGGCGCATGGCCGAGGTGGCGGCCTTCGAGGCACCGCTCCGCGACGATCCCGACGGCAACCGCGAGGACACCGCGCTTCTGGGCACGGCCAACATTCGCCGGCGGCGCAACCAGCCGCCGCTGGGATTGTGGAACCGGGCGGTAGTGGAGAAGTTCGGCCGGGTCCGGACGACGTTCATCTACGGCAACCACGACTGTTTCCGCGGCAACCCGCGACAGGGCGGCATCGGCGAAGCACTGCCCTACTTCTCGACTCCCGGCCTGTGGATTGAGCATGGGCACCGCTTCGAGGACAGCAACGTCGACGGCCAGCCGTTCGGCGCTTTCATCACCAACCTCGCGTTCGAAATGCAGGAGCTGGCGTTCAAGGAAGGGTTGCTCGACGAAATCGCCCTGCATCGCGAGCAGGACCTCTTCCAGCCGGGCATTCTCCAGTGGTTCATCCTGGTGGAGTTCGGGCTGGCGACGAAGGCCGACTTCCAGAATCCGCCCGAGGACGTACCGGCCATTCACCGCTTCCGCATCTCGGTCAACAGCCACACGCACGTGCCGGACCTGGTGGTGGCCAACCTCGTCTTCAAGGAGCGGGAAAGCAGCAACCTGTTCTCCATCGGCCCCATCAACATCGGCCTGCAGGACGTCATCAACGGCGGCGGCGCCATCCTCAAGGCCGTGCTCTTCCATAAGAAGATCGCCGAGTGGTTCAAGCAGTGGGACGAGCGGCACGGCTGGAAGAAGTGGGGCGAGGACATCATGGGCCAGCTCATCAACTGGGGCGTGGACTTCGCCGGTCTGGCCAAGTGCCTGGACAAGGCCGCCGACTTCCTGAAGCGCAACACCGATCAGGCGCGGCGCCGTCTGGAGGATGAGTGGAACAAGAGCCGCCGCACCGGCAAGCAGGCGATTGACGATAACTTCCGCAACCTCGGCCTGCCGCCGCCGTAGGAGAGTGAATGCGGAATGAGGAACGCGGAATCCTGAGACGCACGCAACGAGGAATCGGAGCGAGGAATTATGCCCCCTGCAGCCAGATTGGGTGACCAGACGGCGCACGGCGGTGCCATCGGCCCCGTGGTGACCGGCGTCAGCGCCAAGGTCATCATTGGCAACAAACCCGCCGCGTGCGTCGGGGACCAGCAGCTCTGTCCCGCCTCCGACGGCCCCAAGCCGCACGTGGGGGGCGTTATCCTCCCCCCCGGCTCCACCACGGTGCTCATCGGCAACAAGCCTGCGGCACGCGTCGGGGACATTACCGAGTGCAAGGGGCCGCCGGGGACTATCGCCATGGGCGAACCCACCGTGCTGATCGGCTGACCGGTGTTCCTCCGCGGCACCGGCCTGGCCACCCGCTCCACGATGTCTGCGCGCGATCCGGACCCGAGTCGCACCAGGTTGCGGTAAACGCTTCGCCCCGATTCTTCCGATATCCCCTCGCGGCATGGGCGATATCTGGCCATACCTCGGCGATCTGCACCGCGTGCTCGACCCGCACTGGTCGGGCGTGGTGCTGGTACTGTGCTCGCTCTTCTGCGGCATGGTCGTGGGTGCCGAGCGGCAGTTCAAACAGAAGCCCGCGGGCCTGCGCACCTTGACGCTCATCTGCGTGGGCAGCACGGTTTTCACCCTGGCGTCCATCCTCATCGCCGGAGAGGCCGCCGACCGCACGCGCATTGCCGCCCAGGTGGTCACCGGCGTGGGCTTCCTCGGCGCCGGGGCCATCATTCGCGATCGCGGTATGGTCATCGGACTGACCACCGGGGCGTCCATCTGGAGCGTCGCGGCCATCGGCGTGCTGGTGGGGGGCGGGTACGCGGCGGCGGGCATCGTGCTGACGCTGGTGATCGCCTCCATGCTCAGCGTGGTACGCCTGCTGGAGCGGCGGCTGTGGGGCCGCTGCCGCTACGCGCATTGCCGCGTGTATTACCGCCCGGAGCACGGTCGCACGCATCTGAAGATCCTCCGTGTGCTGGACCAGTATCGCATCCCGGACCATGCCTGGGATGTCACCACCGTGGGCGAGCTGGAGGCCATGGACCTGCGCTACTGCCACTTCCATTGGATGCATCGCGCCTTGCTGTTCGATCTGGTGGACATCAGCGGCGTGACCGAGATTCAGCGCGAGCGCGCCCCCCGCCAGCGTGACGATACCGAAACCAACGGGACGTAAGCTCCGCGCGGCACATGGCGGGGCAACTACGCGATGGAGGTCGCCGCGGGTTCTGTATCCGCGATGACGCCCAGCTTGGGCCGTGCTAGACTCTCCGCATCATGACCGAATCCCGAAAACTTCGCCTCACCGCCTACGCCAGTTGTGCCGGCTGAGCCGGTAAGCTCCCGCTGGGAGCCTTGGCGCAGGTGCTGCGCGACTTGCCGCGCCCGACGGATCCCAACCTGCTGGTAGGAAGCGAGAACTTCGACGACGCCGGGGTCTACCGCCTCGACGACGACACCGCGCTGGTGCAGACGCTCGACTTCTTCCCGCCGCTGGTCGACGACCCGTACGAGTTCGGGCGGATCGCGGCCGCCAACAGCCTCTCCGACGTCTACGCCATGGGCGGCCGTCCGGTCACGGCGCTGAACATCGTGGGGTTCCCCGACAAGGACCTGCCCATCGAGATTCTCGGCGAAATCCTCCGTGGCGGGGCGGAACGGGTGGCAGCGGCGGGCGCCGTCATCGCGGGCGGACACAGCGTCCGCGACGCGGAAATAAAATACGGCCTCTCGGTCACCGGCCTCGTGCATCCCAAACGCATCGTGACCAATGCCGGCGCCAGACCGGGCGACGTGCTGGTGCTGACCAAGCCCATCGGCACCGGCACGCTGACCACGGCGGCCAAGAATGACAAAATTCCCCAAACAGACCTGGCCGAGGCGATTGACGTGATGGCCGACCTGAACGCCGGGGCTTGCGACGCGATGTTGGCGGTAGGCGTGCACGCGGCCACGGACATCACCGGCTTCGGGTTGCTGGGCCACGCGCGGGAGATCGCCGAAGGAAGCGGCGTGACGGTGGAGATGGTGGCGGCCAGCGTTCCGCTGCTTGATGGCGCGCTGCGCCTGGCGGGCGAGGGGATCGTGACGCGAGCGCACAAGTCGAACCTGGCCTTCCACAGCGAACGCATCGACGTGGCCGGCGTTGGCGCGTCGCTGGTGAACCTGCTGGCCGACGCGCAAACCTCGGGCGGGTTGCTGATCGCCGTTGCGGCCGATGGCACGGATCGCCTCGTTGCGGAGCTCAAGCGACGGGGCACGAAGTCGGCGGCCGTGATCGGCAAAGTCTCAGCGCGGTCGGCGTATAGCGTGGTGCTTCGGTAGTTTGAGGCCGCGCAGCAGCGGTCCGCGGAAGCTCGCAGGCCGGTCGTCGGCAAACCGTAATACCGGGAGGACAGGCTTATGGCACTCTGGCCGTGGATCGAACGCAAGTTCAACTTCGACTACCCGCCTACCAAGTTTCCTGACCTTCTGGAGCGGCTGCGCGGGACCCCCGCAAGGCTGGAGGCGCGCGTCGCCGGATTGTCCCGCGAGCTGCTGACGCGCCGGCCGGACCAGGGCTGGTCGATCCAGCAGAACGTAGGCCACCTCATCGACCTGGGCTTCCTTCCGGCGCGACGGATCGAGCAGATCCTCGCCGGCGAAGCCGTGCTCATCGCCGCCGACATGACCAACCGCGCCACGAATGAGGCGGACCATAACGCCGCCGACATGAAGCAGCTGCTGCGCACCTTCCGCGCCGAACGCGGGCGGTTGGTGGCCCGGCTCGAGTCGTTGCCGCAGGAGGCATGGGGCAAATCCGCGCTGCACCCCCGCCTTCAGACGCCCATGCGAATCGTGGACATCGTCTGTTTCGACAGCGAGCACGACGATTACCACCTGGCCCGCATCGGCGCGCTGGTTCGTGCGCTTTCGCCTGGCGGGTGACGGCCCCGCGAGGCACGGCATCGCGCCCGGCCGCGCGGCCCTATCAGCCTCGGGCAGAACTCGTGTCATGGGCTTCCAGCGCATGGTTTCACGGGCAGGATGCCGGTGCTACATCGCGTAGTCCGGTATTGGCCACGGGCTGCTATGCTCGGGCACGCTTTGCCGTTACGCTCCCGCCAGCCTTGGCGGGCCGTGCCGTGCCGGCCGGTCACGCCGGTCCCCTTTTTTGCCGGTGCGTGCGATGCCCAGAACGCGCAAGGAACTGGTGTTCTTCATCCTCGGGGGCTTCTTCCTCACCAACGCCATCCTCGGCGAGCTGACCGGCGGCAAGCTCTTCGCCATGCCCGCGGTCGATTGGGGCTGGCTAAAGTTCGGCAGCGTGGTGCTTTCCATCGGCGTGATTCCTTGGCCGGTGGTGTTCATCACCACCGACCTGGTGAACGAATACTACGGCCGGGCGGGTGTGCGCAAGCTCACGTGGCTAACCGTGGCGATGATCGTTTATGCGTTCGTGGTCCTCTTCGCGGCCATGCAGGTGCCGTCCGCGAAGGAGTCGCCCGTGTCGGCTGAGGTCTTCCGCACCGTCTTCGGCCAGTCCACGTGGATTATCGTGGGTTCGCTCGCGGCGTTCCTGATTGCACAGCTTCTGGATGTGGTGGTTTTCCTTTCCCTGAAGCAATGGACCGGCGCGCGGATGCTCTGGCTGCGGGCCACGGGCAGCACGGTCTTCAGCCAGTTGGTGGATACGTTCGTGGTGGGTTACATCGGCTTCGTGGTGCCGGGGAAGCTGGTTTTCAGCGACTTTCTGCGGCTGGCAACGGGCAACTACCTTTACAAGGTGCTGATCGCGGTGCTCATCACGCCCGTCATCTACGTCGTTCACGGCAGCATTGATCGCTACCTGGAGCGGGATCCCTTGCTGCCGCAAACAGAGCCAAGACCGAATGCGGAATGATGAAGGCGGAATGCGGAGAGGGGCCCACGATCGCTAAGGAGCGCCGCGCCTGCCGATCAGAGCCGCGACCGTCAGGGAGCGGGCAAGAGAGCGACAAAGCGACGAAGCGGCGGAGGAACGAGAGGCAACAAGGCAAAGAGGCGGGCAGGCGTGGGTCGAACGGTCGGTTGGTTCAACACGGTGCGGCCCGGGGGCGCGCCCGTGCGCCGGCCGCGAGACGACCTTGTGCCCGTGCGCGGTGTGTCGCATATTGTCCCGGGTCGGGGCGGTTGCCCCTCGCGGTCCAACAGGGAGGAGCCGGCATGGCGGCGTGGGACGCGAAACCCGTGATCGACCTGTTCGCCGGGCCGGGCGGGCGCACAACCGCGGCGTGGACGGGTACGCACAGGAGAAGGACCACTGTCACCGGTTGTACGAGGAGTACCTCCGCATCGTCGCGGACTTCTGGCCACCGGTTTTCGTGATGGAGAACGTGAGGGACACTGGGTAGCGTCTCAATATGGCCACGCAGCGCAGGGCATGGAGCCGTGATGAACTGCTTGCTGCCTTCAACGTGTACTGCCGCACACCGTTCGGACGGTTGCACCGCGGCAACCCTGACATTGTCGCACTCGCCGACAGGCTGGGGCGAACGCCCAGTTCGGTGGCGATGAAGCTCTGCAATTTCGCCAGTCTCGACCCCGTGCATCAGGCGCGGCACGTAGCCGGACTACGCAACGCCTCGGTCGCTGATCGGGCAGTTTTCGACGAGTTTGAGGCGGATTGGGAGGCAAGGGCCATCGAGAGCGAAGCGGCATTGCGACGCCTGGGGTTACGCGCCGCCGTACCCGAGGCCGAGGAGTCGCTTGCGGAACTCCGGGCACGCGCGGGTGACACCGAAGCCATTCGCACGACCCGCATGCGCCGGGCACAATCATTCTTTCGCGCGACCGTGCTGGCCAGCTACGACTTCACCTGCGCGGTTTCCGGAATCAATATCCCGGCCTTGGTGCAAGCAAGCCACATCATCCCATGGGCGCGAGAGGAATCGAGGCGTGTCGATCCGCGTAACGGCATCGCTCTATCGACCCTCCACGATCGCGCCTTCGATCGCGGGTTCATTACCTTCGACGAGGATTTGCGAGTCATCGTCTCCGGACGCCTTCGCGTCGGCAGACCGAGCGAAATCCATCGCACGGCGCTGCTCGCCATCGAAGGCAAGAAGCTCCGCCTTCCCACGCGCTACGCACCCGACCCCACCGCCCTCGCGTGGCACCGAGAACACATTTTCGCGGCGTAGCTTCTCGACGCAGCTCACTCTGTTTGCCGTCCAAGCACAAAACGCGCCCGCTCGCGGCGAAGCATCTCGAATGGCGTCATGTGCTTGACTTGCACCCCCATGCAAACGTTCGGAATTTTGACGCGGTGCGCCGAGTTTTCCGGCTTCTCATGCGTCACGACGACGTGCCGGCCACCCAGCGCCTGGGCCACGAGGTAGTAGTCGGCGATCTGGAGGAACGTGTTCTTGGCCGCTGCGGTGTACGTCTGGTGCCCATTAACCCACGTCGCCACGGTGCCGAGTCCCGTCACCGCCGCGCCGTCGGGGGGCACGAAGAACTCGACGCCGCGCTCTTGCGCCCATTTCGCGAGTTCGTCGTCGCCCGCCGCGATCTCGTCGCCGACCTTCTCGACGCTGAAGACTTTGCCAGACGCGTGCTCGCGAACGAGCCAATCCCAGAACGCCGGGCAGAAGTCCATCCCGTAGTGGAGGTTACTGGCGGCCATGAAGACGTTGGCGTCGAGCAGGTAGGCCATTAGATCGCCACGCCGACGCGATGACCCAGCTCCCGGAACGTGCGCATGTTCTTGAAGCCCAACAGCCGGAACGCCTCGGTGAACGACGAGCGGCCCTCCCATGTGCTGGTGACGACGGCGCGGGCGAAGCGTTCGCTCACGCGCGCGGCTGTCGTACGGTAAAAGCTGCCGCCCGCCCCGCGTGGCAGGCTCAACAGCCGTTCCACCTCTTCGTCGTACGCCTCGTGGTAGCGGTCCCCGGCGAGGCCGCCGGCGTCATGAATTCGGCGAAGCACGACGAGTGTGCTGATCTTGAACCGGCTGGCCAGGCGCTTCATCTCTTGCGGCAAGGGTGCCCGGCGATCGTACTCCCGACGCACGATCGCCAGCGGCGCGAGCAGTTCGGCGGCCACAAGATTGCACCAGCGCTCGACGAGGTCGGTCGGGGCCGACCTCGGTTCAACATCCGTCAGCCCAGACTCACCCAACCAGAGATGGGCGAGCTCGTGGGCCAGCGTGAACATCTGCGCCGCCTTCGTGTCTGCTCCGTTGACAAACACCAGGGGTGCGACTGGGTCGGTCAGAGCAAAGCCGCGGAACTCCTGCGGATCGAGCTTCCGTCGATTGTTGCTGCCGACGACGCCATTAACCATGACGAGGATTCCGAGATTGTCGGCCTGCCCGATGAACGTCTGAAGTGCTTCCACCCACGTGCCCATCCGCCGGCGCTCGTCCAGGTCGAACGCCAAGGCGCGGCGCATGTCAGCCGCGACTTCGACGATGTCGCTGGCGGTCGTCGCTCGGCCGACGAAGGGGAACGGTCGCTCCCCACTCACACGGGCGTATTCACGGTACCAATCCTGGCGTTGCTGACAGATGTAGATGGTGTCGAGCAGATCGGGGCTGGGACATTGGATGTAGTCCCCCCCGATCGTCCGAAAGTCGGGGATCGGAACAGACTCGACGGGGGGTTCCGCAAGGAAGAAATAGCCCAAGGGGGCGTAGGTTGCCTTGGCGAAATCCTCAAGCTGTCGTAATGTGGGCTGGTCTTCACCGGCCACCCATTTCGTGAGCTTCGGAAATCGCGTCCCGAGATCCTGGATCGACCGGCGAGCCCGACCGAGGGCCCATGTGAACAGCTCTCCGCTGACTGCAACCCTGACCATTACGGTATTCTAACGGCGTTTGTGTAGGTGGTCCTTGGGGGCGCAGGGTCTCGATCACCGAAAATTCCGCTGAGCACGAGAAAACGCAAGAGAATCAAGCCGCCGATCCGCTTGCCACCGCCGGCCCGGGTCGACCGCCTCTTACGCCCCCGCTCGTTCCGCTTCCTTCTCGCGTTTGGCGGCGTCGACGATCTGCTGCTGCACGTTGCCGGGCACGACTTCGTAGTGCGAGAACTCCATGGCGTAGCTGCCCTGGCCGCCGGTGATGCTCGACAGCCTGGAGTTGTAATCCGCCACTTCCGCCAGGGGCACAATGGCCTTGATAAGCGACATGTTGCCGGGAAGCATGTCCTGTCCCTGCGGCCGGCCGCGACGCGACGCCAGATCACCCTGGATGTCGCCCACGTTGTCCGCCGGCGCCGTGACTTCGATGGTCACGATTGGCTCCAGCAGCACGGGTTTGGCCTTCATGAAGGCATCTTTGAACGCCCCGCGGCCCGCGATCTGAAAGGCGATGTCTTTGCTGTCCACGGGGTGCGTTTTGCCGTCGATCAGCTCCACCTTCACGTCGACGACCGGATACCCGGCGAGCACGCCCTCCACCATGGCGCCGCGGACCCCTTTGTCCACGCTGACGCGGAACGGCTGATCGATGGCGCCGCCGAAGATCTTGTCGACGAACTCGTAGCCGTCGCCGCGGTTGGCGGGCAACAGATTGATCACCACCTTGCCGTATTGCCCGGCACCGCCGGTCTGCTTTTTGTGCGTGTATTCAATGTCGTGGGCGCTTCCCAGAATGGTCTCGCGGTACGGAATCTTCGGGGCCTTGGTTTCCACGTGCAGCTTGTAGATCTTGGCCATGCGCGTCAGGTAGGTGCGAAGCTGCGTCTCGCCCATGCCGCGAATCACCAGTTCGCCGCCGGTTCCGCGTTCGTAGGCGAAGCAGGGGTCCTCCTCAGCGAAGCGCTTGAGCGCCACGCCGATTTTGTCTTCGTCGCCGCGGGACTTGGATTCCACCGCCAGCGAGTACATGGGCTTGGGGAACGTGGGCATGGGTATGGTGCCGCCCTTGGCGGTGAAAATCGCGTCGCCGATGGCGAAGTCCAGCTTGGCGAGGGCCACCACGTCCCCCGCGACACCGGCCTCCAGCTCCTTGTGCTCGGAGCCGAAGAAACGCATGATCTGCCCCGGGCGCACTCCTTTGGTTTCGCCGGCGGTTTTGATGGCCATCTCCGGCGTAAGCCGACCCGAATGCACGCGCACCGCCAGGTACTTGATGTGGCTTCGGGGGTCGGTGCTCACCTTGAAGACCTGGCCAACAAAGGGCCCCTCGGGAGTGGGCTTGATTTCGGTCGAGGTTCCGCCATCCACGACCGCCCGGCGTTTGCCCGTGAGCGGGCTCGGACAGAGCGTCACCAGGGCGTCGAGGAACTCCGTGATGCCCATGTCGGCGCCGGCATCGGTGAACAGAATGGGCACGAACGCCCCCTTCGCCACCGCCTGTGCGGCGACGGCGCGAGCCTCGTCCGCGGCCAGCCCGCCACCCAGGTATTTCTCCGTCAGGGCGTCATCAACCCCCACGATGGCTTCGATGATCGCGGTGTGCGTGGAGGCCACATCGGAGAACTCCGTCGCTCCTGATTCATTCAAGAAACAATCGACGACCCCCTTGCCGCCCTTGGCGGGCAAGTTGATGGGGACGCACTGGGTGCCGAAGGCCTCCTGAATCTGCCCCAGCAGCCGCGGCAGGTCGAGGTTGGCGGCCGTAATGTGGTTGATGACGATCCAGATCCCCAGCCCGTACTCCCGGGCGCGCTCCATCAGCTTGCGGGTGTTGACCTGGATGCCCGCCGAGGCGGAGACCACGACCACGGCGCATTCCGCCGCCGCCAGGGCGGCGATCGCCGTGCCGCAGAAGGCACTGACGCCCGGCGTGTCGATGATGTTCACATGCACGCCCTTGTGCGTGGCGTAGCAGATGGCCGAGTCGTTGGAGGAGAGCTTCTCCCGCGCCTCGTCGGAGCTGTCCAGGATCGACGTGCGGTCGGGCACGCTCCCCTGACGCGTGGTGGCGCCGGCCTTGAACATGAGCGCCTCCGCCAGCGTGGTCTTGCCCGACCCCGTATGTCCCACGAGCACGATGTTCCGCAGATGATCCAGTTGCACGACGGCCATGAATCGCTCCTGTTATCGCTTGGCTCCCGTCCCGCGGCGCGCCGCGGGCACCGATGGCTGCGGCGCGCGACGGGAGCGACATCCTAACGCAGGCGTTGTCGCCACGCCATGCGTCGGATTGATTCGCACGCGGCTTTGTCCCACAATGCCGGGCATGAAAGTACACGAATACCAAGCCCGGCAGCTTCTGGCCGAGGCGGGCGTGCCCGTGCCCGCTTCGCGCGTGGTGGAAACCGCGGAGGCGGCGACGGCGGCCTACAACGACATTCGCGGGCGGGTGGTGGTCAAGGCCCAGGTCTTCGCCGGCGGGCGCGGCAAGGCGGGATTCGTCAAGCTCTGTAGCGATGCCGCCGAAGTCCGCGCCGCGGCGGACTTCATGCTCCGCAACCGCATGGTCTCCCCGCAGACCGGCCCGCAGGGCATAGCCGTCAAGAAGCTGCTCATCGCTTCCGCCGTGGACATCGCCAAGGAGTACTATGCCGCGGTGGTGGTGGATCGCGGGCGGCGCCGTCCGGTGGTGATGGTCTCCCGCGAGGGCGGCGTGGAAATCGAGGTGGTGGCTAAGGAGAAGCCGGAGGCCATTGTCAAGCACTGGCTGCACCCGCACCTGGGGCTGCTGGAGTTTCAGCTTGCGCAGCTCGTCGCGGCACTGGGCATCACCGCCAAGGAACAGGTGGCGGCGGCGCGGAAGGTGATCCGCGGGCTGGTGGACGTCTTCTACAAGTACGATTGCTCCCTGGCGGAGATCAACCCCCTGGTGTGCACCGCGTCGGGCGAGGTCATGGCCATCGACGCCAAGATGAACTTCGACGACAACGCCGTTTTCCGCCACAAGCGGCTCCAGGAGATGTTCGACCCCAGCGAGGAGAACCCCATGGAGCTGCGGGCCAAGGAGCACAACCTCTCGTACATCGCGCTGGAGGGCAACATCGGCTGCCTGGTGAACGGGGCGGGGCTGGCGATGTCCACCATGGACATCATCAAGCTGCACGGCGGCGAGCCGGCGAACTTCCTCGACGTGGGCGGGTCGGTTACCGCGGAGGGCGCGGTGGAGGCGTTCCGCATCATCCTCTCGGATCACAAGGTCAAGGGCGTCCTGGTCAACATCTTCGGGGGCATCGCCAAGTGCGACACCATCGCCGAGGCGCTGATCGCCGCGGCGCGGGAGATCGGCTTCAAGGTGCCGGTGGTGGTGCGGCTGGAGGGCACCAACGTGGAGCGGGCCCGCACCATGCTCAAGGAAGCCGCCATCGAGCAGCTCATCACGGCCGGCGACCTGACCGACGCGGCGAAGAAGGTGTGCGCGAAGGTGGCGTGAACGACGAGTATGCATAAACAATTGGTAAGAAGGCGGGACGGACGGTAGCGCAGACCTATGTTATTACAGCGTTTGCACTCCGGGTCAATTGACTTTCAGCTATTCCGGCTCAGCGTTTTCTTCAGCAGCCAGCTACAACTACATCCACCCCCACGCAAAGAGCACATACTACGCGCCGCCATAATGTCCCGTCCGTCCATAGAAATGCGCCGTGGCACCGTATGGCATATAGGAAACACAAACGCACTTGATGGGGGCAGCGTATACTTTCGGCTTGGCATGACAACACGCTCTAAATTACAACGGTTTGATGGGACTGCCCGAGACTTCGTAGACGAAGAGTTCGAACGAGCACCGTATACGCACGTTCTACTAGACCTTACATACGAGCTCGTAGCGATTGCAAAGGTGCCCGACGTTGGCGGCCCACCGACGCAAATTGCTGCCCGGCTGGGTCGGCTACTCAATGCTACGACCCAAGCCCGCGAATACGGTGTTACGTTCGCTGTCGCGGAACTGAGTGATCCAATGGAGTTCATCGCACACCTAAGAAGCGCCGAGAGAGTGCGCCAGTTTTGGATGACTTTTAGCCGTCCGAACGCCTTTGACGTCGAGTCTGACTTCCACCGCCCGATGCAAAAACTGCTTGCCGAGGCCGCTGGCGAGAAGGGTAAGACGGTTCTGGATGGTTCCGATCTCAATTGCGACACCCTTGAACCACTTGCGCGCTCGGCGGCGAGCACCGGTGCCGAGGCAGCAGCCAAGATCGTGCCCCGAAACAGCACGTGCGCGGTTACGAAAAGACTACGTGGCAATCCGGTCAATGTGACGGTTCTTTACGAAAGTACGGACGAGGAGATTCCGTGGCTGCAAAAGGTGATTGCAAAGGTGCGCGAAACGTACGCACGCATCCGTAACTCAATCGATCATGGCTGATCGTTGGATGAGCTTCTGGAATTGGTTCTTCGTTGGCACCGGGGCGAGTCCAGGCTTTCGCCGTTTGCTTAACCGGTGGATGATAGTACATATGGGCATTGGTATCGGGCTAGGCGCTATTGTCCCTGGCGAGATTGCGGCTTGCGCAAATGCCGTGCTACTCCCGCTCGCCGGGATTCTAGTCGGTTTGTCGTTCTCCTGGGCCGGGAACGCGCAGGCCCTGCTGGAGGCAGAGGAAATACAGGAGCTGGCTGGTTATCGGGGTGGTGGGTTTCGGGAATATGTCTTTACATTTCAAACGGCAATACTTGCCATTCTGACTACACTCTGTGTCTGGGCACTCGCCGGGATGGATGTTTTTGATAAAGTTTGGCCTACGCCCCGGAGTGCTACGTCTTATTTTATCGTGAAGGTCGCTCTGTTTTGTTTGGCAAGCCTTACGGTTCGCGAGTGTTGGCATGTGGTTCTCGGCGCTCAGTGGATGCTGCTCGCCCGCAAGCAGATACGTGACCACCGGCGAGGTGCGGACACGCGGGAAGGACGATAGTGTTCGCCATTGTAGCGTGGCTGGGCAATCGGTTTAGTCATGCCTACCTCCCTTCGCCCAATCGAGCCCCTCCTGGTCTACGACGGCGACTGCGGTTTCTGCCGCGCGTGGATCGTGCGCTGGCAGGCCAAAACCGGTGACGCCTCAGAAGCGTTCGGGGGTTCCTGCTTCGAGCGGATCGCCGCGCGTGAATCGAATGCGACCGCAGGCGGCCCGCGACTCGACAGGAATGCAAGGTGCGTCGGCATAGCGGTTACGTGCCGCAGGTACAGGCTGGGCGCCGGTGGGGCCGTCTCCGTCGCCGGGCAACTGGCGCCGGGACACGCGGCGAACGGCGGGAGAATCGCCTCGATGACGCTGCTGATCGCTTACGGAGCCATCCTCGCCGGCGCGGCATCCGCCGCCGAACCTGCCGAACCCGCGACCTCCGCCGCCGCAACCCCCACCATCATCTACATCGTCCGGCACGCGGAGCCCGATGTCGGTCCGCCGCAGGATCCGTTCCTTTCCAAGGCGGGCGAGAAACGCGCCTACGACCTGCAACAGGCCCTGCGTTCCGCCGGACTGGCGGCCATCTACCACACCGAAGCGCGTCGCACCCGGCAGACGGTCCGGGCGCTGGCGGGGCTGCTGGAGATCGTGCCGCGGATGACGGGCGCGCCCGAGGTGGACCGCCTGGTGGAACGCCTGAAAACCGAGCATCGCGGCCAGTCCGTGCTCGTGGTCGGACACTCCGACACCATCCCCGCCATCCTGAAGGGGCTGGGTGTCGGCGAGGACCGAGTTCCCACCATCGGCGCGCATGAGTACGACCACCTCTTCGTCGTGGTCATCCCTCCCGGCGGCGAACCGTCGTTGATCCACCTGCATTACGGCACGAGAACCTCACGATGACTCCCTCGGCCATCCCGTACGCGCCTCCGCCACCGCCCGCGAAGCGCGTGGCGGTTTGCGCCCGGCGATGGACGCTCGAGTGTCTCCCCGGTAGGTTACCCCCCCGACCGGCGAGCTCGCCCTTCGGCGCCAAGCAGCGGCGGCTTCACGCGGCGCCGGCGGGGCGCCGCCGGTGGTTTGGCGTCGGCGACGCGCCCTCGTCCCATGAAAACAGCCTTCAAACCCCCCAAGCCGCTCCTGCTCTTTGACGGCGACTGCGGTTTCTGCCGCGCCTGGATCTTCCGCTGGCGGGCCCGAACCGGCGACCGAGTGGACTACGCTCCGTACCAGCAGGTGGTGGGGCAGTTTCCCGAAATCGCGCCGGAGGAATTCCGCACGGCGGCGCAGCTCATCGAAACGGACGGGGCCGTGTACAGCGGGGCGGAGGCCGTGCTGCGGGCGCTGGCCTTCGCGCCCCGCGGGCGCTGGGCGCTCGCCGCCTACCGTCGCGTGCCGGGGTTCGCCGCGACTAGTCGGGTCGCGTACCGCTGGATCGCCGGCCATCGCCGGGGCTTGAGCCTCCTGACCCGCCTGCTTTGGGGACCGGGCCCGACAGGCTCTTCATACCTGCTGACGCGCTGGCTGTTTCTGCGACTGCTGGGCGTCATCTACCTCGTCGCCTTTCTCTCGCTGGGCAGCCAGTTTCTCGGACTGGTCGGGGAAGGCGGCATCCTGCCGGCCGGTGAGTACCTGGCGCGCATGCACGAGCGCCTCGGCGACACCGCCTATCGGCTCCTGCCTACCGTCTGCTGGTGGGATGCCGGCGACCGGACGCTCCTGTGGCTCTGTCGCGGCGGGGCCGTGCTCTCGATCCTGCTCATCCTCGACTTCGCGCCCGCCCTGGCTGCCGCGCTGCTTTGGGTCATCTATCTGTCACTGTCGCACGTGGGCAATGTGTTTCTGAGCTTCCAATGGGACATCCTGCTGCTGGAAACCGGGCTGCTCGCCGTCTTCTTCGCGCCGTGGCGCCTGCGCCCGCGCCTGTGGAGCGACGCCGCTCCCTCGCGGATCATGATCGGACTGCTCCGCTGGCTGCTGTTTCGTCTGATGTTCCTTTCCGGGGCGGTGAAACTCGTCGGCGGGGATCCGGTCTGGCGGGATCTGACAGCGCTTACCGTTCACTACTGGACGCAGCCGTTGCCGACGTGGACCGCGTGGTACGCCCACCACCTGCCCCTGTGGTGGCACCAGGTCTGTTGCGCCGTGATGTTCGGCATTGAACTGGTCGTTCCCTTCCTGTTCACCGCACCGCGGCGTCCGCGGCAATTCGCCGCCGCCGCCACGGTGCTGCTCATGGTGCTCATCGGAGCCACGGGCAACTACAACTTCTTCAATCTCCTGACCGTGGCGCTGTGCGTCCCGCTCCTGGACGATCGGCTGCTCGCACGCTTTCTGCCCCGGCGGCGGCGCGGACCCTGGATGACTGACGCATATACGACACTATGTCCGATGCCTGCGCCCCAGGCGCCCGACTCTCCGGCACCCAGCCCCGCCTGCGGCCACTTCGTGCCGCTACCGCCGCCGCCCGCCGCGCCGCGTGCCCGCTTCGGCCGGGCCCGTGCGGCTCTGCACGTCGCGCTGGCGATGGTGGTGGTGACCGCGAGTCTCGCCGAGGGTGTGAGTCGGCTGGGCCGGCGCGACCTGCTCCCCCGGTGGGTGCAGGCGTGGGAGCGTCATCTTTCGCCCTTCCGCAGCGTCAACGCCTATGGCCTCTTCCAGAACATGACGACGCAGCGCCGGGAAATCGTCTTCGAAGGAACGCGCGACGGGCAGACATGGCTGGAATACGAGCTGCCCTGGAAGCCCGGGCGGGTGGATCGCGCCCCCGGCTTCTGCGCGCCGCACCAGCCGCGTCTGGACTGGCAGTTGTGGTTTGCGGCGCTGGGCAGCGTGCGCGCCAACCCCTGGGTCGTAAGCGTCATGCAACGCCTGCTCGAGGGTTCACCGCCGGTGCTGGCGCTCTTCGCGCAAAATCCGTTTCCCGACGAGCCGCCGCGCCAGGTCCGCGCCGTGGTGTACGATTACACGTTCACGGACCACTCGAGCAGGCAGGCCACCGGGGCATGGTGGAACCGCAAACGCCTGGGGCTCTATTGCGCGCCGATTTCCCGCCGCGCAGCCCACTGAGGCCGCGCCCGGCCGCGCCAAGGCGTCGTTTCGACCTTCTCATTCGGCGTGCGCGCCTCTTTGCCGCAGGTCCAGCACTGCGACCGTCAGGGAGCGGGCGGCTGGTCGCGGGTGGCGACAGATCGCGCAGCGTCGATCAGAACGCGGACGCCAGCAGAAGCAGAATCAGCCCGATGAGAACCGTGTTGAGGAACGTCGATCCCAGGAACGTACCCGTGCCCATCGTCTTCTCCTTGTCGTAAGGTCCGGCACACGGAAACCCGCCCGCGCGCCGGGCGGCAGTTTGTACCATCGACCTGCCGCTCTGCCAAACCCGCCGGGAGTCCGCGCGCGGCGTTCCCGCGCGCCAAGGCACGGGCGGTTGAACTGCGGTTGATCGTGTGATAATCTGGGTGGGAACCGTAAGGAGCCTGAGATGAGAATGAGGCTGTCGTCGTTGTCGTTCTGCGCCCTGCTTGCGGGCCTGGGCTGCCACGGGGCGGAGCAGGCGCAGTTTTGCCGGCAGGTGCTCAACAAACCGGCTCCGGAGTTCGCCCTCGAGACCATCGACGGCGGCAAGGTGACGCTGAGCGAGTTTCGTGGCAAGCCGGTCCTGGTGGCCTTTTGGGCCTATGGCTGACCGCCCTGCCGTGCGGAGGCTCCGCACCTGAGCCAGGTGACTGAGAAATACGCCAAGGACGGGCTGGTGGTCTTGGCCGTCAATTCCTGGGACGAGCCCAAGCGGGACCTGGAACGGTTCGCCAAGGACAAAAGCCTCAAGCAACGCATCCTGATCAACGGCAGCGAGGTTGCCGAGAAGTACCACGTAAGCCGCTATCCCACGTCCGTCTGGGTGAACCGCCAGGGAGTGGTCGTCGACTGTGAGATCGGCTCCAGTGACGCCTCCACCCTGGAGCAGAAAACGAAGAAGCTTTTGGCGGGTGGATGAGCCGGCCACCGCGCCTTGCGGGCCGGTTTACCGTCTCCGGTCGTATGCAACTGCACTAAGCGCCGTGCCGGCGTGGGCCGCGTAATCCGCGTCCAGCGCGTCGGCTGACCACCGCGCCGGAACGCGGCTTAAGCCGCGCCCGCCCCGGCCCCCCCCGACCGCTTCCCGATCCAGTTCTGCAATAGCCCCGGTCTACGGGACATGAAGCGGTGCCGTGGGAAGCACCTCGGTGCCGAGCGCCGAGTGCATCACTCCATGGCGGGGAGGTTGAGGAATGAGGACGATCACGGGTCGGGCGTTTCCACGGGCGCTGGTGCTGGCGGTGCTCACTGCCTCGCCGGCGCTGGCCAGCTTCCACCTGATGCAGATCGAGCAGGTGATCGGGGGTGTGAACGGCGACACCACGGCGCAAGCCATCCAGTTGCGGATGCGGTTCCTGGGCCAGAATCTGCTTGCTCCCTCGCGCATCCGCGCCTTCGACGCCAACGGAATGAACCCCGTCACCATCGTCGATTTCACCAGTAGCGTCCCCAACGGCGCCGCCGGGGCGAGAGTGCTGATCGCCAGCGCTGCCTTTGTGACCAAGACGACGCCGGCGACCAGCCCCGATTTCATGATGGCGAACCTGATTCCGGCGTCATACCTGGCCGCGGGCAGCCTGACGTTCGAAACCGACCTCGGAACGACGATCTACTGGCGCTTAAGCTGGGGTGGGGCGGCCTACACCGGTAGCGGCGCGGGCGCCATCGACAACGACTCCAACGGCAACTTCAACCCGCCGTTTCCCTCGGCCTTGCCGACAACGTCCAACCGCGCCCTGGTCTTCCCCGGCGTCGCCTCGGCGGGCAGCACCAACAACGCCGCGGACTATGCCGTCACCACCGCCGCCGCGGTGTTCCGCAACAACGCCACCACTTCGTACACGGTGAACGGCTGCACCGTCACCGGTTGTGACGACTCCCGAAGCTGCACGACGGACACCTGCGGCTTCGGCGAGATCTGCAATTTCGCGCCCAATCACGCCGCCTGCGAGGATGGCGTGTTCTGCAACGGACCGGCGTTGTGCGATCCGCTCGCCGGCGACCCCACGACCGGCTGCCGCCAGGGCGGCAACCCCTGCTCGGCGGGGCAGTTCTGCAATGAGACCACGGATACGTGCGACCAGTGCCAGAACAACTCCGATTGCAACGACTCCGTCGCCTGCACCGACGATGCCTGCGCCGGCGGTGTGTGCGTGTTCACGCCCAACAACGCCAACTGTCCCGATGACGGCGTCTTCTGCAACGGCTCAGAAGTGTGCGATCCCGTGCTCAATTGCGTTTCCAGCGGCGACCCCTGCGGCGCCAGCGAGACCTGCAACGAGGTCGACGATACCTGCGATTCGGCGCCGATCCGCATTCGACTGGACCGCGTGGACCTGCCCGGGCCCTCGACGCGCTTCGTGCCCTTGCGCTCGCCGCTGATGCTCACGCACTCGGGCGACGGAACCGACCGGCTGTTCGTCGTGGACCAGGTGGGGCAGATACGCATCATCGAAAACGGCGTGCTGCTCGACACGCCGTTTCTGGACATCAGCGCCAAGCTCCCGGTGCTCAACCCGACCTTCGACGAACGGGGCTTGCTCGGCCTGGCCTTCCACCCCGACTACGCCAACAACGGGCGCCTCTTCGTCCGCTACAGCGCCCCGCGCGTAGGCAACCCCGGCGATCCATGCCTGACGGACTTCGACGGGCAGTGCCATAAGGAAGTCCTCGCGGAGTACCAGGTGTCGGCCGGCGACCCCAACGTCGCCGACGCCGGCTCCGAGCTCATCCTTCTCAGCGTGGACAAGCCGCAGTTCAACCACAACGGCGGGCACCTGGCGTTCGGCCCGGACGGGGACCTCTATGTGTCGCTGGGCGACGGCGGCGGGGCACACGACGGGCTCGCCGACGTCCCGCCTTCGCACGGCCCGGACGGCAACGGGCAGAACATCAACACCCTGCTGGGGAAGGTCCTGCGCATCGACGTGAACGGCGGGTCACCCTACGCCATCCCGCCTGACAACCCCTTTGCCGGCGCGACACCGGGGCTGGACGAGATCTACGCCTACGGCCTCCGGAACCCCTACCGTTTCTCCTTCGACCGCGGCACCGGAGATCTGTTCCTCGGCGACGCCGGCCAGGACCTCTTCGAGGAAGTGGATCGCGTCGTCCTGGGCGGCAACTACGGCTGGGTGATCCGCGAAGGATTCCACTGTTTCGATCCCTTCAACCCCGCGACTCCGCCGGCATCCTGCGCCGGCACCGGCGCCATGGGCGAGCCGCTGCTCGACCCGGTGAGCGAGTACACGCATTCGGAAGGCGGGCTGGCGGTGGTCGGTGGCTTCGTGTACCGCGGCGTGGAGAATCCAGGCCTGACGAGCCTGTACGTTTACGGCGACTTCAGCGCCGATTTCGGCCCGACCGGCCGGCTCTACTACTTCGAGACCACGGGGGTCAACGCCTACGTTCGCAACGAGTTCATCATCGATCCCAGCGGCGAACCATTTCAGAAAATCCTCAAAGGCTTCGGCGAGGACGAAGATGGCGAGATCTACGTGTGCGCTTCGGACGACCTCGGTCCGCTCGGCATGCGCGGGGCAAGCGGCGTCGTGTACCGCATCCACCAATGCGGTTGCGAGAACCCGCCGGCCACCGCCCCGGCGCCACACAATCGCGCCAAGAACCGCTACCTTTCCTTCGATCCCAACAACGGCACGCGGCAAGTGGCCTTCAAGGTGAGCCGAACCTTCCCCGCCTTCGGCGATCTGGGCTGGGTGGACGTGCCGGATGCCAATGGAATGGCACAGATCGTGTCCGCGCCCGTGGTTCGGACCTGGACCGAACCCGTGGTGCACGCCGGCGACTGCCAGATTCACCCCGTGCCGGAGACCGTGGCCGCCCCGCTTGCCTGTTCGATCAGCGGCGCCCCTTGCGGATCACTCTGCGGTGGCGGCGCGTGCCCCGCGGGCCAGGGCGAGTGCGTCCCCCCGCCGACGACGTACGAAATCGCGGCCACGGAAAACGGCCTGACCTTCTCGGCTCCGCTTACGGTTACGACGGTTCCGCGGCCGTGTCCCAAGCGCTGGGGCGACGCCGTCGGCGATTTTTCCGCCGGCCAGTGGACCGCCCCCAACGGCACCGTGAACGTCAACGACTTCCTCGCCGCCCTGCAGAAGTTCCAGGTGCTGCCCACCGCGCCCCACGTGACGGTGGTGGACGTCGTGGGCGCCGGGGTCCTGGGGCAGGAAGCGTGCCTGAACCGCAGCGGCAACATCGGCGATGTGTTCAATCTGATCAAGGCGTTCCAGGGAGCGGCCTATCCCTTCACGACCGACCCCGGAAGCTGCCCGGTCTGCCCGTAGGCAACGACGCAGGCACGCGGGGACGGCGCGCTCGCGGGTCCGCGAAGGAGGCGCGCCGCGCGAGTGCCGACTACTCGCCGCCACCGCGCCCGCCCCGGCCACACTTCTCGCCGCGCTGGGCTGCGTGATCGCCCGGCGCAGCGTGGTCGGTCGGCGGGGTGGGGCATAGAACACGTGGCAAGGGCTTTCCGCCCGTGTTTTCACTGGCAACTCGTAGCATGGGCTTCCAGCCCATGATCTCACGGGCAAGATGCCCGTGCCACGCGTGCATGACTGCTGCGCCTTGTGGAGCTGCGGCCGGCCCGCTCATTCCGACAGGCAAGCTTCGGGGATCGTCGCGTTCAGCCACGGATCAAACGCCCCGGCACCGTTAAGCAGATTTACAAGCGCCGTGATGTCCTGAGTGTGGGCGCGCAGGCGGCGTACCGCGGGGTTTCCGCATGCACGCGGCTCAATTATGCTCCCGACATGCGATCACTGGTGCTCGTGGGATTCTGGTGGACGCCAGCGCACCCGCAACGTCGCGTAGCTGGGACGCTCAGGTTCGATCCCGCGCTTGGGATCCAGCTTACGCTTGCCGGCAGGCTCGAGGATCGTCCCGAGGATGAGTTTGCATTTTCGAGTTCACTCCTAGAGTACCGCGTCCTCCACGGGGTCACGGAGAACGAAGGCCGCATAACCGTCTTTCGTGCGTTCGAGACGAACTTCCGTGTGGACCGGTATGGTGTTCACCGCAGCAGGCTCCACGCCGACTTCGTTCTTGTCGGCGAACAGTTGCAAGGCGAAGAGCACCTCGTGTTCGAACGGGTCAGTGTGCGTCTCACGTACTTGGACGACTGGATGGGCGCGAGTGGTTTGCGCGTGGAGTTTCCTCGGAGCGACCGGGGTTCGTGTGAGTTCCGAGCCGAGTACAGGGTTCCGGAGACGATGAGGATCGACCACGAGAAGGTGGCGATCGAGTTCACGCCCGATCCGACGGTTGCCCGGTCCTTGGCGAGCGTGACCATGCGAGCCCCTTGGCAAATCGTGCTCTCGTCGCAAGTAGCCAAGCCGCTTAACGATTGGTGGCGCTGGATCGCAGCGATCCAGGCGTTCATTGATCTTGCTTCGAATCAGCCCAATAACGTCACATGTTTCCACGGTTCGCTCGCGACTGGCGACAGCAATGGAGAAGCACGCACGACCAAAGCGCGGCTCCTGTATAAGCCCCTGTTTCTAACGCCCGAATTGCGTCGTCGCTACCTGACGCCGGAGGATTGCGTGTTCATGAGACAGGATGTGCGACAGCGTGACACCGATCTCCTCGCTTCTTGGCTCGCCGCGTGGACGAGTAAGGACCTCGCATTTGCGTGGGAGCTGTTTTGCGTTGGGTGGAAGCACGATCCACCATTCATCGACCTGCGGCTTCTCGCGCTCGTTCAGGCCGCGGAGGCCTATCACCGGCGTTCTTTCAGTAACGAGGCGATGGCCGCGGAAGCCTATTCCGAGCATAAGCGGGCCGTCAAAGAGGCCTGTCCTCGCGAACACATCGACTGGCTGAAGCAACACTTGCGCGGAAACCAGAAGTCGCTTAACCAACGTCTTCGCGATCTGGTCGGGCGCGCGGGACCGGTAATCCAACCTGTAACGGGCTCACCTGACATCTTCGCAAAGCGGGTCGTGGAACACCGGAATCGGCTGATACATGGCGACGCCGGCGGCCCGACATGCAGTGACCCGGTTGCGACCTTGCAGTTGGTCGACCAGTTGCTGTGGCTTCTCAGGTGCCAGTTCTTGCTCGACACGGGTCTCTCCGTTTCCGAGCTGTCGCCCCTGCTGAGGCGGAACCGGGCATACACTTCCCTCGTCTCTGTGGGGTCACCAGCATAATTGAACGGGCCGCACGCCGGACTTGTGGGCATCGCGGCTCGCTGCTTGCTCGCGTCGGCCCGCGAAGCGGGGATCCGCTCGACACGCCTAAACGCAGGGGTAGAATGTCCCGGTAGCGTAGGTCGAACGATGAGTTGACGTGACTCTAGCGGAGTGCCATTCGATGTCAGTTCCTAAGCGTGTTGCCGACCGAATGCGGAATTGCCTCAAGCACTACGTCGAGATTTTGGTGACGCAGCGCGACCGCGACGTTTCCGAAGCCGACACGGTTACGATCGTGAAAGACCTGCTCAGCGACGTCTTCGGCTACGACAAGTATCTCGACCTCACCAGCGAGCACGCGGTCCGAGGCACCTACTGCGACCTGGCCATCAGGATCGAATCCAAGCTCAAGCTGCTGGTGGAGGTCAAGGCGATCGGGATCAACCTGACCGAACGGCACACAAAGCAAGCCGTCGACTACGCAGCCAACCAGGGCTTGGAATGGGTCGCCCTTACAAATGGTATCCGGTGGACTCTGTATCACGTCGTGTTCAAGAAGCCAATCGAGCAGAATGTTGTCGTCGACCTCGACCTGCTTACCCTGGATCCGTTCAATGATGCCGAGCTCGAGAAACTGTACCTGCTTTCCAAGGAGGGCGTGCTCAAGGACGCAGTTACCGAGTATCGTGAACGCAAGGACGCGACCAGCCGGTTCATCGTCGCCGCGATCCTGCTCAACAGCGACGATGTGCTCAACGTCGTGCGAAGAGAAATCAGGCGGGTATCCGATGTCCTCGTCGATCGCGAAGTGATCGCGCAAGTGCTTCGCGAAGAGGTGATTAAGCGCGAAGCGATCGAGGGCGACCGTGCGGCCGAGGCACAACGACGTGTGCTTCGGGCGACCGACCGCCCGCTTCGGGCCGATTCCGACGAGAAGGATGCGGTCGCACCCGCCGCGGATGTTCCACCCGTCCCCGATCCCAGACCCGCCACATAGTTTGCCTAGGCGCCACCCCTTGGAGTGGCGCTGGCCAGTTTGGATCGGGCGGGAGCGCGCCGAACGGTACTTCGAATGCCGACAAGAGCGCCAGGACGTTGGACTTCGCTAACGTAGCACCCGTCGGGGATTGCTTCTACCATCGCCCCCATGCCGCGCAACCTCTGCCTCGTCACTGCCTACGACGGCACCGACTTTCACGGCTGGCAGCGGCAGCCCGGCCTGCGCACCGTGCAGGGCGAGCTGGAAAACGCCCTCCAACACGTGGTGCGGCACCCGGTGGAGCTTGCGGGCAGCGGCCGGACGGACGCCGGCGTGCACGCCCTCGGCCATGTAAGCAACTTCATGACCGAATGCTCCCTGGACCCCGCCCGCCTACAGGCCGCCCTCACTTCGCGCCTGCCGGAGGACCTGGCGGTGCTGGCCGTCCGCGAGGTGCCGCTGGAGTTCCACGCCACGCAATCGGCGCTGAGCAAGCTTTACCGCTACCGCATCCACCACAGCCCCATTCCGCCCGTGGCCCGCCTTTTGCAGCGGTACATGTTCCACTGCTGGACGCCGCTGGACGTGGAGGCGATGCGCGATGCCGCCGGGCACTTCGTGGGCGAAATGGACTTCTCCGCAATGACGCCTAAGGCGGTAGTGCGCGAGTCGTTCGTCCGTCGAGTGCTGCACTGCGAGGTCGCACGCGAGGGAGAGGAAATCCGCATCGACGTAGAAGGAAACGGATTCCTGTACCACCAGGTGCGGACGATGGCGGGGACGCTGGTGGAGGTGGGGCGGGGACGCTGGAGGCCGGAAGCAGTGGCGGAGATTCTGGCAAGCCGGGATCGCAACCGCGGCGGGCCGACGATGCCGGCACACGGATTGTGCCTGCATTGGGTACGCTATCCGCCGCACCTGTTGCCGCCCCAGGCGTTCGGGCCGGCGCCGGCCGGTGGCGACGTGGCGGACGGTGACCGGAGTGCCGGGACCTCCGCGGGTGCACAGTCGATTCTCCAGTGAATTGGCGATTGTCGATCTGGTGCGCCGCCGGCGAACCGTCAACCGGTCCGCCGCATCGGCGTTTCGCCGGACTCCCCCGCACCACTCTCCTTCGCGTTCTTCGTGTCCTTCGTGGTTATTGGTTTCACCACGAAGGACGAGAAGCGCACGAACACGGCGGCCGTGTGGCATGGTCCACGCTTGCGTGGCCATGCGTGGTGGACGCATCGTTCGCGGCGCGATCAGCCTTCGCACCACAGCTTGTCGGGCATGAGGATGGGCCGCCCGTCACGACCCACGCAGGCAAGCGTGGTGCTGGCGGTGGTGGTCCGCACGCCGTCTACCGTGATGTCATACGTGTGGTCAACGCGGGTGCGCGTGGTGCGGGCGACGCGAACAGTCACACAGGCCACGTCGTCATAGCGGATGGGCGACAGGTAAGTACACGCGGCTTTGTAGACGACAAACAGCACGCCCTCCCGTTCCAAGTCGCGATAGCGGACGCCGTGCCGCCGCAAAAGCTCGGTGCGCGCCTGCTCGAAGTACTCCCAGTATTTCGCGTGGTGCAGATAGCCCATGGCGTCGCATTCGGCATAGCGAACGCGCACGTCTATGCTGCAACAGTCGCCGGGTCTGCCGATGTGCATGCCGCCCATGGCGCTTTCCGAACACCGCTGCCGCGGGGCCGCCGCAGCCGGCCCGCAATTCGCGGCACGTGCACCCGATGGTAGCCGAAGTTGCACGGTCGCCGCGACCCCATCCGGGAAGCCCCGACCGCGCCGGCGGGAAATCCACCGCACGGAGGCGGCGCCGTGGAGTAAGGGAACCTCCGGACACCGCCCCGGCCCGCAGGGCGGACGGAAATATCGCTCCACCACGCGCGGGCCCGCGAGTCTTCCCCGCGTTGACCCGCCGCGTGCCGCGGCGCTAGACTACCGAAGGGGCCGATGGGCGGCAGGGGAAGGAACACGAGGGTGGCTACGGTTCGGGCATCTCGGCGCATGACACACTTACGACACTCGATGCGCTGTAAGCTCCTGTGCATCGCCGTCCTCGCCTCCGCCGCGCGGGCGGATACGTTCGTGTTCAGTGCGAGCCGCGCCGGGGCCTACCCTTCCTATCCCGGCAACGGCTGGCTCGGTGAAGCCTTCCTGGACATCCCGGAAGAGTATGCCGTGCACCTGGTGGTGGTGGAGAGTTACATCGCGGATCGCACGCCGGATTTCACTTTCCGCACCGATTGGATCGACTTCCCCGCCGGACCCGCCTCGTTGGCGCCCTACCCCGACCCTGCGCTCGATGAGGACGCCGACTTTCCCACGGTGGGCGACTTCCTCAACGACTACGTCCTTGACGTGTCCGATCCATCGATGCTCGATCGGCCGTTCTGCAACCTGCTGATTCGCTTCAAGGGGTTTCTGAAGGTGTCGCTGGCCGACGGCACGCAATCGTACTTCGGCTTGCCGGTGTGGGTGGACTTCGCCACCTACGGCCACGACGGCTATCGCACCTGGGTGGCGGAGACCATCTATCGCCAACCCCGCCAGGCACCGGCGAACAACCTGGTGCTCACGGAGAACGGCATCTTCTTCGGCCTGGGTCTGTTTCCCATCGAGATTTCGAGCTTCAGCCGCTACGACCCCGGCGCCGAGCTGGGGTACGACCGCGCCGGCATCGAGCTGTACAGTTGGCACGGCGGGGGGATGGCCTGGCCGGCGGGCGCCGTTTTCGTGCACCCGCAGCGCGGGCCGATGACCCTGGTGCCGCCTGAGCACATTTATCAAAGTGACGACATTGTGGCACTGGCGGCCGGCGATTTCGAGGCCGACGGCGACGTGGACGAGGTCGACTTCCGCTGGTTCGGCGGCTGCACCACCGGTCCGGGCGGGTTGCTTTCCATCCTCAACTGCGACACGTTCGACGGCGACCACGACGGCGACGTCGATCTGGCGGACGTGGCGGCCGTCCAGCGCGGGTTCCGCCGCTAGTGTCGTGTGTCATTGATAGCGAACCGTATCGAGCCGCAGGCTTTGAGCCCGCGCGGCCCCACGTAGGCCGTAACCCCGCAGTGGTTGGCTGACGCGCGCAGGCACGGCGCAGCGGTGCGCCGTCATGTCGTTCCTGGGTATGGCGGCGCTGCGCTTGGCCACGCCACTCGGAGAACAGGCCGCGTTGGAGCATTAGCCGCATGGGAGCGCAACGGGTGGTCGGTTCGCCGGAGTCTCGCGCGTTCGACCGAGTCCTGCCGGGGTATGTGGGTGGCCCCGCCGTCTGCGTGCGCCGCGCTACGCTCCGGTGTTCTCAGGGTGGGCGCCGTTTGGACCGATAAGCAGTTTGAGACTGCGCTCGGCCGGCGGAGAGCCGCCGGCCCGGTGGCCAATGCCGCGCGCTGGAGGTTGCAAACCGCCGATGCCCGAGCCGCCCATGCCAGAACCATCGTCGTCGCAACCGTCTCGCGGCGCTAGCGGGGGCAGGCCCGCCTCCGACGCGCTCGACGAGTTGCTGGCCACTTCCGAGCTGTTGGCCGCGGACGTCGCCGCCGAGGTCGGTTCGGAAGGGCATGGCCCGAGCGTCGATACCTCGCCCGACACCGCCCCGGAGCTGGACGAACAACTGGCGCGCCTCGACGGGTTGATCGAGCAAACCCAAGCCGAGGTCGGATCGGCACGGTCCTCCCCGGACGGCGCACCCCACCCTTCACCGTCGCTCGGGGTGCCGGACTTCATGAAGGAGTTTCTCGAGCCGGAGAAGCCGGCGGCGCCCGAACCTCCGGCGGCCGCGCCCGAGACGGTGTCGAACGCACCGCAGGATGATGCCGCGAACGGCGCGTCACTGGCCGAGCGCGGGAACGGCGATATCGCGGCGCCTCCAGCGCCGAGTGCGGCAGTGCCCGATTTCATGTCCGACCTGACGCAGCCGGAAGTAGACGCGCCCCCGCCGCGGGCGGCCCAGCGCCCCGCCGCGCCTGAACAGCGCCGGGAGCCGGTGCCGGACACTCCACCGGACGCGGACACGGAGATCGGCGACTCCGTTCAGGACGAATCAGAAGAAGAGCTTGGGGCCCCATCGGCGGGCCGTCCGCTCCTGGAGCGTACGGCACTGGCACTGTGCGAGCCCCCCGTGCGGGTGTTGGAGTTGATTGATAAACCGCTGGGGGTCGTCGGCCCCGGCGCGCGTCGCGTCATCGGTTGGCTGGCGATCGCAACCCTGCTCACGTCCGCGGTTGTTCTCGTCCTGAGCCTCCGCTAAAGTGCCAGGCGTGCCACGGATTGTCCTGCTTCTCCGAGCCGCGCTGGCGGGCTTGCTGGTGCTTGTCATTCGCGCGTACCAGGCCGGTATCCGGCCCTTCCTGGTCGGGACTTGCAAGTTCCACCCCACGTGCAGCGAGTACGCAATCGAGGCACTGCGACGACATGGTCCGTTGCGCGGAACGGTGCTCGCCTGCGGCCGCGTGCTGCGCTGCCACCCACTGACGGCGGGCGGTATAGACCTGGTTCCAGAGCCGCATCCCACGCCCGGCAGCGGTGCGGACATGGCGCGCCGCACGCCGTAAGCCGGATCACGCCCGGCGCGCGCCCGCCGGTCGTTCCGGCGATCGCACGCACGGCGCGGCGGCGGCACGACGTCCCTGCCCTATTCGGCCCGTTGGTGCGCGCTCTCGGAGGAAGTTGGCCATCAGCTTCCCGCCCTCCGGCGTCAGGAAACTCTCGGGGTGAAACTGCACGCCCTCGACGGGAAGGGTGCGGTGCCGAATGCCCATCAGCTCGCCCTCCTCGGTCCAGGCGGTGGCGGCCAGCTCCGGCGGCAGGGTCAGCGCGTCGACGATCAACGAATGGTAGCGCGCCGCGGTGAAGGGGTTGGGAACGCCGGCGTAGTGGCCCGTGCCGGTGTGATGGATGGGGCTGGTTCTGCCGTGCATCAGCCGGCCGGCGCCAACCACCCGCCCCCCGAAGGCCTCGGCGATGCACTGATGCCCCAGGCACACGCCCAGGAGGGGAACCCGTCCGCAAAGTCGCTTAATAAGCTCGACGCTGATGCCGGCCTGGCGTGGGGTGCAGGGTCCCGGCGAGATGATCACGCGTCGCGGCCCCAGGGCGGCGATTTCAGCCGCCGTCATCGCGTCGTTGCGAATGACGCGCACGGTTCGCCGGGGGAACAGCATCCCGATCTGCTGCACCAGGTTATAGGTGAAGGAGTCGTAGTTGTCGATAATCACCAGCATATCGGCAGCCTACGCGGCCCGGCGCCGGGACGAAAGCCGCCGTGGGCGCTTCCTGTAACGCCGTTGTTGCAGCCCGCGCCGCGGGCAATCACCGGCGCCTTCCTGCGTTAGGCATGCTAGAGCGAATGTACGCTGGGGACGAATTGACCGCCATTATCGAGCGGGCGCGGCAACTGGACGCCGCGGCGTTCGATGCCCTGGTCGAGCGGTACTCCGCCCGGCTGTTTGGTTTTTTGTACCGCTTCACCAACCAGCCGGAGGACGCCGAGGACCTGGTGCAGGAGGTGTTCGTCCGGCTGGTGCGGACGATTCGCGACTACCAGCACGACGGGCGGTTCGAGCCCTGGCTTTTTCGCATCGCTGCGAACCTGGCCCGGGATCGCGTGCGGCGTATCGGACGCAGCCCGACCCTCGCGTCGCTCGATGGTCCGACGCCGGAGAGTGATGAGGAAAGTGACGGCGACGCGGCGGGACAGGCGGGCGGCGCGGCGCCGGACGCTTCGCTTGTGGATCGGGAAAGCGCCGTGCAGTTGGACCGGGCCCTGGCGCGGCTTTCGGACCCGGAACGGGAGGTCATTCTCATGCGGCATTACGGTGAGATGAGCTTCGCGGACATCGCCGAAGTTACCTCCGCGCCGTTGGGCACGGTGCTGGCGCGAGCGCATCGCGCGCTCGCCAAGCTGCGCAAGTGGATGGAAGGTGGGTCGTGAGCGGCGTCGATCCGGCAGTCGAGCGGGGGATCGAGCAGGGTGAACGGTGGCTCCGCGGCGTGATGCACGACGAGTTCACCGTGGACATGCGGGCGCTTACCGCGCGCGTTCGACTGGCAATTGAGGAACAGCGCCTGGCGAACCGTCTGGGCGTGCAGGTCCCTGCGGATCTGACGCAGCGATGTAAACAGCGCGTGGGCAGGGAGCTGGAGGCGATACGGCGCGGAGCGCCGCCGCCGCGGGGCCTGTGGCGCCAAGCGGCGCGCAAGCCCGTGTGGCCAGGGCGAAGCCTGCGAATGGTCGCGGCGGCCGCCTGCCTGACGTTGGTGGCGGTGGGCGTCCGCGAGGTGCTCCGCACGCCGACCCCGCCATCCATGGAGGCCGCAGACGCCCTCTCCGCCTTTGCGAAATACGATGACGACGACCTGGGCAAATCGCTGGATGCTTTGTCGGACGACGTGTCCGCGCTGGAGCTGGCGCTGGGCGACGTGATGCCCGACGAGTTGGAGGACGCGCTCTACGAGGAGCTTCGCGAGAGCGTGGATGAGCTGGAAACCGAGTACGGGTCAAACGACGACTGGTCATAGCCTCGGGGCCTGCCTGAGTGTGGCCGGATCGTCTGGAAAGGGATTCTCATGAACCTTCTTGAAGTCCTCTTCGGGGCGCAAAGCACGCGCAGCGGCACGTGGTCCGCGTCGGTCATGGTTCTGGCGACCTTCGGTGGCGCCGGGTTGGCGCTGGGGCGCGGCCCGCTTCCCGCGGACGAGCGCCCGATGGAGCGCCGGGTGCACCTGGCGCAGGCCGAGGGTCGTCCCGGGCCAGGCTTCGGGCCGGGGAACATGCGCGAACGCGGCGGCGGTCCGCGCGAGGAACCGCCCGGCGGTCCACGCGGGAATCGCGGTGACGACCTGCCCGGCTTGTGGCCGCGAATGTCATCCTCGGAACGCACCGCCATGGAGCGCTTCATCGAGGAGCGTTTTCCGCAGATGTACCAGGAACTGGAGCGGGCCAAGATCGACGACCCGCAACGCTATGACCGGCGGATGTCGCGCCTGGCGCCGGAAATGCGACACCTGATGGAGCTCGGTGCTACGGACCCCGAACGCGCCGACCTGCTGATCGAGGAGCGGCGGCTGGACGTGCAGATCCGGCAACTGGCGCAGCGGCTGCGTTCCGCCGAGGATGAAGCGCGGCAGGAGCGCGGGCGCACGCAGTTGCGCGAGCTGTGCGGACGGATGTTCGATGTGCGTCACCGTCGCCGGGAGATGGAAATCCGAGATCTGGAGTCGCGGATCGCCGAACTTCGCGCCCGGCACGCCGAGGCGGCGCAGCAGCGCGAGGCGACCATCGACCGTGCCGTCGAGGAGCGGCTCAACCTCCCGCAGCCTCCGGTGCCCGAGGGTGAGTGAACCGCAGCTCCGGCGCCGATGGGCAGGCGCTGACGTTCGCCGCCGTAATACCGGTCGCAGCGGCCGTCCGTACCGCCAGAGGAGCGAGCGGTCGGCACGCGGCAGGCGAGGCGCACCCTAAGCGCCGGTGGGACCGCTCCCGCGCCGCCGCTCCCGCGGCTCCGTCTGGCGAATGAATGCCGCCATGGCCTCCAGCGTCACGGCACTGATGTGGTGTTCCACGCCTTCGGCGTCGATGCACGCCTGCCGCTCCGGCACACCCAGGGCGCAGAGAAACTGAAAGACCACCTGGTGCCGCCGGCGGCTTTCGTCGGCGAGCCGCTTGCCGGCGTCGGTCAGGAAGATGGCGCGGTAGGGCCGCCGCTGCACCAAACCGTCGCGCTGCAGCCGGGCGACCGCCTTGTTGGCCGTCACGTGCGACACGCCCATGCAGCCGGCGATATCGACGAGCCGGGCTTCACCATGGTGTGCGATCAGCCCATCGATCAGCTCGACATAATCCTGGGCCAGTTCCGTGGCATGGTCCTTGCGCGTCTGGCGGAACGCGACCGTCAGTCCGCTGAACGGCGCCCCGACGGCGTCGGCCCGGGGGCCGGGGGAGGAACTAGCCTTTTTCGGCGTCTGGCCCATGGACGGCACTCTTCGACGTCAGGTCTGCCCGCGGCGCATCTCCGGCGGGGATGTTAGTTCCATGTGGGTCGCGAAGCACGCCGGGAAGGTCGGCGGCGATCGCCTCGCGCAGCGGATGCGAAAGGAAGTGTTCGGTGCGGTCCGCCGAATCGTGCAGGTGATCCGCCGCCAGCGGCAGGTGTTTGGCGAGGTACGTTTCCCAGAGGCGATGGGCGCGAACCAGTTCGGCGGCCACGGCGCGGCCGTGGGAGGTCAGGCGATACCCGGACGGATCGCGCCGGACCTGCCGCCGCCGTCGCAGACTGGCGAGCGCCAGGCGGGACATCCAGGGGCTCCATCCCACGGCGCTATGCAGCATGCCCGCCACCGGGGCCGGCTGCCGGACGGGGTCCGCCTCTTCGAGTCGATAGAGCAGTCCCAGCACGTCCTCGCAGGCGATGCGCAGCGACAGTAACCACCGATGAACCAGCTTGCTGAGCACTCCATGTCGCGGGGCGAGGAACATCACCAGCGCGAATAGCAGCCCCACGGTGACGGCCATCATGCCCGAGGTGCTGGTGTCACTGAAACCGAACCGGGCGGGGACGGTGATGGCGGCCAGGTGGCCGAGGATGGCGCCGGCCACGGCAATCAGTACGCTGAGAATGAGCATCACGCCGTAGCGGTCGGTGAGCAGGTGCGCCGCCGACGCCGGCACGATGAGCATGGCAATGACCAGGATGCTGCCGACGCTCTCGAAGCAGGCCACCGTGGTGATGGCGACCGCGGTCATCAGCAGGTAGTGCATCAGTCGGGCACTGATGCCCAGCGTGCTCGCCAGCGCGGGATCGAAGGCACTGATTCGCAGTTCTTTGTAGAAGAGAAGCGTGAAAAGCAGGTTCGCCGCGAACATCCCCCCCAGGATGAGCACGGCGCGCGGCACCATGAAGCCCAGCACCGGGCGGACATCCAGCGGAATCAGCTCGATGGCCCCGTACAGCACGCATCCGGGATCCAGGTCAACGGCGTCCGCGGCGCGCACGATGAGGATCAGTCCGGCGGCGAACATGGCGGTGAACACCACGCCCATCGAGGCGCTCTCCTCGACCTTGCCCAGCGTGTGAATCCACTGCGTAAACACCGCGGTGAGGATCCCCACGACCGCGGCCCCGACGAACATGGGGACACTGCCACGGCTGCCGGTGGTGAGGAAGGCGATCGCCAGTCCGGGCAGCACGGCATGGCTGATGGCGTCGCCCATCATGCTCATGCGCCGCAACACGAGGAAGTTGCCGAGCAGGGCACAAGACCCGGCGCACAGCACGCCGGCTGCCACGATCCACGAATCCAACGAGGTCCAGTTCATGTTCCCACCAGCGAGTGCGGACTGGGCGGCAGCGCCGGGACCGGACGCTCCTCCGCCAGCCGCTCCTCCAGCGAGCGCACCATGGTGGCCCCCAACACGTGCTCCAATTCGTCAGCGTCGCGATCCACGTGACTGGGAGCGATGTCCGCGTGCGTAATCAGGTAGATTTCCCAGAGCCGGTGGTTACGCACCACGCGTTGCGCCTCGGCGAGTCCCTCGCGCGTCAGCACGACACAAACGCCGGCGTCCACGCGAACCAGGCGGTCACGCTGCGCGGCGCGCAGCGTTCGACGCAGCGTCCGCAAGGACCAGGCCCGCCGGGCAAGCAGCTCGGCGACCGTCAGCGACGAGCCCGGCGACGCCTCTTTCGCCACCCCGGCGGCCGCTCCCTCGGCCTGCTCGTGGTACTCAAACATGGCGCGAAGCAGATTCTGACGCAGCACCTTCCGCGAAAGCCGCCGCTGCACCAGGGTCCGCGCCAGCCATCCACGCGCCGGCCCGAACAGCAGGCTGAAGCCGAAGATCAGACTCCCTACAACAACGATGATGGCACCCGCCGGCAATCGCGGCACCAGGGCGCTGAAGCCGGCGCCGAGAAGGCCGCTCAGGGCACCGATCAGGCCCGACACCAGCACCATGGCGGACAGGTGGTTCGTCCAGAAGCGCGCCGCGGCCGGGGGAATCACCAGTAGTGCGATCATGAGAATCAGCCCTACCGCTTGCAGGCCGATCACCGTCACACCCACGACCAGCACCATCATCACCACGTCCAGGCCGGTAATCGGCCAGCCCTGGGCGCGGGCGTAACCGCTGTCGAAGCAGAGGAGGGCGAATTCCTTGAAGAGCGCCGCACAGGTCAGCGCAATGACCGCGGCGGCGCCGGCGATGAGCGCCGCATCCCCGGACAGCATCGAGGCCGTCTTGCCGTAAATGAATGACTCCAGCCCCGCCGCGGATCCGGTGTCCATCTTCTGAACGATGCCCAGCAGCGCCACCCCCAGACCAAAGAACACGCTGAGCACGATGCCCAGCGCGGCGTCCTCCTTCAATCGCGTCCAACTGCGGATGGCCAGCACGCACCCCAGCCCGATGGCGCCGGAGATCATCGCTCCCAGGAGAAGTCCGGGCAGGTATTTCCCCGTCCCGCCGGCGGCGGCCATGACCATGAACGCCAGGCCGATGCCGGGGAGCGTGGCGTGGCTCAGTGCGTCGCCCATCAGGGCACGCTTGCGCAGGAGCATGAAGGTGCCGATGATCCCCGACGCCAGCCCCAGCAGCGTGGCCCCGAGCATCACCACGCGGGTGTTGTAATCGCTCAGGGTCAGAACCCGCGCCAACTCTTCCGGGCTCGGCCAGGCAAGCGAGGTGTCGGCAATCGAACCGCGCGCGGACGCCGCCTCCACACGCGGTGCCGCTCCAAAACAGACCGCGGCGCCGAGCGCGAGCGCGGAACCCAGAAGGCATGAAGGGCGGCGACGTCGAAAACGGCCCTCGCTCCTCATGTTCCCCGCCCCTGGCGTGCCATGGCCTGCGCCGCCTGTTCCAGCAGCGTAAGCCTCCCGCCGTAGGTCTTGTGCAGGTTCTCCGGCGTGAACACTTCTGCGGTCGGCCCCTGCGCCACGATGCGCATGTTGAGCAGGACCACGTGATCGAAATATTCGGGTACGGTTTGCAGATCGTGGTGCACGGCGAGGACGGTTCTGCCCGACTGCCGCAGGTCTTGCAGCAGGCGGACGATCGCCTGCTCGGTGGCCGCATCCACCCCGGCGAAGGGTTCGTCCATCAAACACAGCCGCGCATCCTGCACCAGGGCCCGGGCCAGAAACACCCGTTGCTGCTGCCCACCCGAAAGCTGGCTGATCTGCCGCTTGGCGTAGTCCGCCATCCCCACGCGATCCAGGGCCGCCAGGGCCGCCGCCTTGTGCTTGCGCGAGACCGGCAGGCACCAGCCGATGACGCCGTAGCGGCCCATGGCCACCACGTCCAGGGCGCTCACTGGGAAGTCCCAGTCCACACTCTCGCGCTGCGGAACATAGGCGACGAGGCGCCGCCGCCGGCGGTAGGGTTCGCCGTAGACCATCACGCGACCGGACGCCTTGGGGATCAGGTCCAGCACGGCCTTCAACAGGGTGCTTTTCCCGGCGCCGTTGGGGCCGATGATGCCAATGAGTTTGCCGTCCGGGGCATCGAAGTCGATGTCCCACAGCACCGGCTTGCGGTGGTAGGCCACCGTCATGTCATGAATCGAAAGCGGCGCGGTAGCCGGGTGCTCGTCGCCGGTAGCGACCCGCGGCGCCAAGGGGCGCGGAGCCATTGCCGCTACGCCGTGCGAGGCGGCCAAGCCCGGTGTTTTCTCATCGGCCAGGGTTCGGTGCATGTGAGTTCCCACTTCCAACGGCTCGAGTTCGCCGGCGCGGCTCGCCGCGCGACCGCCTCGTGCCCTCCCGATGCCTCCGCCTTCTATCCGCCCGGCGCCGCCGAACGCTCCGGCGCGCCGGAAGCCGCGGGCGGCAGCGCCGACAGCTTCCCCTGCATCCCGCCCTCCGGGGCGCTGCCGCCCAAGGCCCGGGCGATGACCGTTGCGTTGTGGTCGATCATGCCGACGTACGTGCCCTCGTACGTCCCCGGCTTGCCCATGGCGTCGGAGAACAGCGTGCCGCCGATGGTGACTTCGTGCCCGCGGGATCGAGCCCCTTCCGACAGCGCTCGGACGTTCTTATCGGCGACGCTGGTCTCGACGAAGATGGCCCTCACCTGCCGCTCCACGATGAAGTCCACCAGCCGGTTGATGTCCTGAAGCCCGGCCTCCGATTCCGTCGAGATTCCCTGGATGCCCTTGACCGTGATCCCGTAGGCGCGACCGAAGTAGTTGAAGGCGTCGTGCGCCGTGATGAGCACGCGCTGCGGTTCGGGAATGGAGCCGATGACCTGGCGCACGTAGGCATCCAGGCGGTCGAGTTCCTCGCCGTAGCGCGCGGCCCGGGAACGGTATTCCTCGGCGTGCGGCGGGTCGAACACCGCCAGGGCCGCGGCGACGGCGTCCACCGCCCGCCGCCACGCCTGTACGTCCATCCAAACGTGGGGGTCGTAGTGGCCGGCCATGGACGGCGGCTCGAGCAGGTACTTCTCATCGAGAAGCTCGGTGACCGCAAACACCCGCCGGCCGGAGGCGGCCACCTTGACCAGCGTGTCGGCCATCTTCCCCTCCAGCACCAGACCGCTGTAGAAAACGACGTCCGCGGACATCAACGCCGCGACGTCGTTTCGCGTCGGTTTGTAAAGATGCGGATCAACGCCCTCGCCGATAATGCCCGACACTTCGGCCCGTTGGCCGGCCACCTGGCGAACGATGTCAGTCACCATGCCCACGGTGGTGGTGACGCGGTGGGGACCGCCCCGTGGTGGTTGGGGTTCAGCGATCGCCGTCGTGAAAAACACGGCGATCGCCGCGGCGAGTCGCCCCGCGGTCCATCCTGCCCCACGCCTGTCCCGTGCCGAAAACCGTTTCGAATCAATCATCGCGTTCGCCCCGTTGCCGCCTCGACCACATCGTCAAAAACGCCAGACAAACCCCACTCCCGCAAAGAGGTCGTCCGCCTCATCGTTCAGTCCCGCGCCGGCGCGGGCGTCCAGTTGCAGATCGTCGGTGACCAGGAAGGTGACGCCGCCGTTGAAGTAATGGGCCGCGCCGCGGTGCGGCGCGTTGGGGTAGTAGCCGAAGTACTCCAGGTACGCTCCCCAGCGCGGCGCCAACTCCACGGCGAGCGAAACCGACGCCGACGCCCCGCCAGCGAGAACCGATCCGTCAGGTCGTAAGCCCACAACAGCTTCACTTCCAGGTCCACGTCGCCGGTACGGAGCCCGATCGAACCGGACGGCACACTGATCTGCCCGATCAGGCCAAGATGCGGGCGGAGGTCTGCCTGGTCGCAGAGTTTCACCTTGGCACCGATGCTCATGTCGTTTGCGCCTTGCGCGATGGTGGTCATCGACTCCCACCGGCCGTCGTCGCGCCGAATACGTGAAAGCACGTTTTCCCAGTCGTAACCGCTCCAGCCGAGACGGAGCTCCCATCGCTCCGTCAGCCCCAGACGCCCGAGAAGCTCCGGCGCGGATTGCCGGTGCACGCGGCGGCGATGCGCGCGATCGTGCACGAAGGTATAGCCGCCCTCGACCTGCAGGCGTCCGCGCGGGATGGTCTCGGTGCTTTCCGTGAAATCCGGGCGATCGCCGACCAGCGGCCGGTCCTCGTCGGTTCGGGGATCGCCCAGCGCCGCCTGTGGCGGGCGACCCTGGCCCAGTGCCCGCGCGGCGTCCGCCGCCGCCGAGACCAGCGCCAGCACCAATGCCACAATCGACCGCGCCTTTCGCCGCGCGGCCGACCGGTCGGGGGCACGGTTGGCGCGCTGCCAACGTGTCAGAGATCGACACGACATCGCACAACTCCACCACCCGCGACTTTCCATGGAATGTAGTATACGCTACATTATATCGCCGTGTCAATACAATGGAGCATCGACAAATTTCCGCGCGCGGCTCGGGTTCGGAACGGGTCTGTTTCCGTACGGGGGCGTACGGCGTGCGCCCGCCGATGCCGCCCGCGCGAAAGCCGCGTCGCCGCGCCCCCCCACCGGGGGTTATGGCGTTAAGAACCGTCCACTGGAGGCGGGGACGGCCCCGGGCAGCCGACGACAGCACCTCTGGGTCGCCTGCGCCGCTCCGGCCGTGCGCGATGCTTGTTGGTGCTCTTCCGTTGGCCGATGAATGTCCAGGGCCGCGGCGCTGGCCGCTGACGGAGCGCGCACCGGCACCCGCCGCTGCGCCCGCTGGAACCGTGCATAGGTTACGCTGCACGTGTTACAGTGGTGCTGGCGCATGGTGCGGGGGCATGCGGATTGGGGGCGATTGGTGGGTCGGGGCGGAATGCGGGGTTGGCGGGCCGTCCGGGCCGGTTTGGAAAATTTTCCAGGTTGAATATGTGCTTGCGTTTGGCTGCTTGGTCCGGTACAATCGCGGATAGTTACTGGACTGTTTCATGCGCAGTCAGGGGAGCGGGAGCAACAAGCACCGTTTTTTCGGGTGATAGCGTCCTGGCGATTAGGTAAGCGGGTTTAGGTTGGGATTCCCCTTGGTGGAGGTGTACTCCGCCAAGGATCGTAAGTTTTCTGTTTTGTCGGTTTTGGTCGTTGGCCCATGCGCATCGGTTTGCGCATGGGCGGTGCCGATTGTTCAGGTCGGTATATTGAAATCGTAGGGAGGAACGGAATGAGAGGTCATGGTTACCGTACATGGTGCCTGGTGGCCGGGGTCGTCGCCGGAGGTTTGATCGCCTTCGGTCTTGCCATCCCGGGCGCACCGGCACGCGAGGGGGCGGCGCCGGTCAGCCGCGAGAAGGAAAAGGCGATTAAGAGTCGGATAACCAGCGAGGCGGAGCGCGAAGCGTTCAGCCAGGCCAACGCTGAGCGGCTTGCCGCAACGGGCGTTGCCGCCACCGCTACCCCGACTCGCGGGGCGGTGGACGCGAACATCAAGCGCGCGCAAATCCTGCCCGCCACGGACGAGCTCCGCGACGGGATTCGCTGGGCGCGCATTGGATCGGCCTCCGCGCCCGCGGGGGATTCGGTGCTTGCCTCCGGTGGCACCGTGGCTCCCGGCGGGGCGTGCACCTGCGATTCGGATTGCTGCGCGGCGGCGGCCAATGACCCCACCTGTGCCGGTGGCAACCAGGCTTGCCGCGTGGGTAACTGCGTCGGCGGGATCTGCGTCGCCAGCAACGCGCCGGTGAACACGCGGTGCAATCTGGACGGCGCCTACTGCACCGACGATCGTTGCAACGACGCGGGCGTGTGCGAAGCGCGCAAGGCCGCTACCAGCGGTCCCGGCAACACCATGGCGCTGAACCGCTGCGCCAAGGAGTGCTGCAACATCGCGGTGGCCAACGGGCCCTGCGTTGACCTTCCCACGCCCAGCAGCCACCAGAACTGCGTGCTCAGCTCGGATTGCCCGGGTGCGGAAGCCTGCATTCCCAAGACCACGGGCAGCAACATCACCTTCTGCGATGAGGCGACCGATGAGTGCCAGGTTCGCGCCACGCCCGGACAGGCCGGCAACCCGCCGCAGGGCCGTTGCTGCACCTATCCCGCCGGGGCGCCGAACAACGGCGACGGCACGTGCAGCCGCACCACCCTGGCGAACTGTGCCTCGGGTATCTGGGTTCGCCTCGAGGATCCGGATGACTTCCTGCACACCTGCGACGCCGACCTCGGCTGCCCGAAGTACAGCAGCGGTATCGCCCCTGCGGGCACCGACGGCGCCGACCTGGGCAAGGTGGTCACCTCCCCGCGGCGTTGCCGCATCGGCGGCGGTATCTGCGAGTTTGATTCCGACTGCTGGCCGCGCTGCAACGGCGGCGACCGGCACCAGGAAAGCTGTGATACCAACGTGAACTGCCCCGGCGGCGGCGTGTGCGAGCTGGGCGGCACGGGCCAGAACCTCTGCGACGACAAGCTTACCTCGGAGTGCAACGGCTCGGGCAAGTTCGTGGCCCTGGGCGATGACTACGCCCTGTCCAACACCTCGTTCCTGCGGCTCAAGGAGTTCCGCTTCCGCGGCGGCGTGGAAGAGCCCAATGAGTGGGTGGTCTTCGACTTCTATAACAACGCCAACCCGCCGGTGCGCGTGGCCTCCTTCGGAGTCCGCTTCCCGCACCCGGGTATCCAGGACTACAACATCATCGTGGACTGCGGCCCGGATTGCGATGGCACGCAGCCGCAGGGTCCGTTCGAGGAGACGGAGCGTGATCCTCCCTTCGTCATTCCCGCGGCGGGCTACGTCGTGGCCCGCGGTGGCGTGGCCTCCTCCCTCGGCATCAGCCAGTTCGCAGGCGAGGAAGACCTGAACTTCCACTGGCTGCTGCACACGGGCGCGGCCAACGTCGGCGGTAACGACACCGCCAAGATGGTCGCCAAGACCGCTTCGGGCGGCGCAGGAGCGCTGAATTTCAACGCCAACCTTAACGCCAACAACGTGCTCCAGTTTGAGCTGGTCGGCGACAAGATCGCCGATCCGCTGGGTGCCTGCTGCGATCGCACCGACGGAAGCTGCGCCGACACCCACCAGTGGGAGTGCCGCTTCTGCACCGGTACGGGCGCGCCCTGCGACCGGGACCGCGATTGCGGTCTGAGCCAGGTACAAGCGTGCAGCACGCGTGACTGGAAGGGGCCGCGTACGGCGGCGGAGATTGCCGCGGGACCGACGCCGGCCATGCTCTGCGCCGGCGGCGTGTGTGGCAACCTCGCTTGCTGCATCCCGGACAACCCGGCGGACCGCGCCAACCGGACGGTCACCGTGCTTCCGATGGTAGGCGGCCAGCTCATCACGCCTAGCTTCCTGCGTTGTAACGCGGGTGACACCCTCACCGTGATCAACGGCACAGCGGGTGGCATTCTAGTCACTTGCCCCAACGGTGCGCTCAACGCGGTTGGTGCGGGCGGGAATGTCGTGTGCGCCTGTACCGCCGCCATCAACGACACCTACAAGGCCATCCCGGCCGGTCGCGGGGGTATTCCGAAGATCGGGCGTGAGCTCGTTCCCGTCGGTTGCCAGCAGTTCAGTGGTCCGACGGCGGCCGCCGATTGTGTTGCGGCCGGCGGCACCCCGAACGGTTTCGGCAACGAGTGCACCAACAACTGCTGCAAGCAGTCGCTCACTGGTCTGGATTGCTGCAAGGACTTCGGAACGTGCAGCAACTCGGCCGCCACGTGCAGTCTGGACAGTGATTGTCCGGGCGGCGTGTGCGAGCTCGACTGCCAGGGTGCGACGAGCGGGCCTAACGGCGACATTCACAACATCGCGGTTCCATCGATCGGGACCGTGCAGGTGGATATCTCCGGTTCGACGTCCCCCGCCGTCTACAGCGACGAGTGTGCCTACATCCCCAGCGCCGGCTGGTACGAGATGTTCCACCTCGACAACTGCGGCGTCGTGACCGTCAACCTCTGTTGCAACGATCCCATCTGGGCTCCGATCACGCGTTGGCTGGAGCCCACCTGTCCGTGCACCGGCGGCAATACGATCTTTGCCGATCTCGATGCCGGCGGGTTGGACATGGAAGGGTTCGGTTCCGCGTGCAACAACTCGCATTGCTGTACTGACGGCAACTGGTCCGGCCAGTTCACCGTGCCCGCGGGTACGTACGTCTATCAGCTCTTCGCCATCAGCAATTGCGCCGCGACCGGCTTTGATTGCGTCGGCGACGGCGATTGCAACGACCCGACGGTGCCCGGTGTGTTCGGTGACGCCTGCCAGCGCATGAACACCGAATACCAGATGCACCTCTACGTCGAGCCGTGCCCGCTGGCGGCCTGCTGCAACGAGGCCAACCCGGCGGATATGTGCAGCGTAATCAACAAGTTCGATTGCGAGGCCGGCGGCGGCGAGTGGCTGGGTGACGATGACCCGGCAGTCGCGGCCTGTCTGCCCGCGGTTCAGCCGGCGGGTTGCGGTGCCGGCCAGGGTGCGTGCTGTCTGGGTGCCTGCTGCATCGGTCCCGGCGATTGCCAGGACAACAGCGGCGCCGGAGTTACGTCGACGACGTGCGCCGGCCTGAGCGGCGACTTCCACGGCGGCGTGCTCTGCGCGGCCAACCCCTGTCCGATCTGCCCCATCGAGGATCCGCAGCATTGCCAGTCGATGAACGCCACGTACATCTTCCCCAGCGACCGCGCCATCGGTGAGCGGCGCGTGGACGACTTCCGGGCGGACGGCGCCAGCATCGATCGCCTTTGCTGGTTCCCCTGCTGGGTGGGCGACCAGGGCGGTGGTACGGGCAGCTTCGAGTGCTCGGGCAGCAGCGGCGGCACCAAGCCGCCGGATGCCTTCCGGGCCTACCTTTATGAGGACGACTTCGGCCTGCCGGGTCTGCCCATCGCGGGAACGCCTGGGGCCGGATACTGGGATCTCAATCCCGATGCTCTCCAGCCGTCGGACGGCGGTGCTGGTTCGAGCCGTTGCTGGCGCTATTCGGCGCCGCTGAGCCCGTCCGCCACGGTCAATCAGGGCGACTGCTACTGGATTGGCATCGACGGCGAAGGCGAAGTCCAGACGCAAGGCCGCTGCACCGTGTTCTGGGCCCAGAGCTTCGACGGGAACAACATGAGCGTTCGCGATACCAACGGCACCTACGAGTATGCCGACCTGGTTTCGCAGGAGTACGCATGGTGCGTGAGCAGCGGTATCCAGGGCGCCTCGAACCCGCCGACCAGCCAGGACGGCGGTTGCGGCAACGTGCCCGTGGCCTGCTGCAAGCCGGGACCGGTTTGCGACGACACGGGAACGTACCTCCAGTGCGTGGGTACGCAGGTCCAGCCGCTGAACGGCGTGGCCTTCCCGTTCCTGACGTGCACGGAACTCAACCAGCAGGGCGGCTGTCCGAATCCGCTAAACAACGATTGCGCCGACGCGACCGTGGTTTGCACCGGACAGACTTCCGACCCCAACCTGGGTGAGTGCACCAACAACCCGGCGGGTACGGACATCGACGAGCCGTGCAACCTCCTGTCCCCGGATTGCCACTGGGCGTCAGTGGGCGCAGTTTGTTCGCCGCGTCCGCCGCAGACCGACGCCTACCGGTGCAACGTTCCCACCGACAACCGGCTGGCGACCACGGACGGGCCGCAGTTCGGTGTGACCGGCTGTGCCGATGGCGATGCGTTCCAGTCGGACATCTGGTACGAGTACACCGCGCCGTGCAGCGGTCACATGTCGATTCACATGTGCCGCGAGTTGACGTATGACGCAATGCTGCAAGTCTTCAGCAGCAACGTCGCCAACGAGGCGTGCGCCTGCACGTTCTCACCGGCCCTCTCGCGGGCCTGCAACGACGACTACTGCGCCGCCAGTGGTACTACCTCGGGCGTGGAGCTGAACGTCACCAAGGATGCCTGCTACCTGATCCGGATCGGCGGCTACTCGGCGCTGGGCTCGGAGCAGGACGCGGGGCAGAACATCAGCGAGATGGAGATCGGCATCATCTGCAACCCGACGGTCAACGTCCAGAATGCGTTGCCTGCCGATGCTCCGCACAACCGTGCCAAGAACCGCTACATCTCGTTCAAGCCGAATCCGGCCAACACCAACCCGGTGAAGTACGAGGTGCAGCGCGTCTATCCGGGCAAGTGCATCAACAACCAGGCGGATTGCTACACCAACGCCCAGTGCGGTGGCACGAACACCTGTGATCCGGTCCACCTCGGCTGGGTGGACACGCCGGACGCCAACGGTCTGTCGCGGCTGGTGCCTGACGCCAACAAACCGGCGGCTCGTGTCTGGACCGAAACGGTGGTGCACGTCGGCGACTGCGAGATCTTCCCGATCCCGGAGAACGCCAACGCGCCGCTCACCTGCTCCGTCGGCGGACAGCCGTGCGCTGCGGTCTGCGGCGCCGGTCAGTGCGCTGCCGGCCAGGGTGAATGCACTCCTCCGCCCGCTAAGTTCCGTATCCGCGCGACGGAGGACAACATCATCTTCACGTCCGGTCTGGATGTCGTGACCGTCGGCAGGCCCTGCCCGAAGAAGTGGGGCGACACCGTCGGTTCGTTCGTCGCGGGCGCATGGGACGCGCCCAACGGCGTGGTGAACACCAACGACTTCCTGGCCCTCTTGCAGTCGTTCCAGGTGCTCCCGACCCGTCCGCACGTCACCGTGTCCGACGTGGTGGGCGCTGGTTTACTCGGCCTCGAGACTTGCATCAACGAGTCCGGCAACATCGGCGACGTGTTCAATACCATCAAGGCGTTCCAGGGTGGTGCCTATCCGGCCTACGTGTGCAGCACCAGTGGGCACGGATGCAGCAACCTGGGCGCGGCGTGCACGGCGCCGGGTGTGGGTACCTGTTCGATTCCGGGCACGACCTGTCCGAACTGTCCGCCGCAGTAGGGGCGGTCGGGCGATCGTCTCGGAAGCCGCGTAGATAAGAATCCGAACGGTGGGGCGGGCTTTTCCGCCCGCCCCACCGCGAGGATCACCGACGCGGTAACGAGCAGAGGTGTGGTAAACAACAAGGGCGGCATCGGGATCAGACTTCCGATGTCGCCCTTTCCATGCACCGGGCGCGCTCCCGACCGCGGGAGCGCCGCGCCGGCGTGTCTCGATCCCGACCTGAGATTCGGGTCCGCCGGCAGATCGCGGGGGCCCGCGCCGCGGCAGCGCCTGGAAGAGCCTGCGGCGCACGGACCTGCCGCTCGTCATCTGTGGGTTTGGGACGCTTGTGCCGAGCCTGACCCCGGGATCTTCACCCCGAGTTGCTATGTGCCGTTGGCGGTGGTGTCGGTAGTAGTGTCGGTACCGCCGTCATTTCCGTTGCCGCCGTTACCGGTGGGGTCGGTGGGCAGATCGAGGGCCTCGAACAGAGGGATCACGAAAGTAGTGGCGATGATGCCGTCCGCGACGGCCACCGCGATGTTTCGTGCGCTCAGCGCGAAATACTCCTCGGGAAGGCAACGGCCGATGGCCGTCAGCGTGATCCCGCCGGCAAGTAGCGTTGTCACCTTTCGGCGTTGCAGTCGTAGCATTCGTCGTCCTCCCGATCGTCCGTCCTTGGGTAACTGGCCGCCCGCGGCGCGATCCGACTTCCATACCGTCACCGCCGCCGGCGCGACCCTGGCGGCCCCACCGCCGGTGCCGCTGGGGTGTTCATCGGCAGTCCGTGCCCGACGCCGATAACGCCGCCCGTGGAATTGTCCCCTCGGGTTCGGAACGTGGGCTCAGCCGGTGGAGCGCGTCGGACTCGCCTCAACGGAGGCCGGGGCGGCGACCGATAGGGGTTTAGGCGGTATCAGTATTGGCGCACGGAGACGGCGGATGGCGGAGATGCCTTCGGCAATCGCGGCCTCGGCAGCGCAGGCCGCGGCCCAGGCACGGGAGACGGCGGCCTCCCGCGAGTCGCGCCGCGCTGAGGATGTGCTCGCCGCCGGGCGGCAGAGCCGTGCCGTCGACGAGGCGGGTACGACGGTAGATACCGCGGACGCCGATACCCAGGTCTTCACCGATTCGGAGGGGGCCGGCAGCCAGGGACGCGCTTTCGATTCGCAGCCCGACGCCGATGCGGCTCCCGCGCCGGCCGATTCGGCATCGGGCGTAACCCGCGATCCCAACGGCCGGCTGCATCTGGACCTCCAGGCCTAGAGTCGTGTTTCGTCGATATCTGACCATATCGAGCCGCGGGCCCTGAGCCCGCGCGACCCCACGAAGGCCGGTAGCTCGCCGCGCGAGCGATCTACATAGGGTCAAGTTACTGCGAGGCACTACCCCATCGGCCCGCGATCGTCCCCGCGTGCGTCCCGGGCTCCGGTGGAATGCCCCGGCACGCGGTAGGCTGCTTGCCCGTGGTCACCTTTACCGCGGCATCCCCTGCCGCGCCCCTGTCGCATACACCTTGAGCGGTTACGATCGCGACCATGAACTTCACGAAGATGCATGGGTTGGGCAACGACTACGTCTACGTCGATTGCTTCCACTCGCTCGTTGTTGACCCCGCGGCACTCGCGCGGCGCATATCCGCGCGTCACACCGGGGTGGGCTCGGATGGCTTGATCCTCATTACCCCATCACAGTGTGCTGACGTGCGCATGGTGATGTTCAACGCCGACGGCTCCCGGGCGCAGATGTGCGGCAATGGGATTCGGTGCGTGGCGAAGTACGCGGTGGAAAACGGGCTCGCGCCCGGTCCGCGGCTGACGATTGAGACCGATGCGGGGGTGAAGGCCGCGGAGTGCGTCCTGCACGCCGGCCTGGTCCGGGCCGTCCGCGTGGACATGGGACGCCCGAGCCTCGACCCCATGGCGCTTCCCGCGGCGGTCGGCGCCGAACCCATGGTTGAATATCCCCTTTCAGTCGATGGGCGAACGCTTGCCGTCACCTGCGTGTCCGTGGGAAACCCGCACGCCGTAGTGTTCGTTGAGAACGTGGAGACCGTGGCGCTTTCGCGTGTCGGTCCGTTGATCGAGACCGCGCCGCAGTTCCCGCAGCGCATCAACGCCCATTTCGCCGTGGTCGAGTCGTGCTCCCGCGTAAGGATACGCACCTGGGAACGGGGAGCGGGGGCCACGCAGGCGTGTGGCACCGGCGCCTGCGCGGTGTGTGTTGCTGGCGCGGTTACCGGACGTACGGATCGAACGATCGAGGCGGTATTGCCCGGCGGGTCGCTTACGATCGAATGGGCGGCCGACGAACACGTGTACATGACCGGCCCGGCGGTCGAGGTCTTCCGTGGTACCTGGCCGGACGAGCCCGCCGACTCGTGAAGCGTCTGTTTATCGGGGGAACGCGCCGGCGTGGCCTTTGCCGATTTTTTTCTTGAACCGATGCTTCTTGATCGTTAGACTCACGGTTTGAGGTTGCGGTCCCGAGGCTTGGTGGAGGAGGGATGCGGCATTTCTCCGTTGCCCTGCGGCGGTGCGAGGGCGCGGCTCCATCGGTTCAGGCTAAGGGCGGCGGAATGGCGGCGCTTTCTACCGCGCGGCGCGAGGATCGCGTGCGCGGTGAGGTTGTCGGTTCGCGGCAAGGCAAACCGGGGCGTCGTATCGTAAAGCGTCTGCGGCTGAGTGCCACAGGCGTGTCAGGAGGAGAGTGGAACATGTTGGGACGCGGTTTTCTGCGGCATAGAGCTTGGACGCTGGCGCTGGCTTTGGGACTCGTCGCCGCGCCGGCGCTGGCCAGTTATACCACGGTGCTGGTCACCGGGGTCACGCACGTTGACATTCTCAACGGCGTCTACGGCGGCAGCTTTGTGGGAACGGGCACTCCGATCCCCACCGGATTGAACACCGTCTTCACCAATGGTACGACCACGGCGTACCGGATCGACGACGACGGATACGGCTCCCTGTTGCACATGTTCTTCGGTGGTCCCGGGACCGGGGACGACGACACCTGGACGGACGGCACGAAATTCGCAACCGCCGAGGCGCGATTCGCAGGCTTCCCGCAAGAGGTCGGTTACAACTCGGGCAGCGGTTACGTGAAGCTCTTCGACATCAGCGGGTCGAACTTCGCGGTCAGTGGGTCCGGCACGGTGGCCTTCCCCATTGGTTCGCTGGTGATGTGGGCGCGGGCCAACGATTCCGACGCCGGTCTGGTCAATGAACATTACTCCGAGGAAACCGCCAACTCCGACGGGTTGGATCACATGGTGACCTACAAGATCGTGGGCGCGCCTGGAGTTCCGGCGAGCGAAACGGTCTGGCTGGTGTTCTGGGAGGATCTCAACGGGCCGCAGGGCAGCAACACCGACCCGGACAACCAGGGTCTGGCGGCGGATCGTGACTTCAACGACCTCGTCATCCAGTTCCGCATCACGGAATGCTCCCTTGACTCGCAGTGCGACGATCACAGTGAGTGCACGATCGACGGTTGCGTCGGCGGTTCCTGCGTGTTCGCTCCCAAGTTGTGCGATGACAAAAACGCCTGCACCGCGGACCTCTGCGACCCGCAGACCGGCTGCTACTTCGTCGATGACGGTCACTGTAACGACAACAACCTGTGCACGGAAGACATTTGCAATCCGCAAAGCGGAGCGTGCTCGTACGTGGCGATCGATCCCTCGGTGGACTGCGACGACGGCAATGAATGCACGCTCGACCTTTGCGATCCGATTCTCGGCTGCATCAACCCGCCCGCCGACCTGGGGACCCCTTGCGGCAACCAGACACCCACCGGGCCTTGCGATCAACCCGACGTTTGCGACGGGAACGGCGCCTGCGTGCCGAACCTGGCGCCGCCCACGCAGGTCTGTCGGTTCGCGGCGGGAGTCTGCGACGTGGAAGAATACTGCACGGGCGCGTCGGACCAGTGTCCGCCCGATGATTTCGAGCCCAGCACCGTGGAGTGCCGCGCCTCGGCCGGCGACTGCGACGTTCCCGAGTTCTGTACCGGCCAGGGCCCGGCTTGCCCGCCGGATGTGTACCAGCCCGGAACGCTCGAATGCCGCCCGTCGGCCGGTTTCTGCGACGTGCCGGAGTTCTGTACCGGGCAAAACCCCAACTGCCCGGTCGATGGTTTCGCCCCGCCGACCACCGTGTGCCGACAGGGTGTCGACGTTTGCGACGTGACCGAGTTCTGCCCCGGCGACGGCCCGGATTGCCCGCCTGACGGCTACCAGCCCAACACGCTCGAATGCCGGCCGTCCGCCGGTGATTGCGACGTGCCGGAGTTCTGCACCGGCCAGGGGCCGTCGTGTCCCGGCGATGCGTTCCAGCCCCCGACCACGGAGTGCCGGCCCGAAGCTGACGTGTGCGACGTGCCGGAGTTTTGCACCGGTCAGGACGCGAACTGCCCGCCGGATACCTTCGAGCCGCCGACTACCGAATGTCGGCCCGCTGCCGGCGTTTGCGACGTTCCCGAGCTCTGCACCGGGCAGGGAGCGGCGTGTCCGGCGGACGACTACGCACCCAACACCACGGTGTGCCGTCCGGCGGTTGACGAATGCGACCGCGATGAGCTCTGTCCTGGCGACGGTGTGGATTGCCCGGGAGACACCTTCCAGCCGCAGGGGACGCCCTGCCCCGACGATGGCAACGAGTGCACCGACGACGTGTGCAACGGCAGTGGGCTGTGCGACCATCCCAACAACGGCCTGTGCGGCGCCTGCTGCCTACCCAATAAGAGCTGCATCGTAGACGTGCTTCCCGCCACGTGTGCGGCACAGGGCGGAACGCACCTCGGGGCCGGCTCTGCCTGCTTGGGCGATAGCGACGGCGACGGGGTGGACGACCAGTGCGACAACTGCCCCGGCGTGGACGACGCTGTGTTCGGCGTGCCCGTGTGTTGCAGCACGCACATGACCTGCAACGACGATTCCGATTGCCCGGTCGGTGAAAGCTGCATCGCCGCATGCGATTGCACGGATGTGGTTCCAGCGGTCTCCGAGTGGGGGCTGGTGGTTCTCAGCCTGCTCCTGCTGGTATTCGGCAAGGTGTACTTCGGCCGCCGTACGGCGGTGGCCGCAGCGTAGAACAACGCCCGCCGTGGGGCACGATGTCGGCCCGCGCCGGCTGCTGCCCTGTCGGCTTTCCGGCTTAGTTTTCATTGCCCTCTGCTTTCGTCGCAACGAAGGCAGAGGGCTTCTCTTTTGCGACGCTCGCCCCCTAACCGGCCGACTCGGCGCACGGTGATGATTCCGGCTTCCGCATTTGGCGGGGACCGCGCGGCATGACTGGGCGATCGCGGACGCGCTTGCGGCTATACTCTGCCGCCGGCGATGGCGAAGGTACTCAGCGCAGCTTCGAAGGGTCGTGTCGGCACGGCGCTGGCGCAAGCGGTGATCGAACCGTTGGCGCGTCGTGTGCATCCGGAGGCGGCGCTGCTGGCGTTCGCAGCCGGCCCCGCGCCGGCCGTCCTCGAAACCACACTCCCCGCTCCGAACGCCCCGGCCTATTCCATCTTCGCTGCTCAGTCGCGTGACGAATTGATCGTTTCTACCGGACAGGTGGGCTGCCCGGTCGCCGCGCTATCGGCATGTGTCGCGCGCTACCCCACTATGGAGCCGCCGCGGACAGACCTTCCATTCACTGGCGGGTGGATCGGCTACTTCTCCTACGAAGCGGGGCGGGCAATCGAGCCCGCCGCCACCCGACCGCCCGCGCCGGCATCTGGATCGAACGGGCGAGGTGGCACCGGTAACCGCGCACCGGCAGGCGCGGAGGCGGCCCGCACCCCCTTGGCTCATTTCCGCCTCTACGATTCCGCGGCTGTATATGACCACGCCGCCGACGCCTGGTATGCGGTGGCGGTCGACTGGCCAGCGGACGCACCGATGCCGCGCGCGCCGGTCAAGGATCGCCTGACCTCCGTCGGCGAACGTCTGGCCCGCGTTGCTGATTGGCAGCCGCAGGCGCCGCCGCGGCCGGACGTTCCCACGCCAACGGTGAACATGACGCGGCGGGCGTACCTGGCGCGCGTGGCGCAGGCTCTGGAGTACATCCGGGCCGGGGATATCTACCAGGTGAACCTCGCACGGCGCTACACCGTGGCGCGAGCCTCCGATCCGCTGACCACCTATCGACGGCTGCGCCGCGTCAATCCCGCGCCCTATTCGGCGTATATCGCAACCGGGGATGGAGCCGTGCTGTCGGCGTCTCCGGAGCTGTTCCTGGAGCTGCGCGCCGGTCACGTGGTCACCCGCCCCATCAAGGGAACGCGCCCGCGCGGCGAGGAAGCCCAGTCGGACGCAACTCACCGCGCGGCGCTGGAGGCAAGCGATAAGGACCGCGCCGAACTCAACATGATCGTGGATCTTCTGCGCAACGACCTGGGCCGGGTGTGTCGCGCGGGTAGCGTGCGGGTGGTCGACGCCGGCGCGGTCGAGAGCCACCCCACGGTGTTCCATCGCGTCGCGACGATCGAGGGCGACCTTGCGCCTGGGCGCGACTGGTGCGATCTGTTGCGTGCGTCGTTCCCCGGCGGCTCGATCACCGGCGCCCCGAAGATTCGGGCGATGCAGATCATCGACGAGCTTGAGCCGTCGCCGCGCGGCGTCTACTGCGGCTCGATCGGCTACATCGGCGTGGACGGGTCGATGGTGCTCAACGTCGCCATCCGCACCATGACCCAGGCGCGCGATACCGTTCGGCTGCACGCCGGCGGCGCCATTGTCGCAGGCAGCCTTGCCGAGGAGGAGCTTGCCGAAACGCAGGCTAAGGCGGCGGGCATGCTCCGGGCGCTGGGCTGCGACGAGGCCGACGCCACCACGGTGGAGGATTAAACCATGGACGCCGTCGTATGGCTCAACGGGGAGTTCGTGGCCGCGGAGACGGCCCGGATCGGCGTGTTCGACGGAGGTTGGCTCCACGGCGCGGGACTTTTCGAGACCATGCGCGCCGAGAACGGCCGCGTGTTCCGGCTGGAGTCCCATCTCCAGCGCTTGCAGGCGTCCGCCGCCAGACTCCTACGACCCATCGCCCGCGAGGAGCTCCCGTCGCGGGTGGACTTTCTCGACCTGCTGGAACGCAACGGGCTGCGAGACGCCCGCGTGCGGCTGACCGTCTCCGCCGGGGATCTGCTGGCCGCCACCGGCGACGAACCACCGCCGCCGAGCGTCTGCGTCAGCGTGGCTGATCTTTCTCCATTTCCAGCGTCCGCCTATAGCCAGGGCGTGCGTGTGAAACTATGTGATTTTCGCCAGTCGCCCACCGACCCCGTCGCCGGGCACAAGACCACCGCGTATCATGCCCGGTTGCTGGCGCTACGCGAGGCGCAGCGCGCGCAATGTATGGAATCACTGTGGTTTACGACGCAGAACCACCTCGCGGAAGGATGCATCAGCAACGTGTTCCTCGTCGGCGGCGGCATGCTGAAGACGCCCGCGAAGCACACGCCGGTGCTGCCGGGAATCGTCCGTGAAGCGGTGTTGTCGCTGGCGAGCGAGCTGGGGATCGAGGCTCGCGAGGCATTGTTGTCCATCGACGACCTGTTGGGCGCCGAGGAAGTGTTCTTAACGAACAGCATGATGCAGGTGCTGCCGGTCAGCGCGGTGGAGCGTCACGGGATCGGAGGCGGTGGCGTGGGCCCGCTCACGCGGCGTCTCTCGCAGGCGTTTGTCGAACTGGTGCGAAAGGAGTGCGGCCTGGCGTGAGCAAGAAACCGACCACCCCTAGGCGAGCAGGTGCAAGCAAGGCCAACCGCCGCATCTCTCCGGCGTCGACGGGGCGGGCCAACCCGCGCCCGCGAAAACCTGCACGCCGTGCGCATCGCGGCAAGGCGCCCGGCGTGGATCACCGTCCGCCGACCAACCGCAAACCCGCGCCGACTGCTCGGCGCGTGGCCGGCGCCGCCGCCGGATTGGCGGCGGTCACGAAGCCGCGTGCGACGCCCGATATGGATGGCCGTGGAACGGGAGCGCTGCGCGCCAACTCTCGCGTCGCGGGCTCAGGGTCGGCAACCGCTCGGGTCATGGCGCGGGCGGAACGCCCCGCGCCGATCGCTGAAGCGCCGCCCACGGGCGCTGCCGCGGCGACAACGCCCGCGGTCGAAGTGCCCAAGACGGTCGCCGGGCTCTGCGACGTGTTGGAACGGATCGCTCCGCTGAAGCTGGCGCAGGCGGGCGACAACGTCGGGCTGATTGCCGGCGACCTCGAGGCGTCAGTGTCGCGGGTTCTGCTTTGCATCGACCTGACGGCGGAGGTCGTCGAGGAGGCGATTCGCGAGCGGGTCGATTTCGTGGTCGCCTATCACCCGCCGATCTACCGGCCGGTTGCGTCCCTGCGGACGCCGTCGGCGGGGACGGACGCCGTTGTGTTTCGCTGCATTCGGTCGGGCATCGCCATCTACTCACCGCACACGGCCCTGGATGCGGCCCAGGGCGGCACCAACGACGTGATGGCCGGGCTCTGCGGCATGGAACGCACCGAGCCGTTGGAGGCTCCCGCGGAGTCGGCGACCCATCGGGTGAAGGTCGTTGTCTTCGTCCCCGCGACACATCTCGACGACGTCGCGGAGGCGATGTTCGCGGCCGGGGCCGGTCGCATCGGCGATTACGCCCGGTGCAGCTATCGGCTGCGCGGACAGGGCACCTTTCTGGGCGGCGCCTCCACGCACCCTGCGGTCGGCGAGCGCGGGCGGCTGGAATACGTCGAGGAGGTGCGGCTGGAGGTGGTGGCGCCGTCGGCGTCGCTTTCGCGCGTGGTGCGGGCGCTGCGGCAGGCGCACCCCTATGAGGAGCCGGCCTTCGATCTGTATCCGCTGCAAGGCGAGCCGACGCCCGGCATCGGCCGCGTCGGCATCCTCCCGCCGCGGACCACCCTCGGGCAACTGGCGCGACGCCTTAAGAAGGTCACCGCGGCGCGCTGCGTGCAGGTAGTGGGTCCCATGGATCGTGCCGTGACCCGCGGCGTGGTGGTGGTGGGCGCCGCCGGTTCGCTGCCGCATCGTGCCGCGCTTTCCCCGGGGGACGTGGTGGTGACCGGGGAAATCCGTCACCACGACGCCCTGTCGTTGATCCGGTCGGGTGCCACTGCAGTGGCACTCGGGCACTGGGCGAGCGAGCGGCCGGCGCTGGCGCCCCTGGCGTCGCGCTTGTCCGACGCGCTGACCGGCGTGCCGGTTTCGGTCAGTAGCGCCGACGCCGACCCCATGCAACCCGTCTGAGCGGTGCTGCGTCTGGTCCCGGTTTGCTTGCCGAGTGCCGCAGGATGCTGTCCGGCGGGCACTGCTGTGCCGGCCCGCGCTGAGGGACCGGCTTTCCTGCCGGTCGGCATGCCCGTGTCACCGGCTTGAACGTGTGGATTCCGGCACCGTAGCGACGAGTGACGACATGACGAGGTGAACGATGCAAAGGGCACGAAGGGAGTAGGGAAGAGGAAGCCGGGAGGGGGCCGCGCCGCTTTAGCAATTTCCCGCCCGGCTGAACGGGTGGTTGGCGAGCTCGCTCCCAGCAGTTGACTCCAACCGCCGCGCCGCCCTTCGTCCTGGCTCCGACGCACGCCTGGGCGCAGAGATCAGGGGGTCGTCGGGTCCCCCGGCGGACGGATTGCGTTCGGCCGCGGGCATTTCCGTGGGTCTGCAACGGCACTTTCGGGTACAATACAGGATGGCGTGCGTGGAGTCCGACTCCATCCGGAACTTCTCGCGAAGGCGAGCACCGGAGCTTCGAGACCGGTTCCGTGCCACGCGGATCCGACGACGCGGGCCCAATGGCACGATAGGAGGAACCCCCATGCGGACACGTTTCTTCGCGTGCTTGGTGGGCGCGAGTGTCGCCGGCGTAGCGATGCATCCTGTCCGCGCTCAAGGGCCGTGGCCGTTGGGCCTGCACCCGAGTGTACGGGATCCCCAGCCTGTGTCCAAGCTGCCTGCTCACGTCCCTGCTCCCAACGGGCAGCTATCGCTTTTTGCGGATTACGGCGAGGTCCACGGTGACTACTGCGTGCTGTACCTGATCAACCGTACGTCGCAGCGACTCGCCTTTGCGGCGCAGGACTGCAACCCATACGTCAAACTCGATGTGCTGACCGCCACGGGCCATTGGGAACGGGCACAGGCGCACTACAACGCGGGGTGTGGCAACAGCTACTCTGTTTTCCCCTCGCTGCGCCCGGGGGAGTTCTTCCGGTTCCTCGGATACTACCCGGCCGACGGAGAGCCTTGCGACGTGCGATTCCGAGTCTACCACGACAGGGCTTACGTTCTGGCGGACGACACACGAGAGGAAGACGTTATTTTTCTTGTCGAAAAAGGGCCGACCGGTCCGCTGGACGTCACGAGCAATGTCGGCAAGGGCCGTGCACGATTCAAGGATATCGAGGCGGCGCGCCACGACGCCCTCGCGATTCCCTTCGGATCGTTCGAAACCGTCCGCGCGCTTGCGACCGGTGAGGCGGCGGATGGCACTCGCAAGAGACGCTCTGACTTTGCTGTGCAAGCGCTCGGCCGCTTCCCGACCGAGGAGTCATTGGAGTTGTTACGCGGATTACTTACCGACAGTGACCCTACGATCGCCATGGCCGCCATGTGGGGGCTGGCGAAGATGGGGCTGAAGCTCGATTCCGCGGAGAAGCTCTACCAGGAGCTCCTGCGCGGCGACGATCTTCGCCTTCGCCTGAACGCTATGCGCGCCCTTACGGAGCGTCCGGTCACACCCGAGGTCATCTCTTTCGCCAAAGACCAACTAGCGCACGACGACCTGATGGTTCGAGGCTGGGCGATGTCCGCCATCGCGAGCCGATGCAAGGACGATCCCGAGATGAAGGCCTATATCAACTCGATCTATGACGATCCCGATCCGAAGATTCAATCCGTTTTTCAAACGTTGTTCTATCCGACATGTATTAACTACCAGGAGCGCGGAAGGAAGATCAAGCTCGATGATCCGAGCCGGGCGCAGGAGTAGACCGCGGCTCGAAGGTCCTTCCGGTGGTTGCGAAACCGGCCCCGCCGCCAGACGCTGCGAGTTCCGCTGTGCCTCGATCTTCCGCATTCCGCATTCGGAGGGCGTTCGCCCTCCCAGGGCTGACGCGATGCGCCGCGACCATCGTCGCTACGTCGCGGTCTTTGCCCGCCCCCTCGCGGTCGCGGCTCTGTTCGGATGGCGCGACTCTCTTTCCGCGTTCCACATTCACCATTCCGCATTCTTGGACCGCGCCGACTACGCGACTGCTGGGCAACGCCGGTCGCCCCGCGTCTCCTACACCACGCCCGCCGCCATGAGCGCCCCCAGCGCCCCGCAGTACCAGGCGAAGTAATGGAGCTTCGCCCAGCGGGTGGCGAGCAGCAGCAGCTTCAGGGCATACACGCCCACGACCAGCGAAACCGCGCTGCCTGCCAGCATCGGCCCCCACGCCAGCGCCGTCTGCGCCGGGTCCATTCCCTCCAGGGTGTCTTTGAGCTGCAGCGCCGTGGCACCGAGGATCGCCGGTATGGCGATGAAGAAGCTGAACTCCGCCGCCCAGCGCCGCCGCAGCCCGCAGAACGCCGCGGTGCAAATGGTGGAACCGCTGCGCGAGATGCCCGGCTCGATGGCCACGCCCTGCGCCAGGCCCACCAGCCCCGCCTGCCACCAGGTGAACCGCCGCCATCCGCGCCGACCGCGGGGAATGACACTGGTGATCACCAGCAGCACGCCCGTGACCAGCAGACCGACTCCCACGCGCCGCGGCTGATCGAACGCCTCCGCGAATTCATCCTTCAGGCCTAGTCCGATGACGGCCGTGGGAATGCTGGCCACGATTCCCAGCCACGCGATGCGGCACGCATAGCGCCGCCGGCTCCACCCCGGCCGCAGCTCGGAAACGAAACGCCGCACGTAGGCAACGAACGAACGCGCGAACACGATGAGCAGCGAGAGCACCGTGCCGATGTGCGTCAGGCCGTCAAAGAGCAGCGTCGTAGGACTGTTGGGTGAGACGTCCATCCAGCGCTGCGCCAAGGCCAGGTGCGCGCTGCTGCTGATGGGCAGAAACTCGGTGAGCCCCTGCACCACGCCGAGGATGACACCCTGCCCATAGGTCAAATCGCTCACGCGGCGGCGCTTTCCTCGAGAAGGTGTCGGGAGTGGATCAGGTAGTGCACGGTGGAGAGCGCCGTGGCGATCACGGTCAGCCAGGCAAGCACCAGTTTGACGGTGGTGGACCAGGCGCCCGCCGCCCAGGTGGGTTCATGCGCCACGAGCAGCATGATGAGCGGGGCCGCGATGCTCTGCATCCACATCTTCGCCTTGCCGTACACGGAGGCGCCCAGCGCCCGGCCCTGCGCCTCGCTGAAGCCGCGCAGCCCGGTCACCAGCAGCTCACGCCCTACGATCACCACCACCATCCAGGCGCGCACTTCGGTGACGTTATGCCCCCGGGCGTCGGTAAATCCCGGTCCGACGAAGAGGATGAACGCGCCGCAGATGAGCACCTTGTCCACCAGCGGGTCGAGCATCCGCCCCAGAGGAGTGACCAGGCCGCGCTTGCGGGCCAGGTAGCCGTCGAGGATGTCGCTGACCGCCGCCACCAGGAAGATCACCACCGCCAGGTCCAGCATCAGCGGCTGCGGCGCCAGGTGCGAGTACTGCGAAAGCAGGATGAAGAAGACCACCGCGAGCGCCAGGCGACTCAGCGTGATCTGATTGGGAAGGTTCAGCGCTTGCGTCATGTACCCAGCACGGGCAGAGCGACGCGCGTGGGAAGCGCGATCAGGTCGTAGGCTTCGCGTCCCACGCAGCGTACGCGGAGAAACTCGCCCGGCGCGGCGTCGCATTCGCGGACCAGCGTAACGCTGTCCACCGCCGGGGCCTGACCTTGATGTCGGCCGGCAAGCACTCCGGGCTTGACCCGTTGGTCCAGCAGCACCTCGAAGCCGTCGCCGACACGGCGATCGGCCTGCGCGAACGCCACCTCCTGCTGCACTGACATTAACCGGTCGACACGTTCCTGCTTCACGTGATCGGGAATCTGGTCCTTCATGCGCCCCGCCGGCGTCTCCGGCTCCAGCGAGTAGGGGAACACGCCCAGGGCGTCGAAGCGAAACTCGCGGATGAACTGCACCAGTTCCTCGAATTCCTCGTCGGTTTCGCCGGGAAAACCGGCGATGAGCGTGGTACGTACCGCTCAGCACGCGGTCGTTGATGTGCTGAAGCGGGATGTCGATGTACTTGCACACATGTTCGCAGTCGCCGATTGCGTCGATCATCTCGTCGCTGAACACCGAAGGGTACACGTACATCAGGCGAATCCACGCCAGCCCGTCGACGCGGTTGAGCTGTTGCAGCAGGCCCGCCAGGCCGCCTTCGATGGCATCTTCGCCCAGGCCGTAGCTGCTGGTGTCCTGGCCGATGAGGTCGATCTCCACGGCGCCATCGCTGACCAGCTCCCGCGCCTCGGCCAGCACTACCTCCGGCGGCTTGCAGTGCATCCGCCCGCGGATGGCGGGAATGGTGCAGAACGTACATTTTTGGTCGCACCCTTCGCTGATCCGCAGGTACGCGTAGTGTCGCGGCGTAAGTCGCAGTCGCGCCAGGTCGAGCTGTACGAAGGGATGGTATTCCGAAAGATAGAGGTCGGGTGTGGACGGCCCGCTCGCCCGCCGCCGGTTCGAGCCCTTGGCGGCCGCCGAGCCTCGCCCGGAGCTCTTCCCGTTCCGCCCGGCGGCGGAGCGACTTCGACCCGCGGACACAGCGCCGGAGAGCACCGCACGAACGATATCATCCCGGTTGTTAACGCCCACCAGGGCATCCACGCCGGGAATACGTTCCAGGATCGCCTCCTTGTCCCGTTGCACCAGGCAACCGGCGACCACCACGCGGCGCAACCGGCCGCCGCGCTTGCGACGAACCGCGTCCGCGATCACCTCGTCCGCCTCGGTCCGAGAAGCCTCCAGGAAGCCGCAGGTGTTGATCACCAGCACGTCGGCGTCGGCCTCGTCGGATGTGAGCGCGCAGCCCGCCTCCGCCAGTTGCCCCAGCATCTTTTCGGAGTCGACCAGGTTTTTAGCGCAACCCAGGGAGACGAAGGCCACGCGCGTTTCACGGGTCATGCACGATTCCACAGGCTCGAAAAGCCGAATTCAGACAGAGTATGCTATCCGGGAAGGTGCGAAAACGAAAGCCGCCGTATGATGTAGATCCCGGAGCGCCGGCCGGGGCCGCGATCGCACGGATGCCGGCAACGACGGTTCGCCCTGCGCGTCAGCGATGCGGGCAACCCGCGTCGCCACGGCGCCGGCCGCGGCGGGCGGCGAGGACGACAGAAGCGGTGCGGGGACATGGATCCGGTCGAACGGCTCGCGAATCTGCTGGAAGCCCGCGCATCCGCCGTGGCCTTCACCGGCGCCGGCATAAGCACCGAGAGCGGCATCCCGGACTTCCGCAGCCCCGGCGGCGTCTGGGCGCGGAATGCCCCCGTGATGTACGACGACTTCGTCCGCGACCGCCGCGAGCGCGTCCGCTTCTGGAAAATGCGTCGCGAGCTGTACCCGCTGATTCGCGACGCCCGCCCCAACGACGGGCATCGCGCTTTGGCGCGGCTCGAAGCGGCGGGTGTGCTGGGCGGCGTCATCACCCAGAACATCGACGGCCTGCACCAGGCCGCGGGCAGCCGCCGCGTTCTGGAGCTGCACGGCACGGCGCGGCGGGTCGCCTGCATCGGTTGCGGCCGGGAGTGGCCGCCCGAGGAAATCATCGCGCGGCTCAATGCCGGCGACGATGCCCCGGACTGCGAGGAATGCGGCGCGCCGCTGAAATCGAAAACGGTTTCGTTCGGTCAACCGATGCCGGAGGGAGTCATGGCCGAGTCCGTCGAGTTGGCACGGGCGGCCGGCGTGTTCCTGGCCATCGGATCGTCGCTGGTAGTGGAGCCGGCGGCGTCCCTGCCTCGTGTCGCTGCTTACGGGGGCGCGGCCCTGGTGATTATCAACAACGCTTCGACGCCGCTGGACGAGATGGCCGAGCTCCTCATCCGCGAGCCGATCGGGGCCACGCTGTCGCGGCTGCAGGCGTACGTGGAACGCGGCAGGCCGGCGCCAGGTTGACGGCGCAGTTGCGCCCGCCGCTCTACAGCTCCGCCTGCAGGCGATGCACTTCGGCCACCTGATAGAAGCAGCTCATAACCGTGGGAACCAGCAGGATGAACGGCACCACGACGGCACTCCCGGACGCCATGGACAGGATCGTGCCGTAGAGCGGCGGCGAGAGCATCACGAACACCGTCAATCCGGAAACCAGCAGCACCGCGCCCAGGCAGGCGGTCACGAAGATGACGATCAGCCGGCGGTTGATCAGCGCATACGCCGTCGCGGCGATCAGGGCCACCAGACCGCCCACCCAATAAGCCGTGCCCGAAAGCCCCGAGGCGCCGAGAAAGTGAAGCGCCAGCCCTCCACCGATGATCCCTCCCAACAGTGCCACGGCGTGACTCGCGGGGTAGTAGCTGAGCGCCCCGAGGATGATCGCGGCGGCGAACGAATAGTACGCCTGGTGATCGTCTCCCTCGGTGAGTGTGGCCGAGACGCCGGCGCCGATGAGCGCAAAAGACAGTACGACGCAGACCTTCCACATCCGCCAGCCGAAGAAGATGAGTGCCCCGCCGCCTACCAGCAGCGGGAGCCCGATCAGTCGGTCGGAGGTCTTAAGGAACACCAGCCAGTCGTGAACGGATGTAATCATGACAACTCCGCCGGCGCCGGCTCCACGGCGCGGTACCTCCCCTCCGCTTGCAGGAAGCGTACGATATCAGCGGACGCGTCAGGAAAAGGCGGCGTGGCGTACCGGCGCCCACGGCGATCGCGGCCGAATGGTGCCGAACCGGCGCGGGCGGAGCGTGCGCCACCGCCTCACCCGGGGCCGTGCGGGTGCCGCGCGATGATGCCCGTGCGGACGTCAGTGCTTCCCGGACGAGGCAGGTTCCGCCGCCGGCGCTTTGCGCGTGATCAACGTCTGGATAATGAGCGAGGTCACGAGGAACCCGCCCACGCCGATGCCTAGAATGGTGGGCCCAGCAGTAACCGCTTGATATACGCCGGGAACCAGTTGTGTCAGAAGCGTGCCGACCCCAGAGACCACCAGGGCGGTGCCGACGAGTGAGGTGCTGAGAATCGCCATCCAGCGCACGGCGATCACACCCAGGAACAGACCCGTGAGCATGGCTGCGGTGCCCAGCATCCGCGCGTCACGCTCCACCCCCGCATCCTTGGCGGCTACGAAAGACCAGAAGTCCTCCGCCCACTGGCGCGGCGTACGGTCAAGCTGCTCGACTCCGGGCACGGGCAGCGGCATGACGCCCATCTCGCTCTGGACCTGCGCCGGTGACGAACTTCGTCCCTGGAACTCCGCGGCGTACGGCAGGACGTTCCGATAGCCGAACGCCCCCCAGGTAAGCAGCGTGAACACCGCGGCCGTTCCCAAGCCGACCCACAGGCGGAACGTCAGATGTCCCACCGCGCCCATCATCGCCGCGGCGACCAGCGCGCACAGCGGAGTCGGAAGGGCGGAATCACGGCCGAATGCCACGCCCACCATGGCGCCCAGCCCCGCGAAGGCGACGGCGATGCCCGGCTTGGCGAGCTTGGCGCCCAGAACACTGAGCGCCACGCCGGCAACCAGCAGCATCAGGGCCAGCGGGATGGCTCGGGTCAGCGGGTCCGTGGGGAGCTGCTGCTCCATGAACAACCGCACCTGGTCGACAACGGGTGAAATATCGTTCATGGTCTGTGCCGTCCTATCGAATCCACGGTAGCCGCCTCGGGTGATCGCGCGACCTTCGATCCGAACCAGCAGCGCCCGCGATCACCACCGCAGAGCGGGGGGATTCTACCTCTTATTCGGCCGGGAACGCACAATATTCCACCCCCGCGCCCTACCCCGGCACCGTGAACCGATCCGGGAACGTGGAAACGTCGATCACCAGGTGCCCGGCGTCCGCCCGGCCGGTGCGGCGGAAGTTCTCACGCAGGATGGCGAGCTTCTGCGATACGCTGTTTTCCTCCAGCTCCATGCCCGGCGGCGAGCCCCAGCGGATGCGGCCCCCCGGCTGGTTGCTGAGCAGCTCGATGCGGCTGGCACGGGGGTCGGTCCGTCCGTCATAGTTGGAAACGTCCACGCCGGCGAGCTGGGATGCGAATGGCTCCGCGGCCAGCGCCGCCAGGAGCCTCAGGCCCGCCTGTAGGTCGGCGCCGGGCCAGATCAGCCCCGGCTTAGGCGCCGGCCCCGCAACCCCCTGGATCACCCGCCAGGTGCCGTCATAGCGGTAGGTTCCCGGCAGCCGCGCGCCTTCCGCGTCGATGAGCAACCAGTCGCCCTGATGCGCCACCATGGCGACGGGCTCGCGGTAGCGGCAACTGACGGCGAAGTGCCCGTCCGAAGTTCGGTGGACCGAGCGCACCTTCGCCACCCAGCCCACCGTTGCCAGTCGCTGTGCCATGGCGCGGCACAGGCGGTCGTCCGTCCACGCCCCATCGAGCAGCGGCGCCACGGCGTCATCCAGGTCGCCCTGCGCCAGAATCACCAGACGCTCCGGCAGATCCACGAAGGAAAGGGAGCTGTCGGGCCGGTCGCGGAGCAGCGCCCGCTTGACGTGGGCATCAAGCCGGCCCAGGGCCACCGACCCCGCGAAGAGCACCGCCCCGCAGGCGAGTACGATGGCCAGCGGGCGAACCAGTCCGCGCAGCCGCGCGGCGCCGGCCGAGGTCCACCAGCCGGACCGTGCCGGCCTGGACGGTCGGCGCCTGGTCTTGTTCCCGCGCCGCATCCCCCTAGTTCCTCGCCTCGGCGCCGCCGGCAGGTTCGCCCGGCATCGGGCGGCCGCCGTCCGACGCCCGGTCGCTGACCAGCGACAGGTCGATGATCCGCTGGCAGAGCTCGTCGAAATCCACACCCACGCGCGCCGCGGCCTTGGGAAGCAGTGAATGGTTGGTGAAGCCGGGAATGGTGTTCACCTCCAGCACGAACGGCTCGAGCGTTTCCGCGTCAAGCATCCAGTCCACGCGGGAGAAGACCCGGCAACCCAGCACCCGGTGCGCCGCCACGCTCAAAGCCTGCACCCGCTCCAGCGCCGCCGCCGGGTAGTCCAGGTCGAAGAGGTACTGCGTGTCGTCGTCCACGTACTTGGCCTGGTAATCGTAGAACTCGCGTTTCGTGCGGATCTCGCACACCGGAAGCGCCCGCCCGCCGAGGATGCCCACCGTCCACTCCGGACCGCGGATATAGCGCTCCACCAGCGCCTCGCCGTAACGGGCCGCCACGCTCTCGACGGCGGCGGCCAACTGCTGCGGCGTGCGGACGATGGAGGTATCCACACTGCTGCCCGAGGCCACGGGTTTGACCACCGCGGGAAGGACAAGGCCGGAGAGCGACCGCGGCGGCGTCGCGGCGTCCGCGACCAGATACTCCGGCGTCGGGATTCCCGCCAGTTGAAGGCAGCGCTTGGCCTGCACCTTGTTCATCGCCCGCCGCGAGGCCGCGGCGCCCGAGCCGCTGTAGTGCAGTCCGCGGCGGTCCAGCTCTGCCTGGAGCGCCCCGTCCTCGCCGAACTCGCCGTGCAGGGCGATGAAGAAGAAATCGGCGCGGCGGTCGAGGGCGGAAAGGTCGGCCGGGGTGATGTCGCAAACCACGCAGCGGTGCCCCAGCCGGCCCAGTGCCGCGTGCACCGCGGCGCCGCTGCTTTCGCTGACCTGCCGTTCGGGCCCCGGACCGCCCGCCAGAACCACCACGTCGAGCGGCGCCGTGCGCCGCCGGCCGGCGTGCCGCGCCGCGTGCCGCGCTGCTGGTGCCATGTTCATGTCACTACCGTCCTCTCCGCGACCGGTTGCCAGATGTCCACCTCCACTTCCAACTGCACGCCGAACGCCTCCGCCACCCGCTGCCGCACCAGGTCGATCAGACCGATCACGTCGCCCGCCGTGGCGTGGCGCTCGGCCACGATGAAGTTGGCATGCTGCCGCGAGACGCTCGCTCCGCCGCGGACCGCGCCCTTCAGCCCGGCGCGGTCGATCAGCCGGCCTGCCGACTCGCCGGGCGGGTTCTTGAAAATACACCCGGCGCTCTGCGCCGCAAGCGGCTGCGACCGTTTCTTGAACTCGAAGTACTCGTCATAGGTTGCACGGATGCGCTCCGGGTCGTCGGGACGAAGCTGCAACTCGGCGCTGAGGATGATCTCGCCGCGGACGGCGGAGCGGCGATAGCCGAACGCCAGCCGCTCCCGCGACCAGCTCTCGAAACGTCCCTCGGGCGTGAGCACGTCCACGCCGGTGACTACGTCCCCGAAGTCGCCGAACTTCCCTCCCGCGTTCATGCGCACGGCGCCGCCCACGGTGGCGGGAATGCCCGCCATGCACTCCAGTCCCGACATCCCCAGGGAGGCGCATTGGCGGGAAAAGGGCATGAGGTCCACGCCGGCGCCGACCGTGACCGTCGACCCCCGCCATTGCACGACGCGAAACGCCGGTTGATCCAGCCGAACCACGACCCCGTCGAAGCCGTTGTCGCTGACCAGAACATTAGCCCCGTCGCCGAGGACCTTCAGCGGCACCCCCTCCTGCCGCGCCCGCGCCGCCAGCGCCGCCAGCGCCGCTACGTCACGGGGTCGGAACAGGTACCGCGCGGGGCCGCCCAGATGGAACCACGTCAGCTTGCCGAGGGGTGCATCGAGCTGGATGTCCTCCGCAAATTCGCTCCACCAGTTCATCGGCCACCTTCCACACGTCCCCCGCGCCCATGGTAAGCACCAGGTCGCCTTCCACGGCGTGCTCAACCACGTGTTCCGCGGCCGAGGCCAGCGCCGACAGGTACCGCGCCTTGCCGCCGCGTTGGCAGATTCTCGATACCAGTTCTTCCGATCCGCAACCGTTCTCCGGCTCGTCGGATTCCCGTGCCCCGTAGACGTCCGGCACAATGATCTCGTCCGCGCCGCCGAACGACTGGGCGAATTCATCCATGAAGACGCGCGTCCGCGCGTGCTGGTGCGGCTGGAACACCACCCACATCCGCTTGGGCTCGTAGCGGAAGCGCGCCGCTTCGATGGTCACGCGAACCTCCGTGGGATGATGCGCGTAATCGTCGACAATGGTAACTCCCCGTCCTTCACCCCGCCACGTGAGCCGCCGCCCCACGCCCGCAAACGCCGCCAACGCCCGCGCCACCGCCTGGGTGTCGGCCCCGGCATGGTGCGCGAGCGCCACCGCGGCCAGGGCGTTCTCCACGTTGTGCAGCCCGGGGATGAAGAGCTGCGTGGACAGCACCCGCCGCCCGTGGCGCAGGACCTCGAAGCCGTAGCGCCCGCGGTCGCGCCGCAGATTCGTCGCGCACCAGTCGGCGGCAACCGGCGCTCCGCCCGCCGCATCGGCGATGGTCACCGTCTCCACGCGACAGGGCGCACTGCGCGCCGCGTGCTGCGCCAGCACGTCCTTGCCGTTGACCACCAGGAGCCCGTCCGGCGAAACCTGTCGCGCGAACTGGGTGAAGGCCCCGACGATTTCATCAAGGTCCTTGTAGCAGTCCAGGTGGTCGGGCTCGATGTTCAGAATGGTCGCGGAGTGCGGGTGCAGATGCCAGAAGGAGCGATCGAACTCGCAGGATTCGACGATGAAGTGAGGTCCGCCGCCCACGCCGCTGCCGCCCCCGAGCTGCGGAGACTGCGCGCCGACGACAAAGGACGGATCCAGCCCCGCCTCGCGAAACAGGTAGGCACACATCGCGGTGGTCGTGCTCTTGCCGTGCGTGCCGGCGACCGCCACGCCGCGGCGATGTGCCATGATCGCCCCCAGCAGTTCGGCGTACTTGAGTACGGGGATCCCACGTCGCCGCGCCTCCGCCAGCTCCGGATTGCGCTCCGGGATGGCAGCGCTGATGACCACTAGCTGCGTGTCCGGGTCGAGGTGCGCCGCGTCGTGGCCGATCGTCACCCGCGCACCTTCCTCCACCAGGCGGCCCATGCAGTCGAACGGCGTGCGGTCGGAACCGGAAACCCGCGCCCCGAAACGCAGTAACATCCGCGCCGCGCCGTTCATACCCGCGCCGCCCACGCCGATCAGGTGTACATGCAGGCCGCGAAAGGCAATGGGAGCTTGTGGTTGGTTCATGGCGGTTCCCTCGAGGGAAGCGTGCGCTCCGGTATTTATCGGGCGAAAGAGCATGAACCCTCCAGCGTTTTGCAGGCGTTGAGCGACGTTCCGGGAGATGATGCGGTCGCGCCAATGAGCACGAGAATGTCATCGGCGATCGCCTGCGCGGCGTCCGGCCGACCCATGCGCGCCGCCGCCGCGGCCATCGCTTCACGGCGACAGGCGTCGGACATCAGCGAGGCAAGGACCGCCTGGAGCGCGGCGGCATTCGCAGCGGGATCAACGGCGTCGGGGACCAGGCACGCCGCGCCTCGGCGCTCCAGGCAACGGGCGTTCCGCGTCTGGTGCATGTCGCGGTGAAAGGGATAGGGCATGAGGACCGAGGCTCGCCCCAGCGCCGTCAGCTCCGCCAGCGTTGAGGCGCCGGCGCGGGAGATCACCAGGTCGGCCGCCGCCAGCGCTTCGGCCATCTGGTCCGTGTAGGGGAGCGCAACCCAGGGCAGGGGCCGATCCGCACACGCCCGCCGCACACGCTCCCAGTCCTGCTCACCCGTCAGATGCAGGATCTGCCAGTCGCCGAAGGAACCTAAAAAGCCGCGCAGGGCGACGACGGCGTCGTTGATGGTACGGGCTCCCTGCGACGCTCCGGTGACCAGCAGCGTTTTGCGGGCGGGATCCAGCCCGAACCGAACCATCGCCGCCGAACGGTCCGCGCGAATGAACTCCGGCCGCACCGGACAACCCACCGCACGCACCGGACAGCCGCGCGGCAAGTGCGCCTCGGTGTCCGGCCACTGTACGAAGACCGCATCCGCCCACCGTGCCAACAGGCGGTTCGCCTTGCCGGGAAGGGCATCCGGGTTCAGCAACGCCGTGGGGATGCCCAGACGAGCCGCCTCGCGCACCGCCGGGACCGAGGCAAACCCGCCCGTGCCCAGTACGAGCCGGGGCCGGGCCCGTCCGAAACGCTCGCGGCACAGCGCGCCGGCGCGGCGAATATCGAGCAGAAAGCGCGGCCAACGCCAGGGCGCCGCCCGGGGCGGCGACAGCGACTGGGGCACAAGCTCGCAGTCGGCGCCGCCCAGGACCCGCTGGTCGATGGCCCGCTGCGTGCCGAACACCAGGACCCGAAGCTGCGGCAGGTGCTTCCGCAAGGCGGCAGCTACCGCCAAGGCAGGGTAGAGGTGACCGCCGGTGCCGCCGCCCGCGATGGCAAGAACGGCAGCGTCCGCGGCGATCGCATGCTGCGTCACGTGTCCCCTCCTAGTGCCTCAACACAGTTGAGTTTTCGGGTAAAGCCGACGGAGCTTTATCCGCGCGTCCGATGTTCGGAACTGCCAGTCGATTCCCTTGGTGCGATGGTTCCGATCCTCGTGCCAGTGTGACACCCGTTTTCCTAGCTCCGCCTCATCGCCTACACGCTCGTCCAACGCCTGTTTTTCCAGCACACTCAACTCACACTCGGCCATGTTCAGCCACGAGCCGTGCTTGGGCGTGTGCACCGGCTCGATCTTATCGATCAGCCGCCGCGCCTCGG
>JACQXM010000025.1:133742-137939 GCA_016208685.1 Planctomycetota bacterium | reverse complement strand
CCGCGAAAAACGAAGGCTCAAGGACAGACCGGGCACTCCGCCGGATCGGTCGTGAACGGGTACGGATCCCCCTGAAACGCCTTGATGAGGTTGAACACATCGCTGATGTTGCCGGTGCGGTTCAAACAGGCCTGCTGGCCGGGCTGGCCGGCGCCCACGACGTCCACCACGGTCACATGCGGCGCGGTCGCCAGGCTCTGGAACTTCTGGAGCGCCGCGAGGAAGTCATTCACGCTCACCACACCGTTGGGCGCCGTCCACAGGCCGCAGACGCCCGTGCCGTTGCACGTCGAACCCACCGGTCCGCACGCCGTGCCGCCAACGCTGCACAGCGACTGGAAGTCTCCTACGGTATCGCCCCAGAACTTGGGATGAGGCCGTGGCACGGTGCCCACCATCAGCGGCGCGGAGACCGTCAGGCCGCCATTATTACTGGCGCGGATCTCGTAGCCCGCGGCGGGGATGATCTCACAACCGCTAACATGACCCACGGCTTCCGGCCACAACCGCGGCGAGGGCGGGGAGGGCTGGAGTGCGGCAAGCCCGTCTGCATTCGGTACTCCGACCCAGCCAACGATTCCGAAAGGCGGATCCACTCGGGCTACCTGAAACTGAACTCTAGCACTGGGGTTGTTGGGCGCGAAGGACAGGTACCTGTTCTTGGCGGTACCTTGCAATGCCGGGGGCGTCGGAAGCGGATCGCACAGCAACCCGATACTCAGTTCGGTCTGGCCGCAGCTCGCGGTCTCGGGCGTCGACCCGTTCACCCCGGCCCATCCGCCGACGCGGATCAGGTAGCACCCGTCCCGCACCACGTCCAGCGAGAGCGTGCCCGTGTTGGCCGCAGCGATGCAATACCCGTCGTCGTTACACTTCAGACTCTGACTGTTGTCCAGGGGGCATGCGCACGATTGCCCGGGTGCGTTGCTCCCGAAAACCTGAAGCATTCCGTCGAAGGAAGGGTCGGTACACGTCCCCACGGCCATACGGCCGGTGCACGGGGCCACATACTCGTACCACACGTCGGCTTGAAAGCTGTTCAGGCCGGAGCCCTCGCACGAGGTTCCGGCGGTGTTCGGACCGTCGGTGAGTGCCAGGCAGTTGTCCGCCGGTACCCGGCATCGAAAGGTCTCGACCCCGGGGCGCGGCAGGCAGCTCCACCAGGGGTACGTGCAATCCTCCAGGGCTGTGCTGCATACCTCATCTATATAACTGACACCATCGTCGCACTCCCCGAGGCTCGGATCAGGCGTCTGCCCCATGCAGACCGGCGTGGCATTCGCACACTCGTCGTTCGCAGGCGTGGGACAGCCGCCCATCTGCTGTAAGTCTGGACAGGTCAGGTAGGGGAAGGCTACCCCGCGCCGCAGCATTAACGGCGTGCTCATGCAGTCGGTCCATGTGCCGGTGTCGTCACAAACGATGGATGAACTGCTGACCTTGCAGCAGGCCACCGGCACGTCGCCGCACCCGCCGTCCTGGCTCTGCGGGGGATCAGTGGCCGCGACGATTCCACTATCCAGACACCATGCAAGGTCCCCGACTGCGATCAGGTCTTCGTATTCGATGATGGCGTTGTCGTCGGAAATGCCTATGCCGTTGCCGTCCCAACTTACTCCCCAGTGCACGGTGCATCGACCCTCCGCCTGGTCCTCGCCCAGCCCGGTAATCTCAAGCCAATAGCAATCGCCGGGAATTACCGCCGGCGGTGGAACCAGCGGGGCCGTGTAACGCCAGCAACGGGTCCACCCAGGTGCAACCGGCGCTTTGTCATCCACCACGAGTTGATAGCCGCCCAAGGGTACGCCGGCGACGGGCAGGCCGGGCAACCCGGCGTCGTCCGCATAAATGTAGAGGTCGAAGTCATCCGGCGGCTGGGTGCCGCCGCTGCTGCCGGAGCACTCGAAGTGATCCCGCTGGTTCGGGGCCGTTCCGTCCCAGCACGTGACCCAACAAACGCGGCTGATTGAAGCGCCTGCGGGGCGGAGGTCATCGAGGTGCCGCACACCCGAGAGTCGATCGCTCACACGACCGAAGCCGGAGTGCATCTGGCAATGCGCCAGGTCCTCGAACGGACAGACTTGGGCGGCGGCTCTGCCGCCGCTGAGCGCCACGACGATACACGACACCGCGTAGAGAAGCCGTCGGCTCGACATTGGTGTTACCCCCTTACCCACTGCGCCGGCGCCACCATCCACACTGAACGATGGCGCGGCGCATGGCGACCCGCGTGGCGCGAGCCGGCCGGCGGCTCGCCGGTCGGCCTCATGGACACACCGGACACGCCGCGGGATCAGTCGTGAACGGATACGCATCTCCCTGAAACGCCTTGATAAGGTTGAACACATCGCCAATGTTACCCGCGCGGTTCAGACACGACTGCTGGCCAGGCTGCCCGGCCCCGACGACGTCCACCACGGTTACGTGCGGCGCCGTCACCACGCCCTGGAACTTCTGGAGTGCGGCCAGGAAATCGTTGACGCTCACCACGCCGTTCGGCGCCGTCCACATGCCGCACACGCCGGTGCCGTTGCATGTCGAACCCACCGGCCCGCACGCAGTGCCACCCACGCTGCACAGCGACTGAAAGTCACCCACCGTATCGCCCCAGAACTTGGGCGCCGGCTGCGGGGTCGTGCTCACCGTCAGCGCCGGTGAGAAAGTGATCCCGTCCATAGTGGCGCGGATTTCATAGTCCGCGTCGGGAACCACGGGGCAGTCGCCGACGTGCACCACCGGCTCGGGCCAATTCCGCGGCGTGGGCATGAGGGGCAGGACACCGGCGATTCCGCTGGCATTCGGTGTGCCCACCCATCCGGCCCCGGCTGTCCCCGTGACCTTGCCGATCATGAACGCCACGGGACCGGGGCTGTTGGGAACAAAGGAAACGTAACGGTTCTTCGCGCGATCGTGCGGAGGAAACGCCGCCAGCGGCGGGTTGAGCGGCGGCGGGGGCTGGCACAGCGTTTCCGCGCAGTTCGTGCACAGCCCCTGGAACACGTCGGCGCCGATGCAACCTGCGGGCACGGTCTCCGAACAGCTCAGGTCGGGATGGCAACAGGCGCCGACGGTCTGCGGGTTCGGCGCTTCGCACACATCGAGCACGCCGTTCCGCTGACAATCGCGGGTACGGTCGGCGGAAATGTCGCAGGTGTCCGCCGTGCCGTTACCGTCGCAGTCGGTCTCGCAGCCGTCCGGGATGTTGTTGCGGTTGCAGTCGGTGTCCGTCTGGTTGGCGATGTCGCAACTGTCGTCGATGCCGTTGCCGTTGCAATCGAGTTCGCACGTGTCGGGGACGGCGTTGCCGTTGCAGTCGATGCCCAATCCGCAGCCGGGGACGTTGCACCCCGGGAGGTTGCAGTCGAGGTCGCACAGGTCGTCGAGCCCGTTGTTGTTGCAGTCCTGCGGGCCGGTCGGCGCCGGCCCGATGGTCACTGCGGCCAGCAGCTCGCCGGTCTTGAACATCCCGACGGTGGCCAGCACGCTGCGCGGCGGGGTGTCGGCGTCGAAGCGGAAGTTGTAGAGCGTTCCCCAGCGGATGGCGTTGGCCAGGGGATTGACGGCGAAGGGGTCGGTGGACCAGGTGAACATCCCGCCGCCGGCCGCGGCGACCCACGGATCGTTGGTGTAGTTTTCCGCGTTTGCCTCCGGCGCATGGTTGAGTGGAGCGTGGAAGCCGACGTTGCTGAGAGTCACCCCGGAGGGCAGGGGCACCCCGAAGGACCCGACGCCGCGACCGAGGTTCATGTTGTAGATCGCATACTCATAGTGCCACTGCCCGGCACCCAGGTCCGTCGCCTTGTAGGCGAGGACCGCCTTGCCGTCGCGGAGTTGTGCCGGCTCGATGTGCGTCTGCACCGCCCCCGGCCAGGAGTCGACGGACGGCGACTCGAACGACGTGGCGCCGGCTTCGATGAACTGGTAGAAGCCGTTTACGTCCGGCCCCTGCACCTCGAACGGCCCGTGCGAAACGTTGTTGTTCTGGTTGCCGTTCCCGGCCGTGTATTCATGGGGCGTGATGTAATGCACTTCGCCGAAGTACGTGGCGCCGGGGTTCAGGGCTGGAACCAGGTCCACCTCCTGCACCTGTGTGCGATGCTCGATGCCGCCGAAGTTGTGCGTGTGCCCGATGTGGTTCCGCGACGGGAAGTTCTGCGTGCAGCCGCCGGGGCCGGGACCCAGGGGATCGCCGCCGGG
>JACQXM010000025.1:0-133710 GCA_016208685.1 Planctomycetota bacterium | reverse complement strand
TCTCGCCGGTGTAGGGGTGGATGACCGAGCGCGGGGCCAGATCGCATTGGAAGGCTATCTGAAATGACGAATAGGGATCCGAGCAGCCCACGCCAAGCTGGGTCAGCCCGGGAAACGGTGTGCACCCGTAGTTGCAGGCGTTGTCCTGCGCGGCGCCGAACCCGTGCTTGATCCACGACTGCCCGAGCTGCTCCAGCCGATCGCTACCATCCACCGTGCGCAGCCGGTAGAAGTTGTTGGTCATTACCGGGTGGTCGACGTTCGGCAGCTCGAACCAATGGATGGGCGTGTTGCCCTTGTTGCAGCCCACGGTCCAACTGCCGATCGCCACCGTGCCCGACCCGATGGGACCCTCGCGCCCCGACTGGTCCAACCCAAAGACCGGCCCCACGGTGAGGTCGGGCCCCGACGAGAAGACCGTCCGGTCGGAACCGCCCTCGCCGCGGGACGCCACCCACACTCCGCAGACGGCCACGGCCACCAGTCCTGCCGTCGCCCATCGCCGCCCCCCCGCCGCCGCTTGCTTACGCATCAACCATTCCTCCCGCATCTCCCGGGCCGCCGGACCAGCCGGTCGAACTTCCATGCGCGAACGCGCCGCCGCGGCACGAGTCCGCCGGGCACCGACGCACGATTGAACGCGCTATTGACGCCCGATTGTAGCAGAAAGGTCGCGGCGGTTCGACGGAGAAATGGCACGCGCGAGCCCCACGTACGCCGCGGCAGGTGGGATCAGAGGCTTCACCGCGACCGGCACGATTTAGCGAATTGGCATGCGGTCTCCACACACCGCCCATCCCCCACGGCGCGCCGTACCGCCACACGCCCTGGCACCCGTCGCTGGCCGTAATGGGCGGGTCCCCCGACCATTTTCGGCGCCGAGCCTTGCCGCCCCCGGCGGGTTTTGCTAACGTTCCGCGCAAGGTCGCGCATGCAGGTGCCACGCGGGGCGGCGTGCGGGCGGACCTGCCTTCCTACTGTGATGCGAAAGGATGTGCTTGATGAGGATCACGGCACGCTCCGGGGGGTTGCGTTACTGGATTGGATCGTGCGGCGCCCGCCGGATGGTGCAGGCGCCGGCGGGGATGTTGGCGGCGGTGGTTTTGGCGCTGCCCGTGGGCTGCGCCGCGTTGCACCGGGAAACACCGGCGTTCAGCGACACGTGGGATCCGGGTTTAGAAATCCGGTTCCCGTCCGCGATGCCTACCGCGGAACCGGCGCCGGACGAGGCCGCCGACGCGGATGCCCTCCCGCCCAACGGTGAGGCACCGGCCGGCGAGGAACCGAGCGACACCGGTGCGGCTCCCGCTTTTGCACAGATGGGCGTGGTCGCGGCGCCGGACCGTCCGGAGCCGGTGGTGCACCGCGTCATGCGAGACGTGGCCGCCGTCGCGGTGGTCATGTTCGACCGCTTGGGGCTGGGGTGGCGCTCGCGGAACCTGTTGGGCATCCCGGACTACCAGGACACCAAGTACACGCTGATCCCCGGCAACTACATGTTCCAATACGAGTGCCTGGGCGCGGCTCCAGTCTTCGGGCAGATCGACTTCTTCCCGGTGATGACCCCGCGGGCGCGAGAGTTCATCCGCCACGCGTCGATTTCAATCACTCCGGGAACGGGGGGTGGCGCGTCGGTGCTCTCCGAGGCCGAGATCGACCAGGCCCGCGCCGGCGACGTAGTGACCAAGGTGGTGTTCATGGCCGACCTGCGCGCCGTGCGCGATCGACTGGACAAGATTGAGCGCGGCCTGCGGGAGTTGGACAAGCTTCGCGTCTCGCTCCAGGAGCAGGAAGCCTATTGGAACCGCAAGCTCACGGAACGCCGGACGAACTCGCGCTACAGCGCCGAGTTCGGCTGGGGGGTCGACGTGCCCAGTTGGGACATGGCCCTGCTCCAGAGCTTCGTGGGCGCCGAACGTTACCACTGGCACCGCTTCAGTGAGGCGGAGGACCAGGTTCGCACCTACGAGCGCAAGCTGGCGGAGCTGGACCTGCCGCAACGGCGCCTCCTGGAGGAACGCGAGGCCCTCAAGCAACTCTTCGCCGCGGCGGACGTTATGTACCGCAGCGAGGACCTGCTGCTGCTGAGCCCCTCGATGATCCGTCCCCATCACGACCCGGTGGAAGAGGTGGCCTCCGTCCGCGGCGGCGACGTGTGGGCCGACTACTACCGTGGCAAAATCATGTTCGAGGGTGACGACTGGGTGGGCGCCTGGGGCAAGGTGCATTTTCCCTATTGGTACTCCTCGCTGGCGCACGGCGGCCTGGCACCCGGGCTTCGGCCCATCGTCGCCCCCCAGGCGACCGCGACCAAGCCGGTCGGTGAGGTGTTGCTCGTGGTCCAGGCTGGTGCCCGACGCCCCATTCAACTGGGCGGGGATAGCTGGGTAAGCAACCCGTAGCCGGGCGTTCGCACGCGGTCGGACTCTGGTCCCGTTGCTCAAGCGCGGGAGGGCTGCGCGCACGGAACGAGCTCGCGGAGCCGCCGAGGCCGTCGCGTCCCACCACGGCATCATGCCGCCTTAAGCCGCACCGCCGCCTTCGCCCCGCGGGTGCCTCCCGTCCTTTGTAGCGCGGTAGGTCTCTCGCGCGCCGGGGTGTGCGGCGAAGGCGTAGTACCGCGTTGCACCTTGTAACCTTGGACGGTGGACCTCCATGAGCCCGACGAGGCTTGCACCCATCGCCTGGCGGTTGAGTTCCCTCGGCGGAGTCTGCCACCCTTCCTGGGGACGCACGCCCTCACGGGCCCCAACCCACCTGACTTGACCGCCACGGTTCGCGCGCATACGCTTACGCCCAATCCGCATCCGGGTCGTTGAGATGCGTCCACTCCGCCCAGCACGCTTCAGGAGGTCAAACCCATGTTCAGCAACCACATTGGATGTCCAGTTCGAGCACGCCCAGCGCCAACGACGCCGGCCTTGATTTTGCCCCGAACGACCGCCGGCCGCGGTCCGGCGTTTCGAGGCTCGCTCGCGGCGGTAGTGTCTATGACGACCCTCACCGTTCCGGCGCGGGGCGAGGAGGCATTCATCCGACTGAAGAATGTGCCTGCACACCTTGCTCTTCCCGCCCCGGAGGGCAGCACGTACCTGCTCGATGTGACGGTTTCCGGAGCGCCCGCGAAATCGGTCTGGCTGGGGTGGGACGCCGAGTCACACGAGCGTCTTGCCTTGAGCAAGGTGGGCGAGGATGAGTATCAGATGAACCTCTTCAGTCGAGCCGTTGTGGAACTACTGCAATCGCGTGGCTTGAAGTCAGGCGAGATCCACGTCTTCGCGGAAGCCGGCGACGGCCGCGTCGCAGCGAGCGCGGCCATCAGCTACACGATCCGGCTTCCGGCCAGGCCCCTGACTCTCGTCGATGGCCGCCAGTCGCTGCACGCCTACCAGCGCTGCGTGACAGAGGTGCCGGGAGGCAACCTTCGGGTACGATTGGGCGACATCACGGCGGGGGCGGTGCCTCTGGCAATGACGGATTCGCTCGACAACACCGTTCTCGAGCGCGCCACGGTCCGGGACGGCGACGTCCTCCCGTTCGTACTTGCAGGAGCCGCGTACGTGCTGGTAGTGCAGGAACTGGTGAACCTCCCGATCGGAGAGGACTTCGCCAGGCTTTCGATCTGGGAGGCGGCGGCGTGGCGGACGGCCGATATTGAGCGGTTGCTGTCGATCGTGGCAAAATCCGACGCAATGTTCCTTCGTGACGGCGTTGAATCACGGGGAACCGAAGCCGCGGCGCACCTGCGACGCAAGTGGGAGGCGGCCAGCCCCGCGGTGCGAACGGCTGAGGAGTTTCTCGATCATGTCGCCACGCGATCCGGGACCTCCGGCGAGCCCTACCGCGTCAAGCTGCCCGACGGACGGATCGTGGTCCTGGCAGATTGGCTGCGCGGGCAGACACTCAGCCCGGCGGCCAGCGCCCCCGTCGAACACCATCCCGCGCCTGAGCCGTAGCGTGGCGGTCGTCAGGTCGCGCAACCGCTTTGACGCGGGGATTGCGGAACCGGAGATGGCTTCGCGATCCTCGACCGGCCCGCCGGCGCCGGGCGCATCGACTTACGACCAACCAGCACCGCGGCGACCGCGATGCAGGAGCCGCAGTGCTCTGTTGATCGTCGCGGAGAGGCCACAACGCCTATGACCGGTTCGTCGGCTGCCACCGTGGCCTATCTGGGCCTGGGTTCCAACCTCGGCGATCGGCTGTACGCGCTGCATTCGGCATTGCGCGCCTTGGAGCGGCGCGCCGGGCTTCGCATCGATGAGGCCGACGCCGTGGCCGCGGTGTACGAAACGAGCCCGGTGGGCGGACCGTCGAAGCAACCATCCTATCTGAACACCGTCGTCCGGGTCTGCACCGAGCTGGCGCCGTGGGATCTGCTCCGCGCGGCGTTGGAAATCGAGGCGGCGCTGGGGCGGGTTCGCGGCCCGCGGGACGGACCGCGGGGCATCGACATCGACATACTCCTCTACGGCGCTCAGGTGCTCGATGATGCCTATGTGACGCTGCCACATCCGCGGCTGCACGAGCGGCGGTTTGTGCTGGAACCGCTCTGCGACCTCGCGCCGTGTCTGGTTCACCCGGTACTGCACGTTACGGTGGAGCAGTTGACGCAACGGGCACGGGACCGATTCGCGGAACAACACCTCGAGCGCTACCGCCCGCGGGGCTGGCAGGCCCAGGCACCGTGACGCGGCGGCGGGCGTCCCCGCCCCGCGCCGGATGCCTCCCGTGTTCCGCGCTCCGGCCCGATCACACCGAATGTCGCCGGGGGCCGATGAGCTCCAACAACAACTCCGCGGTTCGGTCCGACGGCCGCCGTCCGCGAAGCGGCGCCACCACGGTTTCCAGGTCGGCCACCATGCGCTGCCGCGCCTCCTGCGAACGCAGCAGTTCCAGTGCTCGCTCCGCGATGGGAACCGTCGAGCGGTAGTAAGGCATGAATTCCGGCACCACCTCGCGCTCGGCGAGGATGTTGGGAAGCGACAGATATCGCGTACGGAGCATCCATCGCCCCAGCAGGTGATAAAACCAGGGCGAAGCGTTGTACATCACGATCATCGGTCGGCCATGGAACGCCACTTCCAGCGCCGCGGTCCCCGAGGCCACGAGCGCCAGGTCCGCCGCACGGATCAGCGCCGCCGGCTCTCCGCGCAGCGTGGCGACATGAGTCCGGCAGCGGGCGAGCTGCGCCTCCACCGTCGGCGCCACCTGAGGGTTGGCGACGGACACGAGAAACGCCGCGCCGGGCATCTGCGCGGCGACCCGTTCCGCAACCTCGAGCTGCCCGCGGAGCACTTCCGCCACCACGTGTTTGCGCGAACCGGGAAGCAAGGCGACCACCGGCGCCCCGCGGGCACGCAGGGCGTCGACCGCCGCCGCGTCGAGTTGGCACGACTCGATCGCCTCCGCCAGCGGGTGGCCCACGTACACCGCCGGCACGCCCTGGTTGCGGAAGTACTCCTCTTCGAAGGGGAGGATTACGGCGAGCCGGTCCACGCGATCACGGAGCTTGTGGATGCGGTACGCCCCCCACGCCCAGAGCTGGGGGGCGATGTAGTAGAGGATGGGAACGCCGTGGCGCCGCAGCCGGTCCACGAGCGGCAGATGGAGCGTGGGCGAATCAACGACCACGGCGGCTGCGGGGGATCGGCTTTGCAGAAACCGGTTGCAAGCGCGGAACATTGCCAGCGCCCGCCCCGCGGCCCCGATGGCACCGAGCAGCATCGCCGAGTGCCGCGTCATGTCGAAGAGCACCTCGCACCCCGCGTCGGCCATACGAGGCCCGGCCACACCGGCAAAGCAAGTGAGCGGGTCGCGGGTGCGCACCGCCCGAATCAGGTTCGCCGCGTGGGCATCGGCGCTGGGCTCCGCGGCGCTGATGAACACAAGCCGTTCCGCCGGGCCGTGGCGACCCGCCCCCTCGGTCGTAGACGTCCGTTCGTGCAAAGCGGCGACGCCCTCTCTCTACCCAATCCGGTCCCGGCGCAGCGAACCCGGCAGGTCCGGTGCCGATCACGGGGTGACGCTAGTTGACGCCTCGGCGAGGGTCAACGATGGAACCGGGCAGCCGCCCACCGGCCTTGGGGGGTCATTGACCCTAACATCATGTTGGTTATGATCTTGCGCTTACTGCTGCGTCCCGCAGCGCCGCAGGTATCGGGTGCGTCGTTGCGGGTTTTCCCGCAAACGTGGAGCGCCGCTTGCTACGGGGCCGAGCGTGTTGCGGCCGGTGATTTCGGGGCCAGGAAACCCCGCACGGGCGTCTTGATGAACGCCGGGAACCTGTTAGACTGGCTTGTTCTCGGCTTAGCGTCGGGTTGAGGGTTGGCTGTTGTTTTTGGAGGTGCTTTTTGGGATCAGAGTTGGTTCGGCAACTGGTTGAATCCGGCATTCACTTCGGCCACCGTGCGAGCCGCTGGAACCCGAAGATGGCTCCGTACATCTTCGGGAAACGCAACACCATTCACATCATCGATATCCGCGAGACGGTGAAGGGGCTGTTGCGGGCGAAGAAGTTCATCGCACAGTCGGTGGCCAAAGGCCAAGATGTTCTGTTTGTGGGCACCAAGCGGCAGGCACGCATGCAGGTGCAGGCTCAGGCCATGCGCGTGGGGATGCCCTATGTCACGGAGCGATGGCTGGGCGGAACGCTGACGAACTTCCGCACCATCCGTTCCCGGCTGGCGCGGCTCGACGAGCTGGAAGCCGCCGAGGCGGACGGCACGGCCCTCGAATACAGCAAGAAGATGATCGCCACACGCTCTCGTGAGCTGCGCAAGATCCGGCGCAACCTCGAGGGCATCCGCACCATGACCAAGCTGCCCGGAGCGCTGGTGGTGATCGACGTGCATCGGGAGCGCAACGCGGTGCGCGAAGCCAAGAAACTGGGGATCCCCACCGTCTGCCTCATCGACACCGATTCCGATCCGGATTTCGCCGACGTCCCCATCCCGGGCAACGACGACGCAATCCGTGCCATCGACACGGTCCTGGCCCACCTCGCGGACGCGGTGGAGGAGGGAAAGAAGGCGCAGTCGCTGGCGGCCGCCGAGAGCGGCGCGGAGTCACGGCGCTCCTCGCGGGCGCCGGCACCGGCCGAGGCAATGCCGGCCGGCGGGCCGGCGGAACCGCCGTCCGGCGAGATGTTCACGGCCACGCCCGGCGGTGGCGAAGGTCGGGTACGCGGCCCGCGCGCGCGCCATGTGGATTCGAGCGTGCCGGCGGGCGCGGCCACGGACCCCGACGGCCAATCATAGCCCCTGCCCCAGCGCGGCACGGGCTGACACGCGGCAGAGATCCGACGCCGGGACGGTCCCCGGCGCGGCGGTAAACCCATTCCCGCCCGCGGACACACGGGCCAAGGTACCTTAAGCATGGCGGCGATTACGGCACAATTGGTGAAGGACCTTCGGGAGAAGACGGATCTCCCGATGATGGAATGCAAGCAGGCGCTCACGGAGTGCAACGGCGACATGGAGTCCGCGGTCGAGTGGCTCCGCCGCAAGCACAAGGGCAAGCTGGCGGATCGCTCCGGCCGAGTCACCGGCGAGGGGCGCGTCGGCATCTACATCAGCGAAGACCGCAAAACCGGGGCGATTATCGAGCTGCAATGCGAGACCGCTCCCGTCGCCAAGAACGAACTCTTTGTCGGACTGGCCAATGCCTTTGCACGGAAGGTTGCGCACGGCACGGCCGCCTCGCCCGACCCGCAAGCGGTCCGCGGTGACGCCGAGATGGACCACATGTTCACCGACGTGTTCGGCCGGCTGCGCGAGTCGATGAACCTGGCGCAGTGCCGCCGCGTCACGGGCAATTACCTGACCTCTTACGTGCACCATGACGGCAAGAGCGGCGTGCTCCTGGCCCTCGATGCGGCGCCCAAGTCCGACAAGAACATCGGGGCCGACCTGTGCATGCACACCCTGTTCTCCATGCCCATCGCCGTGGACCGCAACAGCGTTCCCGCCGCAGAGGTGGAGAAGGTGCGGGCCGCCGCCATCGACGTCGCCAAGACCGAGGGCAAGCCGGAGAGCATCGTGGCCAAGATCGCCGAGGGCAAGGTGAACGCCTTCTACGCCGAGCGCGTGCTGCTCGAACAATTCCACGTCAAGACCGACGACTACGGCAAGGCCAAGGTCGGCGACGTGCTGAAGGCCGCCGGGGTCAAGACGGTGACCGATATGGTGATCATGAAAGTGGGCGCGTAACCGCCCGCGGAATCGAGGGGGGCGAAAGCCCCCTTTTTCATGCCATGAACACGCCGCGTTATCGCCGGGTACTGCTCAAGATCAGCGGAGAAGGGCTCTGCACGCCGGGCACCACGGGCATCGACGGCGGCCAGCTTCGCCGTATCGCGGCCGAGATCAAGCTGGTGGTCGACCTCGGCGTCCAAGTCTGTGTCGTGGTGGGCGGCGGCAACATCGTTCGCGGATCGGCGATCGCCAAGCAAACGCCCATCGAGGAAGCCACCGGGCACTACATGGGCATGCTGGCCACGGTGATCAACGCCCTGGCGGTGCAGGATACGCTGGAGTCGCTGGGCGTTCCCACGCGCGTGCAGAGCGCCCTGGCCATCGAGAGCGTGTGCGAGAAGTTCATCCGCCGCCGCGCCATCCGCCACCTGGAGAAGGGCCGCGTGGTCATCTTCGCCGCCGGCACCGGCAACCCCTTCGTTACCACGGACACCGGCGCCGCGTTGCGCGCCGCGGAGATCCATGCCGATGTACTGCTCAAGGCGACCAAGGTCGATGGCGTTTACACCGCCGATCCGGTCACCGACGCCTCGGCCCGGCGCATCGAGCGGCTCAACTTCAACGAAGTCATCGATCAGCGGCTGCGGGTCATGGACCTCAGCGCCGTGGACCTCTGCCAGCGGAACGCCGTTCCCATCGTGGTGCTGGACCTGAACCGGCCGGGCAACATGCGCGGCGTGGTGCTCGGCGAGGGAATCGGCACGGTCATCGGTGCGGATTGACGCTCCGTTCGGAGCCAGGTCTGCGGGGCTGTGGCCTCCCGGCAGCACGGCGGACCCGTGCCGCTCACGCCGCCGGAATGTCGATGTCACGCAGCGGCACTTCGATGTCGATACGGCCGGTGGACACCAGCGCCATCTGCTTGTGAAGCTGCATGCGGACCACCCTGGCCGGGCGCCGCAGGGATTTGACCACAACTTCGTCGCCCGGCTGAAGGGCGTTGACCCACTCGGTCCAGCGTTCAAAGGCCTCCTGGCTGCGGGCCATGTCGGCGCGTTGCTTCTCGTATTGTTCGGCGCGGCGCTGGGCCTCGAGCGCCGCCTCACGGGCGCTCTTGCGCGCCTCCTCCGCCTCGCGCCGCGATTCCAGCGTGCCCGCGATGGCGCGGTTCAGCGCCCGGGTACGATCGTCGAAGTGATCTTTGGCCAGCTTCACCAGCCGCGCCGGCATGCCCAGCCGCTTGGCGATGACCAGGGCGTTGCTGTTGCCGGGTTCCCCCAACCGCACGCGGTATGTGGGCTTGAGCGTTTCCACGTCGAATTCCACCGCGGCGTTGTCCACCCGCGGCGTGGTGAAGGCGACGGCCTTCAGCGCCGACAGATGCGTGGTGACCACGGCCTTGGCCCCCAGGCGCAGAAGCTCATCCAGCACCGCCCGGCCGATCGCCGCGCCTTCGTCGGGGTCCGTGCCCGCCCCCAGCTCGTCGATGAGCACCAGCGACCTGGGTCCGCTGTGCCCGAGCAGGTGCAGCAGGTTCGACAGATGCGAACTGAAGGTGCTGAGAGACTGTTGCAGGCTCTGCTCGTCGCCCACGTCGATGTGAATGGCGTCGTAGACCGGCACCGTCGAGCCCTCGCCCGCGGGAATGGGAATGCCACACTGTGTCATCGCAGCCAGCAGCCCCACGGTCTTGATGGCCACCGTCTTTCCCCCGGTATTGGGGCCGGTGACCACCAGAACGTCGAAGTCCTCGCCCAGGCGGATGTCGATGGGTACCACCTGGCGCGGGGCACCGCCTCCTTCCGCCTGTCGGGCGAAGAGCTCCAGCAACACCGGGTGCCGGCCTTCGTGCAGCGCCAGCACGCCGTCGTCGCTGACCACCGCGCACGTGCAGCGACGCGACTTGGCGTAGCGGCACTTGGCCGCGATCAGGTCCAGCACGCCCATGCCGCGCAGGGTGGCCAGGATCGACTCCGCGTTGAGCTGCACCCGCTGCGTCAGACCGCGCAGGATGTGAGTGATTTCCTTGCTTTCCTCGTCGCGCAACCGCACGATGCTGTTGTTGAGTTCCACGGACTCCGCCGGTTCCACGAAGAGCGTGGAACCGGAATCGGAGCTCCGGTGGATGATCCCCGGAATGCGCCCGCGATGTTCCGCCTTCAGGGGCAGCACCATGCGGTCGTCGTGGAACGTCGCCCCGGCGTATTGCAGCATGCGCGTCAGGCTCGTCTGGCGCAGGATGCGATCGAACACGATCTTGACCCGTCCGCGGGCGCTTTCAATGGCGGAGCGGATGGAGGCCAGCTTGGGCGTGGCGTAGTCGCGCACCTGCCCGCGCGTGTCGATGGCCTCGTTGATGACCGCGGCGATGGGCGTCAGATCGGCGACGCGCTCCCCGATGGCGCGCAGCGCCGGAGCCCGATCGCCGAGCGCGTCAATCCACTTGCGCAGCGGACCCGTGGCGGCAAGCGTCTCGGCCACCCGCGCCAGGGCATCCGCCTCCAGAGGGGTGGGAAACGATGAGGCGCGCACCTCCGTGCGCACGTCATGCACGCCGCCCAGGGGCGGCAGCCCGGCCTCCTCCGCCAGTTCAGCCAGCTCCCGCACCTGTCCCAGCCAGAGGCGCACGAGCTCCGCGTTGGCCGTGGGCTTGAGGCTCCGCGCCAGACGCTGGCCCAGGGCCGTCGCGCACTGCCCGGCCAGCACCTCGCGGATTTCGTCGAACTCCAGTTTGCGTAACGTTGCGTCGTTCATGGAACGAACACCAGGGCGGGGGAGGCGGCGCCAACACCCTCGCCCGCGCCGCGCTCGATCCGCCGTCCGCCGGCCCCTTGCTGCCGGGAACTCCCGCCGGTCGGGAGCCCTGCACCCACGCGCCGGTGACCGGTCGCGGCGCTGGAACCGCGGCGCCGCACCGCGCACGCGGGTTCGAATTCAGTTGCCAGCGCAGCGCCGGGGAGTGCCACACGTCCGGCAGCGTGTGTGGAAACCCCTGTAAATGCAGGGTCTCTCGCTACGGTTCAAGGTGATTCCCAACAGCGGGCGACGCGACTCGAACGCGCAACATTCAGCTTGGAAGGCTGATGCTCTACCATTGAGCTACGCCCGCAAACGCGGTTTTTGCCCAACTGAGGCCGGGCGGCTTGCCCTACCCGAAGCCCGGTAGTCGCAACGCCAGGCCGTTCGCCGCCCCCGGCCCACGCGGTGGTTTCAGCCTAGCGCGGGCGGGCGATCAGGCGGGTCGTCGGCTGCGGCATTCTACCCCGATGGATCGCACGGCCAAGGGGCGCCGGGGGATTCAAGCGCTTCGGTGCACGCCTCGCCGGACGCGGAACCCAGGTGTGCCGGACCAGCGGCCCCGCCACAAGTGTACCATGCCATCGCTCCTCGCGAGGCCGGGAACGGGAGCGCGCGGCCCGCGAGGTCGCATTCGTCCAACCGATCCGCGACCGATCGCAGGAGCGCCAGCGCGCGGTCGCGGCCCGCGCGGCCACGTTCCGCGAGACGCTTCTCTCTGCCCGGCTCGAACACCTTGACAGGAACGCGTCGGCCGGTCGCCCGTGGGAAGCGCACGTCGACCGGCACGAAGGCCCTGCGAAGCTACTTGCCGCCCGAAAGCGCGTATCGCTGTGCGGTGGCCCGGCTCGCCACCCCGATACCAGGCCTGCGTGAAACGGTGCGCCGTCAACCCATCGCTACATCCGGGTGGGTTATCCGGTTGGAAGGGGACCAGGACCCGAAGCTTCAACCCCCGAGTGGAACCCTGGAAAGGAATTCCGCCTGACCCTCGTGGCATAGCAGCACGGCCTGTGAACGAGAGCATAATTCTGCGCCGCCACTTGCAATCCCCCTGGGGAACCCGATAGAATGCACTTCGCCCAGAAGCCAAGTTGCGCAGCAACGCTGAATTCGTGTCTGACAAACGTGCTGAATGGAGGGATTCCGTGAGAGTCCGGGATGAAGTGCAACGTGGTTTCTCCGCGGTCGTTGTATTCGTCGTTGCTGCCCTCAGCGGCCTGCGTGCGGAGGGCACAGAGCCGATCTTCTGGCGGTCCGGGTCGGCCACGGTTCCCTTGCGATCCGCGGGCGAGATCCGCGAGATCTTGCAGGTCTTCCAGGAACAGGATCAGGGGCAACACCTGGTCGTCCAATTCAGCGACCCGGTTGACGACGCGCTCCGGGCTTCGCTGGACGCCGCGGGGCTGCGGCTGCTCGGTTACCTGGGTAGCAATGCCTTCTTCGCTTCCATCTCGCTGCCGGTGTTTAACGCCGACGCGGTGTCGCAGGTTCCATCGCTCGTCGGCGTGCAGAGGATTGAGGCGGCGTGGAAGGTCCATCCACACCTGACCCCGGCGAGCGGCGTTTCCCCTCCCATTCTGGACGAGAACAATGGGAACCCCCTCGTGGGCCTCTACGTGGTGTTTCATCGTGATGTTCCCCTCGCCCACGATGCCCGGGCCCTCGTCGAGGCCCGCGGGGGCGTGGTCCTCTCGAGCCTGGAGAGCGTCAACACCCTTGTGGTGACGCTGCCGGTGGCGAACGTCCAGACGCTGGCCAATGACGACGCCGTGCAGTGGATCGAACCGCCCCTTCCGCCCATTATCGAAATCAACAACATTACGCGGGCCGTGACCCAGGCCGAAGTCGTGCAGGCGCCGCCCTACGGGCTGAGCGGGTCGGGCGTCAACGTGCTTGTGTTCGACGGCGGCTATGCCGATGCCTCGCATCCCGACTTTTCCGGCCGCCTGACCGCGCGCGACCTGTCAGGGTTGAGCGACCACGCCACCCACGTCTCGTGCACCGTGGGCGGCAACGGGGCGGCGAGCGGCGGCTCCCTGCGCGGCATGGCTCCGGGGGTGACCATTCAGTCCTACGGCTTCGACTACGACGGAAGCGGCATCTTTCTTTACACCAACCCCGGCGACCTCGAGTCGGACTACAACGAAGCAATCAATGTGTATAATGCGGATCTCTCCAACAACTCCATCGGCACCAACACCTGCGCCAACGGCTTTCCCTGCGCCATTACCGGTGACTACGGGGTGACGGATCAGATGATTGACGCCATCGTCCGCGGCAGCCTGGGAACTCCCTTTCGCGTGGTCTGGGCGAACGGCAACGAACGAAGCTGTAGCCGCTGTCGGACGGAGGGAGTTCACACGCCGGAGGGATACCATTCCACGGCGCCACCGGCTTGCGCCAAGAACCACATCACCGTCGGCGCGCTGGAGGATAACGAAACCGTAAGCACCTTCACGAGCTGGGGACCCACGGACGACGGACGGCTCAAGCCCGACCTCAGCGCTCCGGGTGTGGGGGTTACGTCCTGCATTCCCGGCGGAAGTTATGCGTCGGCGTCGGGAACGTCGATGGCGTCACCGGCGGTGGCCGGCATCAGCGCCCTGCTGCTTCAGGACTACCGGGCCCAGTTCCCCGCCCGGCCCGATCCCCGCAACTCCACGCTCAAGATCCTGCTCGCCCATACGGCGCTGGACATTGAGAACCCGGGCCCGGACTTCAAGACCGGCTACGGCTCGGTGAAGATTCAACAGGCCATCGACTTCATGCGCGGCAACGCCGGTCGAAACTTCCTCGAGGGCAGCGTCAGCCAGGGAGAGGCGGTCGTGCTGGCGGTGCGCGTGAATCCCGGCGATACCATGCTCAAGGTTACGCTGGCGTGGGACGACTTTCCGGGAACCCTGAACGTCAGCCAGGCCCTCATCAACGATCTTGACCTTCGCGTATTCGATCCCGGCACGACACGGCACTTTCCCTGGACGCTCAACCCCGCGGCCCCTGCCGCGCCTGCGGTTCGGACCCAGGCCGATCACGTCAACAACATCGAACAGGTGGTGGTCAGCGCCCCCATGCCGGGTTTATGGCTGGTCGAGGTCCACGGGTTCAACGTGCCGGAAGGGCCGGTGGTTTTCTCCCTGGCGGCCTCTCCGCTGCTTACGTCCGATTGCGACGGAAACGGCGTCCCCGATGACCAGCAGATCCTGGCCGACCCCAGCCTGGATTGTTCGGGCAATGGGGTGCTGGACTCGTGCGAGCCGGATTGCGATGGTGACGGCCTGGCCAACTCCTGCGAGATCCTCGCCGGAGCCCTGGATTGCAACGGCAACGGCGCGCCCGATGATTGCGACATCTCCGGCGGGTCCATCCCGGATTGCCAGCCCAACGGCGTCCCCGACGATTGCGAGGCGGATTGCAACAACAACAACATCCCGGATGACTGCGACATCGCCGGCGGCACCAGCCCGGACTGCGAGCCGAACGGCGTTCCCGATGAGTGCGAACCGGATTGCAACCACAACGCCGTGCCCGACGGTTGCGATATCCTCTCCGGCGGCAGCACGGACTGCCAGCCCAATGGCGTGCCCGATGAATGCGAGCTCTCCCTGACACCCCTGGCGGATTCGTTCACGACGGCGCCGGTTGATCCGTCCAGATGGTGCGCGGCCACGGGCGTTATGGTTGACGGCCTGGGGCTGGGCGAGCCCAGTCCCCCGAATTCGGTGCGCTTTAACGGCCCCGCTGTCCTCGAAAGCTGCGTCCTCGACCTGTCCGCGGCCCCCTCGGCCACGCTGCGCTACTGGTTCGAGCAGACCGGCGGCGGCGAATCGCCCGATCCCGGCGATGACCTTTTCGCGGAGTATCTGTCGTCCAACAATACCTGGGTTCCGCTCGCCCAGCACCTGGGCAGCGGTCCGAACATGGCAGCATTTCAAGAGCAAGTGGCCGCCCTCCCCGCTGACGGCCTGCACGCGGGATTGAAGATCCGTTTTCGCGCCACGGGTGATGCTGGTTTCGACGACTGGTTTGTGGATGACGTGGCGCTCACGACCACAGGCGCGGACTGCAATTCGACCGGTGTTCCCGATACCTGCGACATCGCCGACGGCACCAGCCAGGACTGCGGCGGCAACGGCATTCCCGACGAGTGCGAGCCCGACTGCAATCAGAACGGCACCGCCGATGACTGCGACATTGTCGGAGGTTCGAGCTCCGATTGTCAGCCGAACGGGATTCCCGACGACTGTGAGCCGGATTGCAACGGGAACGGCGTCGCCGACGAGTGCGACCTCTCCGCCGGCACCGATCAGGATTGCAATTCCAACGACATCCCCGATGCCTGCGATATCGCCGGCGGCGGGAGTCTGGACTGCCAACCGAACGGTATTCCCGACGAGTGCGAGCTCCCCTCCAGTATTCTGGTCAACGGCGGCTTCGAGACCGGCGACTTCACCGGCTGGTCGCAGGTCAACATCGGCTCCGGAGGAATAGCCATTAACGACGGGACGCTGGATCCCGATGGACCGGACGGCCCGCTGCCGCCCTGCTTTGGGAGCTTCGCCAGCGTTACCTTCCAGACCGGACCGGGAACCCACTCGCTCTACCAACAGGTGACGATTCCCCCCTCTACGAGTTCGGCGGTACTGACCTGGACGGATCGTATCCGCAACCACGCCGATTCGTATGCCGACCCCGACCAGGAGTTCCGTGTGGAAGTGTGGGATACCAACAACCTCCTGCTCGCGGAGTTGTTTTCCACCGCCCCCGGATTTCCGCTGTTGAACAGTTGCGTCACGCGCAGCGCTGATGTCTCCGCATACATCGGGCAAACGGTGCGGGTGGCGTTTACGCAGCAGGACAGCCTATGGTACTTCAACGTCCATCTGGATGACGTCGCGTTGGCGATCGACACAGCAACCGGGGATACAGACTGCAACGGCAACCGCGTCCCCGATCAATGCGATATCGCCGGGGGCACGAGTGCTGATTGCCAGCCCGACGGCGTGCCGGATGAGTGCCAGCCGGACTGCAACCAGAACGGCATCGCCGACGGCTGCGACATCGCCGGCGGGACGAGCACAGACTGTGAACCCAACGGCATCCCCGACGAGTGCGAAGTCGACTGTAACGGCAACGGAGTGTCGGACGCCTGCGACATCGCCGGCGGCGGCAGCCAGGACTGCCAGGCGGACGGCGTGCCTGACGAGTGCCAGCTTCTCGGTACATTCACCCGCAGTTCAGGATCGCTCTCGCCGATCGATTCTGCGAATCCACAAAGTTACACACTGGTTTCCCCTCCGCCTGCAAGCTCAGATGTCACCCTGGCGTTCACCGCCGTCGCCGACCTGGACGCTTCCACCGAGTACATCGATGTGGATATCAACGGAACGTTCGTGGGGCGCATTTTTGAGATCGGAGCGTCGCAGTGTCCGCCGGTTCCCAACAGCGCCGGGATCCTGGTGCCGGCGGCGGTTTACAACGCAGCGGTGGGAGGAGGGAACGCCACCATCCGCATGGTGGCCAGCGCCGCCGTGACGCCGGGCATTTGCACGATTCCGTTCATCACTGCCAGCGTCAGCTATGCGGCCGGCGGCGACTGCAACGGCAACGCCGTCCCGGATTCCTGCGATATCGCCTCGGGGAGCAGCCCGGATTGCGAGCCTGACGGCGTTCCCGATGACTGCGAGCCGGACTGCAACGCCAATGGCGTCGCCGACGCGTGCGACATCGCCGGTGGTTCGATCCCCGATTGCCAGCCGAACGGCATTCCCGACGACTGCGAGCCCGATTGCAACGGCAACGGCGTTTCCGACTCCTGCGACCTTTCCGGCGGGACCAGTCAGGATTGTAACCATAACGACGTCCCCGACGAGTGCGACATCGCCGGCGGCGCCAGCTCCGACTGTGAGCCGAACGGCGTGCCCGACGAGTGTGAGGCCGACTGTAATGGGAACGGCGTCTCCGACGGTTGCGACATCGCCGGCGGCGCCAGCGCGGACTGCCAGGGCGACGGCGTTCCGGATGAGTGCCAGCTCATCGGTACCTTCACCCGGAGTTCGGGAACACTCTCGCCCGTCGACTCGGCCAGCCCCCGCAGCTATGTCCTGCTCGCCCCGCCCCCCGCGGACTCGGACGTCACCCTGGCCTTCACGGCCAGTGCCGACCTCGACTCAAGCACCGAATACATCGACGTGGACCTCAACGGGACTGCCGTGGGGCGGATCTTCCAGACCGGTGCGGCCCAATGTCCGGCGGTGCCCAACACGGCCACTCTGGTAGTCCCCCGGACCGCGTACAACGCCCTCCTTGCGGGCGGCGATGTCACGGTGCGCATGGTCGCCAGCGCCCCGGTGACGCCCGGTATCTGCGTGGCCCCTTTCATCACCGTCACCATCAGCTACTCGGCGGGCCGCGACTGCAACGGGAACAGCGTTCCCGATACCTGCGATATCGCCTCCGGTAGTAGTTCGGATTGCCAGCCCAACGACATTCCCGACGAGTGCGAGCCGGATTGCAACAACAACGGCTCCGCCGACGACTGCGACATCGCCGGAGGTTCGAGCCTCGACTGCCAGCCCAACGGGCTCCCCGACGAGTGTGAGCCGGATTGCAACGGCAATGGGGCTCCCGACGACTGCGACCTCGCCGGCGGCGGCCTGGATTGCAACAACAACGGGGTCGTCGACGAATGTGACATCGCCGCGGGGACGAGTGCCGACTGCGAGCCCAACGGCGTTCCGGACGAGTGTGATCCCGACTGCAACCACAACGGAACCCCCGATGGCTGTGACTTGATCGCCGGTACCAGCGAGGACTGCCAGCCCAACGGTGTTCCCGACGAGTGTGAGGTTCCGGCGATCGCCCTGGCCGATTCCTTTGCCACCACGACCATTGACCCCGCCAGGTGGTGCTTCGTGAACGGGGTCGTCGTAGACGCGCTCGGCTTGTCCGAGCCCAGCCCTCCCTATTCCCTGCGCCTTAACGGTTCCGACCGTATCGAAAGCTGCAACCTGGGCGTCACGCTCGGCTCCGGGGCCACGCTCCGCTACTGGTTCGAGCGCACCGGCGGCGGCGATCCGCCCGATCCCGGGAAAGATCTGCTCGTGGAGTATCTATCCTCGGCCGGCACCTGGGTGATGCTGGCCCAGCACTTGGGCGGCGAGCCGAATATGATCGCCTACCAGCAGCGCGTGCTCGCCCTGGCCCCGGCCGCCGTTCACGCCGGACTCAGGTTCCGTTTTCGTTCCACGGGGGATCCCGGCTACGATGACTGGTTCGTGGACGATATTGAGTTCACCGCGGGCGGCGCGGATTGCAACGCCACGGGCGTTCCCGATGAGTGCGACATCGCCGCGGGCACCAGCCAGGACTGCCAGGGGGATCTGATTCCCGATGAATGCCAACTGATTGGCGACTTTAGCGTGGCCTCCGGATTCCTCTCCCCGATTGACGCCGCGCACCCGCAGTCGTTCACCCTCGTCGCGCCCCGACCACCGCTGTCGGACGTCACGCTGATGTTCACCGCCAGCGCGGATCTCGACTCCTTTAATGAATACGTGGACGTTGACCTGAACGGCACTTTTGTGGGGCGCGTCTTCCAGATCGGCGCCGGCCAATGCACGATGACGCCGAGTGGCGCCAGCCTCATCGTGCCCGCGGCGATCTTCCGAGCTGCGGTCGGCGCCGGCGACGCCACTTTGCGGATGACAGCCAGCAGCAGCGTTACCCCCGGCGTCTGTACGCCCTCTATGATAGCCGTGACCGTGAGCTATGAAGCCGGGGGCGACTGCAACAACAACGCGGTGCCCGACTCCTGCGACATCGCTTCGGGAGGCAGTTTCGACTGTCAGCCCAACGGGCTTCCGGACGAATGTGAGCCGGATTGCAATGGCAACGGTGTCGCCGACGACTGCGACATCGCCGGCGGCACGAGCGCCGATTGTCAGAACAACGGCATCCCCGACGACTGCGAGCCGGATTGCAACGCCAACAGCGTTGCCGACGACTGCGACATCGCCGGCGGCACGAGCGACGATTGTCAGGCCAACGGCATCCCCGACGAGTGCGAGCCGGATTGCAACGCCAACAGCGTCGCCGACGACTGCGATATCGCCGGCGGCTCAAGCATCGACTGCGAATCCAACGGCATTCCCGACGAGTGCGAGACCGATTGCAACGTCAATGGGATTTCCGATAGCTGTGACCTGGCCGGCGGCAGCAGTGCGGATTGCAACGCCAGCGGCGTGCCCGACGAGTGTGAACCGGACACCGACCAGGACGGGGCGATTGACGATTGCGACGTCTGCCCGCTTGATCTGCACGACGATGGGGACGGCGACGGTGCGTGCGATTCGGACGAGGAGTGCCCGGCCGATCCGTACAAACTGACCGCCGGCCAATGCGGGTGCGGCGTGGCCGACGTCGATTCGGACGCCGACACCGTGGCCGACTGCGTTGATCTTTGCGCCGACGCCGACGACCGCATTTTCGCTCCCGGTTGTGTCGAAGCCATTCCCGCCGTGTCGTCCTGGGGCATGGCTATCCTCGGCTTGTCGCTGCTTTGTCTGATCAAGCTCGCCTACGGACGTGCCCTCGGAACGCGGAATGCATGATTGCCGGTTCTTGGCCGCCTGTGGCGAAACTCGTGCCCCGGGATTCCCGCCCGTGGTTTCAAGGGCCCGATGCCTATGTTACACGTCGGCCCCGACCTTTCGCCAAGGACGGTTAGGCCCGCAGGTTGGCGTCACGAGTGGCACGGCGCAAGGCGATCGACCGCCGGACTCTACTTCAGCCGGGCGATCGACTGGCACAGAGGGGATCCGGTCCGGACCAGGGAAGGCCTCCGGGGGCATGTTCGCTGGCGCTCTGTGGCCGGAATGATGGCGCGGAACACAAGTTCGACGATCCGAACAACGTGACCGACTCGTGGCACGCCAGGAAGGTCCGTCCGCAGGTGATGGCCCACCGAGTAGAAAGGCCGGTCGAAGTCGCCGCGAGCGCTGCCCGCGCCGACAAACAGCGTTCGCGGAGTTCCCGTGCCCCGGTCCCTGACGTTCACGCTTCCTCGCCCGATCCGGGGTGCCGTCGCAGTCGTTCACGGGGCACCTTTGGCTTCGGGTATGACGTCCACGGCTCGGGTGAACCCTACGTGCGTGAGGATCGAATCCAAGGACGCACCGCTCGCCGGTCGAAGATGTCCACCTTCGAAGATCGCCGGCGACGGTTCGGCGACGGTGGGGGGCTACACGCCGAGTATGCCGCGGAATCCCATGGGGCCGCCTCCGACCAACCACCGCCCGGCCGCCGTACCCGGGGCGGATGCCGGAATGAACGAGGGTGACGGCGGCGAAAACAACGCCGTGTCGCCACGAGTCGTACTATGCACGGGGAAGCCGCTATCAGCGTTTCGCCCGTTTGGTTCGCCAACCGCGCCACGGCCCGCAACGCGGATTCCGCGGTGCGCGAGATCATGTCGGCATCCTCCCTTTGCCGCCGCCCCCGGTGCCGGCGGAGCGACGAGCGGAGCTTGCGGCACCCCGGGCTGAATCTGAATCCGTATCCCCAGTTTTCTGACTCTGATGCACCTGCGAGGCGCCGGGGATCGTCAGGTCCGCCCGGAGGTGTATGGACCCCGCCGTATAAGCACGACTGCAATCATGACGAGCGTGCGACGGCCGGACGCATCCAATAGGTGCGCCGCAACACCGTCGCACCGGAGCGTCGCGGTGAACGTACTGGCTGCATGGAGCCGTGTTGCGCCGCCGGGCTCGCCCGCCAGTGCGGCGCGCGGGCGTGACCCGCAACCGCTCCTAAGGATCATCCCTATAATAGGTTGAGCCGACTTGCCGCACGGCGTGACTGCCGATTATGGCAGTCGTAACGGTTATTCCGCCTTGACGTATGTGCTTAAGGGAATTAGAATCCCCCCATGACCCGAGTTGCCACCGATAGACCAAGAACCAGTGCTAAGGCGGTTGCTCCCGGACGACAATTCCGGACGTTCCGCTCTGCCGTGAGTTATCTCGATTCATTGGTTAACCACGAGCGCCTTGTCCGCGCCGCGTACAACTCCACTAACTTTGGTCTTGCGAGAATGAACAGGATCCTCCAGGCGTTGGGGAATCCGCACAAGGCGTTTAAGTCCGCACACATCGCCGGAACCAAGGGGAAGGGCAGCACCGCGACCATGCTCGCGGAGATGTTGCGCGGGTGTGACCTGCAGGTCGGTCTCTACACGTCCCCGCATCTGCTTGACGTGCGCGAACGTATCGCCGTCAACAGCGAGAAAATCAGCGAGACGGACTTCGCTCGCACGGTGTCCGCGGTCGCCGCCGCCGCCACTAAGGCCAAAGTTCCCGATCCTACGTATTTTGAAGTTCTGACGGCCGCCGCGTTTTACCATTTCGCCAACGAGGGTGTGGAGATCGCGGTGGTCGAGACCGGGTTGGGCGGCCGCCTCGACGCGACGAACGTGGTTTCACCAGACGTCGTGGGCATCACCAGCATCAGCTACGACCATTTCGCGCAACTCGGGCGCGATCTGGCCTCGATCGCCACGGAGAAGGCGGGGATTATCAAGCGCGGCGTGCCGGTCATCAGTTCGCCGCAGCGCCCGAATGTCAAGGAAGTGCTTGTCGCCGCCGCGGCTACCGCCAAGGCGCCGCTGCGCTTCTCTGACGAAGAGGTTGACTTCAGCTATCGTTTCGAGTTCTCGCGGGCGCTGGGGCGTCATGCGCGCATCTGCCTGACAACGGCCACCAGCCGCTTCGAGCACCTGCATGTGCCGCTGCTGGGCGAGCACCAGGCGGTCAACTGCGGGCTTTCGCTGGGCATGCTGGACGTGCTCAAGGCCCGCGGGCTGCCCATCGATGACCAAAAGGCGATGGCGGGGCTGGCGAACGTGAAGCTGCCCGGCCGCATGCAGATGATCAGCGACAACCCGCGCATCCTCATCGACGGCGCTCACAACGCCGCCAGCGTGGACGCGCTGGTCCGTGCCGTGGGGCAGAACATCTCGTACGACTCGATGGTGGTGGTCTTCGGCTGCGCCCGTGACAAGGATGTGAGCGGCATGGTGCGCCGGATCCAGTTCGGAGCGGACAAGATCATCTTCACCAGCATCCCCTCACCGCGCTCGGCGGATCCCGCGGAGCTCGCCGCGGAGTTCAGCGAGTGCTCGGGCAAAATGGCTCAGGTAGCGCCCACGCTCGATGACGCCATGCGCATCGCCACCAGCGCCATCACCCGCGACGACCTCATCTGCATCACCGGCTCGTTCTACCTCATCGCGGAAGCGATGCGCAAGTACCAGACCAAACCGCTGTAGCCGCCGACGTGCAGCCCGGCAATGGCATCCGCGCCGCTACGCGCGCGACGCGAGCAGCCGTTCCAGTATCTGGATGGCGTTGAGGGCCGCGCCCTTGCGTAGCTGGTCTCCGGCGACGAACAGATCGATTCCCCGCCCGTCCGGTTGGCTGACGTCCTGGCGGATGCGGCCCACGAGACACTCATCCCGCCCCGAGGCCTCGAGCGGCATAGGAAAGCGGTTGGCCTCGCGGTCGTCGACCAGCGTTACGCCCGGCGCCCGGCCGAGAATCTCGCGCACCTCCTCGGGCGTGATCCGCCGCTCGAATGTGAGATTCACGGACTCGCTGTGCGCGCGCAGCACCGGCACGCGGATGCACGTAGCGGTGATGGCCAGGTCCGGCGCGTGGAAGATCTTACGCGTCTCCTCGATGACCTTGCGCTCCTCCTGGTTGTAGCCGTCGGGCCCAACGGCGGTGTTGTGCGAGAACAGGTTGAAGGCGATGGGGTGGGGGAACACGCTGGGACGCGCCGGACGACCGGCCAGTACCTCGGCGGTCTGAGTGCGCAGCTCCTCCATGGCCGCAGCCCCGGCGCCGCTGGTTGCCTGATAGGTGCTCACGACGAGGCGGCGCACACGGTTGACGCAATGCAGCGGCCAGACTGCCATGGCCATGACAATCGCCGTGCAGTTGGGCACCGCGATGATGCCGCGGTGGTGCTGCAAATCCGCGCCGTTGATCTCCGGGATAACCAGCGGCACGTCATCCTGCATGCGAAAGCAGGAGGAGTTGTCGATCACCACGGCACCGGCCCGGACGGCGAGCGGCGCAAAGTGCCGGCTTCGTTCGCCGCCGGCGCTGAAAATCGCGTAGTCCACGCCCTCGAACGAGCGGTCGGTTAGCTCCTGAACCGCTACCTCAGCGCCGCTAACCGTCAGCCGCGCTCCGGCGCTGCGCGCTGAGGCCCAGAGCGAAACCCGGCGAAAGGGGAGCTTACGCTCCGAAACGAGCTTGCACGCCTCCCGCCCCACCGCGCCGGTGGCGCCAACGATCGCCAGGTGGTTCACCATGTTGTCCAGTCTGTGAAACGCGGCAGTCCGGGCCCGGGGGTGCGCGACACGGCCGGTCCGCCGCCGACCCGCGCCGGCGCTCGCCGGAACGCCCCGGGACCCAGCGAGGAAACATCGCTCCTACGGCCGGTTACAGGCTAGGTGCGGGCGCCGGGGGAGTCAAACAGCGGAGGGGCACACAGGCGACTCCCTTGCGCGAGGGCGGCAAAAAAAGGCGGAAAATTGGTGCACGAACGCCGCTTGAACCTGGAAACGGGGGTTGCTAGACTGCGGCCCTTCATCGGCGCGGCACGGTCCGCGCGGAAGGGTCGAGGCGCGGCGGTCGCGCCTTGTTTTATCCCCCACTTTGTACCTTTTTGGTACGAAGTCGGGCGCGGGTAAGCTCCCATGCCCGGCGGTGATAAGCAGCGCCCGGTTTGGCTGCGCTTCTCGGGCATCGGGATCGAGTTTGCCGCGGCCGTCATCGGCTGTTCGCTCGTCGGGTATTGGGTGGACCGGCATTATGGTTGCCGCCCCTGGGGCGTGGTCGTGGGCGCCGGCGTAGGACTGATCGGCGGAACCTACAACTTCGTCCGCGAGTCGATGTCGGCGTTCAAACAGGCCCAACGAGAAGACGAGGAGCATCGGACACGTAAGTGATGATCGCAAAGCGAACCACCTTCTTTCGCGCCTTTAGCGGGTTCGCGCTCGCGTCTCTGGTGCTGGCCGGGGTACTGGCGGCGGCGGGGGCCGTCCCCACCCTGCGAGTCGTGGGGCGATCGGGCCTTTCAGCGCTGGTCGCGGGATGCCTGGTGAGCTGGTTGGCGAGTTGCGCCGGGGCCGTGCCCGTGGCGCGGGCGATAGCGTGGGATCCGTTACATGCCGTCAACTCGATGCTGGCGGCTACCATGACGCGGTTTCTGACCGTGCTGGTTCTGATCGTTCCCGCGGTGTTCAGTGGATGGTGGGACCGCACCGTGCTGGTCTTCGCGGCCGCGGGCAGTTACGTGGTGCTTCTGGCGGCGGACACGGGGTTTGCGTTGAGCATGATCAAACGCCGGCGCGCGGCACTGGGAGGCTGAAAGCAGGATGAACGTGACGGTGCTGGCGGCCGCCAATCCCATGGACCACGTGTACCAGTGGCCCTACAGCCATTTGTCCGTCGGCGGCTCGGACACCATCCTTACGCCGCACGGCCAGGTGATCCTCTTCTCGAACCACATCATCATGCAGATCATCGCGGCCCTGCTGCTGATTCTTCTGATACCCACGTTCGTGCGGGTGCGCGGCGGCGGGCGGACGATCGACGAGCTCACGCCGCGGGGACTGGGGAACTTTTTCGAATCGATTTGCGCTTACTTCCGCGAGACGGTCGCCCGGCCGGTGCTCCAGGAGCACACCGATCGGTTCATCCCCTACATCTGGACGGCGTTTTTCTACATCCTGTTCGTGAACCTCCTCGGCCTGTTGCCGCTGGAGCCGCTGACGCGCGGGCTGGTCAAGGGTGTGTTTCCCGAAGCGCATCACGGCATCGGCGGCAGCGCTACGGGGAACATCTGGGTGACGGGAACGCTGGCGTTCTGCACGCTGGTGATGATCGTGGTCAACGGCCTGCGCCTCAACGGAATGGCGTACATCAAACACTTCTTCCAGGGCCCGGTTTTCATCGCGCCGCTGATCGCCTTCCTGGAAGTGGTGGGGCTGGTGGCCAAGTGTTTCGCCCTTACCGTGCGTCTGTTCGCCAACATGGTCGCCGGGCACGTGTTGCTGGCGGTGCTGATGAGTTTCATCAGCCTCAGTTATCTGGCTCTGGGCGCCGGCGCCGCGACGGGCATCGGCATTGTCGTGGTGCTGGTGAGCGTGGCGTTCAATCTGCTCGAAATCTTCGTGGCCTTCTTGCAGGCGTTCATCTTTACCTTCTTGACGACTTTGTTCATCGGCCAGGCGGTGGTGATCCACCACGGGCACGGAGAGCACGAAGATCACGGGCACGCGGCGCATGGACATGGCGCGCCTGCACACGCTGGCCATTAGTGTCGCGAATTGAGAATTGGGAATTATGAATTCAGAATCAGGGACGTGGGTGCTCGCCGTTTCTTCCCGGGCGAGAAGGTGTCGTTCCTGATTCATCGTTCTTGGTTTGTGTTGCCATGCCCGGACAACGTGGGAACCCCGGGCCGTGAGGCGTGACTGCGATGGCGACTAAGGCTGCGCCGTCCTGGCCCACCGGACGGCACCAAGCAATGGGAGTTGGAGCTTTGAACAAGACGTTGGCAAGAGCATCGTTGTTGTTGGTCGCGCTGGGCGCGCTGCTGATTTGTGCGTCGCCCGCGGCGGCCTCGGAGTCGCCGGCCAAGGGCCCGGCTGCGGAGTCGGGCGGTTCGTTCTTCCCCGGCATGACCGCAGCGAACCTGGGCGGCGCGATCGGCGCCGGATTGGTGGTCATGGGCGGGGCCGCGGGCATTGGTCGTATCGGCGGCAGCGCCGTGGAGTCCATGGCGCGGCAGCCGGAAGCCGCCGGCAACATCAGCACCGCGATGATCATTACCGCGGCCATGATCGAGGGCGCTACTCTGTTTGCCGTGCTGGGCTGCTTCCTGGCGGCGATCAAGTAGTTTCCCGGTTGCGAACGTGCCGCGGGGCATCAACCGGCCTCCGCGGGTGCGGTCGGCGATAGGTTCATGCCGCGCGAGCGCGGCGCTGTCCAAATGAGGGTACGCCTGTGTACGCAAGGCTTTTGGTCATAGTGATCGCCATGGTGGCCGGGATGGCGGGCTCGGCGCCGGCTTCTGAAGGAGGCGACCAGCCCACGCTCTTCACTGGCGATCTGGGCAACGTGTTCTGGAGCCTCGTGACCTTCGGCGCCGTGCTGGTGGTGCTGGGCAAGTTCGCGTGGAAGCCGATCCTCACGGCGCTGCAAAAGCGCGAGGACTTCATCCGCGAATCCCTGGCCCAGGCCAAGAAGGATCGCGACGAGGCGGAGGCTAGGCTCAAGGAGTATTCCCAGAAGCTCACCGCGGCGCGGGCCGAGGCAACAGCGATCGTCGACGAAGGCCGGCGCGACGCCGACGCCGTGAAGCGCAAGATCGAGCAGGAAGCCAAGGAAGAGGCCGCCCGCATCCTGGAGCGGTCCAAGCGCGAGATCGGCATCGCCACCGAAACCGCGATCAAGCAGCTCTACGAACTCTCCGGGCGGCTGGCGACGGATGTGGCCTCGCGCATCATCCGCAAGGAGCTGAACTCCCAGGAGCACGCGCGGTTGATCAACGAGTCTCTGGAAGAGTTGAGCAGAGCGGCGCGGAACTGATTCATGGCTTCCACCGGTGACAAAGCGATCGGCGTAGCCCGCGTGTATGCCCAGGCCATCCTCAGCCTGGCGGAGTCGCACGGAGAGGCGGACCGCGTGCTCGTCGAACTCATGGGGCTGGCGTCGTACGTCGAGCGCAGTCCGGAATTCGAGACCTTCTGCACCAGCCCCACCATCGACGCCGAGTCGCGGAAGCGTTCCGTGGAGAAGATGTTCCGTGGCAAGGTGAGCGACGTACTCACTGACGCCCTCCAGGTGGTCAGCCGCAAGGATCGGCTGGAACTGCTGCGGGAAATCGCGGAACAGTACCGGCTGGCGCACGAGGATCTGCGCGGCCGGGTGGATGTGTACGTGCGCACCGCGGTGCCCCTTCCCGGTCCGCTGCGGGATCGGGTGGCCGAGACCGCCAGGCGCTACTCCGGGCGGGAGGTCGACCTGGTGGAGACGGTGGACGAATCGCTCATCGGCGGCATGGTGATCAGCATCGGCGATCGCAAGTTCGACACCAGCGTTTCCACGCAGCTCAAGGCGCTCGCGATGCGGCTCTCGGAGCGGGCCTCGAAGGAAATTCACGGAGAACGGACGTACCTCGTCGGGGCGACCTGACGGTCGCGCCGGCCGCCGGCCGCGGCGGCGGCGCCCTCTCCGACGGCGCGTGGGTTCAAGGCGAAGGAACAGGCATGAAGTTCAAAGTCGACGAGATTTCGTCGGTCATCAGCGAAGAGATCCGACAATACCGCACCGCGGTGGACATCTCCGAGGTGGGGCGCGTGCTGGAAGTGGGCGACGGCATCGCCCGCATCTACGGCCTGGGTAACGCCATGGCCGGCGAACGTCTGGAATTCCAGAACGGGGCGTTCGGACAGGTCTTCAACCTGGAGGAAAACTCCGTCGGCGCCGTCATCCTCGGCGATTACCTGGGCATCAAGGGGGGCGACGAGGTACGCCGCACCGGCGAGCTGCTCAGCGTGCCTTGCGGCGAGAAGGTCATCGGGCGCGTGGTCGATCCGCTGGGCCGGCCGCTGGATGGGCTCGGCGTCGTCGAGACGCCCCACCGCCGCCCGCTGGAATTCAAGGCGCCGGGCATCGCGGAGCGCCAGCCCGTCAACGAGCCTTTGCAGACCGGCATCAAAGCCATCGACAGCATGATCCCCATCGGCCGCGGCCAGCGCGAGCTGATCATCGGCGACCGCAAAACGGGCAAGACCGCCATCGCCATTGACACCATCATCAATCAGAAGGGCGGCGACGTTATCTGCGTGTACGTGGCCATCGGACTCAAGGAGTCCACGGTGGTCGGCGTGGTCGAGAAGCTACGGCAGCTTGGGGCCATGGACTATACCATCGTGGTTTCGGCGTCGGCGTCCGACCCCGCGCCGCTCCAGTACATCGCGCCCTACGCCGGCTGTGCCATGGCCGAGTACTTCATGTACCAGCAGGGCCGGGCCACGCTCTGCATCTACGACGATCTGAGCAAGCAGGCGCAGGCCTATCGCCAGTTGTCGCTGCTGCTCCGCCGGCCGCCGGGCCGCGAGGCCTATCCCGGCGACGTGTTCTACCTGCACTCGCGCCTGCTGGAGCGCAGCGTCAAACTTCGCGACGAGTATGGCATCGTCCCCAAGGACACGCCGGCCGGCAGCCGGGATCGCAAGCTCGTCAGGAAGCACCCGCAGGGACTTGCGGCCCCCAAAGAGCATCGCCCGGACGACGTGGACGGGCTCTACCACCGTCCGCACGGCAAGCACAAGGCGGAAGGCTGGCTGGCGACCCTGCCCGACAAGGACAAGTACCGCGTGCATCGCTTCCCCGACAGCGGCGGATCGCTCACGGCGCTGCCGATTATCGAAACACTGGAAGGGGAGGTGTCGGCGTACATCCCCACCAACGTGATCTCCATCACCGACGGGCAGATTTATCTCGAGCCCGACCTGTTTTTCGCCGGCGTGCGTCCGGCGGTGAACGTGGGCATCAGCGTGTCGCGCGTGGGCGGCAACGCCCAGCGCAAGGCGATGAAGAAGATCGCCGGCTCGTTGCGTCTGGACCTGGCGGCGTTCCGCGAACTGGAGGCCTTCGCCCAGTTGGGCACCGACCTGGACGCCGCCACGCAGCGTCAGCTCGATCGCGGGCGGCGCATGGTGGAACTGCTCAAACAACCGCAGTACGCACCCTACCACGTGAACGAGCAGATCGTCAGCATTTACGCCGGCACCAAGGGCTTCCTCGACGATCTTCCGCTGGCCAAAGTGCAGCCTTTTGAAAAGTCGCTGCTCAAGCACGTGCGTGACGAGTATCCGGAGATTCTCAAGGAACTCGAGGAAAAGCGGGACCTTTCCGACGACCTGGCGGCCCGGCTCGGCAAGATCATCGCCGACTTCAAGAGCCATTTTGTGAAGGGATAACGCTTCCCGCGGATCGCGCGGGAGTGACCGGCGGCTCAGACCTGCGGCGGGCACGGCAACCGGCCGCCGGCGGACGTGCATCAGGGATATGGCGAACAGACGCGTACTTATCAAGCGGCGCAAGGCGGTGCGGAACATCCGCAAGATCACCCGCACCATGCAGCTTATTGCCACCGCGCGCTTTCAGGCGGCGTTTAACCGCGCCGTGGCCGCCCGGCCTTACACCGAGCGCATCGCTAAGCTGGTTTCCGACCTTTCCGGGGCGACCGGAGAGGTGGAGCACCCCCTGATGCGCGCCCGCGAGGACGTCAAACGCTCGGCGCTGCTGGTCATCACCAGCAACCGCGGACTGTGCGGCGGCTACAACGCCAATGTGCTGCGCACCGCGGTGGCGCGTCTGGACGAGTCGAAGGCCGCCGGCGTGGAAACCGACGTACACATGGTGGGCAAGAAGGGCATCAACTACTTCCGCTTTCTGCGCCGGCCCATGGCGGAGCGGATCACGACCATCGGCGACGCGCCGAAATTCGAACAGGTGGAGCCCATCGCCGCGGCGATGATGGATCGCTTCGAAGGCGGGCAGGTGGGGTCGGTCCATGTGGCGTACATGCGCTTCATCTCCGCCGGGCAGCAGCGACCGGCGCTCATCCAGCTTCTGCCCATGGTCCGCGAGGTTGTGAAAGGCGGCGACGGCGAGCCGGACGCCGGGGCGGGCGAGCCCGCGACCGCTTACGAGTTCTCCCCGCCGCCGCGGGAGCTGCTCGACGAACTGCTGCCCGCCACGGTGCGAGTGCGGCTGTTTCAGTGTTTTGTGGATGCTGCGGTGAGCGAGCAGATCGCGCGCATGGTAGCCATGAAGGCGGCGACCGACGCTGCGGGGGACATGATCACGAGCCTGACACGGCGCTACAACCGCGCGCGGCAGACGCATATCACCATGGAGCTGCTGGATATTGTGGGAGGAGCGAACGCGATCGCATAGGGAATGGGGAATTAGGAATTGGGAATGAGGAATGACCGCTCCTTCGCCGCAGCAGGACATTCGGATTCGCACGTTCCGGTTCGCCGTGCGGTCGGTGAAGCTGGCCAATGCCCTTGGAAACTCGGTTGCCGGAGCCGTACTCGCGCGACATGTGATTCGGGCCGGGACGAGTGTCGGAGCCAATGTTGAGGAGGCCCAAGCGTCGCAATCAAGGAGGGAGTTCGCTCGGCGACTGAACATCGCCTATGCGGAAGCACGAGAAGTGCACTACTGGCTGCGGCTGTTAAAGGAAAGTGAGATGGTCGTCGCCAAGCGACTGGACCCGTTGATCGCCGAGGCGGACGAGATCGTCCGGATTCTGCGGGCCAGCGTTCGTTGTTCGCGACGCGGTGCAGGGAATTCCTAATTCCTAATTCTTAATTCTGAATTCCTGGAAGGCAACCATGCAAACAAACGGTACGATCGGCAAAGTCACCCAGATCATCGGCTCCACCCTGGACGCCGCGTTTCCGGAGGATCGCATGCCGGCGATCTACAACGCGCTGAAGACCGAGGTGGAGCGCACGGTCCTCGGGCAGACGGCGAAAGAGACGCTGTGGTGTGAGGTGGCGCAGCACTTAGGCGGCGGGCGGGTCCGTGCCGTCGCCCTGGGCTCCACGGACGGCGTCAAGCGCGGCTCGTCGATCGAGGACACCGGCGTGTCCATTACGGTGCCCGTGGGCGAACAGACGCTGGGCCGGGTGTTCAACCTTGTCGGAGAGCCAATCGACGGGCGCGGCCCGATCCAAGTCAAGGATCGCAAGCCCATCCACCACGAGCCACCGGAAGTAACCGATCTGTCGTCCAAGACCGAACTTTTCGAAACCGGCATCAAGGTCATCGACCTGCTGTGTCCGCTGGTGCGCGGCGGCAAGGCCGGGCTCTTCGGCGGCGCCGGCGTGGGCAAGACGGTCATCATTCAGGAACTCATCGCCCGGCTGGCGCGCTTCCACAGCGGCTACTCCTGTTTCGCCGGCGTCGGGGAGCGCACCCGCGAAGGCAACGACCTGTGGCTGGAAATGCAGGAGGCGCAGATCGGCAACACCGGCAAGAGCGTCATCGATCAGACCGTCATGGTCTTCGGGCAGATGAACGAGCCGCCCGGCGCCCGTCTTCGCGTGGCGCTCTCGGCGCTCACCATGGCGGAGTACTTTCGCGATCAGACCGGCGCCGACACGCTGCTTTTCATCGACAACATCTTCCGCTTCTCGCAGGCCGGGTCGGAAGTGTCGGCGCTGCTGGGCCGCATGCCCTCGGCGGTCGGTTATCAGCCGACCCTGGGTACGGAAATGGGCGCGCTTCAGGAGCGCATCACCTCCACCACCCGGGGCGCCGTCACCAGCATTCAGGCCATCTACGTCCCCGCAGACGACTACACCGACCCGGCGCCGGCCACGGCGTTCACGCACCTGGACAGTACGGTGAACCTGGAGCGCGGCATCGCAGAAAAGGGCATCTACCCGGCGGTGGATCCCCTGGCCTCCAGCAGCCGTATCGTCGCGCCGGAGTTCATCGGCGATCGGCACTACACCGTCGCCCGCCGCGTGCAGCAGATCCTCCAGCGCTACAAGGACTTGCAGGACATCATCGCCATCCTCGGCGTGGACGAGCTCAGCGAGGATGACAAGATCGTGGTCGGGCGGGCGCGGAAGATCGAGCGTTTCCTCTCCCAGCCGTTCTTCGTCGCCGAACAGTTCACCGGCTTTGCGGGGAACTACACGCCGCGCGAGGAGACCATCCGCTCCTTCGAGGAACTGTGCGAGGGCAAGTGGGACCACCTGCCGGAGCAGGCCTTCATGTACGTGGGCGCCATCGAGGAGGCGGCGGCCAAGGCGGAGAAGCTGGCCAAGGGATAGTCGGAAACACAACGGGTGACGAAGCGTCGGCGGCAGAGAGCAAGGAACCGGAAAAAGAGAAGAGGGGACTTTGCCTGCCCGGCCAGTGCTGAAGCCGGGGACTAACGACGGTTACGAGGGGCGGGGTCGGGCGCCTCCGCCACCGCCCAACACAACGGAACCTAAGCCACATGGCCAAGAGCAACACATTCCGCTTCAGCGTCATCACGCCTGAGCGCGTTGTGCTCGAGTGCGAAGCGACGTTCGTGGCCTTCCCGGCCCACGACGGCGAGATGGGCGTGCTGATGAACCGCGCGCCGCTGGTGTGCAAGCTGGGGATTGGCGGTCTGCGCGTGGAGTCTCCGCAGGGCGACCAGACGTTCTTCATTGACGGTGGCTTCGCTCAGGTGGTGGAGAACCAGCTCACGGTGCTCACCGAGCAGGCCCGGCCGGCGGCTGCCCTGGATCGCGGGGCCGCGGAGCGCGCCATGGTCGAGGCCCGTGCCCTGCGCATCACCGACGAAAAATCCGCCGGCGCTCGTGCCCGCGCCCTTCGCCGAGCCCAGGTTCAGCTTCGCCTTACCGGCGCCACCAATCGATAGCGGGCCGAGCGCTCGGATCGCGGCCCACCGCCTCCCTTTACCCCGCGGACGTCGAGGTGCCGCGCGGCATGGGGGCGCCTTCCAGTCGGCTGTCACGCCGGCGACCGAGCTTGCGGATGTTGATCCCACCGGCGTGATCCAGCGAGACTTCCCATACGTTCCCGGCGTTTAAGGGGACCGCCGGCGCTTCGATCTGTGCCACACGAATGGCATAAGTCTCGGCCAGCACGGGATTGTCCACGAATTGCCAGAACATCTCCCAGAGCCGCTGGTCATCCCAGGTGTCGGTCGAGGGGTCCGCGCCGCGATCGGGAACGGGCAGCGTACCGGTGTCAAGCTCGGCGCCGTCGGCCGGCTGCTGGCGATCGCCAAACACGCGTCGGAACAGGGCCAGACTGGTTCTGGCGGACGTGGCGGCGTCGCTCGCGGAGCCGTAGTCGAACTTCAACACCGCGGCCTCGACGTACACCAGTTCGCCGCTCACGGCGAGCCGCTGCGGCCTGCCCGCCGTCCCGTCCGGGCCGATCTCCTGCCATAGCAGATGTGTTTGCGGAGAGTGCCCTCCACCCTCCAGGCGCTGCGTGACTTCGAACTGCGCGATACGTTGTGCCGACGTGAGCCGCCGCGCGAACTCCAGGAGCTGTTGCTTCTCCTCCTCCAGGCGTTTGACCTCGCCGGAGAGCCGGCGCACCTCCCACCAGCCAAACTGCTGCGTGAGCAGCGCCAGCGCCGCAAGTCCGAGCGAACCGGCCGTGACCCAGCGAACCCATCGCATGTGTGTTCCGCCCCGCCCCTCGCCCTCTATTCTACCCCCGGGGTTGGCCGGTGGTGCGGGGAACCCCGAATCCGGCACTTTCTGCGCACGTACGCTGCACCGGCGGCGATGGGTACGGCCACTGTTCCAACGCAGCCTATTCTCAGGGTGCCATGGCCAAGCGCAGCGCCGCCATGCCCAGCAGAGGCATGCCGGCGCGCGCCCGCGCCGTGCTTGGGCAGGCCACACAAACTGAAGAATCGGGTGCTTCGGAGCACTACTTCGATTCCGACTTGGGTTTCTCGTACAGGAACGCGCATTCCTCAAGGCGATTGCGCCCCTCGGCGAATACGGCGTACTTGCCTCCAGACCAGATGGCGGCGCCGCCGAACCGGCCGTCGCGGCTGAGGGCGTAGAACTTGACGTCGAAGTTCGGCCGGCCGTCCTTGAGACGCAGACGTTTCTCCGTGGTGGTGGCCACGATGCGCTTCAGTGCGTGCAGGCATGCGTCCACAGGCGCCATGCCTCCGCGCATCGCCTCGACCACGCTGTGCGCTCCGCAGATCTTCAGCACCGCCTCGCCGCGACCGGTGCTGCCCGCGGCCCCGACTTCGTTGTCGACGAACAGACCGGCTCCGATGATGGGCGAATCGCCCACCCGACCGGGAATCTTGAAGCTCAGCCCGCTGGTGGTGGTCACACCGGAGACCTCGCGCTTCGCGTTCAGCCCCAGGCAGGTGATCGTCCCATAGGTGAATCCGCGGGGGACTACCCGCCGCGACTCCCGATCCGCCTCGGGAACCTCCGGCGGAATCCAGTCGTCGTCCTCAGAATGCCGCTCCTTCCACTCCAACCACACCTTGCGGGCCTCGTCGGTGAGCAGGTTCACCTCTTCGAAGCCGTGGGCACGTGCGAAGCGCAGTGCGCCTTCGCCTACGATGAGCACATGATCCGTGCGCTCCAGGACCAGCTTGGCGACCCGGGAGGGGGTCTTGATGCTCCGCAGGGCGGCAACGGCGCCGGCGCGGCAGGTGGGACCGTGCATCACGCTGGAGTCCAGCTCCACGACGCCGTCTTCGTTGGGTAGCCCGCCGTAGCCGACGGTCATGTCCGCGGGGTCTTCCTCGACGATGTTGACGCCGGCCACCACGGCATCCAGCGTATCTCCCCCGGCGGCGATGACCTCGGCGGCCTTCTGCGTGGCGCGCATGCCGTTGGCGCTCGAAACCACCACCGGGCCCGCGGGTGACGCCGCCGCAGGCTGCGGCTGCTCCGCCTCGGCGACGGCGTCCGCCAGCGCACCGGCCGCGGCGACGGCGGCTGCCGATTGCAGAAATCCACGTCGGGACAGGTCACCCACCACACACCTCCCCTCGGTTCGGACGGTCGTCGCGCCGACGGCGGCCGTCGGCGCTCATGTAGTATCCCGCAATTCCCTAACCGTATGGGAACCGCCCTCGCGGCAGACTTCCGGCCCTCGTGGGGCCGCGCGGGCTCAAAGCTCGCGGCTCGACACGGTTAGATCCCAATGTGACAATACACTAGGAGGAAGCGCGGCGAAACTGCGGCAGCACCACCTGGCGCAGTCGCGCGCGGGACGCGCTTTGTCCGTCCATGATCGGCCTGCCGGACGAGTCCAGGCGCTCAAACAGCGAATTGTACGCGAACGCGGCGAAGTGCGTCGCGGTACGCCGCGCCCGAGCGACTTGCGCCGCGACGGTTCGCTCATCGCGTTTGTCGAACATCACTCCGGTGACCACGGGGATCTTCCGCGCCACCGCGGCCCAGTTGGCCAGCCGCCCGGAATACGCACCCAGGTTACTGGCGTAGTTCATGGGGTAGACGGCATCCACGTGACCCCTGGCGATCCAGGTGTGGGCGTCCTGGAAGTGGTTGCGCTTGGCCTCCTCTGGAACGGCGCCCACGGCCGCGCTCAACCACGCTTTCGGCCGGGCGCGCTTCACCGCCTTATGAATGTCCGCCACCAGCCGCGTAACCTGGTCCGCCCGCCACTGGCTCCACAGCGCCGGGGCCTGGTCGGGCAGCCGGCCGGTCGCCGCTTTGAACATCGCCACCGTTCGCCGGTCGCGGGGATAGTCCGGGACCGTCGCCCCGCGCGGATAGGAGTCGTTCCATTCGTTGGGGAAGCGGATGTAGTCCATGTGGAGTCCGTCGACCGGGTACTTGGAGACGATCTCGTGCATGACGTCCGCCAGGTACTTGCGCACTTCGGGGTAGCAGGGGTTGAGGCTTTGATACCACCCGAAAGGCTGCCGCCGGCCCCAGGCGTCGCGCCAGAACCAACCCGCTCGGGCGATGAAAAGCTGCCGGCGGTTGGCAGGCGGACCGTCGCCGCGCCAGCCGGGGATAACGTTCGCCCAGGCATGAAGCTGTAGCCCCCGCTTATGGGCCTCCTTGCAAGCCACAGAGAGGGGGTCATAGCCGGGGTCGCGTCCGCCGAGCTCGTCCGCCCAGGGTTCCAGGCGAGAACGGTAGAAGACCGTGCCATTGCCGCGGACCTGAAAGAGCACGGTGTTGAAGCCGGCGCGGCGGCAGTTCTCCATCACCCTTGCGATGTCCGCCGGTGATTTGTAATCCCAGCGGGTAACCCAGATGGCCCGGATCGACCCGTCCTTGGGAAGTTGCGGTTTGCGTCCGAACAGGGCGCAGCCGGATTGCATACCCAGCGTGATTGCAGTGAAGGCAAGCAGCGCCGCCCAGCGAGGTCGGCGTCCAGGCCCGATGCGAACGTCTTCAGCCATCATCCGTGACTCCCCGTCTTGTTCCACTCGGGCCTCCGCCGCACCCGATGCTTCGGGTCGGGTGGCATGCCCAAGCACGGCACAGCCGTGCGCCGGCATGTCTTTCCTGGGCATGGCGGCGCTGCGCTTGACCATGCCACCCGGTCAGTTGCGGCACTTCGCCCGTCGGCCTCGCCCCTGGTGCTCCGACGCACCCGATTCTGCGGGCTGGGTCGCATGCCCAAGCACGGCACAGCCGTGCGAGGGCATGTCTTTCCTGGGCATGGCGGCGCTGCGCTTGACCATGCCACCCCAAGAGTAGGCTGCGTAGGAGCCACCCTGAGAGTAGGTTGCGTAGGAGCACTAGACGTCTTGCCCGGCCTCATGCCGCCTGGTCGCCTCCGGTTCCTTCATCGCCCCGAGGCGCTCGATCACTTGAGCGAGACGCCCGTCCGCCTGCGCAAGGAGTCGTTCCGCCGCCGCCCGATCGGCGCTGCATAATCCCATGACCAGCGCCGTCTTCACCTTCCCGCCCGCGGCCGCCAGCAGCTCCGCCGCGGCCTCCCTGCCTCGGCCAGTGATGGACTGGATGATCCGCACTCCGCGGTCCACCAGCTTGGCGTTGGCGGCGGTGTTCACGTCCACCATCAGATTCTCGTGCACCTTCCCCAACTGAACCAGGGCGATGGTGCTGACCATGTTGAGCACCAGCTTGGTCGCCGTGCCGGCCTTCATCCGCGTGCTGCCGGTCAGAACCTCCGGACCGGTAAGAACCCGTATCGACACGTCCGCGCCATCCGGAACCTGGCCGCTGGGTACGCAGGCGAAAAATACGGTCCTTGCGCCCCTCTGTCGCGCGCGTTCGAGGGCCCCATGCACGAACGGCGTGGTCCCTCCGGTGGCGATGCCGAAGACCACGTCGTCGGGGCCGACGTTGCGGTCGTCGATGGCCGTCGCCCCGCGGTCCGGGTGATCCTCGGCACCCTCGATGCTGCGTACCAGAGCGTCGTGCCCGCCGGCGATGACCCCCTGCACCAGGGTGGGGTCGGTCAGAAACGTAGGCGGGCATTCCGCGGCATCAAGCACGCCAAGCCGGCCGCTGGTCCCCGCGCCGACGTAGATCAGCCGTCCGCCGCGCCGCAATGCAGCGACCACCAGCTCGATCGCACGGCAAACGTCGTGCTTGGCGGCGGCGATGGCAGAGGGTATGGCGGCGTCCTCACGGTTGATGAGGTCGAAGGCCTCGCCGATCGAGAGTCGATCCAGGTTCATCGAGCGAGGATTGCGATGCTCGGTGTCCAGGTATCCGCGGTCGTTCATCAAGGGCGATATGCTACGGGCGCCCGGCGAAAAGGGAAATGCGCCGGCCACCGCTCCCGGCCCGGAGGCCGAGTCGACGGCCGGCAGGTGGCGAACGCCGGCCGCCACGCCGCCGCGTGATTCGCGCCCGTTGCCGTCGGGGTCGAACTTCCCTAGTGTAGTGAATCGCAATCACCTAAAGCGGCCGCGGGGGCCGCAACCAAAACAGGCCCACGTAGGGCGCGGCCGCGAATGTCGAATGCTGAATTCGGAATGCTGAAGGGGCGGTTCGTCGCGGTGCAACGGAGCCGTTTTCGTGTACAAGAAGTTGCGCGCAGAATGCCACCATCTTTCGCCGTAAGGAACTAACCGTCGGCGGATCGCTCTCGTGGCGGACTTTCGGCCTTCGTGGGGCCGCGGGGGCCTCAGGCCCGCGGCTCGATACGGTTAACGATCAATGGGACACTGCACAAGCATGCTGTTTCCCAACGTCGTCATGGAATCGCACGCGGTGAATCCGAACCCGTGACTGCGCTGTGCCGCTTCTGTATCGCGCACCCCTGGCCGGTGATGCTGGCTGCCGCCCTGGCGACCGGCGCCGTTGCGCCGGGCGTCCTGCGATTGGAACTGCGCACCGACGGCCACGCCCTGGTACCGCCCGACGACCCCGCGGTGGTTTCGGACCGGGCCATCCGTGAGGAGTTTCTCACCGAAGACCCGATCGTCATTCTGATCACCACCACACACGCCGACGGCATTTTCAACGCCCACACCGTGGCACTGGTGCAGGAGCTTACCGACGAGCTGCGGGCGTTGCCCGGCGTGCGACCCGAGGACGTCTTCAGCCTGGCGACGGAGCACGGGCACCGAGTACAAACCGGGACGCTCCTGTTTCGCCGCCTCCTGGAGCCCCTGCCGGTGCAGCCGCAGGAGCTCCGACAGCTCCGCGACGATCTGCGCGGCATCGGACTCTATAACGGCACGCTGGTAGCCTACGACGAGAAATCCACCGCGGTGATGCTCGGCGTTCCACCGGGTGCCGACCGCCTCCGATGGTTGCAGCTCATTCGCGACCTGGTCCGTGCCAAAGGCGAGTTGCCGGAGCAGATGCATATCATCGGCGCCCCGGTCGCTGAATCGCTCCTGGGAACGCACCTGCTCGAGGACCTCGGGGTGCCGCCGCGTCTGCTGGGATACTCGACGCGCGCCGCGAATGAACTCCCCGCGTGGCGTCGACCGGCGTCCCTCCACGAGCTGCGTGAACTCATCGGGACGCGTCTGGGGCTCGCGCCGGTGGCTCTGGTCATCATGGCGCTCGTCTTCCTGATCAGCTTCCGCAGCGTGGCGGCCATGGTCCTTCCGCTGATCGAAGTCGGCGCGTGCCTGGTGTTCGTCTTCGGACTGATGGGGCTCGCCGGCGTGCCCATCTATCTGACCATAGCGGTCTTGCCCATCATCCTTACTGTCGCGGGCGTCGCCGACGAGGTTCACATCTTCGCGCATTATGTCGATCTGCTGCGGCAGCGGCCGCACCTGGGGCGGTTCGATGTGCTTTCGGCCACGATGGGGGAGATGACCTCGCCGGTCGTAAAGACGGCGGCGACGACTGCCATCGGGTTCCTGTCCTTCGCCATCTCACCCATACGCCCTGTGCAGGCCTTCGGTCTGTTCACTGCGGCGGGCATCGTGTTCTGCATGCTGTGGTCGCTGACCGTCATACCCGCCATGCTCGCCGTGTGCCCCAGCCGCTGGTTCGCGCGGGGAGGAGCGGGGGACGCGGGCCCCCGCGGCGAGTCCGCGGCGCCCGGGGTTGCGGCGGAAGAGCCGGCGAGCCAAGGCGGCGGGGCTTTCCCGGTCGTCGGCCGCCTGCGCTGGGTCATCCTCGCGGCGACTGCCGTGGCACTGTTGGCCGCGCCGACCGCCGTCCGCAGGGTCATCATCCAGGATAGTTGGATCGACGGCTTCGCGCCGGGCAGCGAGTTCCGCCGAGCAACGGACTTCTTCAACCGGCAGTTCCTGGGCACGCACATCCTGCACGTCTGCGTGGACGGCGGCTACGGCAACATCCGCGCCGCCGTCAGCGCCGCGGACGTGGAGCGCGACGTGGTCTACCTTCCCGGGGACGTGGTCAACGATCCGCAAGCGCTGGTCGGCCGCCGCATCCGCGCGGAACGCGTCGACACCCATGCCCCCGTGCTGCCCCCACCCTGGGCACCGGTGACCCTGACGTGGCACTCCTGGATCGAGCGCGCCGAGCGCGAGGGAGAGCGCATCGCCGCCCGGCTGGTGGCCACCCGCGCCCCGCCTCCGCTTGCGCTCCGCCTGTCGGGCACCGAGTCGCTCGAGGTGGAGTTGATCCGTGAGCCCATGCTGATTCCGGAGGTGCTCCAGGACATCGCCGCCCTGGAAGGGTTCGTCGAGCGGCAGACACAGGACGCCGTGGGAGGCGTGGTGGGCACCGCTGACTACATCGAGACCACCTACCTCCTGAGCCGGGGGCTCAACCAGGAATACCGCCGAATTCCCGACCTGGCGGAGCGGGTGGAATGGCTCTGGTCGCAATACGCGCGCATCCGCGGTCCGCATCGCCTGCGGCAGATCGTCGACCAGCGCTACGCGCGGTCCCTGGTGACCATCTTCCTGAAGAACGCCAACTTCGTGGACACCGCGAACCTCATGCGGAAGATTCGGGACTACGAATCGGTCCATCTGACCCCCAAGGGAATCCGCTTGAGCTTCGCCGGCGACGTGGCCGTCAGCCAAACGCTCATCGACTCCATCGTCTCTACGCAAACCGGCTCGCTGCTCGCCTCTTTTGTCGGCACGCTGGTAGTCACCACCCTGCTGAGTCGATCGCTACTGTGGGGTGCCTTGTGCCTGCTGCCCTGCGCGCTGGCGGTGGTGGTGAACTTCGCGGTGATGGGGCTGGTGGGCATGCCGCTGGGCGTCGCGACTTCCATGTTCTCGGCCATGGTGATCGGCATCGGCGACGACTTCGCCATTCATTATGTCGAGCGCTATCGGCTGCTCCGCGGGAGGGCCGTGGCGCATGCGGCGGCGCTGCGGCGGGCGGCGCGAACCACGGGACCGGCGATCGTCCTCGACGCCCTGGCCGTTGGGTTGGGATTCGGCGTCATGACTCTGTCACAGGTCCCCGCCAACGCCCGTCTGGGCGGCCTGCTGGTGCTGAGCATGGCTTCCTGCCTGGTGGGCACGCTGCTCGTTTTACCCGCGATCCTGAACGTGCGGCGGGAGTAATCCGGCAGGGGACAGCGCGCCCGACAGGGCGTGCGGGCAACACCCCGCACCGGCCCGTGTGCCTTAGCAGCCCGTGGCGAAAAGCGGCCTACGGGATGTAGCATGGGCATCCTGCCCGTGAAACCGTGGACTGGAAGCCAACGCCACGAGTTCTGCCACAGGCCGTCAGGGCCTCGCCGGCGCGGCCGTGGTGCCGCGAAACCCCCAAAATACGCGGGCATTTCGGCCGGTTTTGCCTTCCGCCCGCCAGTCTTTACGCCGCGCGCGATCCCGCGTAGACTACTTAGGTATCGCTTGGGTTCGAAACCGGACGGCGGGGTCCTGGACCCGGTCCTGTCAAAGGCAAGCCGGCTTCAGCCGGCGGAAACTACCGAGGAACACGAACGATGGGAACCTTCCTGGCCGAGGGGCGCATCAGCGATGTTGCGGTTGCCGCACGCACGGGAAAGGGCTGGGCCGAGTGGTTCAGAATCCTCGACGACGCCGGCTGCAAGGACCTGGAGCACCAGGAAATCGCCACCCGCCTGTATGAAAAGCACGGCGTGGACGGCTGGTGGGCGCAAATGGTCGCCGTGGCCTATGAACAGGCGCGCGGCAAGCGCCGGCTGCACGAACGCCCCGACGGCTTCGCGGTCAGCGCCAGCCGGGTGATTGCCGCACCGGTCTCCGCGGCCTACAAGGCCTGGACCGACGCCCGGAGCCGCAAACGCTGGCTGCCCGACGGCACACTCACCATCAGCACGGCCACCGTCAACAAGTCGCTCCGCGCCGCCTGGGGCGACGGGAAAACCCGCCTGGAGGTGAACTTCTACGACAAGAACGGCGCTAAGTGCCAGGTTGTGGCACAACACCACAAACTGCCCAGCGCCGCCGACGCCGACCGGATGAAGGCCTACTGGAGCCAGCGGCTGGAGGGGCTCAAGGGCATCCTGGAAAAGTCCGCGCCCGCCGTTACCAGCCGGGCGCGCCGCCCCGCGACGGAGTCGACGAACGGGCGACCCCGCGCCGCGGCGGCCGGCAAACCGCGCCGCGCCGCGGCCACCGGCGCCCGCCGCGCGAAGAGCACGTCGTCCGGCTCCCGGAAACGCTGACCGCCGAGCCGCCCGGATATCCCCGAACCACCCGCCGCCGAACACCGCGGTAGGCGCCCCCGCCGCGCCACCCCGTTGCCGCGCGACGCCGCGGCCCTACTCCTGATAGGCCTTTCCCTGCTGATAGAGCTGCGTGCGAGCCTCGATGGTCCGAAGCAGGTCGTGCCTGCCCTGCGTCGCGGCGAGCTGCGCGGCGCGGTGGACCTCTTCGAGCGCCTTGGGGAACTTGCCTGCTGCGGCGTAGGCAGCCGCCAGGACGTCGGAATAGCGGGCGTTCTCCCGTTCCGCGGCACAGGCCGCCGCCGCCAGGGCGACCGCCTCCTCGCGCTCCGGCACGGAGGTCCCCGGCGTCGTCGCCAGCAGCCACGCCAGCGCCACGCGCAGCTCGGCGCTGCCGGGCACATGCTTGACGCCCTCACGAAGCGCCAGCACGGCGTCCTTCCGCTGCCCAAGGCGCGCCAGCGCCGGCCATAAGGCGCGATACGTGAACTCGTTGGTCGGGTCGAGGCGGCGCGCCTTTTGCAGCGGGGGCAGCGCTTCCTTGGTGCGGCCGAGGCCGAGGTACGCTCCGCCCAGGTTCGTGAGCACCTGTGTCGAGTTCGGGTTGAGCTCCGCGCAGCGCTGCCAATGCGGCAGCGCGTCGGCGAGTCGGCCGAGCTGGGAGAGTGCGGAAGCCAGCCCGCGGTGCGCCGGTTCCCAGTCGGCATTGGCGGCTAGCGCCTTTTCCAGAAAGACCATCGCCTCCTGCGGTTTGCCGTCGCTGCGCAGCGCCTCGCCCAGGCCCGTGAGTCGTCGCGCGTCCTCGGCCCCGTCTTTCAGGCTCTCCGTGAACGCCCGCACCGCGTCCGCGTAGCGCCCCAGCCTCAGGTACGCCGTGCCCAGGGCGCTGAAGATCTCCACCGATTCCGGGCTCTCCGCCGCCGCCGGCTCCAGAAGCGATACCACCGCAGCGAATTCATGCTGCTGCAACAGGCCCAGGGCCGCGACCTGCGCCTGGTAGTAAGGCAGCATGTCTTTGGGATCACGTGCCGTGGACCCGGAGACGCCGGCGGGGCTGGGCGTCCCGCCCACGTATCCCAGGGCCGAGAGCCGGTCCAGTGCGGCACTGTCGACTTCCACCGCCTCCGCTGCGCCCTGCTCCGTGCCAGCGAGGACCTTGCGAAGACGGGCGGCGAGGTCCGCGGCAACCTGCGGCTCCTGCGCCCAGACGTTCGATCGTTCCTCGGGGTCCGCGGCGCGGTCGTAGAGTTCGGCCCGTGGCGCTTCGACGTACTTCCAACGCTCCGTGGTGAGGGATTGCAACCCGGCCCAACCGAACCCGGCACGGGGGTACTCGCTTTCGCCGTATACGGTCCACCCTGCGGTGGGCGGCTGTTGCCAGAGCGCCGTAAGGTTGCGGCCGTCGAGCCTCCCGGGCGGCGGGATCTTCGACAACTCCAGCAGCGTAGGGAGCACGTCAACCAGTCCGACGCCCGACTCGACAACGGCGCCCGCGACGACAGGCGCCGGACCGGCAAAGATGAGCGGCACGCGCATGGTCGAGCCGTACACGAAGTACCCGTGCTGCGCCTCGCCGTGTTCACCAAGTCCTTCACCGTGGTCACCGGCGGCGACGACCAGGGTGCGGTCGCGTAACTTCCGCTCGTCGAGCCAGGTAACGAGACGGTGGACTTGCGCGTCGGCGAAGGCAATGTCGCCATCGTAGGCGTCGGAGGTGAGGGCACGGAATTCCGGCGGGGGCGCGTACGGCGCGTGGGGGTCGAAAAGGTGCACCCACGCGAAGAATGGCTTATTGGCGTCCGCCGCCAACCACTTCAAGGCCGCATCGCAGACCACGTCGCCCCGGCGTTCCACGTGGTCAGGGTCCACGTCCGCGGCGCTGCCTGTGTTGACGGCGTCGTCGTAGGTGTCGAAACCTCGGTCCAGTCCGTAAGCGGAATCCAGGACAATGGCGGCGATAAAGGCCCCGGTGCGATATCCGGCGCCTTTGAAGAGTTCGGCGAGCGTCGGCAGCTTGCGGTTCAGCCCGCCGGCGCCATTGACCCGCAACCCCGTGGTGGCCGGGTATCGGCCTGTCAGCAGCGAGGCGTGGGAGGGCAGTGTGAGCGGTACATGCGTGAAGGCGTTGGCGAAGCGAACTCCGGAGTGCGCCAGGGCGTCTAGGGTGGGCGTGTGCGCCGCGGCATGGCCGTAGCACCCTACGCGATCGGCGCGGAGCGTGTCGATGGTCACGAGCAGTACGTTAAGACGCGTTCCCGCCTCGCGCGTGTCGCCGTCACCCCGTCTGCAACTCGAGGCGAGTCCCGCGGACAGTATGACAAGCAGAAGCAGGCACGTTGGCTTGCGCATGCGAGAGATGCTAAGTCAAACGGCGCGGCGCGGGAACGAGGCGCGGCGCCGGTGGGGCCGACCGCCTGGTTCGGCAACTCACCGCGCGGCCTGCACACAAGGTGGGCGACAGGACGGCCACGTCTCCTCCGGGCGGCGTAAGCTCCCCATCCGCGCTGGTTGCGGCGGCCGGCGTTCCACCTACAATATCCAGTAGCGGTTGAGGCGCGCTGCGCCCATCGGTTGGTGCGGGTGTGCCAGCACGTACGGCGGGAACGCGAATCTCCAAGCCCTCACGAACCGCGCGGATCGACGCTCATGGTCTGCCCGTCGTGCAAAGAGAACAACAACAAGGTGATCGACTCGCGGCTAACGGAGGGCGGGTCGGCGATCCGGCGCCGTCGGGAATGCCTCGAATGCGGGCGGCGCTTCACGACGAAGGAACGTGTCGAGCAGGAACTGCGTCTGACGGTTCTCAAGGCGAGCGGTCAGCGCGTGCCCTACGAGCGGGACAAGATCCTCGCGGGCGTCGAGCGGGCCTGCAACAAACTCAACGTGACGGAGGAGCAGTTGCAGCAACTCGTGGATCGCGTGGAGGAGGAGATCTTCAACGGCCACGAACGTGAGGTGAGCACGGAGGACATCGGACGCTACGTGGGCCAGCAACTACGGCGGCTGAGCCAGGTCGCGTATGTGCGGTTCATGAGCGTGCACAGGAAGTTCCAGACGGTCGACGAGTTCGTGGACGAAATCAGCGACGTTCGCCGGCGGGTAGCCCTGGAGGACCCGGCCCAGCAGACGTTGTTTGAGACGTAGGTTCGAGGGCGGCGGACAGGAACGCAGCGGGGCAGCAAGGCCGCAAGGCAAAGAAGCATCCGGGTGCAGGGGTGCCCACCGAAGGCGGCCGCGACCGCGCCGCTGCGTGCGGGCCCCTACTTTCTACTCTCGACATTCAACCGGCTGAACCTTGGTATGAGTGACGCGGGCGATGAGCGGGCGTGCGTCGATGGTGGCGCGGTGCTGGAGCGGCTGACGCAGGCACTGCGCACCGCCGGAGTCCCCTTCACGCATACCCATCATCAGGCGGTGTTCACCAGCGCCGAGGCAGCCGCGGTACGCGGCGTTTCTTTGCACAGCGGGGCCAAGGCGCTCATTATGAAGGGCGCCGAGAACTTCGTACTGGTCGTACTGCCCGCCGACATGGCGCTCGACAGTGGCGCCCTGCGGGACTTCCTGGGCTGCAAGCGACTGAGGTTCGCTACCCGGGAGGAGGTGGTGCAGCTTACCGGACTGACGCCCGGCTCGATCCCGCCCTTCGGAAGTCTCTTCAAGTTGCCCACCGTCTGCGACCCGCGACTGGCGGATAACGAGTCCATCAACTTCAACGCCGGCAGCCACACGGACTCGTTTCAGATGACCTTCGCGGAGTACGTTGCGTACGAATCGCCGACCCTGGCCGCCGTCGCCAAGGCCACGGCGTAATCGGTCTTGAAGGCTTCCGCCCCGTGGCTTTCACAAGGTCGCCCTGGCCGTCGGGAGTCGATGTCCGCGTGGTGGCGTCCTTCGGCGGCTCAAAAGGGGTAAACCCGGCGGCTTGACCGCGCCCGCCGATTCCCGTAGGTTAGCGGCCTGAGGAAGGAACTATGCTACCAGTAAAGAAAGTCTCGAAGACACGCACGCGATCCCGCCGAGCGCACCATGCCCTCCGGCCGGTGAACCTGAGTCCGTGCCCCAAGTGCGGCAAGCCCAAGCTCCCCCATGTTTCGTGCGGGACCTGTGGTTACGTGAGCGCCAAGCTGGTGCTCCCGATGGGCGAGAAGGAAGGGTAATGCCGGTCCGCATCGCGCTGGACGCGATGGGAGGGGATCACGCCCCACAGGCGATCGTCCGCGGGGCCCTCGCGGCCTTGGCGGACGACCCGGACTTGGAGCTCGTCCTGGTGGGCGACGAGCGGCGGATTCACGCCGAGCTGGCCGTTCAGGGCCCGCTTCCGGATCGGCTGCGCCTTGTTCATGCCTCGCAGGTCATTCCCATGGATGCACCTCCGGTAGAGGCGCTGCGCGCGCATAAGGACTCATCCCTGGTGCGAATGGCGGAGCTGGGGGCCTCCGGCGAGGTACAGGCGGTGGTCAGCGCTGGCAACACCGGGGCCTGCGCCGCCGTCGCCCAGCTCAAGTTGAAGCCCCTCTCCTGCGTGACGCGACCGGGGATCGCGGTTACCATTCCGGCGTTTCACGGGCCGTTCGTGTTGTGCGACGTGGGCGCGAACATCCAGGCCAGGCCGCGGCATCTTTACGAATATGCGGTCATGGCGACGTTGTACGCACAACACGTCGTGGGGATCCCGCGACCGCGCGTGGCCCTGATGTCCATCGGCGAGGAACAGGGCAAGGGCACCGGGCTGGTGCGCCAGACGCACGAGCTGCTGCGCCGCGACGCGTCGATCAACTTCGTGGGCAATGCCGAAGGCCGGGAGCTCTTCGAAAACCGCTGCGACGTGGCAATCTGCGACGGCTTCGTGGGTAACATCGTTTTGAAGTTCGTCGAGGGACTGGCGGAGGGACTGTTCCGCACCATAGCGCACGAGTTCGAGCATGAGGAGGAGGCGCTGAAGGGCAGATTCTGCGGAGCGCTGGAGCGCGTGTGGCAGCGGCATGACTACAGTCGTTACGGGGGCGCACCGCTGTTGGGTATCAACGGCGTGTGCATCATCTGCCACGGACGAAGTAACATGGTGGCGATTTGCAACGCGGTCAAGGCGGCGCGACGGTTCCTGGAGCAGCGGTTCAACGAGGTCTTGGTTGCGCGGTTGCAGATCGTCGGGGGCTAGCCGGGCCGTATGGGAAGCGCAACGACGGTTCACAGGTATGAAGGGCTGGGGACCTGATTCGATGAACGTGCGGATGCCGGTTCGGATCGTGGGGACGGGCGCCTACGTGCCCGCGGGCATTCGCGACAACCGACATTTTGTGGACTATCTGGACACCACCGAAGACTGGATCATCGCCCGCACTGGCATCCGTGAGCGGCACGTGGCCGCGGCGAACGAGGCGACCTCGAACCTCGCAGCGCGGGCGGCGGAGCGGGCCCTACAGGATGCCGGGCTCACCGCGAACGACATTGACCTGATCGTCTGTGCCACGGCCACGGGGGACCATCAGTTCCCCGCGACCGCGGCCTTCGTGCAGCGCGAGCTGGGCGTGGCGGATATTCCGGCGTTTGACATAGGCGCGGCCTGTGCCGGGTTTTTGTACGCCACGGTCGTGGCCGGGGGCATGGTGGCGGCGGGAATGTACCGACGCGCCCTGGTCCTCGGCGCCGAGACTTTGACGCGCTTTGCCGACGCGGAGGACCGGGCCACGGTCATTCTCTTCGGCGATGCCGCCGGGGCGGCGATCCTCGAGCGAAGCGACAACCCGGACCAGAGCGTTTTGTACTTCGAAATGGGCTGCGACGGGACGCGTGCGGACCTCATCGGGGTCGCCGCAGGCGGATCGCGCCTGCCGACCTCGGTGACCACGGCGGCCGAACGCCTTCATTTCCTGCGTATGAAGGGGCGGGAGGTCTACAAGTTCGCGGTGGTCAAGATGCAGCAGTTGATCGACCATGCGCTTCAGGTCGTGGGGCTGACGCCGGCGGACCTCAAGCTGGTCATCCCGCATCAGTCCAACCTGCGGATCATCGAATCGGTGCGGGAGAAAATGGAGCTGCCGCGCGAGAAGGTCTCGGTGAACATCGACCGCTTCGGGAACACCTCGGCGGCCTCGGTGATCATGGCTCTCGATGAGGCGCGGCGCAACGGTACGCTGTCCCGCGGCGACCATGTGCTGATGGTGGCCATCGGCGCCGGGCTGACGTGGGGAACCATGGTGATCCGGCTCTAAAGGCCGGGCGCAGGCTTTACGCCGCGCCGCGCTGCGGCGCCTCGCGGGCGGCGGCGCGAATCCGGTTGCGTGGTTCATTTGCGGTCAGGAGCGTTGGGCATCCATGGGATGTACGGCGATCATCTTTCCCGGACAGGGCGCGCAGGCGGTCGGCATGGGGCGGGACGTGGCCGCCGCCAGCGTCGCCGCGCGCCGCGTCTATGACCGCGCCAACGAAGTGCTGGGGTTCGATCTGGCCGCTGTTTGCTTCGAGGGGCCGGCGGAGCGGCTGGAGCAAACGGACGTCCAGCAGCCGGCGATCTTCGCCACCAGTGTGGCCCTGTGGGCCGCCTTCCAGGAGAGCGGCGCGCCGCGCGAGCCATTTACGTATTTCGCCGGCCTGAGCCTGGGTGAGTACACGGCCCTGCACGTGGCCGGAGCCCTGGGCTTCGACGACGCCCTGCGGCTGGTGCAGCGGCGCGGGCAGCTTATGCAGCAGGCGGCGGACGCGACCCCGAGCGGCATGGTTTCGCTAGTGGGCGCTGACGAATCGACGGCGACCGCGCTGTGTGACGGGGCATGCGAGGGAGAAGTGCTGGTGCCCGCCAATTTCAACTGTCCGGGGCAGATCGTGATCTCGGGCAGCAAGGGCGCTTGCGAGCGCGCCGTGTCGCTGGCGTCGCAGTTCAACTGTCGCGCCGTGCCGCTTGCGGTGGCCGGTGCCTTTCACTCGCCGCTGATGGAGCCGGCGGCCAAGGAATTCTGGCCAGCGCTGCAGGCAGCGCGTTGCACGGCGCCATCGGCACGGGTTATCGCCAACGTGGACGCGGAGTACCATTCGGACGCGGAACAGATACGCGAGTCGCTCCGCCGGCAGCTTACGCAACCGGTGCTCTGGCAGCGCTGCGTGCAGCGGCTGATCGCCGACGGGGCGGATCAGTTCGTCGAAATCGGGCCCGGTCGCGTCCTGACCGGCCTGATGCGCAAGATCGATCGGCGTGTGAACATCGTCAACGTAAGCACCGCGGAGGCGATCTCCGCGGCGCCGGCGCTTCCGGCGGGAGGCTAAGAGGCGTTTCCATGAGGACCTGCCGCTATGTCTGACAAAGTCGGCTTCGTTACCGGAGGCAGCCGCGGGATTGGGCGCGCGGTCTGCCTGGCGCTCGCCGGCCGGGCGGTCAACGTCGTCGCCTGCGGGCGCAGCGCCTCGGCGCTGGAGGAACTCGCCGCCGAGGGCCGGCAGCGCGAGCTCCCGGGCAGCATCATCCCCCGGACCCTGGACGTTAACGATCGCGCGGCCCTGGACGCCGCGGTGGACGCCGTGGTCGAGGAGCACCAGCGCATCGACATCCTGGTGAACAACGCCGGCATCACCCGCGACGGCCTGCTCATGAGCATGGATGATGAGCAGTTTGAGGAAGTGCTGACCACCAACCTGCGTTCCGTGTTCTGGCTGACGCGGGCGGTCAGCCGCATCATGGTGCGGCAGCGTTTCGGGCGGATCATCAACATCGGCAGCGTGTCGGGGGTGATGGGCAACGCCGGACAGGCGAACTACTCGGCGAGCAAGGCGGGCTTGATCGGCTTCACCAAGTCGGTGGCCAAGGAGCTGGGCAAACGCAACATCACCTGCAACGTCGTTGCCCCGGGCTTCATTGCCACGGACATGACGGCGGGCCTCCCGGAGAAACTCACGGAGTCGGTCAAACAGCTCATCCCCGTGGGACGCTTCGGCAAGCCGGAGGAGGTGGCGGAGTTGGTGGCCTTCCTTTCCGGGGAGGGGGCGTCGTACATCACCGGGCAAGTGTTGTTGGTGGACGGCGGGTTGCACATGTAGGGCCGAAGGCGGGGCGTGGCGGCCGCGGCCAAACGGGGCTTTTGGCCCGGCAATCCTGCGGTTATAACCCTGCGGTCCGGTCCGTGCGCGGGCTGTGCCGTGTAGAGGCGATTGCGGGAATCGCCCACGGGGGCTAGGATTCTGAACCTTCAACACCGCGTGGTGTTGGTATCGAAAGGTCGCGTCAGGAGGAATCGAGCGTGCCAACGGCGGTGGAAATCGAAGAGAAAGTCTTTCAAATCGTCGCGGAACAGATGACCGTCGACAAGAAGGAAATCAAGCGCGAGACTTCATTCGTCAACGACCTCAACGCGGATTCGCTGGATACGGTCGAGTTGATCATGGAGTTGGAGGACGAGTTCGACCTCACCATCCCCGACGAGGAGGCCGAGAAGCTCAAAACCGTCGGTGAGGCGATCGACTACATCAAGAAGCAACTGGAAGGCAAGAACGCCTGACGGGCTGAGAGGCCGACCCCCGGCGCGGCAACCGGCGCCGTGCGGGCGCGCGCCGGAGGCGGGTCGCGTGGCCGGCGGGGTTGGACCGGGGACACTATGGCGGAGAATCATCACCGGCGTGTGGTCGTCACGGGCATGGGCGCGGTCTCGCCGTTCGGCGTGGGCGTGGACTGCTACTGGGACGCCCTGATCCTGGGGCGGTGCGGCCTGTCGCGCATCACGCTCTTTGATACCACGCAGTTCGACGTGCACATCGGGGGCGAGATCCCCAACTTCGACGCCGCGAATCATCTGGACCGTAAGATCATCAAGCGGCTCGACCGTTACGCGCAGTTCGCCATGGTCGCGGCCGAGGAGGCCTTCCGCAGCTCCGGGCTCGACCTTTCGCGGGAGGACCCGCGACGCCTGGCGGTCATTTTCGGCTCCGGCATCGGGGGCATGAACGAGCTGGAACAGCAGTTCGCCCGCCTCATGGAGAAGGGGCCGAGCAAGGTGTCGGCGTTCACCATCCCCAAGCTCATGGTCAATGCCGCCAGCGGCAACATCTCCATCGCCTACGGCGCCAAGGGAGAGAGCCGTGCGGTCAGCACCGCCTGCGCCTCGGCGAACAACGCCATGGGCGAGGCGCTGCGCCACATTCGCCTGGGCCTGTCCGATGTGGTGTTCACGGGCGGCTCGGAGGCAGCCTTAACGCCGCTGGCGCTGGCTGCCTTTGCCTCCATGAAGGCCCTCAGCACCCGCAACGACGACCCGCTCCACGCCAGCCGGCCTTTTGACCGTGACCGCGACGGCTTCGTGCTCGCCGAGGGCGCCGGAGCCTTCGTGTTCGAGGAGCTGGAGCACGCCCGACGCCGCGGGGCGCCCATCCTGGGCGAAGTGGTGGGGTTCGCCTCCAGCTCCGATGCGGAACACCTCACGCAACCGCCGGAGCGCGGTGAGGGCGCGGCCGACGCCATGCGCCTGGCGCTGGAAGACGCCCGGCTTTCGCCCGAAAGCGTGGACTACATCAACGCCCACGGCACCAGCACCCCCTTGGGCGACGTGGCGGAGACCATCGCCATCAAGACCGTCTTCGGACCTCATGCGCGGAAACTGGTGGTCAGCAGCACGAAAAGCGCCGTGGGGCACGCTCTGGGCGCAAGCGGCGGGCTGGAGATGATCGCGGCGATTCGCGGCATCGGCATCGGCGTCATCCCTCCGACCATCAACCTGGATCACCCCGGCGACGGTTGCGATCTGGACTATTGCCCCAACACCGCCCGCGACCACCGGGTGCGCGTCGCGCTGAGCAACTCCTTCGGCTTCGGCGGCCACAATGCCTGCATCCTGGTGCGGGCCTTCGAGTAGCCCACGGTGGCCTCCGGCGGCGCGATACCGGCCGGCCCGCAAGAGCGGTTAAGACCCTGCGGCGGGACGGTCGATGATATCCCAGGCTGAGGTGCGCCCGTACCGCGCCATCAGCGCGCCCCGAATCCGGATGCGGTGGGGGCAGTGCGCCGCGACTCGCGCCAACGGCGCGCGGGCTCGGCGCCTGGTGGGTGTGCTATGACCATTACCCAGGCAGCGATCGACGACTTGCTCTCCGCGGCCGCGCCCTCCATCGCCTCGCGCGGCGCCTCAGCGCCGGCCGCCCCCTCGCCACCGGCCGGGGCTGGCGGCACTCGACACGCCGATCCCGGACTGCAACGCATCCTGGGATTGTCCGTGCCGGTCGCCGTGGTGCTCGCCGAGCGCGACATGACCGTGGAGTCGATTCTCGCCGTGCGCGTGGGAACCATCATCGAGTTCGACGTTCCCTTCGAGGCGGCGCTGACCCTGTACGTCGCCAACCGGCCGATCGGCGCGGGTCACGCCGTCAAGGTGGGTGAGAATTTCGGGCTGCGCCTGACAAGCGTAGGTAGCGTCGAGCAGCGGATCGACGCCATGGGGCGCAGGTGAGCCGCCACTCCGTCGGCTTCGGTCGCCGATCGTCGTGTCACCTCCTGGAATGACAGTGCCTATATGTGACACCGCTGCGCCCTCGAGCGGCGCCGCGGCCGGATGACCCGTGGGTCGGGCGCCCGACGACGCCGGGGGGCCTGCGCCCTTGTCGCTCTGCCGGATTGTCAACCGCGGTCGCCGGCGTACACTTCGCTCGCGTGAACCAGCACCCGCACGGCGACTCACCGACGGAAGGCACCGACGGCGCGGCCGGGATCCGTCCGGCAGCCGCTACCGCCGCCGTCCCCCGACGGCTCGCCGTGCTCTTCCTGGTGAGCGTACTGGGGCTCTTCCTGGAAGTATGCCTGATCCGATGGCACGGAACGGAGTTTCGTGCCGCCGCGTACTTCAGGAACGTTACGCTGCTGGCCTGCTTCCTGGGGCTGGGGCTGGGATTCGCACTGGCGCAATCGGCGCGGTCCTACGCGGCCTGGACCCTGCCGCTTCTAGCGGCGCACGTCGTCCTGCTCGATCTGCTCAGTCGGTTGGGTGTCGACTCCCTGGTGCGCCTGCCGCACGGCTCGTCGCAGCTCTGGGCCTGGGGCGTCCACGCGGCGGAAACGACAAACCTGACGACCGCTCTGGCACAGGGGGCCGCCTTCTACGGCTTCTTCCTGTTTCTCTTCCTCATCACCATCGTGGTGTTCATCCCCATCGGCCAGCTCACGGGCGTCTTGATGAACGGCCTGCCGCCACTCCGGGCCTATACGGTGAACATCCTCGGCAGCCTGGGAGGCGTGCTGCTGTTCACTGCCGTCTCGTACCTCTGGCTGCCGCCGGCGGTCTGGTTCGGCCTGGCGGCGATCATGGGTTTGGCGTTGCTGCGCCACAGTGCCGCGAATGTGGCTTCCTCCGCGGTGGCATGCGTGGTGATGATCGCGTGGACGGGCTCAAGCGGCGGGTTTGTCAAAGGGGGCGGATCGCCGCACATGCAGGACATCTACAGCCCGTACCAACTGCTGGAGCTGCAACCGTATCACGTGGTGGACGCCGACGGCCGGCGGTTGCACCGCGGCATGGCGGCCTTCGCCAACAAGACCTATCACCTCAAGGCCGAAGACCTCAGCCGAGCCTGGCTCGTCGCGCACGGAGCGCGATTCCCCTGGGCCGCGGAAAACGCGCTGGCGTACGAGCTGCCCTACCGGTTCGTCGAGGCGGCGCAACGCGTGCTGGTGATCGGCTCGGGGGCGGGCAACGACGTCGCCGCCGGCTTGCGCGTCGGCGGACCCGACATGCGGGTGGACGCCGTGGAGATCGACCCGGCCATCATCGCCATCGGACGCCGCCACCACCCCGAGGCTCCCTACGACGACCGCCGCGTCCGGGTGCACATCGGCGACGCGCGGCAGTTCATCAAGCGTTCCACGGAGACGTACGATCTGGTAGTGTTCGGCCTTGTGGATTCGCACACACTGCTGAGCGGAATGTCCAGCCTGCGCCTGGACAATTTCGTGTACACACTGGAGTGCTTCGCCGAGGCCCGGCGGATCCTTGCGCCCGGCGGGGCGATGGCGGTGTCCTTCTCCACGCCGGCGATGAACCACATCGGCAGACGCATGTACGACATGCTGCGGCGCACTTTCCCTGAATCACCGCCGCGGGCCTTTCGCATTGGATTCGATTCCGGCGTGCTCTATGTGGCCGGCGAAGGTGTCGGCGCCGTGCGCGAACTACCGGCGGCCGCGGCCTCGTCCGAGGTGACGGAGGCCTACCGGGCCATGCCCGCGAACGAGGTCCCTCCGCCGGCGACCGACGACTGGCCCTTCTTGTATATGGCAGACCGCAGAGTACCCACCAGCCATCTGGGATTGGCGGCGACGCTGGCGATGGTGGCGGTCGTGTGGGTGCGCCGCGTCACCCGCGGCAGCGGGGCGATCGATTGGCATTTCTTCTTTCTGGGCAGCGCGTTTCTGCTCATTGAGGTCAAGGGGATTGCGGAGCTGGCGCTAGTGTGGGGCACGACGTGGGTAGTGAATACCGTGGTCATCGGCGGGATTCTGGGGTTCATTCTGCTGGCGAACTGGTTCGTGGCGGCGGTGCGGCCGGCGGGAACGCGACCCTATTACGCGGGGCTGGCGATCAGTCTGCTGGCGGGGTTTGCGCTGCCGGTGTCGACCTGGTTGCAGTTTGGCTGGGCGGCGGCGGCGGTCACTTCGGCGGCATTGCTGCTGGTGCCGCTGTTCTTCGCCGGCGTGATCTTCGCCGTATCCCTGAAGGGATGTGCGTCAGTGCGCGCGGCGTTTGCCTCCAACCTCATCGGTGCCATTCTCGGTGGGTTTGTGGAATATAGTTCAATGGCCCTTGGCTTCCGAGCGCTCTATCTGCTGGCCCTGGGACTTTACGCGGCGTCCTTCCTGGTGCTGCGTGGATCGCGGGCACGTTGAGAAGGCCAGGCCCGGGACGCACACGCCGTACCGTCGGGATGCGTCCGAGTCCCTGCGAGCGCCGGGCAGCGCCGCATATTTACGGACACTCCGCCGGCGCGGAGAGCGGGCCGGTAACCCCGCGCGAGAACAGCGCGAAATCGTCCAGGTCGTTGTCGCAATCGCCGTCCAGGTCGCCGATGGGGCGACCCGCGGCATCCACTGCGACGCCCGCCGGTGTGTTGCAGCACACATCGGCAGCGTTCACTATGCCATCGCCGTCAGTGTCGCAATCCGGGCAGTCAGGGCACGCGTCCCCGACGCCGTCGCCGTCACTATCCAGTTGTCCGGGGTTGGGCACGGTTGGGCAGTTGTCACAGGCGTCGGCAACTCCGTCCCCGTCGGCGTCCGGCTCGTCAGGGTCGCAGCAGTCGCCTGTTCCATCGGCGTCGCGATCCGCCTGGTCCGCGTTGGCAACCGTGGGGCAGTTGTCGCTGGCGTCCGGCACGGTGTCGCCGTCGAAGTCACCGGGGAGTCCCGGCCCCAGGATGACGCGAATCAGAAAGGACCCGGCGGTGAATCCGTACCCCCGCACCGCGGTGTAGTAGTCCCCGGCTTCGCCTGCCGGGACATAGTAAAGCAGGCGCGCCCATTCCCCGTCGTACCCCGGCCCGGCGTTGGACCACCCGGTGAAGCCCAGGCTCTGCGTGCCGTCCCGCGCCAGCAACTCGCCACCCGCCAGACCGTTGTTCGGACTGGCCAAGCCCCGCACTTCCACGGCATACACGCGTTGCGCGGTGAGCGAGAAGCGGAACCAGTCGGCGTCTCCGCCGTTGCCAAGCGTACCACCCACGGGCGTGCCGTCAGTGAGAGCCGGCGTCGCCGATGCCGCGTCATCGCCGTGATCATCGGCCGGCACCGGACCCAGGTCGGTTACCGTCAGCTCATACGACCCTCCGGCATCGGTTTGACCGGCATACACCAGAACGTGGTAGGTGGCCGGCGGCCCCGCGGGTACGCCATACGCCAGCCCAGCCCACGATCCCACACCGCCGGGGCCGCCGACGGACCAGCCGGAAAAGTCGAGTTGGTACGCTCCCTCGAACAGCACCGTAGCGACCGTCCAGGAGTCCGTGTGCGCCAGCCCCCGGACCTGCACACTAAACAGGTGGTCCGCGGCTGCGCTGAAGGTGAAGTAATCGTAGTCGCCGGCGTAATGGATGCTGCCGGTCACTACCGTTCCATCGGTGGCGATGGGGGTAGCCGCGGATTGCCTCCCGCTGTGGTCATCGACCTGCGGTCCACGGTCGGTAACGCCGACGGCCAGATGACCGACCTGGGTCGAACCGGAAGCCACTCGCAGGTAGTACGTCGAAGTGGCAGGCGTGATGAAACTCAGCTCGTTTTGGAAACCGGGCCCCCACTCGCCGAGGATCGTGGCACAGTCATCGTCCAGAGCGGTCGTGAACGCCTGGAACGAGGCGGACGCAACCAGGGAGGTCAGCTCGTAGCGATAGCCGGCCTGGGCGCTGACCGCCAGCCAGTCTTCGTCTGTGCCGGGGTCGATGATCGCGCCGTAAACGGTGCCGTCGGTCGCGACGGGCGAGGCGGACATGCAGTCGTTGCCGTGGTCGTCACCCGCGGCGATCCCCAGGTCCGTCACGCGGACTTCGTAGGGACCGGCGCTGCCCGGGTAGCCGTTCACACGTACGTGCAGATCACCACCGCTGCCCGAAGGCACGTAGTAACGCAACGCGGCCCAGTTGCCCGGCGGGCCGCCGGCCGCGGACAGCGACCAGCCCGTTCCGCCCAGCGCGCTTCCTCCGGTGTATAGTTCGGCGGCCACGTTCCAGTTGATGACCGTCGACTGCGCCCGCACTTCAAGCTGGTAGAGGTGCTGATCTGCGGCCAGGAATCGAAGCCAGTCCACGTCCCCTGCGTAGTCGATGATCCCAGCTTGCGCCGTGCCGTCGGGAGTGACGGCAGCGGCATACGCCCGGCTGCCGCTGTAATCGTCCACCGCGACGCCCTCGTCAGTGAGCCCGATCTCCACAAAGCCCACGCTTCCTGCCAGCGACGATGCGATTCGAACGTAGTAGGTATCCGTGGTTGCCGGCACGATGGACAGCTCATCCGGGCTGCCGTAGCTCCAGTCCGCCAGGACGGCCATGCAGTCCGAGCCCCGCACCTCCGCGAGATAGTAGAAGCTCACGGAGGCAGCGAACGTCGTGGCGGTGTACCGGTGTCCGCCCACGGCGCTAAACCCGAGCCAGTCCTCATCCGCAGCGGGATCGATGATGGCCCCCACGCTGGTGCCGTCGACGGGCAGCATCGTCGCTGCCGGACAGGCGTCACCATGATCATCAGCGGCACGGGCCGCTGCCGCGCACCATGCCAGAAGGCACATTCCCGCCGCCGCAATATCCTTCCGAAACCGATACATCGCTTCTCCTTTTGCCACCCTCTCGGTCGCGGGTCCGCAACGCGGCCGAACCGACACCGGCACAGCGGATCACTGTGCGCGCGGCGTTTGCCGAGGCTGAAATCCGACACAACCACGGCCGGGCCGGCTACAACAGTGCGGAAGCCGTCGAATCGTGGTCGGTCCGGGGAAACACCCCCTTCAACATAGACACAACCGACATCGGGGCAGCGAACCCGCCAGATCGCCGAGGATTTTTCTCCGTGCAGCCGACTCCGGTGAACGTGACCCGCGTGCCGGCGGCCGTGGGGGGCGGCGACAGCCGGGCCGATGCAGAGCCAGGTGCCAGGTGCCAGGTGCGGGTGCCACTGCTGTGTCAGCAGTGGTGTCCGGTGGGTGGCCCATGTCCTTTGGACATGGGGGAGCCGATGATGTACGCGCAGTGCCGGGTTGCCGGGTGCCACTGCTGTGTCAGCAGTGGCATACGACAGGACGCGGACCGAAGGGTTGCACGGTTACTGACCCGCCGCCAGGTTCCCGCTCACGAACGACCACTGCTCATGAGTAGAGGCACACCCCACAGTGCCACCCGCCTGCCCGATCACATGGTGAGGCGATCCGCCCGCGATCATCGCCTTCCCCACATCCAAAGGAGGTGGGCCCCCCACCCTCTGGTCCACCATCACCTGGATGTGCGGACATCGCCCACGCGAAACGGCGTTTGGCGCCCAGGGTGTGAAACGGAGGCCTGCGACATAGCGGACCCCCAAGGCTCGGCGGCCTCCCACTCGCTAGATCGACTCCGATCATATTACCGTGCCGGACGCCGCTTTCCCGGATCATTCTCCGAAGCTCTGGGCATCCGAGGCAGCCATCGATTGACGGCTTTCCGATAGAGAACGTAGTCCTCACCAAACTTCCGGTGGTGGGCCGGCTCCTCCCAGGCGACGATGAACAGGTGAAAGCAAACCGCGGCGGCCAACGCGTAGAGCAGAAGCCCAAGCGACGCGAACCACCCCGCAAGTCCCAGGAAAACCATGACCTCGCCGAGGTTGATGGGGTTACGCAGGTAGCGGTAGGGCCCCGTGGTTACCAGCCGCTCAGGTGGAATGGCCGGCGAGGGCGTCCCCCGGCCCAGGCGTTGGAACATGATGATGCACCAGATCTGTAGGCCGGCTCCGCAGGCGATGAGGACCGAGGATGTGACTTCGAGCAGCCGGCCGCGCTCGTGCCTCCATGGCCCCCACCTGGCGTCGGCCCAAAGGCAGACCCCGGGCAGGGCAACCACCGTAATCGCATAGTACACAAGGTTCAGAAGTATGTTTTTGAGCGTCAGAGTCATTCAGAATGCCTGCGCTGCGCGCACCGCCGAATGCACCCGCCGCCCCTCCGATGCCTCCCGCGCGAGTGCCACTGCTGTGTCAGCAGTGGTGTCCGGTAGGACGCGGACCGGACGGTTACACGGTTCCTGCCTCGCCGCCAAGTTCCCGCTCACGAACAACCACTGCTCAAGCGCAGTGGCACACCCCACAGTGCCACCGGCCCCGGCGCCGATGCCAGGTGAACATAACGACACTGATCGCGGTGAGCACTATGGTTACGGGCTCTGCGATGACCGCAAGGTAAAGGTCATCAACCTGCGTGAACTCCTCGCGCAACATGGCGTACGCGATCATCCTGTCTCGTGAGTAGCCGCCAATGAAGCCGTATTCCCAGTCATAAGCCGTGCCGTACGGGGACCCCAGGCTGATGCCATCGCGGAGTGCGGCGTCGAGGCGGACGCTGCCGAGCAGCGCGTCCGTCTCATCGAAGAGCTCCAGCGTCGCACTGGTCCCATCCGTACGGTTGATGACGAATAAACCAAACGCATTGATCGGCTGCAGGAAATCGAACCGCAGGATACCCGTTTCGAAACCCACCAACGGAGCTGTGAACAGGACGTTTGGCGGTGAACCGCCGAACGCGTGGGCAGCATCGAAAGCCGCTGAGCCGCGTGCGTTCCGTATCCAGGGTCCCTCCGAAGGCACCCGTGCCGTGATGGTGATACCGGATTCCGCGTACCATTCGGGCGGCACGTTGACGAACTCTCGTTCACCCAGTTGGAGAGGTTGACCGTCTCCCCACGTCTCAAAGTCGATCACCGTGTGCGGGAACTCCGCGAAGTCGGACTTGTCGTCGAGTACCACAATCGGGGCGGCGTCGGCGAACGGGTTCAACGCAACCGTCGCTACGGCAAGCAGCGCGCCGCACCGCGCTGGCGACCGCCGTCGACGGCAGAGAAGAAGCGTACTGGCCGCCAGCGCCAGCACGCACGAAGCTGGTTCGGGGACCAGCGATTCCAAGCTGCCGATTAGTGAGAGTGGGACCGTCTCCGTCGGATCGAAGATTCTGAAGCTTGCCAACTCAAAGTCACTAAGAAGCGGAACCGACGATGGCAATCCATCGGTTACGAGCGTGCGCGCGTCCCCGGTCCCAAGGAACACCTGAAACACCATATCCGTTGCGGTGAAGTTGGCGCTGCCTCTCACTGTGATGCGGTCGTTGAGCCCGTCTCTTATAAGGATTTCGTTCACCAGCCCATTCGGTCCAGCCAACCCAAACGGACCGACGCGTCCGTCTATGTGCACCAGTGCGCCGGAATACCACCCTTCGGTCGGATCATCGGGAAGCGCATCCGGCGTATCGGAAGCAAAAGTGAACAGCCCGGAGTACGGCACGCCCACCGTTACTTGCCCCCCCAACAAATTGAGGTCGTCCCTGACGTACGTGATCGTGCCGCCGAACGTCCACGTGATGGGTGCGGCCCGAGCTACGATGCCCCCTGCACCGATCGCCCCCAGAATCACGCCGTTTGCGATTCCCCTGTTGAACCGTTTCATGACCAGACCTCATTACGAGATGATAGACTCCGAGTTGAACGCTCAGCCGCCGGGAGCGCCACCCGTGGCCAGATCACCCGCCAGGCTCGCAAACACCGGCAGCTTGGCCACCGCGCCCACCACTACGTCCTGAGCGGAGACAACCTCGATCGCATGCGTGATGGCGTCGCGGTCCGGTCCCGGGTCGCTCGGCGCCGTCCCACCACATCGCGGGCCTTCGTCGGAGAGGACGATGACCATCCGCCGCGTTCCCGGCGACCACTCGTAGTTCGCGGCAACGATCGCCGTCGCAGGACCCCAGTCCTCACGGATGTCGTCGTCTGGTTCCAGGCCGCTTGTACAGGCACCAAGCACTTCCACATTGGGAAAGCCATCGGCGGTGTAACCCAGATCGGGATGCTGGGCAACCGAGTCGGTGCAGCAATACTCACAGGGCTCACTGATACCGAAGCTCTCGGACAAAACCGGGATTCCGGCAACTGTGAGGTCCGCTATGGCCCCATCGAAGTCGCGGCACAGGGATTCGGTGCGGGGGTCCATAGAACCAGACGTGTCGAAGATTCGGACAAGCTGAGCCGCGGTACACCCTGTGAGGTCCAGCGAATCGTCCACGCCGTTCTGATTGCAATCTGTGAACGCCAAGGCGAACCCGGAATCGATCAGCATCACGGCAACACAGACACACGGAACGCTCGTGGCCGCGATTCCCGCGCTGCGACGCAGCCGTCGTCTGCGCAAAGGCCCCATCACAGTAGCTACCACACCGATAAGTCCAATTACGAGAGTCGCTGGTTCGGGCACCAGGAAGTCCAGGCGGCCAATCAATGAAAGCGGCACGGTTTGCGTTGGATCAAATATTCTAAACGCGTAGGAGTAGAAATCCCCTAGGTTGGGCGGAAAAAACGGCAGTCCGTCCGTCGTGAAGGGCTGTCCGTCCGCACTCCCTAGCGCCATAAACACCTGGAATACTTGACCACTCCCTACGAAGCTCACGCCGCCACGCAAACGTAGCGAATCGTCTGAATCATTGCGCACCCGGATTTCATTCGTCGATCCGAACGGGCCCGTGAACTGAACCGGGCCGACATTGCCGCGGATCGACAGCAGCGCGTCAGCGTACAACCCCAGCGTCGGGTCGTTCGGGAGGGAGTCCGGCGTGTCAGAAGCGAAGGTGAAGAGGCTGGAGTATGGCGTGCCGGCTGAAACCTGTCCGCCCAGCAAGTCGAGGTCGTCGCTGACGTACGTGATCTCCCCGCCGAACGTCCACGTGATGGGAGAGCCTCGAGCCAGAACGCCGCCAGCAAGAACCGAACCTACGCACGCCCCGATTGCGATTGTCCTTCGGTGCCACCCCATAAGATCGCCTCCTGTAAGAATCGTAGGCAGCGCTCCTCGCTGGGGGTTCCACGGGGTGTGAAGAAAACCTACCGCCGACCAGCGCGGTCGCCCCTAGTCTGCCTAGCAATTCGCGTGCCACTTGAGCGGGCTCTGGCGCTTTTTTCGGACGGAGCCGCCCGTTTGGGCGAGGTAACAGGCGTTGGGCCCGCGCGTTTCGGTTCGACAGGCCCACTTAGCCTGCGCCTCCAGGCCGCCCGCCGAAGCTAGCGCCCGCCGAAAACCGGAATTCCCCTTAAACGGCGTCCGCCGATCTGAAACCCCTTCCCTTCTGTATTCGATAATTGTGGTCGGATGCGTGCGGGGGACGGCTTTGTGGGGAGCCGCCCACCATCCGAAAGGTGGTTGGGGTCCGAACAAACCACCGGTGGGGATCCCCTCCGGCGGGTCGGTCCCGTCTTGTTCCCGGGCCGTGGCGGCGGTGCGCACTTACAACCCCCCAGGCCCGGCCCGGTTGAGAACCGACCCCTCAGGCAACGACCGCCTGCCGTTTTGCAGGCGGACCGGGTGAGCGTCGACCGGCGCTCGACCGTAAGGCCAGGCGCAGGACGGTGCCGGACATGGCGGGGACGGCATGGTTGCCTATGCCCGTGGCCGGAAACGTGGACAGGCGAGTGTAGACGGACTCCGAGAGTGATGGGAACCGCGAAATTCATCCTGGCGTGGGGATCGCTGGTTGCCTGCGGGTTCGCGTGGCTGGTGGGCTATAGCGCCACCGCGGGCACTGGGGACCACACGGGTACGGCATGGCCTGCGGACTCGCAGCTCGCGCGCCAAGCCGGCCGGCCGGCGCTGCTGGTGTTCCTCCATCCCTCCTGCCCATGTTCGCGGGCCACGGTCGAGGAGCTGTCTCGGCTGCTCACCCAGGTCGGGCGGGAGGTCGCGGCCACGGTTGTTATGGTCAGGCCCGACGGTTTCGAGCCCGGCGATGAACACACCGCTGTCTGGCACAGCGTCGCACGCCTGCCGGGAGTAGCGTTGGTCGTCGATCCGGGTGGTGGGGAGGCGCGCCGGTTCGGCGCCGCGACCTCGGGATGCACTCTGCTCTACGACGCGGAAGGCCGATTGGTCTTCCACGGTGGTATCACTGCCGCGCGAGGTCACGAAGGCGACAACGCCGGCAAATCGGCCATCCTCTCGTGGCTTTCCGGCGCCGCGGCGGAGCCGCAGGAAACGCCCGTTTTCGGTTGTCCGTTGTTCGACGGTTGACGCTCTGAAAAGGACCACGCCTTGACTGACGCCATGCCCGGAGGAGCCGCGGACGCCGCGGTAGAGCAGCGCGCGCGGGGGCTCTTCTCCGATCACCTGCGGACCATCCAGCGGCGCACCGACCGCCTCTTCGCGCTGTTGCTGCTGGCGGAATGGGTCGCCGGAGTACTTATCGCGCTGCTCGTCTCCCCGCGCTCCTGGGCGGGATCGGCAAGCCGCGTCCACACCCATGTCTGGCTGGCGCTCCTCCTCGGCGGCGCGATCAACGCCGGGCCGTGGTTTCTGATCTGGCGCCGAGCAGGAGCACCGGTTACCCGCCACGTCGTCGCCTGCGCGCAGATGCTCTGGTCGGGGCTGCTGATTCACCTGACCGGGGGACGCATCGAAACCCATTTTCACGTGTTCGGCTCGCTGGCCTTCCTGGCCTTCTATCGCGATTGGAGGGTGTTCATTCCCGCGACGCTGGTGGTGGGGGTGGACCACCTGGTGCGCGGGCTCTTCTGGCCGCAGTCCGTTTACGGCGTGCTGACCGCCACGCCCTGGCGCAGCCTTGAACACGCGGCCTGGGTGCTCTTCGAGGATGTGTTCCTCATCCGCTCCTGCCGCGAGGGCGTCGCGGAAATCTGGGACATTGCACGACAGCGCGCCCGCCTCGAAAAGACCAATGAGTTCGTGGAGGCGGAAGTTGTACGGCGCACCCATGAGCTATCGATCAGCGAATCGCACGCCCGGGCGTCGGCGGAGTCCGTTGCCGCCGCCAACGCCGAACTGGAGCGGCAGAAGGCCGAACTGGCGGACGCGCGAGTGGGCGCTGAGCTTGCCAACCGCGCCAAGAGCGAGTTCCTCGCCAACACCAGCCACGAAATCCGCACGCCCATGAACGGCATCATCGGCATGACGGACCTCGCCCTGGGCACGCAACTCGACGCGGAACAGCGCGAATACCTCACCACCATCCGCGAGTGCTCCTACGCGCTGCTCGGGCTGCTCAACGACATCCTCGACCTGTCGAAGATTGAAGCGGGCAAGATGGAACTGGAAACGGCCGCGTTCGATCTGATGGTCGCGGTCGAGGGGGCGGCCGACGTGGTGGCGCATCGCGCCGCGGAAAAGGGGATCGAGCTGGTGTGCAGCATTGACCCGCGGACGCCGCGGGCCGTCAGCGGCGATCCGCACCGCCTGCGGCAGGTCCTGGTCAACCTGCTGGGAAACGCCATCAAGTTCACGGAGCACGGCGAGGTGGTCGTGGGAACGCGCGTGGAGCAGCGCACCGACGCCGACGCCACGATCGCATTCTTCGTGTCAGATACCGGCATCGGCATTCCCGAGGACCGCCGCGACGCCGTCTTCGAGAGCTTCACCCAGGCCGACGGCGCCACCACCCGCCGATTCGGCGGCACCGGGCTCGGTCTGACGATCTGCCGCAACATCGTGCGAGTCATGGGCGGCGACATTCGGCTTGACAGCGAGGTCGGGCGCGGCAGCACGTTCAGCTTCCGCCTCACGCTGCCGCAGTGCAGCCCCACCGACGTGCCGGACCGCGCGCCGGGTCGAGCCGCGGAGATTCCCACGCTCAGCGACAAGCGGCTGCTGGTCGTGGACGACAACGCCACCAACCGCCGGGTGCTGGAGTTGATGCTGCAATCGTGGGGTTGTCGACCGGTACTGGCCGAAGGCGCCGGGGAAGCCTACGCGCTCCTTCGAAAGGCGGCCGACGATCAACGACCGTTCGACGTGGTGCTGCTCGACGTGCAGATGCCGGACGTCAGCGGTCTGGACGTGGCGCGCACGGTCTCCGGCGATGCCACGTACGGGACTCCGAAGATCGTGCTCCTCAGTTCGCTGGGAACCAAGCGCGAGATCGACCCCCACAACGACTCGCGCTGCGACGCCTGCCTGAGCAAGCCGATCAAGCAGTCCCTGCTGCTCAATACCCTGCTGGAGGTGATCACTGGCGGAGAGCCGTCACCCGCCTTGACCGGGGCAGCGGACGCCGCGCCCGTAACTCCGGAGGGAAATGCCGATTCCGCGGCGGAGCTGCGCGTACTGCTGGTGGAAGACAACGCCGTGAACCGCCGGGTCGCGACGGGGATTCTCGGCAAATTGCAGTGCCTGGTCACGGAAGCGGAGCACGGGCAGCAGGCGCTGGAGCGGCTCGAGGCGCAGACCTTCGACGTTGTGTTCATGGACGTACAGATGCCGGTGATGGACGGGTTCGAGACCACGCGCTGCATTCGCAATGACCGGCGCTGGCGCCAACTGACTGTCATCGCCATGACGGCGCACGCCATGAAGGGCGACCGGGAGCGCTGCCTGGAGGCCGGCATGGACGATTACATCACCAAGCCGGTTCGGATGGAGGACATGCGGGCCATTCTCCGCAAGTGGCGGCACAAGGCGCTGCGGGCGAGCACCGCGCCCGGGTCGATGCCCTTCCCGGCAGACGCCCCGGTACCCGCCTGGGTGCTGGACGTCGAGCAGGCCGTGGACAATCTGGCGGGCGACCGCGATCTGTACCGCGAAGTGATCACGGAGTTCGTCGCCTGCCTGCCCGCCCAGATCGAAGCCCTGCGCCAGGCCGCCGCCGGCGCGGATGTGCAGGCACTGGGGCGTCTCGCGCACAGCCTCAAGGGTTCGGCGTCCAACATCGGTGCGGCGCGCGCCGGGCAGTTGGCGATGGAGCTCGAGGAGCTCGCTCGGCGACACGACGGCGCGGCGGCGGCAGCTCTGGTCGCGGAGCTGGAGGCGAGCCTGGAAGAGCTGCGACGGAGCGTTGCCTCACTGGTTAACACAGGCGTGGGCGCCGATCCGTAGCGCCGCTGCTCGCACTGCAAATGCAGTCAGCTTCCGCGCGACGCGCGGCCGGGACGCTCGCCGCAGCTCCCGCGGTGCTCGGCAGGTCGCGGTCGAGAGCCGCGTACCAGGCCGGACCACTGCGTGGGCGCCAACTGGCGGCGCGCCGCGGCGGCCACCGTGCTCGCACGTTCGTGAGTGGGCGCCCACTCAGGCGCCTGAACATCGACACTTGCAGTAGCGTATCCGGCCCGCACCGGCGGCGAGCGTCCCCTCGACGGGAAGTTGTCGGCGCGCAGAACCAAACCGCAGTTCGACCCGATCTGGAACGAGACCTGCTACGTTGACCAGACAGAGCAAGAGGTGAATAATGGTCCCGTCCGTCCTTTTCGGAGCTATCGAATGCCTCGCCGAGTGCTTCTCGCGATGCTCCTGGCGTGCACAGCTCCCGCCTTCACCTCGGCCGGATGCGGAAACTGGTACGACGGATGCGACGAGAGCTGCCGGGCTTTCGCCGCCCGATGCGACGAGTCCAAAACGCTGCCACGCGAGGAGATTCCCGAAGCGATTACGCGTTTCTGCGAGCTTTGGGAGGCCGGGCGGATGACAAACTGGCAGTTCGGGCACTTCTGTGAACTGAGTCGTGATGAGTCAAGCGGCCTGATGGACCCTGCCGAAAACTGTGTACGCCCGGTTGGTCCAGACGAGGCCCCGACGTACGACGAAACGTTGAGTCTCTGGCGTTCGCAAGCCGCAGCCGAGGGGTGTAATGCGATCGGCAGCCCGTACATGACCGTCGGTACATGCGGTGGCGGTGCGATTCGCGTACTCGCGCGAAGTAACGGCTTTTCCGGGGATTGCACGTACTTCGACGCATCGAAGGGCTCGTATTTGGGCGATGCATACTGGTCGGACGTAGCGTTGCCTCCCTGCTGCGGAAACTCCTATTGGCCGGGCGTCATCGAATGCGAGGACGCGGTCGTCACGGAAGTGATCTGCGGCGACGCTGGCGTCGGGGATCGCATGGCGTGCCCATGAGGGTTCTGCTCGACGGCCGTTCGCCCATCGGTCGCCGAGCGCCTTCCGCACTGGGGGCGCCGATGCGCACCGGCGTACGATCGCCGAATTCACTCCTTGAGTGGACCGTGTCGTTACAGCCCGGTCGGATTCAGCTCCATGCGGCCTGCCGGCATTGGGTGGGGGGCTCGCGATGCTGCGGTCGGCAGCGAAAGCGCGGCGTCAGCCGATCGTCGCGAAACCCCCCGGCGATGGGGGACGCCGGCGGAACAAGGGGAAAGTCGATCGTGGTCATTTGGTGACAAGTAGCGGCACTACGGCCGAATGGAGCCAGGGGGACTCGAACCCCCGACCTTCTGCATGCCATGCAGACGCGCTCCCAACTGCGCCATGGCCCCGTTGGGTAGGGATTATGTCGCGGCGCTCGGCGCGCTGCAACCCTCACCGCTGATCACGCCTCCCGTGCTCACGATTGCCCCGGGGGCTCTGGGATTGCGAACCTGCACGTCGTCACGGGCGTTACCCGTGAGTCACGGTTCCGAAAGCGCCCGATGCCATCTTGCACCCGCACTCGACTCATAGCAGCCTGTGGCGAAACTCGTGGCATGGGCTTCCAGCCCATGGTTTCACGGGCAGGATGCCCGTGCCACATCGCGTAGGCGGCTTTTCACCACGGGCTGATAGCGGGCGGAACGCGGAGCGCGCCGCCATGCGGCGGCGGCGACGCAAACGACTGCGCTCTGCTTCGCCGCGCGTCAGGCGATCGCGATCACGGCGACTCCGGCGTCGGCTGCGTCGCGGGCTCCTCGCTGGGCTGCTTGGTGGTCTTCGGTGCGGCCGTGGAACGCTTCGTAGTCGCTGGCTCCGGCGCCGCAAGCGTGGCACCGCGCTCGCCGCCACGCGGCGACGCCGACGCCACGGAGCCCGCCGCAGTGATGGACCCCACGGGCACCAGGTACACGTCCACGCGGCGGTTCATGGCGTTTCCCGCCTCGGTGGTGTTGTCGGCAACGGGACGATACTCACCGCAACCCGCCACCATGATGCGCTGCGGCCAGTATCCGTACTTCTGTAACACGTTGGAGACGGAGATCGCCCGGTGTGCCGCCAGGTGCCAGTTGGTCGGGTGTTTGGCACGCGTTTCCGGGCGCTGAATAGGCCGCGTGTCGGTGTGCCCGATGATGATGGCCTCAAAATCCGCGGCCGCGGAGGACTTCAGAATCTCCGTGAACCCGCGCAGCGCCTCCATGGACGATTCCTTCACCACGTCGCTGCCCAGCGGGAAGATGAGGTCGGCCTTCCACTTCACGTTGCCGCGCGCTGCGTCGTACACCACCTCGGTGGGGTGCTCATCGGCGAAGCGCTTGATGGCGCTGTCGAGCTGCGGGGGGAGCCGGGAGCCTTCGATGGTGATGGGACCGAGCCGCCCGGCGGCCTTCTCCAGCTCCGATTGCGTCATGCGGCGCATGCCGTCGAGCAGGTCGTTCTCCTTACGCAGGTTGGCGAGCAACTCGTCCTTGGTCATCGCCTCGCGCTCCAGCGAGTTGACCCGGTTGCGGAGATTGTCGTTGACCTTGCGCTCGTCCTCCAACTCCGTGCGCAGCGTCACGTTGTCGGCTTCGACCAGTCGCTGCTTCTGCTTCAGGCGATTGTGGTCGTCCAACGACACGCAGCCGCCGGCCGCCATGGCCACGAATCCCAGAAAGAACGTTCCTGTGCACCATCCGCCGCAGCGCATTACATGCCTCCTATGCTTGCCCGCTGTCCCTACGTTAACGACTTTCTCCGATGAGCCGCCAGACACGGCGCCCCATTTCTCGTTCTTTACCACTTTTGCACCCACGTGTCGAACGGTGCGGCGACGACGGCGCCGCGGAATGGCCCGGCGTACCGGAACGGGCCCGACCGCACGGCCGGTCCCGCGGGCACGCGCCACCGCCTCGTCAAAGCTCATCCGCCGCGGGTCCGGCCCCTGGGGCCGCGGAGTCGACCGCCCGTGCGGGCGAGACCGGTAGCGGAAACCAAGTGAGGGTCCGGCCGGTGCCTAGCCTGACCGTTTGGCCAGGAAATAGGCGACTCCGGCCGCGATACCCGCCACGAGCAGCGCGCCGCCCGCAAACATGGCGAGGTTCTGATAGAGCGTTCCAATAAGCGAGGGGACGACCCCTCGCACCAGACCGGCTGCCGAAAGCCCCGCGAGCCACATGACCGCGACCGCGACCACCATGGCCGCCGTCAGGCATGTGGACAGGGCATCCGGGGCGAATTCCACGACGCGGGTTACCACCGCTCGCGTCGGGGCACCGCCGGTCGGCGCAGTCACGGCGGCGAAGCCGGCCGACTTGGCCGCCACCGCCTCGTCCTCTGCCTCGGCCTCCTCGGCGTCCTCGGGGATCGCCTGGTCCAGTCCGGCACGAGTGGCTTCGCCCATCTGCACACCACCGGCGGGAGCCCCGCCGGCGCCGGCCTCGTCCCCGGTGTAGATTTCCTCCAGAAGTTCGGCGCCCAGCGAGGTATCGTCGCTCTCGCGCGTGAGGTCCAAAATGCCCGACCCGCTGCCGACGCCCTCGGAACCCAGGCCGCCGATGTCGGTGACCGCGGTTTGCGCCAGGGGATCGACCACCTCGTCGAGTTCGTCGTCGTCAAAGACATTGATGCCGACGGAGGGGACGGCGGTGCCTTCCTTCGCCTTCTTCGTCGTGCGCATCCCCGTGGCGGTGTCCGATGCATCGACCTCATCGAGCTTGAGGACATCGCTGCCCGTGCCGCTGAGGCTGATGCCGGAATCCTCGGCGGGTTCAAGGAGAATGGCGCCGCTGGCAGAGGCGCCGGGGCTCGAGTCGGCGCCGAGCTTGGTCGCAAGGGTGTCGATCTCCTCGACCTTGAAGTTGACCGCCCCGGCGTCACGGAACTCGCGCAATTGCCCCTTCTTTACCAGTTCCTTGAGGTCGGCCTCGGTCTTTCCCAACCGCTGAGCCGCCTCTTTCGCTGTGTAAAACATCTTGGCCATGAGTATTGATCGCTCTAGGTGATTCCGAACGTTCGTTCGCGTCGTCACGGGGCATGCCCGCCCCGGACCATCGCCCTCTGCGCCCCCAGGCACGAGGTTGATCGCGGGTTCGGGCGTTATGGCCCCGAACCGCTGGTGGCGCATCCGCCCGGCAAAGCCCTTGAACCAACCTCCGAGCCGTACCGCGCGCCTCGTGGCTACGGCATCTTCTGTTCCGCGGCCTGGAGCCGATACTGCCGCTGATCCTCGATCATCTTCTCCACGGCCTCGGGCGGTAGGTCGCAGACGTTATGGCTTTCCAGGTACCGATCATATCGCCAGGTACGCGCCGCCGCCAGCCGCAGGCACTCCTTCTGCGGCTGGTACTCGTAGGCCCACAGGGTCATCGCGTCCACATCCACCAGAAACACACCGTAGGTGGACTTGCTGAGCTGTCCTGAGAAGGCAAACACGCCCCGCGCCCCGGCCGAGGTGGTGAGCGTCTGGGCCCAGGCGGGATCGCCGAGCGACAACCCCCTGGGTTCGACGGTGCGTACCACCAGCACGGCGGCGATCACCGCCAGCGACGCCGCGATCACCCAGTAGACCGGGTGGGGCGGCGGTGTAAGCCGGTGTGGCACGGCCGGCGGCGGCGTGACATCAATCCGTAAGTCGTTGATGTTCCACTCCCGAACAGAGTCCCAAACCCTGTGACATTATAGTCCAAGCACCGAAGGGCGTCGATGGGGCCTCGCACCTAAGAACGGACCGCGGCATGGAAGCGTGCCCCCGCCGGACCGTGCGGGCGCGCCCCGTGGGCGGCGGCCGGCCGTGCCGCAGGTGGTGCGACGCGGGGCGATGTCGCGGTGCTATGCGGGAACGATCAACGCCTTAACCACTTTCGCCGTCGCCACGTCCTGCAGCGCCTCGCCGGCGCGGGCCAGGGGATACTCCTTGAGCTCCATGCCGGACCACAACGCCGCGGCACGCTCGTTGCGCAGGAGCTCAACGGCGCGGTGAAAGTGTGAATAGTCGGAGCCCCAGCAGCCCCGGACGTCCAGGTGCTTGCGATTGAGGTCCAGATGCGGATTGAACGGCACCTCGCCGTGGTCCGTATACTGGCCAACCACCACGACGGTTCCGCCGTCGCGGGTGAACCGCATGGCCTGAACTACCGCCGCCGGTGCGCCGGTGCATTCGATGCACACGTCCGCGCCTCGGCCGCCGGTGGCCTCCCGAACCCAGCCCAGGCGCTCCGCCTCGCTGTGCGCCGTGAAGTCCAGGGCCCTCGACGCGCCCATTCGCGCCGCCTGGGCGAGCCGCGGCGCCGGAGCGCCGATGCACAGCACCTGCCCCGCGCCGCGCAGCGCGGCCAGGGCGACCGCCGACAGCCCCACCGGCCCGGCCCCCAGCACCAGCACCGTATCGGCAAAGCGAATGTCGGCACGTTCGATGGCGTGCAGCGCTGTGGGTAGCGAACACCCCCCGGCCATGTACACCCGACCCGGAACTCCCGCGATCGAGATGCAACGCACGCCCGGCTTCAGGTAGATGTACTCTGCCCACCCGCCGGTCAGGCCGTCGGCTACTCCGTACGTGATGCCATATACCTTGCGCTGCGGGCAACGCGTGGAGGCCTTGGCGACCAGGCAGAACCAGCACTGGTGACACGTGCGATGTACGTCGAGGAAGGTGACGCGATCACCCTCGGCAAAGGCCCGTCCCTCCACGTCGGTCATACGCCCGCGGAGCTTCTCCAGCACTCCGACAGACACGTGGCCGGGGATAATCGGATAGGGAACGCCCGAAAGCCGGCCGTCACGCAGATGTACATCGGTTCCGCAGACTTCGCTCAACTCGACCCTGAGCAGCGCTGAATTCGCCTCCATCTCCGGCAGCGGCAGCTCGCGCAGCTCGATGGGTGCGTGCGGAGAAGGCATGATTGCGGCAAGCGGCATGGATGCAGATTAACGCAGCCTCCCCCCGGCGAGAAGCGGCAACGCAAGGACGTAACGCCGCGACGCGGAGCCGGAAAGGCGGAAAACGCACGGTGTGGACGTAACGCCTCCCCGGCGCCCGCCGGCGAAGCGGTGATCGGCCGTCACCCGCGGTATTCGCAGCGCGCGGTGCAGGTCTCGGCGATCGTGATCTGAACGAGCTGGGGCAGTTCCGGCTTGAGCCGTTGCCAGAGCCAGTGCGCGATGTTCTCCGCGGTGGGGTTCTCGAGCCCGGCGATCTCGTTGAGGTAGCGGTGGTCAAGCTGTTCCAGGCTGGGGGCCACGGCACGCTTAATCTCAGCGAAGTCAAGCAGCCAACCGATTGTGGGATCAACGGGCCCCTCGCAGGCGAGCTCCACGTGGAAGCTGTGGCCGTGCAGCCGAACACACTTGTGACCTGGTGGCGCCTGGGGAAGACGGTGCGCCGCTTCGAATGTGAACTCGCGGACCAGCCGCACGACCCGGCCGCGGGTCGCGGAGTCGAGTGCGCCGGCGGCGCCATGCTCCCGTGGTTGCTCGGCCATGCCCAACGTGATCCGCCTGGGACTCCTGGGCGCGAACTGGCGCACCTTCAAGGCATGATCCGCAGAAGATCGACCTCGAAGATCAGGGTTGCATTGGGGGGAATACGGCCTGCCACTCCGTCCTCGCCGAACGCCAGTTCAGGCGGAACGATGAAGACCCGCCGACCTCCTTCGCCCATGCTCGTGACACCCTCGCGCAAGCCGCGAATCAGCTCCCCGACGCGCTTGACCGCCGGCTCGGGATCCTCGAAGGTGTCGTTCAGGATAGTGCCGTCCGCCAACATGCCGCGGAAATTCAGTTCGATCTTGTCCTCTTCCGTCGGCGAACCACCCTTGCCGGTACGAAGGTCGGCATAACGCAGCCCGGAAGGCGTCTGGATCAAGGGCCGACCGGTTTCCTTTTCCAGGTCGGCAACCACGCGCATGAGGTTGGCCGCGGCGTTTTGCTCCGGCGCCCGGTCGGCGGCGTCCCTCTCTTTGTCGATCGCGGCAGCCCGGGCCTCGAGCGCCGCGAGATCCACGGGTGCCAGCAGCGAGGCGCTCCTGATGACCACGGCGGCTCGCGGAACCACGTGGCTCCGGCCCGCGGCATAGGCGGGATGCGTGCCGACGGCCACGCCGCCGATGCGATCGACGCTTTCCATGCCCTCGACCACGCGGCCAAACACCGTGTACGGAGTGCCGTCGAGTGCCTTGTCGAGCGCATGGTTCTCCGACAGGTTGATGTAGAACTCCGCGGCGGCGGAACCCGGGCGACCGAGCTCACGGTACATCGCAATCGTACCCCGCGCGTTCGTCAGCCCCGACGCCTCGTTACCAATCCCGTCCCGCAGTCCGTCGCTGCGTGGCTCCATCTTGCCGGTGTAAACGCCGCCCTGAATCAACTTGCCCTTCAGCACGCGGTGAAACACCGTGCCGTCGTAGAACCTATCCTCCACGTAGCGGGCGAAGTTGGCGACGGTGCGCGGAGCCTTCTCGCCGTCCAGCTCTAGCACAAAGTCGCCGTGCGTGGTCTTGAACTGCACGCGGGGATGGACACTGGGTTCGCCGGGGGCTGCCACGCCAGGCAGCGCGGCACACCAGGCCACAACCGCCGGAACCAGAATCAACGCCCTGGTACGCAGCCGAATCCTCCGTGCCCCACACGTCATGCTCTGCTCTCCGTTTCCCGGCTCGTCATGCTTCGCTTTCGGTCCGACCCGGTGCCGACGTGGCGCGCCCGGCGCGTCCGGTTTGCCCGGCGCCATTCCGCGCCGCCCTGCGCGGGCTTGAGCACCCTCACGCGCACGCCTGAGTCCGGGGCCGCGTCGGGGTTCGCAGGCTGAGCGGTCGTTGGCTCGGAAGACGCCAGCCGGCCGGCTCTGATCACCGTACGTACGGGCCGGCACGCCACCACCAATGCCGCCGCTACGGCGCCAAGCAACGCGCACCGTTACCTGTACTGCGCCGACGAAACGATTGCTCCAACCGGGCCGACTACGGCTGCCCGCCCGGCTTGGGCGCGTCCTTCGCGGGGGCCGCCGGCGCAGCTTCGTTCTTCGTCGCCCCGTCCATCGCGGACGCGCCCACGACGCGCGCGGACTTAATCACCACGGCCGTCACCGGTACTACCTTCCCGGCGCCGGCAAACTTGGGGCTATCCTGGGTCGGCGTGGCACGGATCTTGTCCACCACGTCCATCCCTTCGACAACCTTGCCGAAAACCGCGTACCCGGCGCCGCCGGAGATCGGCTGGTCGAGTTTGGGGTTGTCGACAACATTGATGAAGAACTGCGCGGACGCCGAATCCGGCGCGGTGGTCCGGGCCATGGCGATGGTCCCGCGCACGTTCTTCAAACCGTTCTCCCACTCGTTCTTGATCGGCGACCGCGTGGGCTTCTCGTTCAGGTCCGTGTCGTAGCCACCGCCCTGGATCATGAAATTAGAGATGACACGGTGGAAGACGGTGCCATCGTAGAACTTGTCACGGGCGTACGTGAGAAAGTTCTCAGTGGTGATGGGTGCCTTGGCGGCGTCTAGTTCGACCACGATGTCCCCCAGCGTGGTTTCGAGCTTCACGCGCGGGTTCGGATTGCCTTCCGCGGCGACGGCGAGCTCGGGCGTCGCGGCCCATCCCACCAGGCTCAGTGCAAGAATCAAGCGCTTCATTTCGATTGCGTATCCTGTCTAGGGGTAGGAAATCCGGGTTGGGCCGCCGCGCCACGCGCGGGGCGAGCCTGCGGCAGAGCACGGCGGCCAACCCGGGTGAAACTCGTGGACTACCTTACGGCTTCTTCTCCGGAGCCGGTGCGGGCTTGGGAGCGGGAGCCGGGGCGGGGGCAGGCGCGGGCGCCGGCGCCGGAGCGCCGCCCGCAACCCCGAGCAACTCGATCTCGAAAACCAGCGTGGCCTTCGGGGGCACGTTCGGCGGGCTGCCGGCGTCGCCGTAGGCGAGCTGCGGCGGGATCTCAAGACGACGCTTGCCGCCGACCTTCATGCTGCTCACGCCTTCGGTCCAACCCTTGATGACCTTATCCAGGGCGAACTCAGCGGGCTGGCCGCGCTTGACCGAGCTGTCGAACAGCTTGCCATCCGTCAACCAGCCGGAGTAATGAACCTTGACCTTGTCGGTGGTTTTGGGCGTGGCGCCGTCGCCGACCTTGATGTCCCAGTACTTCAGACCGGACTCGGTCTTGACTTCCTTCAAGCCGGTAGTTGGCGTCGGAACCGGATCGCCACCCGCTGCCGCCGGCTTGGCGGGCTCGGTCTTGGCGGGCTCGGCCTTTGGTGCCGCGGGCTTGGCAGGCTCGGCCTTTGGCGCCTCGGTCTTGGCGGGCTCGGCCTTCGGCGCGGCGGGCTTTGCGGGTTCGGCCTTCGGGGCCTCGGGCTTGGCAGGCTCGGCCTTCGGTGCCGCAGGCTGGGCCGGCTCCGACTTCCCCTTCTCCTCCGCCAGAGCGGTACGCCCAAAAGCCAGCCCGACGGCCAGGCAGCCAATGAGGGTTAGGACCAACGGATTCGCTTTCCTCGTCATCTTACTCGTCACCTTCAAACTCAGTTTGAACACTGCCCGGCACATCGCCTGGCTTACCGCTTGGTATTGTGCAGATTGCGTTGCCGAACGCAATGGCCGACGCCTGCTTGGTCGATAGCCGGTGCGGCGGATAGAATCCCGGTCCCGGAACCCAGTGCCGATGCCCACTGCCAACATTGACGCATCGCCCAGACCGCCGAGCCTGGTTCGAAACCGGGCCTTCCTCCTGCTTTGGTGCGCCTACGCGGTAAGCGCCGTTGGGGACCATCTTTCGGAAATGGCCATCCTCAAAACGCAGGACGCCCTGAATCGCGCTGTAGACGTTACCCCACTGAGCGCGAGGATGACTTTCGCTTTCTTTTTTCCATTTTTCCTTCTGTCGCCGTTCGCCGGACTGCTTGCGGATTGGCTTCCACGGCGCCTGCTGATGATCGCGGCCGATGTGGCGCGGGCGGTGGCGATGTTCTGTTTCGCGTGGGTTTTAGTGTGGACCAGCCCGCTGGGCATCTGGGGGCCGCTGCTGCCGCTGGCATTCGTCGGTTTGTTTGCGGCCGTGTTCTCACCTGCACGTTCGGCGCTGCTCCCCACAATCGTCCCCATGCGGTCGCTGAGCCGCGCCAACGGGCTCATCAGCGGCGTGGGAATCGTCGCAAGCATGGCGTCGGCGAAGATCGGGGGCTACCTGGCCGACGGCTACGAACCGGAGTTCGCCTTTCGGATCGATGCCGCAACGTTCCTCGTGAGCGCCGTCCTGATTGGCCTCATGGGCACCGTCGCGCCGCCGGCGGTGCAGGAGCCGCCGCGCCGGGGTTCGGCAACCGCCGACCTGCGCGCGGGGCTGCGTTACGTCCTGGGCCACAGGCACACGCGCGAACTGCTCGCCGTCGCGGCGCTATACTGGTTCTGCGGCGCACTCATCAACAGCGTCCTGCCGGCGCTGGTGCGCGACGTATACGAGGGAACCTACACCACGATCAGCAACTACCGGACGCTGCTGGGAGTGGGCTTCGTCGTCGGGGCCGGCATCATCGCGCTGCTGGGTGAGGCGTTGCGCGGGGAGTTCGCCATCACCTGGGGGCTGCTCGGCGCCGGCGCGTCCGTCGTGCTACTGGCAACGTCGGCATTCCTGCCGTTGAACCAGATGGCGGCGAGGGCGGTCGGGGGCGTCGGCATCACGTTGACTGGCGTGTTTGCGGTGGCGGTGATGGCGAGCTACAGCGCGCTGCTGCAACGGACAACGGCCAACCGATTCCGCGGCCGGGTCTTCGGCGTCAATGACATGTGTTGTCTGGGGGCGCTGCTGCTGGCGACCGGGCTGCTGGGTTGGTCGGACGGCGCGGATGCCGGGCCAACGAACCCCGACGGCGCGTCGGGTCGATGGGACCGCTGGGCGGGCGTCATCCTCGGCTGCACGGGCACGATGCTGCTCATGGCGGGCTACGTGACTCTCTCCATCCGGCTGCGACGTGCCCCGCACGGCCAGATACTTACCCTCGCGGAACACTTCAACGAGTTTCTCGCCCGCTTCTGGTGGCGGTTGCAGCGGATCGGGCCGTCCCTGGTGCCTCGCGGGGGCGCGGTGATCGTTACTGCCAACCACACCTGCTCCGCGGATCCGTTGTTCCTCAGCGCCGCGGCACCCTACCGCGCCATCTCGTTCATGGTGGCGGAGGAGTATACACATTGGCCGGTCGTACGCTTCTTCCTGCATCTGGTGGAATGCATCCCGGTCAAGCGCGACGGTCGGGACACGGCGGCAACCAAGGAGGCTATTCGCCGACTCCGCGCCGGCAAGGCGCTGGGGATCTTCATCGAGGGCGGAATCGTCCCGCCGGGCCAGCAGCCGGTCCCTAAGGACGGTGTAGCCATGCTGGCGCTAAAGACCGGCGCCAAAGTGATCCCCGCCCACATCAGCGGCGTGCGCTATTACGACAGCATCGTCCAGGGTCTGCTCTCGCGCCACCGGGCGCGGGTGCGATTCGGCCCGTCGGTGGACCTGGCGGAATTCGAGGGCGACGATCCCGACCGCGAACGACTACGCGCCGCGACCCGCAAGATCTACGCCGCGATACAGGCTCTGGCGGACCGGGACTGCGAACCGACTGGCGCGCCGCCGCCCGGCGAGCCCGTTGACCGGCGCTGAGCGCGGGACAGTCCGGGCCGCTCTGGCACACTCACCGTTGGCCCACGGGGACGGGGGGCAGCTTTGCCCGGACCGCTACCTGTGCCCGCGGTTCCGACCCCCCTCCGCTTCGCCCCCGGCGCGGTGACGCCCGCCAATCGCCGTTTTGTGCTGGGCGCGTTCCCGCTGCCGGTCGGACGGGGTACGATGCGCCGACACTATGAACGAACGCGAGCTCTGGCAGCGTTACCGGGAGCACCTTTGCGTACGCCCCGACCTCGGGATGTGGCTGGACATCAGCCGTATGCGCTTTGCCGACGACTACCTGTCGTCGATGAGCGCGGCGATGGCCGCCGCGCTGGAGGCCATGCGACGCCTCGAAGCCGGCGAGAAGGCCAACATCGATGAAGGCCGCATGGTGGGGCACTACTGGTTGCGCGCCCCGGAGTTGGCGCCCTCCGAAGAGCTGCGGACTCAGATCCGGCGCGGCATCGAGGAAGTAAAGGCCTTCGCCCGCGACGTGCACACGGGGCAGATCCGGCCGCAGCGCGGCGAAGGTTTCTACGCGGTGATCGTCGTGGGCATCGGCGGCTCAGCCCTGGGGCCGCAGTTGGTCGCCGACGCGCTGGGCGGGGCCGACGACGTCATGGTCGTCCGCTTCGTGGATAACACCGATCCCGACGGCATGGATCGAGTCCTCACGGAACTGGAGGAAGCGCTCGACGGAACGCTCACCGTCGTGGTGTCGAAGTCCGGCGGAACGCTGGAAACGCGCAACGGCATGATGGAACTTGCCGCCGCGTACCGCCACGCCGGACTGAACTTCGCGCAGCACGCGGTGGCCGTCACGCAGGAGGGCAGCATCCTGCACCAGAAGGCGACGCACGAAGGATGGCTGCGCATGCTGCCCATGTGGGATTTCGTCGGCGGACGCACGTCCGTCACCTCGGCGGTGGGGCTGCTCCCCGCGGCGCTTCAAGGAGTGGACGTCGAGGAGTTCCTCGCCGGGGCGCGGGCGTGTGACGCGGCGACCCGCGAGCGCGAGGTGGCGCGAAACCCGGCCGCCCTGCTGGCACTGATGTGGCACTACGCGGGCGCGGGCCGCGGGCGGCGCAACATGGTGGTCCTGCCCTACCGCGACCGGCTGGCCCTTTTCTCACGCTACCTGCAACAGCTCGTCATGGAGTCCCTGGGCAAGGCCCGCGACCGCGCGGGGCGCGAGGTGCATCAGGGTCTGACCGTCTACGGAAACAAGGGCACGACGGACCAGCATGCCTTTGTGCAACAGCTTCAGGAGGGCCCGGACGACTTCTTCGCCACCTTCATCCAGGTGCTGCACGACCGCGACGGCGAGTCCGTTTCCGTCGAGGACGACGTCACCTCGGGAGATTACCTCACCAGCTTCCTCTACGGCACACGCGACGCGCTGTATCGCGCCGGTCGCGATTCGATCACTTTGACGCTGGAGCGGCTCAACGCGCAGTCCCTGGGGGCGCTGATCGCCCTCTATGAGCGTGCCGTCGGCCTCTATGCCGAGCTCATCAACGTCAACGCCTACCACCAGCCGGGCGTGGAGGTGGGGAAACATGCAGCGCGGGAGGCAATCGCGTTGCAGCGCGCCGCGTTTGCCGCCCTTCGCGCGCTGGGGGGCGGCGCGGCGACCGCGGAACAGATCGCCGCGGCGATGGGCCGCCCGGAGGCCGTGGAGGCCGTCTTCCACGTGCTGGAGCACGCGGCGCAAAACCCCGAACACGGCGTACAGCGACTTCCCGCCGACAGTCCCTGCGACGTACAGTTCCGGATTCCATGACCCCGCGCGGGGCGCGGCGCAGGCGTTCCACAGGGGCTCGGTCAGGGCAACGACCGACCGAGCCAGGGGTCGAACGCCCCGGCGCCGTTGAGCAAATCGACCAGCCGGGCGACGTCCACCACGCTGGTCACGCCGGATCGATCGGTATCCGTCGACCAGACAGGCCTGCTGCCCGCGCCGTTGAGGGCATCGACGAGTGCGATGATGTCGGTCACGCTCACCCGCCCTTCGCCTGTCACATCGCCGGGGAGGTACCCAAGTCGCACGCCGCTGCCGTTGCAGCGATAGGCGATGGTCGTCCACGCTCCGGAGACGATGGGCCGGTCGAGAATCAGGTCTATGGTCGCGGGGGGGCCGTGGACCACGGAGCGGACGCGCGGAACCGGGCCGGGCCCGCCCACTTGCGTGACCACGAAATCGGCGAACCCCAGGTCCGCGACCTCGGAGTCGAAGGTAAGCCGAATCGCCTGCCAACCCGTCCGGTCGGTGCCGTCGGTATCGGTGGGTTGGCGGGCGTCGATGGCGCCATACGGCGGATCAGACGCGACAACGATGCGGCGCGCCGCCTCACAATCATCAACGACGCCGTTGGCGTTGCAGTCGAGGGCAGCGCCGGTGCTCAGGTCGCACTCGTCCGCGACACCGTTGCCGTCGCAGTCCTCGCATTCATCGGGAAGAAAATTCCCGTTGCAATCGGCGCTGAGCGGCGGCCCCGCCATGGAAACCGTGTCGGCCCAGTCCGGAACCCCGTTGCCGTTGCAGTCCGCGAAGGCGCGGGCCTCATCCGCGCCGACATCCACGCGCGTGAATGTCGTCCGGTCTTCGCCGTCGAGGTCGCGGGCCTGTGCCGGCCAGGCGGCCTCGGGGTCGCCGGCGTCGATACACCGTGAGCCGGGCTTGAGGCGGTAGTTGCCCGCGGCCGCCGCGGCGAAAGCGGGATCGACGGTGAAGTTGCCCGACCCCCAGACGACGGTGCTGAACGTCTGGTCCACGGCGGCCGGCCCACCCTCCACGTCGCAGTAACGAAGGTCCGCGGAGGAACCGAACGTTAGTGCGATCTGCGTTCCTTCGGGAGCCTGGTTGCCCCAGAGGATGCTCGACCGCGCGCTGACCTCGCCGGCGTCGGCGTAGACCGCACCGCCGAAGAATCGCGCGCGGTTGTCGGCCAGCGTGCAATTCAGCAGGGTAACGCGGCTGAAGCGGCAGAGTACGCCCGCCCCAAGGGGCGCGCTGTTGCGGGCGATGAGGCAGCTTTCGAACACCGGCGCGCTGTCCTCCAGGGCCACGATCCCGCCGCCGGGGTTGCTCGTGATCGCACAGCGGCGGAGCAGCGGCGCGCTGCCGCGACATCGGACGCCCACGCCGTTGGTCAGCGTGAAGCCCTCCACCCGTGCGGTTCGCGCCCCGCCTCCGTGGAAGTCGAGCAGCGGGCGGTCGCCAACGCCGTCCAGCACGCAGTCGGGTGCCGGCGCGTCGCAGACCAGGCTCAGACCCTTGCCTCGGAAGTCCAGCGTGCGGTTGCCGGCGCCGGTATGACGGCCCGGTGCCACCAGCACGGTGTCGCCCTCGGCGCCGGCATCCAACGCCGCCTGAATGGTGGAATACTCGGCGGGCACCCGGAGCACGCGCTGACATTCGTCAGGAACGCCGTTTTCGTCGGCATCGGCACTGGGGCTGCCGGCCACTTCGCACGAGTCCGCGATGCCGTTGCCGTTGCAATCGGGTTCGCATTCATCGGGAACGCCATTGCCCGTGCAGTCGTGGCTCGTGCTCGAACCGACGTCGCAGGTGTCCGGAATGCCATTGGCATTACAGTCCGCGGCCCGGCCCTCGGCGATGTCGCACGAATCGCCGGTGCCGCTGTCGTCACAATCCTCGCACTCGTCAGGCACGCCGTTGCCGTCACAGTCGTCGCTGCTTTCGGCGTGGATGTCGCAGCTATCCGCCCGGCCGTTGGCGTTGCAGTCCGGTTCGCACTCGTCGGGCACGCCGTTGCCGGAGCAATCGTCGCTGGTGCCGGGTTTGGCCACGTCGCACTCGTCCGGCAGGCCGTTGCGGTTGCAATCCGCACTGCCGCCCAGCGCGAGGTCGCACGCGTCCCGGACGCCGTTGCCATTGCAGTCGGCCGGTCCCTCGCAGCCCGGAGGCGGCACGCTGATGATCAACGATGTGAATGCAACCGGGCCGATCGGTTTGCCGCGCTCGTCGCTTAGCTCCACCTCCGCAGCATCGCGCGGCCCCAGGCGGAAGGCTCCCGCGGCGTCGTCGGACACGCGCAGGGTCAGCGTGCCGGCGTAGCGCGGCCCGGCCACGTCCGGCACCGCGTCGAACACCGCTCGGCCGCGAAACTCGATCGTCCCAGCCTCGCGAACCGCGCGGGCGATCTGCGCCCGGGCGGGGAAGACGAAGTCGCCACGCCGATCGTCGACGTACGCGGCCCGCGATTGACCGACCGCGGGCTCCGGGATGAGCCGCCCCCGCGCGGCGCTGCTGAGGCCGGCAGTGCCGACGGCCGCTCGATACGCACTCAGTGGCGCCGGGCGCCAGCCGGTCAGCGTCAGCTCGCAGGTCAGCAGGTCGCCGGGACTGGCCCGCACGCGAGCCGCCTGTCCTCCCGAGAGTGCCTGGCCATTGATGTTTGCGACCCGGAGGGCGAACGTCGCGCCGCAGCCCGGTAGCGGGGTCCCGGCGCAGCCTCCGCCGGAGCAGGCGTCGTTGATGGTGCAGCGGTCGCCGTCGTCGCAGCCGGTCGTCGTGTTGTCGTGGGCGCACCGCCCCACAACGCAGTGATCCGAAGTGCAGTCGTTGCCGTCGCCGCAGTCGGCGTCCGTGAAGCACTCGACGCAAAGCCGGCCGATCTCGTCGCATCCCGAGCGCGGGCACGGCGCCGAGCCCGAGCGGCAGGCGCCCGCTAGGCACGACTCCACTCCGTTACAGAACCGTCCGTCGTCGCAAACCACGCCGGCGCACAAGTCGCATTCGTCGGGGATGCCGTCGCGGTTCCGATCCTCGCTGTAGCCGTCGGCCAGATCGCATTCATCGGCGCGGCCGTTGGCGTTGCAGTCTTCACATTCATCCGGAACCCGGTTGGCGTTGCAGTCGGGCGAGACATTGTTCACGGTGTCGCACTGGTCCGCCGAGCCGTTGCCGTTGCAGTCCTGGCACTCGTCCGGAACCTTATCCGCATTGCAGTCACCGCTCGCCCCCGATGCAACGTCGCATTCGTCGGCGATTCCGTTGCCATTACAGTCTTCGCAGACATCGGCAATCTCGTTCTCGTTGCAATCGCCGACCATGCCGCTCATCAAGTCGCAGGAGTCAGGAATGCCGTTGTCGTTGCAGTCCGTCTCCGGCCCTCGCGCAACGTCGCAATCATCCGGAACGCGGTTCTCATTGCAGTCGACCGCGAAGCCGGAATGCAGGTCGCAGGCGTCAATGCGCAGATTCCCGTTGCAGTCCGGAGCACTGCCCTCTGCCAGTTCACACTCGTCAGCGCGGCGATTCCCATTGCAATCCTCGCATTCGTCCGGGACGCTGTTGCGGTTGCAGTCGCCGGAGATACCGGAGGCGATGTCACAAGTATCCGCGGTGTGGTTGCGGTTGCAATCCGGCTCACAATCGTCAGGGACGGCGTTGCCGTTGCAGTCGTCGCTGCTGCCCGAGCGAATGTCACACGGATCGGGAACCGCATTCTCATTGCAGTCGCCGGTAAGTGCCAGCGCGATGCCGCAGGCGTCCGTCAGTCCGTCGGCGTCGCAGTCCGGGCCGGCGTCGCACCCCGCCACCGGCACGGCGATCGACAGGGAACGAGTGCGCAGGGGCAGCACCAGCACCCCGGAGCGGTCGAGGAGGAAGGTCTCACCGCTCTCCGACCGCGGGCCGAAAGTGAAACGCCCCGCCGCGTCGTCGGAAACCTCCAGCACCAGCGTGCCGCAGTACGCCGACGCGCCGACGTCCGGTACCGCGTCGAAAGGCGCCAGTCCTCCGAAACCGACGTCGTGCGACAGGTTGGAAACCGCCGTAATCGCCTCGATCCCCGCGAACACGAAGTCGTCGCGGGCAACGTCAATGAACGCCCCCGCCGCGGGCGTCGGATCATCCACCGGGCGGACGTGCCCCAGGGCCGCGGTCGCGAATCCCGTTTCGTCGAGCGAGACCTGGTAGGCACTAAGGGTGCTTGGCGACCAGTTCTCGAGAAACACATCACAGGCAACGCGGTCGCCCGGCGCCGCCACCACGGTGGTCGTCGGGCCGGCCGGAAGAGGAACGCCGTTCACCGCCACCGCTTGCAGAAAGAAGGTCGGTCCGCAGTCGGGAACGGAGGCGTGGTGGCACGCGCCGCCGAGGCAGGTGTCGGCGGTGCAACCCACCCTGTCGTCGCAGTCCGCATCCGTCAGGCAGTCGACGCAGGCATCGAGCCGCTCGTCGCACCGCGCCGCACAGGGCGCCGCGCCGGCCACGCACATTCCGTCGCGGCATGCCTCCGGGCCGGTGCAGAATCGCCCGTCTTCGCAGTCGGCATCGGCCACGCAGCGAACACAGCGGTCCGGAACGCCGTCGTCATTGGCGTCGACGGCCGTGCCCTCGGCGATTTCGCAGGCGTCCGCAACGCCATTGTGATCACAGTCCGCGAAATAACTTGATTCATCCGCACCGATATCCGCGCGGCAGTGCCGAACGCGAGAGTCGCCGTCGGCATCCACCGCCGCGTCGGTGGCGCCGGATCCGCGATGCCCGGCGTCGATACACGGTGATCCCGGCCCCAGGTGCCATGGAAGTTCGCCGGCGAACGGTTCGTCGCCGGCACTGCCGTCCAGCAGGAATCCCGGTTCGGCGGCGAACACTCCATCGCCCACTCTCTGCACGATCTCACTGCCGATCGCAGAATACGGTCCCGCAAGATCAATGTCGCTATAGGCAACGGCAAGCTCAAATACCCCCGAGACTGAAAGGTCGAATCCCATCGCCGCGGCATTGCGCCACACGATCGTGTTGGTAAGCGCCATGCGCCCCGTGTTGCCGTACAGGCCTCCCCCCGACTCTCCTGCCCGGTTGCCCACGAACGTGCAACCCCAGAGGTCGGTCACGGCCTCAGCGGCGTACACCCCGCCGCCCCATCCTCCCGCGGCATTCTCCTGAAAGACACAACTCCGCAGGTTGGCTACACTGCCGCCCACTGCTGCCACCGCGCCGCCGTGGAACGCCGCCTGGTTACCCAGAAAAAGCGAAGCCTCTATCTCTACCTGGGCCTCGTTCAGACACAGAACGGCTCCGCCGTTGTTGGACGTTGCGTTCCCGACCAGTTTGCATCTCTCTATCAATGCACTGCCGCCGGAGGAGCATACGGCCCCGCCGCCGAATCCGCCCGCCAGGGTGGGGCCGGTAAGGTTCCCGGAAATCACGCAGCGGTGGATCGTGGGACTCGCTCCATCAACGTACACAGCACCGCCGCGATAGGCACCGGGCGTGCTCCCCAGCGAAGCAGCGCCGCCGCGCAACGTCAGTCCGTCCAGGATCGCCTCCCGAGTTTCGCCGTTATGGAAATAAAAGGCGCGGCCGCGTCCCGCACAGTCGATCACCGTGCCGGCCACCACCGCCGGGTTATCGGGACGGGCGCTGCGCACCGTGACCAACCGGCCGCCGAAATCCAGGTTGAAATTACCCGGGCCGGTGTAGAGGCCGGGCGCGAGCTCGATGACATCTCCGGATACCGCCGCGGCGAGGGCGGATTCGATGTGGCAGAAAGGGTGTTCCGGCGTACCCTGTCCCGGGCGGGGACAGGCTGTGGCATCGACGTAATGGGTGCGCCCGCGAGCATCACAGAGGTCGGGAACGCCGTTGCCGTTGCGGTCGACCTCAACACCCGCGGCAATGTCGCAACGATCCCACAGCCCATTACCATTGCAGTCGGAGCTTGTGTCCTCACAGTCGTCGGGAATGCCGTCGGCGTCGCAGTCCCGCGCCGTGGACAGCAGCAGCTCACAGGCATCGGCGGTCCCGTTGTGGTTACAGTCCGGAGCGCAATCGTCGGGCGTGCCGTCAAGATCGCAATCTCCCACGCCTCCCAGCCGCACGGCGCATTCATCGGGCGTACCGTCGCCGTCGCAATCGGGATCGCACTCGTCCGCAATATCATTGGCATTGCAGTCCCCGGAAGTGCCGGCGGCGGCGTCGCAACTGTCCGCCACGCCGTTGTTGTTGCAGTCGCGTTCGCAGTGATCGAGCAGGCCGTTGCCCGTGCAGTCCGCCGCCGGGTCGGCGGCAATTTGAACCGCGTCGGGAATACCGTCGCCGTCACAGTCCGCTTCCGGCGCCGGCGACATGCAAAGGGTGAAACGCTGCGGCCCCTCGGGCACATCGAATCCGTACACCTGCACGATCCACAGTCCGGGGACCGGCGCCTCCACCAGGGTCTGCTCGACGTTGTTCCGATGATCCGGTTGCGTCCGGCGCGCGGGCGCGTCGGGGCGCGAGGGGTCGAGCGTCCAAGGGAAACGCCGCTGGCCCAGCGGATCGTACACCCGCAAATCAAGATCGTTGACCAGCGTCCTGTGCGCACCGGCGGCCGCGGGAACGTCGTCCCAGGTGAGGGTAGCTTTGAACGACGGTCCCGCTTGCGGCACACGCACCAGGTAGGAGACCGAGCCCCCGTCGCCCACGCTTCCATCGAGGATCGGCGCCGCACGGAGAAAATCCACCGCGGCCCGGGCGCGGACGCTGCCGAACCCGTTTTGGAAGTCCGGCCCCGGCGTCCCGAGATCCTCCGCGGTGTGAACGAGGACCGCCTTGACGGCTGCGTTCGTCGGATCGCCCGTGTCCGGAGAGCGCCGGCGGTGTTCCTCGAGCAGCAGCGCTGCCGCTCCCGTGACGGCCGGCGCCGCCATCGAGGTTCCGCAGAACGCAATGTACCCACCGGCCACCGAACAGGATGTCACGCCGAAGTCGTCGGCTGCTTCGCACCCCGGCGCCACCACGTCCGGCTTCAATCGCCCGTCGTCCGTGGGTCCCCAACTGGAGAAGGGGGTCATGGAATCATCGTTGCTATTGACCGCTCCGATGCAGATCGGGTTCTTGGCCGCCGCGGGAGGCGGAATGGAGCGGTAGCCCTGCGGCGTGTGAATGCCCTCGGCGCGGCAGCGATCACAACTGCGCTCATTGCCCGCGGACCAGACCGTGGGCAGCGATCGGCCCAAGGCGCCGCGGGCCACGGCGTCGATGAGTTGTGCCGCCACACCGTAGTCGCCGGTAATCTCGCAATCGAAGCCGCTGCTGCACACGTTGCTGCCGATGGAGTTGTTGGCCAGGTCGACGGCGAATTGACTGATGGCCGCGGCGTAGTCGGTTTCCAGATCGCCCGGGTCGGCGAACAGGGGAATGGCGTCGCTATCCGGGTCGATTTCAAACGAAAACGACTCAATCGAGGCCGCCGGCGCCATGCCGCGGTACAGACCGCCGCTGGCGAAGCCGCTTCCGGCGATGGTCCCCGCCACATGTGTGGCATGTGCCACGACCGGTCCGGTGTCGCGCTGCGCCACCCGACCGCCGAAGTCAGGATGGAAACGGTCCACCAGCCCGCCGTCGTAGACTAGGACGGTAACTCCGGCGCCGCTCAGCCCGTAGACCGGGTCGGTCTGAAGCGTGTCTGCCTGGGTACGCCCGCGAACGCCGTCGTTGACCTCGCCGAACCGCGGCAGGGGCGGTTCGACCCACTCCACGGCGTCGTCGGCCGCCAGAGCCGCGACCTGGTCGAAGGGCAGCTCGACGTAGATCGCGTTGATGGTCCTCATCTCGGAGCGCACCCGCGCGCCGTACCCCGCGGCCACCGCAACCGCGTCCGGCAGCAGGGGCACATCGCGATGGAAAACGACGTATGCGCCCACCCGCGCCCCCGCCGCACGGGTCGCATCCGCCTCCGGTACCACCGCCCACGCCGGCGGCGCGCCGCGGGAGAATGCGGCGTGCACCTTCCACTCCGGACGGATGTCCAGCACGCCGACGATCGGCGCTATCCGCATCGCCCGCCGCGCATCTACATTCGCCCTTACGGCGGCGAAGTAGGCGTGCTGCCCCAGATAGTCGAGAAGCCGGATTCCGCTTAGCTGCAACGCCTCGCGCGCTCCGGCGGCGAGGGGCGCGCCAAACTCGATGACCAGGTGAAGGGACTCCGGCGCTGCACGCGGGCTCCCGCGCCCCGTGGCGCCGGCGCGCGGGTGGTCAACCACGCCGTCCGCCGCAGTCGGTTGTGCGGCGCGGCCCGCCAACGCCGACTCTACTGCCGCCGGGCTCTGTCGAATCGTCGTTCGTTCACCGTTTCGCCAGATGACGTCCGCGGGCGCCGGCCTCGCGCTAGCGCCTGCGGCGATCAGAAGCAAGGACAACGACCGTCGGATGGCGCGCCTGGCGTTCGGCATGAGTCGGCCACTTCCCCAATGGCGGCCGGGGGGAGAACACGTACCGGCAGATGTTTATACCGCAAAGCGCGCCGGATTTCAACGTGAGCGCCTCAACGGCCCGGCGCATCAGGGACCGCTCAGGCGCTGGATGAATCCGTCGACGTCCGGCAGGTCCACGTGCCCGCTGCCGTCGAAGTCGAACGGCGAACAACAGGACCCGACCGGCGCGTTGGTGGCGTCGGTGAAACAGGTTTGGAAATAAGCGACATCGATGAGATCAACGGGCTGATCCACAACGGCGCACACGTCCCCCGCGGCGTCGCCGCGCGTGCAGGCCGCGGCCGCGGGCGTCGTGATCCACAGGCCCCACTCCACCAGCGAGCCGCTGTCCTGCCCCGCCTGGTCCCAGACGCGGAGCGTCCAGGTGCCCGCACGGTCCATACCGTTGAAGGCGGAGAGCGACTGTGGCGACGGAGTAAACGTCCCCCGTACCTGCGGCCCGGCGCTGGTGTAGGTCTCGATGTTCAGGACGGCGGAGTCATCCAGGGTGATGCCGAAACCGTCGTCGTCGAAGCCCTCAAGGCCGAAGCTCGGAGAACCTGGCCGATCGATCACCCGCGCTGTCACGCCGCCATGACTGAGCTCGATGGAAAGGTCGCCGTTCCAGGTGTGGGTGATGAGCAGGTCGAGGTTCAGATCCAGGACGGTGCCGGAACTTGGGATCGACAGGCTGCGGCTAACCCCGGTGGGGTTGTTGTCCGGGATCGTAGCGGGCAGGCCCGAGGTTCCCACAAAGTGATCCACGCTGCTGCCCCCGCCGACGCCGGAAAGGACGGCCACAATGCCGTAGGTGTTCCGCGTGTTGGTGGCTAGGTAGGCACGGACGCGAAAGGTGCGCTCGCCGGGTTCACTGGGAATGGTGACCGACTCGCCGTCGTCGACGCCGGTGGAGGCCGCCACCAGCGACCCGCCGCAGGCGTCGTACACTTCCAGGTCCACGTCGCCGAAGGCGTGCCGGAACGAAAGCCCGATGGTCAGGTCGGCGCAAGGCGGGGCGGCTACTTCGTACCAGTCATCGTCACCGATTTTGACAACCTGCCCGGGGATGAAGCCGGGAGCCAGCGGAGTCGCTTCCGCACAAGTGTCGTTCTCTTCCAGCGAGTCGTCCGGGCCGGCGGTCAGGTGCCCGGCGATGTCGCCGTAGGCGGTGGCGAACATGCCGAACTCGTCGTAGGTCACGTTGGTGCAAGTGCTCGGCCCGCCGCTGAGTTGTCCATAGAGTTGCTGCGTGTCGGCGCGCCAGACGCCGGACCCGCTCGAACCCGGCTCCGTCGGGCCGTCGGTCCAGACCACCTGCCAGAAGTCACCCACCGGCTGCCCGCGCGTGCCGAAACTGATTCGCTTGTAGTTGCCCAGCGGGTGGTGAATGCACGCGGAAGGTGTGCCGAAGGGAACGGTGCCCGCCGTCCAGCCGCTCCAGTATACGCCGACCGGCAAGGTGCCGCGGATCATGAGCAGAGAGTAATCCGATGACACACTCAGGTCACCCGTGGAAACCAGGTCCGCGAACCGCGAGATGGGACGGCTGTTGAGCGTCGGCGCCGGCCCATCACAGACATCGGTCTGGTAGAACCAGTACGCCACCGTCGTTTCCGCGACCGGCTGTGACGAGATGCAGTGATTGGCGGTCAGGAAGTAGGGGGTCAGGTCGCCGTTCTGGGCGTCGAGCAACTGGCCGGTGCACAGGTACCCCGAGCCGTTCTCAACGAATACGATCCGCGCGACGCTGTTGCGAACGTCGGCCCAGGCGGGATAACAAGTTGTGTCGTTGTGACAGGGGTCCGCCGCCGCCAGCGGTGCCGGTTCGGCGAGAAAATCGCGGTATACGTGCACGGCCTCGGCTATGGTGAACGGGAGCGGCACTGAGCGCGCGTCCGGGTCGCTTGCCCGGTAGACCACACGCACGGCGTCGCCGGCGAGAATACCGGTCCAGAACTCGCCACTACCCAACGGGCCCATGCCACTTATCGGGCCTTCGGCACCGTCCACGGCCCCTTCTGCCCAGACCCAGAGCGACGTTCCCGGCGGGAGCCGAACATCGGTGAAGTGCAGTCGCAGTCCGACCGCACCTTCCGAGACGATGACCGCTCCCCATTCCTCGTCGCCGTTCCCGGGCGCCGTCCATGCCCCGTCCCCGGCGGTTATGGCTAACGCCTGGCTGACGCCCACGCGCAAGCGCTTCTGAGAATCCGGATCAGCGTCGTCTTCGGCGAGAAGACGGGCGCCATCGACCTCGGGGAGCCGGATCTCCGGGCATGTCGCCGCGGCGGCGAGCGGAGCACGGGCCGCCGCAAGTACGGCGGGTTGTTTTCGGGGCGTCGGCCGTGAGTCGGGCCGGCCGGGCGCTTCAGCGGAAGCGATGTTCGCTGCCGGCGAACCGTTCGCCGCCCCCAGGACGAGCACCAGCGACACGGTGATCACCAAAGGCCGGGAAAACAGGCCGGTTCGCCGCACGATCTCCCCTCCGAGCTCCCCGGCGACTGCCAGAGTGCGATTGCGTATTGTAGCGTCAGCCGGCGCCGATGTCTCCGTGGTTATTAGACGAAAAGCAGTCTGCCGGCGCCGGATATGGGACTGAACGTCAAGCGGCGGCGCGACGCACGGCCATACGGCCGGCTCCCGTCTCGCTCTCTCGAGCTGTGACCCCGACCCATCCTCGGATGAGCGTGTGCGATCAAGTGCCACAGGTGCAGGAGCCCGTGGTGAAAAGTCGAGGACCGAGCGTGGCACGGGCATCCTGCCCGTGAAAGCATGGGCTGGGAGCCCATGCCACGCGTCTTGCTACGGGCTGATGGGCCCGCGACGGTGAGGGAGCGGGCGACGCAAGTAACGTGGCAACGAGGCGACGAGGCCGGAGGGCGACGGTGCGGCAACCGTCCCTGCCGATGCTGAGCCGAACGGTTCCCGCTGTGACGCGGCTCCAAGCCGGCTAGGGTCGTGTCTCATTGACATCTAACCGTATCGAGCCGCGGGCTTCAGCCCGCGCGGCCCCACGACGGCCGAGAGCCCGCCGCGCGAGCGATCCACCTACGGTCAGGCCACTGCGAGACACGACACTATCCGGCCTGAACCGCTCGACGACTCGACTGTCCGAGCGGCGAAGGAGCAGGGGGACCCACGGCCGCCGGGGCTGATCGTGCGATGACCACCACCGCCTCGCAGATTACTTCCGTTTCGTCCTCGCCGGAGGGGTAGTCTTCGTCGAGGCGATCGCCGCCGCCGTCCGCGGGAGATAAACAGTCGACCAGGCGCCAGCGGAAAGCGTCCTTGCGCATCGACACCTGCACTTGCCAGCCGCGTTGCAGCAGCCACGCCTGAAGATGTGCCCTGACGAGCACCTCGGCCGGCTGCGCGTCCAGCGCGACGATGTCGTCGCGTGCGTCGTCGCTTAAGGACTCGTCGCCAGGGACGGAGTACTCAACTCGATGAACGCCCGCCGCGCCGGGGATCCCATCTGTGGCGGAACCAGCTTCATCCGACGCCGCGGCAACGGTCGCCAGCGCCCACATCGGACCGCCCTCCGCCTCGCCCGCGGTGAAGAAACGCAACTGCTCCCGCGCACCAGCGATTTCGGGCGAATCCCACTCCGGGGGTCCGGCGATGGCGAGTGCCTCGCGGGACCGATTGAAGAGCGCCGTTGCGTCCACCGTTCAGTCCTGTCCTGAGCCCAGACGGATTTCTGTGTACATCAGCGCGCCGCACCGCTTCCGGCACTCCGGTCGTCCGACGGTACCGCAACCGCGGCGACGCCGCTGAGTCGCTGAAACACGCGATCGTCCGGCTTGAGGCGAACCGCGTGCGCCAGCGCCTCGGCAGCGAGCCCCGGCTCCGCGGAGTAGAAGCCGCAATACCCGACCAGGAACCAGAGCCCGGCATCGGACTGCGCCGCGACCGCCGCGGAATGCAGGGTGTCCAGGTGCCGCCTGAACTCCGCCGGATCGGCGTACCCTTCGCGCAGGTCCAGGGGAAGGAACTCCAGCCGCGGTTGCAACTCAAAGGCCCGCCGCACCAGCCGTATCGCCGGCTCGAAGTGCCCCAAGGCTATGTGTGCTTGCGCGGCGAAGAGTCGTGCGCTCGGGTCACCTTGATCCAGGGAGCAAGCCATCAGGTAGTGTCGCGAGGCGAGCCCGTAATCGCCGGCGGCGAAGGCCGCGTGGCCGTCGCCAATGGCTCGACCGAACGCTGACGTTCCCAGCTCCGCCTGGCGCTGAAAGCGCGCCTGGTTCCGCCCATCCGCGGCGCCCTGGCGATAGGCGCGCTCCAGCTCGTACTGGGGCGATTCGCGGTAGTACGGGCGGCCGTAGCGGTAGGTGTAGGCGTCGTCGTAATAGCGGCGGTAACCGTCGTACACTCCGGCCGGGTGGCGCGGGCGATGGCGGCGAGGGTCGAGGTAACGCGGGCGCCCGAAGGGTCGAGGCGTCTCTCCCGACGCGCCATCCGCACCGGGTGGGGACGGTAGCGCGTCCGCTGCGGGTGATTCCTGGTTCGACCCGGCCTCCGGACTTGCCGTTTGCGGCCCGTCAGCCCCCAGGCACAGCAGCGCGGCGCAGCCCGCCGCCAACCTCGTAAGCATCCCGCGAACCCAGTGACGGGAACCCATGGCTTGTCCCCCTTTTCACGAAGCTCCTGCCGCGATTCGGACAACCCAACGACGGGCGCGCATTCTACCCGCGCGACGCGAACGTTGCCACCGCGTGCGCCCAGCCGCACCATGGGCGCGGCGGCGCACTGAATCACGCCGCGGGACGGCGCCGGCAAGGTCATGCACGCGCCAAGGGCGCCTCGTTCGCTTGCGATCCGCCGCCGGTGTACCTAAGCTTGAGCCCGAGCGCGGACGGAATCTGCAGGGCGTCGGACGCAAAAGGTGCCATCGTACACTCTGGAACAACTCACCGAGCAACTCGCCGCTATCGAATGCGAGGTACGGCGGAACCTGGCGGAGGTCACGCAGGTCGACGCGCTTCGCGGGCTGGAGAGCCGCGTGCTGGGAAAGCAGGGATCGCTCGGCGCCCTGATCAGTTCCGTCAAAGAGTACCCGCCGGAGCAGCGCGGCCAGGTCGGCAAGACGGTTAACGAAGCCAAGGTGCGGGTCAAGGGGCTGATTGACGAGCGGCTGCGGACGCTGGAGTCGGCGGCGAGCCAGGCCGAGGTCAGTGCCGCCGGGGCGCTCGATCCCACCCTGCCCGGGGTCCGCCGCCCCCTGGGAAGCGTACATCCGGTTACCGCGGTGCAGTGGGAAATCGAACGCGCTTTCGAGCGGCTGGGGTTCACCGTAGAGGCCGGCCCGGAGATGGAGGAGGAGTACAACAACTTCGATGCCCTCAACATCCCCCCGACGCACCCGGCGCGCGACATGCAGGACACCTTCTGGGTGGACAATGGCAAGGTCCTTCGCACGCACACCTCGCCGGTGCAGCATCGCGCCATGATCAAGTTCGGCGCCCCGCTGCGGATCATTGCGCCGGGGCGGTGTTTCCGTTACGAGACCATCGACGCCTCACACGAGAACACGTTTCATCAGGTCGAGGGGCTGGTGATCGACCGCGACATTTCCCTGGCCAACCTTATCGCCATGGCCCAGACGCTGCTCCGCGAGGTCATGCGCCGGGAAGTGAAGCTGCGCGTCCGGCCCGGGTACTTCCCCTTCGTCGAGCCGGGCATCGAGATCGATATGAATTGTCAGATATGCGGCGGCAAACGCTGCCCCACGTGTAAGCAGTCGGGGTGGGTGGAGATCCTCCCCGCGGGCATGGTGCACCCCAACGTGCTGGCGGCGGGAAAGATCGACACGGAAATCTACACCGGCTTTGCCTTCGGCCTGGGTCTGACGCGCCTGGCGATGATGAAATACGGCATACGCGACATCCGCGTGCTCAATAGCGGCGACCTGCGGGCGCTGGTGGCGCCGGAGCGTTTCGGGGGGCCGCTGCTTCGCGGAGCCGAAAACTGACATGCTGGTTTCACTGAATTGGATTCGCGACTACGTCGACCTGCCGCCCGGACTGGACCCGCGGGAGCTCGCCGGGCAGTTCACGGTCACCACCGCCGAGGTCGACGATGTTCGCCCCGCGGAGGGCGTGGTCCACGGCGATCCCGCCGCCCCCGACTGGGTGATCGAGATCGACAACAAGTCCATCACCAACCGGCCGGACTTGTGGGGGCATTACGGCGTGGCGCGGGAGGTCGCCGCGATCCTCGGTTTGCCGCTTCGGCCCTACGAGCATTTTCTCGCGCCCCTGGAAGAGCTGGCCCGCGGCGACCTGCCGGAGGTCCCGATCGTCATCGCCGACGGCGACGCCTGCCCGCGCTACACGGGGCTTATCGTCGGCAGCGTGCCCTGGCGGGTGTCGGCGCCGTGGATGCAGGCGCGGCTCAGCGCCGTGGGTCTGCGGCCCATCGGCGCCCTGGTCGACCTGACGAATTACGTGATGGCCGACCTGGGCCAGCCCATGCACGCCTTCGACGCCACCAGAGTTGACCGCATCGAGGTCGACTGGGCCAGGGAAGGCGAGCCCTTCCGCACGCTGGACGGCGTGGAGCGCCGCCTCACGCGGGAGTCGCTCATGATCCAATGCCGTGGGCGGTCGGTCGCCCTGGCGGGGGTGATGGGCGGGCAGGAAAGCGAAGTTTCGACGAGCACGAACACGCTGCTGCTGGAGTCCGCGAACTTCCACCCCTGGGTGGTGCGCCGCACGGCGACGCGACTGAGCCTGCGCACCGACGCCAGCGCGCGTTTTGAGAAGTCTCAGGATCCCGCCAATACCGTCCTCGGCATTCGGCGTTTCGTCAGACTGGCGCGCGAGCTGTACCCGGACCTTTCGTTGCGAACGCGCCTGAGCGACTGCTACCCCAGACGGAAGGCGGCGCCGTCCGTGGTGGTTAAGCCGCGGCACGTCGCGCGGACCATCGGCCGCGCGGTTTCAGTCGCGGAAGCGACGGCCCTGCTGGAGCCCCTGGGCTTCTCCGTCGCCGAGCGCGACGGCGATTGGCTCGTCGGCGTGCCGTCGTTTCGCGGCACGGGCGATGTCTCCATCGAGGCGGACGTGATCGAGGAGATCGCGCGGCGCATCGGCTACGGGAACATCGCGCCGGCGATGCCCGCGGTTACGGTGCGCCGCTTCGAGCCCCATGCCCTCCACGAACTGGAGCAACGGACCATCGAGTACTTCACGGCGACGGAGGGCTTCCACGAGGTTCACGGCTATCTGTGGAACGACGCCATCTGGCTGCGGCAGTTGGGATCGGCGCCGGGCGGCTGCGTGACGCTGAAGAACCCCGCGGCCGAGGGACTGCAACACCTACGCCGGCGGCTCATGCCCGGGCTACTGGCGGCGACGACGCGCAACCGCTTCTACTTCGCCTCGTTCTCGTTGCTGGAACTCGGAAGCGTGTTCGAGAGGAGCGGCGACGGGGACGCCGAGTATCGCCACCTGGGCCTGGTCATGGCGCGGCGCGGTAAGCGCGAGGAGCAGGAACTATTTCAGCAGCTCAAGGGCGGCCTGGAGGGATGGGCATGGGACCGCTTCGCCCGCGCCGTGACGTTCCGCGCCGCGGCGGCTGCCTCCGACCGGCCGTGGGAGCACCCGCGCTGCCTCGCCGAGGTTCGTATCGATGGCGCCGCGATGCACGGCGCGGTGGGAACCGTGGGCGTTGTGGACGGTTCCCTGCGTCGAGCGATGGACGAACACCTCGCGGCCTGGTCCATCGCCTGGGCGGAGCTGCGCCTCGATGGACTCGCCACGCTGGAACGGCGCGTGGAAAGGCTGGCGCCGATTCCCCCGTTCCCGCGCGTGGAATTGGATTTTTCCTTCCTGGTTCCCGCGGCGACGCGCTACGCGGAGGTGGTGCGGGAGTTGGCGGCCTTCCGGCATCCGCTGCTTAAGGAGGTACGCTATGTCGGCGCGTACCAGGGCGGGGCGGTGCCCGCGGATCGGCGCAGCCTGACCTGTCGCGTGGTGATCGGAGATGACGCCCGGACGCTGATCGAGGATGATGCCCTTGCCGTCCGCCGCGCCTTTGAGGAGCACGTGGAGCGCCATGGGTTTACCATCCGTCGCTGAGTCTCGGGGCGCGATCCCGTACCGCGGCACGGCGTGCCGCCGGCTCGCTTACGGTCGCAGCGCTGTAGGGGCGCGACCGGCAGGGGCCGGGGCAGTCGCCGGCGGCGTGTTGCCTGGCGGCCATGTGCCATCCGCGGCTGCGGCGGCAATGGGAATCGCCGTGGCATTCACCGCGCTGCTTTCCGGTTGTTCGCAGCTCCTCGACCCCAAGGTGACGGAGCCGATTCAGCGGGTCGTGGAGCCGGAGTTCGGGGACCGCTACTGGCTCTATCGTCCCGCCAGCTACGATCGCGAACAGTACTGGCCGTTGATTGTGGTTTGCCATGGCGGATTCCCGGATTCGCCCACGCAGCAGATTCGCGCCTGGACGGAGCTGGCGGAGTCGCGCGGCTTTGTGGTGGCGGCGCCGCAACTGCGAAGCCCGGGCGGAGCCTCGCTGTCGGCCGCGGGACGCCTGGAGCGGCTGCGCGACGACGAGCAGCGCATCGTAGCGACGGTCCAACATGTCCGCGCCGGCCATTCGATCTCCGATGACCGCATCTTCCTGTATGGTTGGGCGGGCGGCGCGGGGCCGGCACTCTTCACCGGTCTACGGAACGCCGACGTGTTCCGCGCCCTGGCGGTGATGACCCCGCGGCTGCGGGAAGGCGACCTGGCGGAGGCGGTGCTGAACGTGGATCCCTATCAGCCGGTCTACCTGCACTACGCCATCGACGACAGAATCCGCGGCGGGCATGGCCGGCACTGCGGTGACACGCTGCGGGAGCACGGCGTGGACGTGCGCCGCGATGCCGAAGGGTCCGCGCGACGGACGGACTGCAAGGACGCCGCGTCCTTTTTTGAACTGGTGATCCGCAAAGAGCCGTGGCTGCGCATCGAGGCCGCCCGCACCACCCCGGACAAGCCCTTGGAGCGGCGCTTCCGGCTGCACACCGCGCGCCCGCCCCGTGCCTATCGCTGGGAATTCGGCGATGGCGACGAATCTCCGGTCGCCGAGCCCGTGCACGCTTACGCCAAACCGGGAACCTACCGTGCGACGGTGAGCGTCGAAGGCCCGCAGGGGCGGCAGGTCCAGCGTACCCTCGAGGTGCGCGTGCCGTAGGGCACGCACGCGCCGGCAGTGCGGCGCGCCGGCGCCGTATACCGAACGAATGCCGAGTCTCAGGTCAGCCGTGGCGTCGTCCTGGGTTAGTTCCTTACGGCGGAAGATGTTTGCATTCTGCGCGCACCTTCTTGTGCACGAAGACGGCTCCGTTGCACCGCGACGAACCGCCCATTCAGCATTCCGAATTCAGCATTCGACATTCGCGGCCGCGCCCTACGTGGGCCTGTCTTTGTTGCGGCCCCCGCGGCCGCGTGGGGAGGGCGGCTGCGTCTACTGCCGCATCGGCGTGGTGGCGATGCCAATCTCACGCAGAATCGCCTGTCCTTGCGGCGTGTCCTGCACGGAGTCGCAGAGCGTCTGCCAGGTTCCCGCAGCGCGGTCGAGCAGTCCCATGTCCTGGAGGCACAGTGCCAGGTTGGCGACGTAGTCGGCATTGTGGGGCTGCTGGGCGGCGGCGCGCTCGAAGCGCTCCAGGGCTTCGGCGAACTGGCCGCGATCCGCGAACATCAGCCCCAGTTGGTAATGCAGCTCGACCGATTCCGGGTCGATCCGGAGCGCGCGCTGCAACACCTCGACGGCCTCGTCCACCTCTCCCGCCTCGCGCAGCGCCAGCCCCAGACGTACGAGAGCCTTGAGATACTGCGGGTTGATCGTGGTGGCGGCACGGAAGCTGCGGATCGCCTCCGGCAGATCGCCGAGCTGCCGCAACAGCACGCCGAGGCGGTAGTGCAGGTCCGCATGGTTGGGATGTGCGGTGAGCGCCGCGCGCAGGTTCAGGACCTGCCGGTGCAGGACTCCCTGGACCGAGTCCTCTACGGACGGCTCCGCGGCCGCCAGGGACATCGCCGTCGGTGAAAGCTGTCGCTGCGCCTGCTCCGCGGCAAACACTTTCAGTTGCAACCGCGCTGTCTCGCAGAAGAGCAGCGTACTGTTGGGCTCGATGCCCGCGGCCATCTCGAAGCTGGCCAGCGCCTCCTCCTTGTCGCCGAGTGCCGCCTGCGCCACGCCCAACCCCACGTAGGCGGTGAGGATGCGGTCGTTGATCTCGATGCCGCGCGTGAAGGCCTGCGCGGCCTCCGGGTAGTTTCCCTCCCGCAGGTTCATCGTGCCCAGCTTGATGGTGGCCTCGAGGTAGGCGGGGTTGAGCTCCACGGCCTTGGCGTACGCCGCCAGAGCATCGGCGTGTCGCCCCATGGCCCGGTATACGTCGCCGAGCCGCAGGTGCTGATCGGCGCATTCCGGCCGCTGTTCGATGAGCTCGCAAAGTACGCGCAAGGCTTCCTCGTAGCGGCCGGCGTCCACGCAGGTGGTGACGAAATCGTTCTGCGCCTCCCAGTTGTCGGGGTCGATGGTAAGGGCCATCTGGAAACGCTCGATTGCTTCCGGGTAGCGCTCGGCCCGGACGTAGAGATTCGCCAGGATCAGGGCGGCGTTGGTGTCGTCCGGGGTGCAATGGCACAGGTGCTCATAGTGGGTGATGGCCATCTCCGGGTTGTCGAGCTTGAGGTAGATGGCGGCCAGGCGCTCATGGACGTTACGCAGTTGCGGCGAAAGCTCCAGCGTCGCCTCGTAGGCGGCGATAGCCTCCTCGGTTTCGCCCAGTTTCTCCTGGCAGAAGCCCAGGGCGAACCACGTCGGCCCGTCGTCGGTGCGGTGCTCCAGGGCGGCCTGCAACTGTTCCACGGCGCCGCGCGTCAGGCCCAGTTCGTCCAGGGTGCAAGCCAGACCGATGCGGGCCGTGCGCTCCGCAGGGTCCAGCTTGACGGCGGCGGCGAACTCCTCGCGTGCGGCCCCGTACTGGCGATCCGCGAGCAGACGGATGGCCAGACGACAGCGCGGCGGCGCGGCTTCGGGATTCGCAGTTACCTGGGCTCGCAGTTCCGCGCTGCCGAAGCGGCCGTCAACGTGCAACAGGTCGCGGAAGGCGGCGGCGAGCTCCGCGAGCAGTCCCCGTCCCAGTATTTCCAGCAGATAGGACATAACCCCCCGGCGCCCTACGCAGGCAGCGCTTGCAGCGCTACCCGAGCCTCCTCGTAGTCCTCGTTCAGCGTCAGCGCGCGGCGGTAGGCGCTTCGCGCCCGGGCAATCTCCCGGTGCTCGCGGTAGAGATTGCCCAGCATGAAGTGCACGTCGGCGAAATCGGCGCCGGCCGCGACCGCCTGTTCCAGCCGCGTCGTGGCGTCCGCGAGCCGGTCGGTCTGCTGGTAGAGGCGGCCCAGTTCGATCAGGGCGTGAACGAACCGCGGATGGATGGTGACGGCGCGCTCGGTGGCGGCGATCGCCTCGCGGCTTCGCCCCAGCCGCGACAGCACTCGCCCGCAATGATAGTGCAATTCCGCGTGTTCCGGCTGGCGCTCCAGCGCCAGTTGCAGCACCGCCAGCAGCATGGCGAAGACCTGCTCGTCCACGGCCCCGAGGGGAAGCGACAGGAAGGCGTCGACGAAGTCCGGCTCGGCTTCGATCACGCGCGACAACTCCGCGATTCCCTGGGGATCAAGCGGCGCCGGTTCCACCGGCATGACGGTGCGGACCGCGGGAACCTGTCCCTGTTGTCGCATGGACCGCGCGCCCTGGGCCAGGAGCAGGCCGATCCGGGCATCGTGCGGCCGCATGGCCTGCGCTTTCTGAAGGTACGTCAGTGCCTCCCCGGCGGCGCCGCGCGCGGCGCAGCACATCGCCAGACTGACGAAGGCGTCGGGGTGAGCCTGGTCAAGGTTAACGGCCTGCGTGAAGCGCAGCTCGGCCTCGTCATAACTCTCCTGCGACGCCAGCAGCGTCCCCAGGTGGAAGTGCAGTTCCGCGGCCTCGGGGCGCGCACGCAGCGCGTTGCGCAGCAGGTTGATCGCCTCCTGCGGCCGTCCTGCCGCCTGAAGGACATAGGCGAAGCGAACGCGCGCCGAGACCTGCGTGGTCTGCGACTCCTCGAGCTTCGCCAGTTCCTGTGCCGCCGCGGAAAACTCCTCCTTGGCCACCAGGCACGCGGCAAGATACGCGGGAAGCGAGCGATCGGCGTTCCGCACCCGGCCGGCACGGAGAAACGCCTGGGACGCCTGGTCATAGGCGCCGGCCCGCAACAGGCAGACCCCGCGACGCACGTCCGCGGCCGCCGAGTAGTACTGCTGGAGCAGACGAACGACGGTGGGTCCGTCGACCGCCGGGCGCGAGGGTCGGCTGCGGGTAGGTGCAGGGCGGAGCATAGGAGCGTCAGTACGATGGTCGCCGGCGCGATAACGCACCGGTCTCATAAGGGCTCTATCGGATCGGCGCTTCAAACGGCTTACTAACGGCTGGACAAGATATCGGACGGCTCCTACGCTCACGCCTGCGTGCGCTTGGCGAGGGTTGGTACCGACTGATGTTGCTTGACGCGCTACTCGACGGAGCCGCCCGATTCCCCCACCGGCCGGCGGTGACCGACGCTGGAACCACGCTCAGCTACCGACGTCTGACGCTCCTGGCGCGCGTGCTGCGCGACGTTGTCCTGCAAGACGGGGATTGTCCACGGGTGGGGATCATGCTCCCGGCCTCGACGGCATTTCCCGCCGCCGTCATGGGGGCGTGGTGGGCGGCGCGAATCGCAGTGCCCCTCAACTTCCTGCTCAGCGCCGAGGAGTTGGCGCGGATCGTCGCCGACGCCGACTTGCAGGTCGTTCTTACCGTCCGACACTTCGCGCCGCTGGTATCGCGCCTGCCGGTGCGGCCCGTGTTCCTGGAGGACCTGCCGCTGAAACGCCGCGCGCTCGGTGCCATGCTCCGGCCCTGGCCGGCTCGGCCCACGGTCGATCCGCATGCCACGGCGGTCATCCTATATACTTCCGGCACCACCGCCCAACCCAAGGGCGTTGAGCTGACCTTCCATAACCTGCACAGCAACTGCGTCGATACCATCGCCTCCCTCGACATCGACCCCGCGCAGAAGTTCCTCAACATCCTCCCGCCGTTCCACGTGTTCGGGCTGACCGCCAACGTGCTGGTCCCCATCGTTCTGGGCGCCGGCGTCTTCGCCATTCCGCGGTTCAATCCTCTGGCGGTGGTGAAGGCGGTTCGGGAGCAGGGGATCACCATCATCATGGCCATCCCCAGCATGTACGCCGCGATGCTGCGAACCAAATCGTCGGACCCCGACACGTTCCGCTCCCTCTACCTGGCGGTCAGCGGCGGCGAACCGCTGCCGGAGACCATCCGGCTGGGCTTCCTGGAGCGCTTCGGGCTGAGGCTGCACCAGGGATATGGACTCACAGAGACCTCCCCGGTTGTGGCGGCCTGTTCCCTGTCCGCGTTCCGCGAGGGAACCGTGGGCCGTCCGATCCGCCACGTCCAGGTGCGCATCGTGGGCTCTGACGGCCACATCGCGCTACCGGGCCACGACGGCGAAATCCTCGTCCGCGGGCCCGGGGTGATGAAAGGCTACTTCCGCAAGCCGGAGGAGACGCGTGCCGTGCTGAACTCAGACGGGTGGTTCTCCACGGGGGACATCGGGCATCTGGACGGCGACGGCTTCCTGGTCATCACCGGACGGGCCAAGGAGATGCTCATCATCGGCGGCGAGAACGTATTCGCCCGGGAGATCGAGGCGGTGCTGGAAGCGCATGCGAGCGTGCTGCAAGCGGCGGTGATCGGTGTGCCGGACGAACTGCGCGGCGAGGCTCCGGTCGCCTTCGTTGTTCCGCAGCGCGGCGTCGGAGTCAGTGAGGCGGATCTGCGAGCCTTCGCCAAACAATCGCTGGCCGGGTTCAAGGTGCCGAAGCGCATTGAAATCCGCGAGGACCTCCCTACGGGTCCCACCGGCAAGCTGGTGAAACGGAAGCTGCGCGAGCTGCTTTAGTTCGAGGATCGGACCCGTCGGCGTGCGCGCCGGCTCAGCTATGGTCGATGCACCTGCACCTGGGAACGCCGTTCGAGCACCAACAAGCGCACCCTTTGTTGTTACAGTTGATGTTCGCCGCTCCCTTGCGACACTCCACGGAACATGCCGACGACTCAGCTTCGGCCGGATAAAGGAACAACCCGGGACCGCTGCCGGGGTCGGCCGCGCCTGCATCCGCCGCCTCGGAAACCTCGTGGAGTGCGTTCGCGCCGCGAACCAACCGCCCCGACAGAGCGAGCGTCCAACCGTGGTCCGCCTGGTCAACCATGGACAGCGACAGACTTCCGTCACTGTCCGTCAGCGCCACACTCAGGTCGCCGGAAAGCGTGACCAGTGCGTGGCGGGTCGCGGGGCGGGCGGCGGCGGCGGGGTCCCGAAACGTGGTTATGGTGGCGGATGAGTCTGACAGGTCCGCCACCCCCGGGGGAACGACGCCCTCGACGACCAGAACCGCCTCCCGGCGCACCAGCCGCGCGCGGTGGGGATCGACGCGATAGGCGATGGTTCGCGAGGGCTCTATGACCGGTCCGTCCTCGGCGTCGGGGTCAAACAGCACGCGGCCGCCGATCTCAACGACAATCAGTCCGTCGTCAAGCACGTCCACCGTCCCGTATCCATGGTACGGCAGAGCGAGCGGCGCGACGGACCGATCCGCCTGCTGGGCGCCGGCCGGGCGGGCCTCTGCGGGCTGGCGACCTAAGCCGGCCGAAAGGCAACCAAGACCCAACAGACCAACCCCGGCCAGAACGCCTGTCTTCAGCGACATGTCATGACCTCCCACGAAGTGAGCTGTCCGCACCACACGAAACCCCGCTCGCGTCTCCGCGGAGTCCGCACCAAACTCTCCCGAAGTGGTGAGATGTTTCGCGGTCCGCCACGGGCAAGCTCGCTCAGTCCAGCGGCCACGAACGCCCTACTCAATATCGACATTTGAGTATGATGTCAAGCAAAAAACACTAACGATCAACGCCAGTGTTCCTCAATGAATCGCAGCCACTGCATCGTTGCTATAACGGCTACCAGCACCACCAGTGCAAAGTGGGACTGTATCACGCTCGCCTCCCGACGTTTCGGGGGCGTACCCAACGCCTCTACCGGGGCCGTGAATGTCGTGTCGATCGCCCTCGGTGGGAGCATACCCGAACCCTACGTCAGCCTCTTTTGATCGGAACCGTGACGCGAACGGCAGCTACGCGCCACTGGTCGTAAAGCGGCGCCCCGCGAATGCCGAACCAAACCAGGGAGTCGCCGCGTGACGGGACACGTCGGCGGGGCATATAATCGCCGTCCGCGCATCTCCCCGCGCCGTGCGTGTTTCCGCGCGCGTGCAGTGGAGGTTCTTTTTGTCACGACGCCCACCACCGCCCGAACCGTTGATCGTCGAGCGCCAGTCGCAGCTTGATGAACTCTGCCACCATGCCCGACGCGAGGGCCGCCTGGCCTTCGACACCGAGTTCGTCATGGAGGACCGTTACCAGTCGGAGCTCTGCCTGGTTCAGGTCGCGACCAACCAAACCGTTGCCCTGCTCGATCCGTTCCTGGAGCTGGACCTTGCCCCGTTGTGGGATGCGATCTGCGACGAAACCGTGGAGACGATCGTACACGCCGGCCAGGAAGACCTGGCGCTTTGCGTGCAGCACACGGGACGGGTTCCCCGGGCCGTCTTCGACGCACAGATTGCTGCGGGCCTTGTGGGACACGACTATCCTCTGAGCCTGCAACGACTGGTGCAGGCCACCCTGCACATCCGCCTTCACAAGGCCAAAACCCTGACCAACTGGCGCAAGCGCCCGCTGACGGCGGCGCAGATCGGCTACGCCGCGGAGGACGTGTGCTTTCTGCTGGAGGTCCATCAGAAGCTCAGTGCCCGCCTGGCGCAACTGGATCGGACGGAGTGGGCCCGGGAGGAATTCTCGCGCTTCGAGGACATGACCCTGTACCGCCGGGCGGACGCGGAACGGGTGCTGCGGATCAAAGGCGCCGGCGCGCTGCGTGGACGGCAGCTCGCCGTTCTGCATGCCCTGTGCGCCTGGCGCGAGGAGATCGCCAAACGAATCAACCGCCCGCCGCGCGTGGCGCTGAAGGACCACCTGATGGTGGAGATCGCGCGGCAGGAGATTACACAATTCGCCGAGGTGCGGGACCTGCGTGGCGTCAACCTGAGCGATCGCGACGTACACGCGCTGGTACGCGTGGTGCAGAAAGCGCTGACCATACCGGAGGTCGAGTGGCCGCAGGGCAAGCCGCACGAGCCCGAGCCGCCCCGGGAATCGGCGCTACTGGCGCTGGCGACGGCGGTGATCAAGAGCTACTGTCTGGAGAATGACCTCGCCTATTCGCTGGTGGCCACGCAGCGATCCATTCGAGAGCTGGTCCGCCACCGTACCACCGGACAACCACAGGACGACGCGAGCGTGGAACTGCTCCGCGGCTGGCGCGGCCGATCGGTCGGCGCCCGGCTGGATGAGGTGCTGGCCGGGCGGCGCAGCGTTCGCGTCGAGCCCGTGGACGGCGAACTCAGTGTGCATGTGACCGGGCCGGTGGCCGACGACGTCGGCGCCGGCGCGCCGGCGTGACTGCTGCTCCGGTCGCCGCCTACTTCACCGTCGGGTCGGCCTCGTGGATGCCGAAGATCACGCCGCCAGGATCGGTGCAGTACGCCACCCACCCCACACCCGTGATCGGCATCTTGGGAACCACCACCTGTCCACCGGCGGCGGTGACCTTCCGTGCGAACTCGTCGACGGAACCGACCTCGACCGTGTTCACGGTGCGCGGCGCCCCGTCCTGGGAGCGGATCATGCCGCCGTCGATGCCCGTGCCCTCGCCGGTCTGCACGATCCAGTATTCCACCGGTCCGCCCCACTGGGTGAACTGCCAGCCGAACACGCTCTCGTAGAACGTCTTGGCCTTCTCCGGGTCGGATGCGTGGATTTCGAAGTGAACGGGGCGGTTCATCGTTGGTCCTTTCTGTCTGTCCAAGCCCCCGGGGGCCTTTCGTTCGCACGTCGCTCGGCCCGGCTACGGCGATGGTACCGCGCGGGCGCACCACAGCTCGTCAATTGTACGTTCGTCGCCGCACTCGGGACAACGCGTAGCGTACAAGCCGACGAGCATGTAGCCGCATTTCAGGCAACGGGGCGGAACGTCCGCGGGAATCAGGTCCACGACCTTCATGGGCCATAGGCGAACCGTCAGCGCCATCCAAAGCCCCCAGACCTCCAGGGGCAGCGTCCAGCAAACGGCGGCGATCGTCCCGCCCAGCCCGGTGCTGACGGCCGTGAACCATGTCGCGCTCAACGCGCCGATCAACAGCAGCGTGAAACCGGCGGTGCGCATCGCAACTCGCCTCGTCCACGCCACTTGCCGCCGCCAAATAGCCACCCAGATGCCGGCCGCCAGTACCGATGTGGTGGCGATCTCCATCGCGGCTTCACCGGGTGGCGAAAGTGCGATGAAGTCGTCCACTCCGACGGTCAGGATGGCAAACGCGCCCAGCACCACGGGGAGGCTCCCCAGCGACGCCACAATTCGTTTCGATGTCCCAGACATGATGACTCCGCCTGTCAAACCAACGTCACCGCCGGGTTGCGAAAGCCGTTCCCAGCCCCACCAGACCCACACTGCCAGCCATATCCAGACGCCCATGCCGAGGGAATGTTGGCCGACCATCAGCACGTCCTCGGAGATGCAGCCCTGGGAGCTCCAAAGCGGCAGCCAGATCACGCCTTGAACGAAGGGAATCAACGAGACAAGGGCGGTCAGCCACGCGCGCCCCAGTGTCCATACGATGAGCCGCCGCCAGACGATGATCGACAGCGAGACCCAGAGCACGGCCTGAAGGATCGCGTTGGATCGCAAGTCGCTGGCGGTTCCGCCGGCCGGCAAGGTGATGCCGGCCTCGGTTCCCATGAACGCCAATCCCGGCACCAACGGAAGCAAGGCAAGCGCGTAGACCAGCCGCCGTGACACCAAACCCAAGGAGCCGGTGGGAGACGGAGCGATCGCAGCTTCCGGTAGCATGGTCCGCCAGTATGCCGCCCCGTGAAGCGCACGCCAACCGTGAGATGGCCATGTGGTCGGCAAGTCGCGGCGGGCGGCGCGGCTTCCGAATTCCACTCGGGGCTCGGAAGACTTATGCTGCGCTCCTGTGAGTCCCACCCCGGATGTCATCGTCATCGGCGGAGGGGTCATCGGGCTGAGCGTCGCCTGGCGGCTCGCCGAGCAGCGCCTTCGCGTTACGCTTCTCGACCGCGCGTACTGCGGCCGGGAGGCCTCCTGGGCAGGAGCGGGAATCCTCGCGCCCTGCAATCCACATCGCGACGATTCCGTGTACCACCTGCACGAACGCAGCCTGGCGCTCTACCCCGACTTCTGCGCCCGGCTCGGCGAACAGACCGGTACGGACTGCGAGTACGAACGCTGCGGCGAGCTGGAGCTCCTGTTTACGCAGGATGCATGGAATATCGCCTGTGCCGATGCCCGCGCCGCCGAAGGCCGAAGGACGAGCGACGGCCTCCCACGGTTCGAAATGCACGCGCCGCAGCGCGTGGCGCAGCTCGAGCCGGCCGCGGCAACGGGCATCCTCGGTGCCATCGAGTGTCGGCAGACGGCACAGGTGCGAAATCCCCGGCTCCTGCGCGGCTTGCACCAGGCTTGCCTGCGCCGGGGTGTTGACGTCCGGGAGCAGACACCGGTTCGTGCTCTGGCGATGAATCGAGATCGCGTCGTTGGTGTGGTGACCGAGACCGACACCTTCGCGGCGCGGTGGGTCGTACTCTGCGCCGGCGCGTGGTCGTCACAGATCGACGCCCGTCTGGACCGGCAGATCGCCGTGCATCCGGTTCGCGGACAGATCGTACTTCTGGTTTGCGAACGCCGCCCCTTCCAGCGCATCATCACCCGCGGGCGTTCCTATCTCGTGCCGCGGCGTGATGGTCACGTGCTCGTGGGATCAACCGAGGAACCGGGTGCGGGTTTCGACAAACGCAGCACGGCGCGGGCGGTGGCGTCCCTTCTGGAACGCGCGCGGCAACTGGCCCCGGACTTGGGGCAGGCGGCGGTCGCGGCGGTCTGGTCCGGGTTGCGGCCGGGCACGCCGGACGACAGGCCGTACATCGGCGCCGTCCCCGGCTTTGAGGGCCTGATCGCGGCCACCGGACATTACCGCTCCGGCGTGACGCTTGCGCCGGCGACCGCGGAGGCGGTGTCGGCGCTGCTGCGCGGAGAGCAATACCCCATCGACCTTTCCTGCTTGGCGCCGGGCCGAGCTTGACATGTAAGTGCACCGCCCCGACGCTTGCCGTGGCACGATGCCGGCCGGGACGTGGCGCCCCCGGAAGGGCATTGTGCCGTCGGGCGCGAGAACGGCATGGGCACGGTCGTCTGCGGGATCGATCCGGGTCTGGGTACTACCGGCTACGCCGTGCTGGCCGACGACGCGCGCGGCGGTGTTTCCGTCCTGGATGCCGGTGTCTGTCGGTTCGACGACACGCTCCCGCTCGCACTGCGGCTGGCGGCGCTGGAACGCGACATCACGGCCATCCTGAGGGAACACCGACCGGCGATTCTCGCTGTCGAGCAGTTGTACTCGCATTACGTGCATCCGCGGACCGCAATCCTCATGGGGCACGCGCGCGGCGTGATACTCCTCGCCGCCGGCCGGCTGGAAATCGAAGTGCGAAGCTACGCCGCCACGCGCATCAAACGCTACCTTACCGGTAACGGCCGGGCGACGAAGGGACAGATGCAGCTTTCCGTGCAACGCGCCCTTGGCTTGCGGGAGCTGCCTGAGCCCCCGGACGTGGCCGACGCCCTCGCCATCGCCATGTGCTGTGCCGCGGAAATCAGCCACGCACCACGGGAGATGCTGGCGCGATGATCGTCCGCCTGACGGGTACGTTGCTGGAGGTCACGGAGGAGACCGTGGTGGTGGAACGCGACGGCGTGGCGCGCGAGGTTCACGTGCCGCACTGCGCCGTCGGCGAACTGGCCGCCTGTCGCGGGCGGGAGATCACCTTGCACACCAGCGAGTTCTACGAGGGGAACCAGGCATCAGGGCACCTGGTGCCGCGGCTGCTTGGGTTCCTTCACGTTGAGGACCGGTTGTTCTTCTCGCGCTTCCTGGAAGTGAAGGGCATCGGTCCGCGCAAGGCGCTCAAGGCCCTGGCCGAGCCGGTGCGGCAGATCGCCACGTGGATCGAGCAGGGCGATGCCAAGGCACTGGCACGGCTCCCGGGGATCGGGCCGCGTGCGGCCGAGATGATCGTCGCCACGCTCAAAGGCAAGATGAATGACCTGGCCTGGCCCGCAGCGGCGGCCTCGGGCGCGGAGGCCGTCCGCCTCAGCCAGGCGCAGCGCGACGCGCTGGAAGTGCTCATCGCCTGGGGAGACTCCCGCCACGACGCGGAGCGCTGGCTGCAACGGGCGATGCAGGTTCACCCCGAGATTCACACCGCGGACGAGTGGGTCCGCGCCGCCTACCGCGTGAAGGCGGGCGTCGCGGGCTGAGGCGATTGCGAAAGGTCCGGACCGTCGGGCCCGGCGCCCGTCAGCGCGGGGAGTGTTGATTCTTGTCGCGTGACGGCGCCCGGCGCGCCTAGAAAACGCCCAACAGCTTTCGCTGATAGAACGGCTTGCATTTCTCGCGGAAGTACTCTTCCGTGCCGCCGCGCCCGGTAATGGGGAGGAAGTCAACCGGCGGACTGGGTACGTGGACGCCGCGGATCGCGGCGACCGCGGCCGCCACCACCTGCTGCCAATCGCCGCCGGCCTCCAGCCCGATCAACGTGTGCGGCCGCTCGTCGCGCCCGATGACCAGTATCTGGGCAAGATAGGCCCGCTTGACGTTCCTCTGCGTGCGGAAAAAGCGACCCAGGGCGTCGGCCAGTTCGTGCGGGTAGTCCTTCGGCATGCCGAGAATGACATCGGCCCCCTCGGGGATGGTGAAGGTCTCCGGTCGGGTGTCGGCCGCCCCTTCCAGCAGGGCCGCTGCCTCCTGCGGCGTGAACTCCTTCTCGTATTCCGTACCGGGGTTCAGGAGCAGGACCGACCCCAGCGTCATGCGCAGAAATTCCTCGGCGCTGAGTGACACATATCCGACATCTTCGGTGATGAAGGCCTGCAGGCGCGGAAGCGAGGAGAAGATGGGGATCACGGTGCGGCCCTCCGCCTGCCAGGAGTGTACGGAGAGTGTCTCGCCCTCTCCCGCCACGCGGCAGCGGGTTTCCGCGGGCGGCGGGCCGGTGCGGATCACAAACACGTTGGAGCGAAGGAACTCCTGATAGAACTGCGGTCGTGAGGCCGGGCTCCGGAGGGCCTGTACCAGCAGGCGTTCCAGTTCGTTGACGGGACCCGATGCCATGACACGTGCTCCTGAAGCGCGGACCAGGATGTGCGACGCGCGGTCGCGGAACGGCACAGCCGGCTACGCCTGGGGGCCGGACGAATACTCACCTATCGTCGAACCGGCAGAGACACGTTAGCCGCGAAGACCGGCCTGCGACCAGTTGTCACGCACCTGCCGGAGGGCAAACTCCTGCACATGCGCGTCTCACCCCCTCCGGCCCGCGCTCGCCTTGCGCCAATGTACGCCCGGTAACAGCGGGAATCATAAGGAGTGCGGTGCCCGCGGCAAGCCTCCGGTGCGAAGGTCGCCAGGTGGCACGCATTGGACGACGTCGAGGGTCACGATGCCGCCACGCCCTGGGGCAACGTCGGCAGTTCTCGCCGCTGCCTCCCGGCGCAGAGGCCGACCATCGCCGCGCCCCCACCCGTGCCTACGGAACGATCGTGGTCGATCCATACTCCGGACCGGTGAAGGCGTGCTGGAGCAGACATTGATCCACCATGTCTACGTCGCCGTCCTGGTCGATGTCCGACAGGCTGCATCGGTCGTCGGGCGAGTAGGTGCGCCGCACGCCGGACAGACACCTCCGCGCCGCGGCGTAGTCCGACACGTCAACGTCGTTGTCGCCGTCGTCGTCGAACTCCACGCGTCCCAGCGAGTCGAGAAAGGCGATCAACTGCGCCCGCTCGGGTGGGGAGAGAGCCTGGTAGTTCCACAGCGAATCCTCGGCTTCTCCCGCGTGCAGCTCGATGGACCGCTCGGCGCGCTCGGCCACGGTGGCGCCGGCGATGCGGCCGTCGTGGTAGACGGGAAAGCGAATGCGGAAGCCCCAGAGTGGCATCGTGCGCATCTCCCACTGTCCGGCCTCTCCCTGGGCGATGCCGTCGGCGCCGGCGCCCATGTAGTGCAGCAGGAAGTCGGAGTAGGGCTTAAGGGTCTGCCCGCGCACCGCGTCCTCCAGCGCCGGATCGTCCGAGGTAACGAAGGAGGGCGTGTGACAATCGGCGCAGCCGATGCGGACGAAGATGGCCTCGCCGCTCATGCCCGAGCGCGGCGTCTGCGGGGCGGCGGCAAGGTAGCGCTGGAAGTCGGTCATGCGGTCCACGTCGTCGCGGCCGTCAGGCCCCGGGCGAAGCTCGGGATCGGCGACGCTGTCACAACGTGGCACCCGGGAGGGATCGCCCCCGGGCAAGTCCTCCTGGGGAAGAAAGCGGTTCGTCAAGCCCATCTCCGCCCGCGTGGAGATTGCGGTGCAGGTGAGCAGCGTGGCGGCGAGTTGCCCCTTGAAGCCGAACCGCCCCACGCGCGGGGCACTGCCCGGCGGATCCTCCAGCGCCCGCGTCCACTGCACCCGGCCGGTCAGCCCAGCGGGGGGATGGTCGGCGCGAACCTTGATGAGCTCGTCGGGAATCGCCTCCACCAGGCCGGCACCCAGCAAAGTGGGCGTGAGCCGGTGGGCCGTGATGGTCGCCGACGAAGGAACCTCCTCGCCGCAATACGCCTCATGACCGTCGCCCTGGATCATGGGTCCGCCGAGTTCGGCAAGCGGGTCGAAGATGCTGCCGACTTCACGCCCGAAGAGCGTGATGGTGCTTGATCCTGCGCCGCCCAGGGGGTTGCTGTGGCAGGCCATGCAACTGTGCATGTTGAACGCCGGACCAAGCCCGTCCTCGCGGCTGAAGATGCGGCTGAAGGCGGTCTTGCCTTGCACGAAACGCGCGCGTTGTTCGATGGTCAGCCCGCGCAGGGGCTCACCCAGGCGCGGCTGTAGCGCGGGCAGGCGCAGGGCGGCGCGATCCGGGGGAGTGCGTACGGGTTCCGACGCGACGCTGCGCGGCGGCGACTCCGGCGCGCGGCCGGGGCCCGGCGGCGAGGTCCGCGGCCGAGAACACTGAACCAGCCCTGCCGCCCCCGCGGCCACGCAGATGAACATCCCCAGACGCCGAAGCCGAGTCGTCATATGGCGCGTTCCTCATCGCGAAAGGTCCGACATCCACCGGGCCGCCAGACCGGCGATGTCGTATCGCGACTTAATCATATCGGCAAACGGCCCGCGGGGCGAAGCAGTGCGAGGGAGGGGGGCCGGAGACGCCGTTCTGGTTCAGAGCCGCGCGCAACGGGCGGCCGGTCCAGCAGAGACCGGCTGGAAAGCCGGTCCCACAGCGCAGGCTCTGCCGCCGTCGGATGTCGCGTCGGGGGCGGATTCTCAGTACCTGCAACGCCGCTACTTGCCCCGCGCGGCGGCGCGGCGTTCGTAACTTGCCCTGAGGCCAGGATCATCGATCTCGATCCGCGCTTCGCCCAAGAGACGCTGGTAGAGCTTCTGCATGGCCGGTTCGCTCAGGCGGTTTCGCAGGCGCTCCAGCAGTTCGCCGCGGACGTGCGCCAACTCCTTCTCTTCCGGCGGCAACACGCGTTCCACGCGTAACAGGCAGTGCCAACGCCCTACCCGGATCGGGGCCGAAACCTCCCCGACGCTCTGTGCGAAGGCCGCCTGTCGCAGCGCCGCGGGAATCTCCTCGTCCTCCTGGGCAACGGGCGGAAGCAGTCCGCCCGCGGCGGCACTGGGCGCGTGGGCACTGAAGTCACGCGCCAGCTCCTCGAATGACGCTCCCGCCGTCAGCCGCTCCTGTACTCGCGCCACGTCACCCAGCGAGGCGAGCTGGATCACCCGCACCTGCACCCGTGGACCGTACACCTGGGCGAGCTCCGTGCGCAGCATCTCCTCGGTGATCGGCAGATCCGTTTCCACAATCTTCCGCAGGCAGGCATTGCGCCGCATACCCAGCATGAACTCCTCGCGCGACAGGTTGTGCTCGATCAGGACCTGATCCAGTACCGCCTCGGCCGCCGGGCGATCCAGCGGCAGCGGCGCGCCGAGCGGGTCGGCCAGCCGCCGCAATGCGAGCTCGAATTCCGCCTCGACGTCAGCGCCGGTTACCGCCAAGCCCTTTTCCGCCGCCAGGGCCTCAGCGCGTTGCAGCACCGCGAATTGCTCCAGCAGCATGGGTCCATGTGAGCGCAGCAGCAGATTCACGAAGGCATCGCGGGCAATGGGGTGCCCGTTCACGCGGGCAAGAGGGGGGGCAGCCGACGGGCCGTCGGGCGGGGCCTGGGCGGCGCCGGTCGGCGCGGAGGTGCTCGGAGCGGCGGGGGGTGTAGCACCGGCGCGGTGTCGATCGTTCCAGGCCGTGGCGACGGATGGACTTCCCGTTTCCCGCGTTGACGCGCAGCCGGCGAGCAGCAGGCCGGCGGCCAGCACCCAACGTGCGGCGGAGGGCAGCCACGCGCGTATGAACCGGTGGACGGGCCTGACCGGCTGGAAGGTGACCGGCTGGAAAGCCGGTCCCACAGCGCGGGCCGGTTCCCCGGCGCCGGTCGGCTCCTCCACACACGCATCGCTCACTTATTACCCGCTCCCAGGGCCTTGTTGGGAATCGGCGGCGGCGCGGGACGCACCACCGGCTTTTCCTTAAGCATCTTCTCCAATTCGGCGAGCGCCCGATCGAGCTGCGCGTCGCGCCCGGCGATCTCGTCTTCCGGCAGGTTGTCGATCTCGATGTCGGGCTCCACGCCGCGATTCTCCAGGTCCCAGCCACGCTTCGGCTCCCACCAGGCGAACTCCGGCTGGGTGCTCAGGCCGCCGTCGATGAAGGGCTTGTCGGCGCGGATGCCGACCACGCCGCCCCAGGTTCGCGTGCCAATCACCGGCCCCAGGCCGTTGAGCTTGAAGCTCTCGGGAAAAATGTCGCCATCCGAGCCCGACCAGTGGTTGATGAGCACCACCTTGTGCCCGCGATGCGTCCGCTCGGGATAGGTGGAAGCGATGCCCCGCCGCGGCTGCATGAAGGCCCATACCTTGCGTAGCAGCCGCTCCATGATCATGGCCGACACGTTGCCGCCGCCATTGTAGCGGTCGTCGAGGATCAGCGCATCGGTATCAACCTGCGGATAGTAACCCTGAATGAAGCGCACCAGGCCGCGCCCCCCCATGTCGGGAAGATGAATGTAGCCGATGCGACCGCCACTTTTCTGCACCACGTACTCGCGATTCCGCCGGCACCAGTCGCGGTAGCGCAGCTCCTGCTCGCCACGCAGGGTTTTGATCTGGATGTCACGAGCATCGGAGCGGTCAGCCTTACTCGCCACCGTGAGCAACACTTCCTGGTCCGCCAGACCCGCGAGCCGCTCGTAGGCGCTGTCCTGCGCCCGCAGCTCCCGCCCGTTGATCGCCAGCAGGTAATCCCCCTCCTTGACCCGGGCGTGCGTCATGGTCAGCGGCGCGGCGACCTCCGTTTCCCAGGCTTCCGGCCGCAATACACGAGCGAAACGGTAGGCGTTGACCGCCGCGTCGGGCACCAGATCCGCCCCCAGCAGTCCTACGTCCACGTACCGGGTCTGTTCCGTGTCGCCGCCGAAGACGTAGGTATGCGAGGTCGCCAGCTCGGCGATGAGCTGCCCGATGAGATCGTTAAGTTCGTTACGCGTGCTGATGCGCGGCAGCAGGGCGGCGTAGCGGTCGCGGACGGCCTTCCAGTCGATGTTCGCCAGGTTCCCGGCCCAGTAGAAATCGCGTTGCAGTCGCCAGGCCTCCATGAAGATCTGCGCCCACTCCGCCTCGGGGCGGACCTGAAGGGGCAGCTTGCCCGGCGAGACTTTCTCCTTGTCCGCGTCTTCCTTGCCTTCCTTGCCCCCGCCTTCGCCCGGCTTGGCGTCCGTTCCGGTGAGGAGGATGTCGTCAGCAACGCGATAGGCAAGCTTCTTGCCGTTGGCGCTGACGGTGTAGTCACGCAGCGCGGGAATGAACACCTCCGCTTTCTTGTCCTTGAAGGTGTAGACGTGCAGCGTGTTACGCGCCTTGGTGTCCTCGGTCATGAAGGCACGGTCCATCATGCCGCGAGTGGGGAAGCTCAGGTAGAACACCTTTCCCTTGACGGCATGCAGGCCGGCGTAGTTGTCGGGCGGTACGTTGGGAAACTCCACCACGCGCGACTCCAGGCCCTCGACGTCGATGCGCATCTCGGGCAGCTTGGGCGGAGTGTCCTCGTCCTCCTCTTCCCCATCGCCCTTGTCGCCCTTGCCCTTGTGCTCCTCGTCCGCCTCGGGCTCCTCCTTCTTGGAACCATCCCCGCCTGCGTGGGAGCTCTCCCCACCCGCCTCCTTCTTGGCCTTCTCTTCTTCCTTCTTGGCTTTTTCCTTCTCTTTCTTGGCCTTCTTCTCTTCCTTCTCGCGGGCCTTAAGGAGTTCCTCCGGCAGGAAGGGCGAAAGCCCATCGGCGGTGAGGATGAGGGCGTAGGGTCGGGTGGTGCGGTTCACCGCGAAGTTCCACTCCCGCTCGGTGACAATGGGATTGAGATTGCGCGTGGAGAGGAAGAACAGGTACTTGCCGTCCGGGTCCCAGCTTATGCTGCCGTCGTTGGAGAACGGCGTGGACACGGCGTAGGACTTGGCGTCGGCGAGGTTGTAGATTCGGACTTCGTCGTTCTGGTTCTCGCGCGGCTTGACGTAGGCCAGCCACTTGCCGTCGGGCGAAAAAGCGTATTCCCGAATCTCCCACACCTCGCTCTTGTCGACGACCTTGCCCTCGCCGGAAGCAACCTCCACGATGTACAGCGTGTTCGTCAGGTCGGAGTAGGCGATGCGCACTCCGTCCGGCGACCACACGGGATCGAACACCCATCCCTGGGCCTTATTGGTCAGGAGGCGCGGCTTCTCCTTTCCCGCGGCATCCAGGAGCACGATCTCCTGTTCACCGGTTTCATCGGTGATGGCGGCGAGCTGTTTGCCATCAGGCGAGAATGCCGGGCCGCGCTCTCGAACGCCCGGCGACTGCGTGACCTGTACCGTGCGACCTTCCTTGGGCGGGCAGACCCACACCTCGCCGCGGGAGGAAACCGCCAGCTTGGAGCCGAAGCGGTTGAGGGTGTAGCGGTCTAAGGTCTTAGCCGCGTCTTCGAAGCGCGGCTGGTGGCGGATGCGATCGCTGGGCAGCCGTATGTCGACCCTCCTGGTCTGGCCGCTCTTGATGTCCAGCAGCCATAGGTCCGCGCCCAGCATGTACACCGCCCGGCCGTTGTGCACATCGGGCCAGCGGGCGTCAAAGTCGTCGTGCCGCGTGTACTGTTTCACGTCCGACCCGTCGGGTTTGCAGGAGTAGATGTTCGCCCGCCCGCCGCGGTCCGAAAGGAAGAACACCCGCCCGTCGTGCCACATGGGGAAATCGTCCGTGCCCGGTGAGTCGGTGATCTTCTTGAAGGTGTTGGCGTTAAGGTCGCCGACCCAGATGTCCGGGGCGGTTCCGCCGCGATAGCGCTTCCAGGTACGAAACTCCGTGGACCAGCGGTTGTAGGCGATGTACTTGCCGTCCGGCGAGAACGCCGCCAGCGACCCCATGCCGATGTTGATCCTGGTGTCCGCCCCACCCTCCACGGGAACCTCGTAGAGGTAGGTTTCCCGATGCACGGTTTCGCGGCTGGAGCGGAAGACGACGGACTTGCTATCCGGGCGCCAGGCCATCACCTGGTCGGCGGCCGGGTGGAACGTCAGCCGCCGTGGCTCTCCGCCCGCCGCCGGTGTCACGTATACGTCGGTGTTGCCCTGGTACTCCGCGGAATAGGCCAGCCATTTGCCGTCGGGGCTGAACTTGGCGAACGCCTCGTTGCCGCCGTGCGTGGTCAGGCGCGAGGCGATTCCCCCGGCGGCCGGCACCTGCCATAAGTCTCCCTCGGCACAGAACACGATGGTGTCGGCGTAGATCGTCGGAAAGCGATAGTAGCCGAGCACTTCCGCCCGCGCGACACGAGGAGTGCCCATAATGCCCGCGCCCGCGAGCAGGAGCGCCACCCAGCCGCACGGCTTGCGCCACACCACGACCCGCGCCAGACGCGGGGGAGCGCTGGTGGCGGCATCCACCGTCCGATCGCTTCTTGACCGCCCGCGTGCAGCACCCGACACCGCCGTCTCGACCGACGTTCCGCTCATGATCGCGTTCCCCTGGAAGCAGGCCGCCGCGCTTGCGTTCCCGCCGCTCGGGCACGTCTGCGAATCAGCGCACGGTTCGGCCGCGGCGCAAGCTATCCGACGGCGCCCCGTGCAGCAACGACGGGAACGTCCCCGCGCGGCCGGGCGGCGGCATTTGACGGGTATTTACAGTTCCCGACCGTCCGGCAATCGGCGCGAACCGTGCGACTGAGAAACGCCGCGGGGCCGGCTTGCGCTGTGGGATCGGCTGCGATGTGGGACCAAGCTGCGCTGTGGGACCGAGATGCGTTGTGGGACGGAACGACGCTGTGGGACTGAGAAGCGCCGTGGGACCGGCCTTCCAGCCGGTCACCAGCCGGTCAACTTGCCCGATCCACCGGCTTCTCGATCACCGTGCGCGCACCTGTGCCGCCTCGGAGTGTCTTGCCCGCTCCCTCACGGTCGCGGCTCCGTTGCCGCGGTGGCGATGGTCAGTTGTTCACCGTGCAGCACGAACCGCCGGCCACAGGCCGGGCAAACAAGCCCTTCGCTCAGGGCGCGCCCACAGACGCACGCCCAGCCGGTGGAGCGCGCGGGTCGTCCGATGGCCAGCCGATGGTCCGCGACGCTTCGGGTCACGACCGCGCCCGCGCCGACCACCGCCCATCGGCCGATGGTCACCCCGCAGATGACAATGACCCCCGCCCCGATCGAAGCTCCGCGGCGCACGATCGTGGGCTCGAGCCACGTCGACTTGTTCTGGTATCGCTCGCGTGCGCTGGGCGTGCGCGGGCTGCGGGGGAAGCGGTCGTTGGTGAAGATAACGCCCGGTCCGACGAATGCGTCATCCTCGATGGTCACGCCCTCCCAGATGAGCGCCTGGTTCTTGATGGTCACCCGGTCGCCGATCCTGGCGCCGCCCTCGATAAAGGTATGGTCGCCGATGTTGCAGTCCCGTCCGATTTCGGCGCCTTCCAGAACGTGCGCGAAGGCCCACACCTTCGTGCCTGCACCGACGACCGAGGATTCGCAGATCGCCGCCGGATGCACGAACACACCTTCGGGTGGGACGCACGCCATCGCTACAACGCTCCTTGTACCGGCGCGGAGATCGGCACGCGGTTGCCGCGCGACAGGCCGCCAAATCGTACCGCGACCACCTGCCGGCTCTTACGCACGGCGGCCGCCACCACGACGAACACCAACGACGCCGCCAGCGCGGTGTCTGTGGCCACCCATACCTCCTGGAAGCGGTTCGTGGTGGTCGCCAGCGCCCCCACCAGGAGGGCCTCCAGGACGTAGGCCGCCGCCAACAGGCCACATGTTCGTCGATTAAGCCCCAGCCAGAAACAACCCAGCAGGGCGAACCCCGGCCACAACGATCCCAGCCACTGCCCGACCCTCAGCGACGTGGCCACCGCTGGCTTGCTCAGAAGATACCGCGCGTCGGACCATGGTTTGCCGCGCCCGAACGGCGCGCGCTTCGCGGCGGCGGCCTGCACCCGTTCCACGAAGGCGATCGACTCCTCACGGGGCAAGTGAGGAAGTGCCCAGTACGCATACCAGCGCCGGACCGCTTCCTCCTCGTTCGGCGCTGCGGGGTGCATAATCAGACCGGCACGGCGATCCGGTGTGACGGGCGAACATCGTGCGGCGTTTGGGTTGCGGGTGAGATGCTGCCAGGCCATCACGGCGGTGCTTGCCAGGTAGGCATTCGGACGCTGGATGACCGCCCGCCCCGCGACGCGCGCCATCAGGTCGTCGAACGCCCACTCGTCCATGCCGCCATCGCGCAGGGCGCGATCACGCGCGATCCACACATCCAGTTCGTGGGCAACGTAGGCATTGTCGGCGGCACGCTCGGGCAACAGGGCCAGTGCCTGCGCCGTTTCGGTTCCCTCCGGCAGCGGGGTGCCCTGAAAGAACCGTACCCGCTGCATGAGCATCGCCCCGGCGGTCCCGGTGCACGTGCGAAAGCGGCCGGAGTACGCGGCGTTGAGCCCACACTCGAAGAGAGCGATGCAGACGACAGGCGCCAGGAAGACCCCGGCCGCCGCGAGCCCGCGCTGCCGGAACAGAGCCGCGACCGTAAGGGAGCGGGATAATCTGTGCGCGGCGGTGCGGAATCGCACGCAGTCACCTGCGTACCCTGCGGCCCCGGCGTTCTTGTCGCTACGCACACTGGCGGGAATCAGCAGCCACACAACTCCCGCCGCGATCACTGCCGTGGCCGTACCGCGCGTGAGCCACGCCAGGCCGAGGAGACATCCCGACGTCGCCAGCAAGGACGTGCTCCCCCCGCGCCCGCCGCCGGCAATCAGGGCCAGCAACCCGAACGACAAAAGGAATGAGAATAGGGCTTCGGACATCATCCGGTCACCCCACACGAGTTGTTGAAGTCGCGCAATGGTCAGAAACGCCGCGACCCATCCGACGCCGCGCGAGCGAAGCCGGCATCCCAGCGCGTAGGCGGCCAGTGGGAGGGCGGCGAGCAGGGCATGGTTAGCGGCAATCGCCGCCCAGCCCATGTTTCCGAGAAGCCACCCGACGGCCGCCAGGAAGAGCGCATAGCCGGGTTTGCGGATCTCGAAGTGTGGTCGATCGCGTCCGTATAGGAGCGCTTCGGCGTCGGTAACGTATTGCACGGAGTCCCCGCTGATGACTGCGCGTCCGCCCTGGGCGGAGAAGTGGATCATCTGGGCAACAGCGCTCAGGGCCAGGATCAACACACAATCGCTGAGCACTGCCTTGCGCCTGGCTGCGGCGGCGTCGCGCCGGGCCACGCCGCCCCCGGGGCGCTGGGCCGACCCCGCGAGTGCCGGAAGCCATGCCTGCGCCACGCATCGAGCGCGGAGAGGGGATCCCACCGGCGCAGGCACGTGGTCCGCGGGGCGCGGGGCGGGTACGGGTGTCGCGGCCGCCTGGTCCCGCCACGCGCTGTTATTCGTGTGCATGGTTCAGCTACCCAGCCAGGGGAGTTATCGGATGATCCGCCACACTCGGCGAAGTCGGCGCGGGTGGCTCCCTCGGAGATTGATGCAGGTGGGGGAAAAGAAAAGGGGCGGCTTGATTTCCAAGCCGCCCCCTGAGGTCATCGCCATCGGGAACGTGTGGGAAACCTCTGGTTCCGGTGCGCCGCGTGACCGCACTACCTTGGGGCGTGCGCTGCGGGTTTACAGCCCGCAAGGGCACCGATCCTGGATCGGTGCGACGCGCACCGAAGGCCCCCGGAGTGGCCGGCTAAGCGGCGTGGCTTTCCGGCCTAGCGCGGGAAGCAGAACGGCCGACCGTTGCAGGTCGGCGACGTCGCCACCATGAACTGTCCGTTCTTGGTCCGCGCGACGGCCTTGATCGTCGAGCGCCCGAACTTGCGTCCCAGCACGTTCTTGCACGCACTGGTAGAGGGCGACCGGGTGTTGAAGTTCGTGTTGGTGCTCCGCGCCCAACGAGCGATCTGCGCCGAGGTGCACATCTGCACGATAGCGCCCTTGTTCACCCAGTTGGCGAAGGTGTTGAGCGTGGTGGGGCTGGGACGGCCGAACGGGGCCGGCCCCTGCGCCTGGTTGCACAGAGTCTTGTAGGAGTTGATCTTCTTCTCCATGGTGTTGCACACGTTGCGATACGCGGACGTGTTCGTCGTCGAGGCCGAGGTGTTCATCTTGCGACCCCGCGCGCTGTTGCGTCTGTTGTTACCGTTGTTGCTGCTGCGGCCGAAGTTGCCCGAACCGTACGACGTAAAGAAGCCGAAACGGTTGCTGGTGGAACGCGCGCCGCTGCCGCTGCGTCCTCTGGTGTTGATAGGCATCATGTCTCTCCCAAAAAGTAGCAATTTCACTTTCGACGGGTTCGTTCCCGACGGGCGCTTCATCGGCGCGGAAAATCGCGCTCTTGAGAAAGTAGGACAAATAAGCAAAAAAATATGGGGCTCGGCGCGGCAGGCGTCGAGCCTCGGCGAAGGCGCCCGCACCGTGTTCGGCGCGCGCCGCGGCGCGAGTCCCTCCGGTCGTCACACCGGAAACCGGGCAGGGCCTGGCCGTCATGCCGATTTTCGCGGGCGTGCGCGCTGCCGGCGCCGCGCCGGTACAGCCGCGAACGGAATCACCGGGTGTCGCTCAGCCCCTGCGCCAGGTTGCGGAGTTTCCGTAGCCCCTCAAAGAGCCGGGTCTTGATCGCAGACTCCTCCACGTCGAGCACCGCGGCGATCTCCTGCCGGGACAGCCCCTCGACGTAGCGGAGGCGCAGCACCTCCTGGAACGAATCCGGGAGCTGGTGGAACAGTTCATCCATCCGCACCCGCTGCTCCTCCTTAACCAGCCGCGTAAGCTGTCCGGTGAGGGACTCGTGCAGGTTGGTGTCAGCCGGCACGGCTTGGTGGTCCTTGCGCCGCCCGCGATCGCGTGCCAGGTTGCGGCAGTGATTCCGCGCGATCTTGTACACCCAGGGGCGGAAGTAGTCGGGGATCTCGCCAGCCGTGAGCACCTTGTAGGCGATCTCCTGAATGGCGTCCTCGGCTTCCTCCATGTTCCCCAGGTAGCCCCAGCAGAAACGCAGCAGCGCGTCACGGTAGAGCTGGTCGAACAGCGCCGGCCCCTGGGTGTCGCCCCGGCGCAGACGATGCACCAGTTCGCGGATTTGATCCGCGGTCGTGACTTGGGGCGGGGCGGGTTTCCTGGCCACCGCGTTCCTCCACGGGGTTCCCAGCGCCGTAACCGGCGCCCTGATCCTAACCGCCCGGGTCAACCGGTTCCGGGGGATCCTCCGGGCGAACCGCCCGATCCAGGCGCCGGCATTCGTCCCGAACGGCGCGCTCCCGATCCGGGTCCTTTAGTGGCCCGGCTCCATAAAGTCGTTGAAGCGCCTCCAGGGCGCGGCGACGCTCGACATCCATGGCCGGTGCCCGTCCGCGAAAGTACTCCAGCGCCTTGAGTAACTCGGCCTCCGCGGCGCTGGGGTCCGGGTCCGGACGACCGGCAAGCACAACTCCCAACCCCAGCCGGGCGCGCGCGGCGCGATCCTCGTAGCCGCCCAGCCGGGCGAGGATCGTCAATGCCTCGCGGTAGGGGCGCTCGGCCTTGTTGAACCTGCCCTCCTGGGCGAAGAGCTCCGCCACGCCGAACTGCATGGCGGCTTCACGCAGGTCCAGCAGTTCGGTGTTCTTGACCGTGCCCTCGCGCAGCGCGCGCTCGGCACGCTCGTACCAGTAGCTGGCGGCCGCGATGATCGCCAGCAGGGCGCCGGTGAAGGCGAAGAACACCACGTGCCGCCGGACGAACTTGCGCAATTGATAGGCCAGGTTCGCCCGCCGTGCCAGTATGGGCTGGTCCATCAGGTAGCGGGTGATGTCCTCGGCTAGCGCCGCAGCGCTCTGGTAGCGCCGGCCGCGTTCCTTCTCCAGGGCCTTCAGGACGATGGTCTCGAGGTCGCCACGCAGGCTCCGGTCGATGGTGCTGGGGCGGCGGGGCGGTTCTTCGCAGATCACGCGGACCGCCTCGTGTAAACCGGAACGGCTCACCATGTAGGGAAGCTGATCGGTGAGCAACTCGTAGAGAACGACGCCCAGGGAGTAGACGTCGCTGCGGACGTCGATCTCGTCGGGATTACCCCGGGCCTCCTCCGGGCTCATGTACTGGAGCGTGCCCATGATCTTGCCCACCACCGTGCCGGAGGTAGTGACGGCGACGTCCGGGTCGGTGATCCGCGCCAGCCCGAAATCGAGGATCTTCGGGTTGCCGTCCGGGTCGATGAGAATGTTGGTGGGCTTCAGGTCGCGGTGAATCACGCCGCGCTGGTGCGCGTAGTTAATCGCGTCGCAGATTTTCCGGCAAAGCTCCAGGCGATCGCGCCTCGGCAGGTGCTGTGTCCGCACATACTCGTTCAGCCGCATGCCGCGGACCAGCTCCATGGCGAAGTAGTGCTGCCCGTCCTCGGTCCTGCCCGCCTCGTAGATCGCCCCGATGGCGGGGTGCTTCAGCCGCGCCAGAGTCTGGACCTCGCGCTGAAACAGCTTCAGCCGGTACTCGTCCACGTACTGCCCGCCGCGGACGACCTTCACCGCGACTTGCCGCCGTGGCGTCTGCTGTTCCCCTTCGTAGACGATGCCCATGCCCCCTTCGCCCAGGCGGCGTTGGATGACGTAGGATCCGATCCGTTGGGGAAGCGGTGTCGAGGTGGGGGTGGCGGCGGAGGCGATGCCGTCGATCCCCGCGCGCAGGGCCGCCGCCCGCGTCCGGCACTCTGGACAGCCCTCCAGGTGCGCGGCGACCTCCGGGGCATTGCGGTCAAGCCCGCTCCAAAGCTCTTCTTCGGACAGGTTGCAACTTGCGGTCACGTAAACGCACCCACTGCCCCCTCCCCCACGATCATAACCCGTCGGATCGACGCCGACGGAAGATTGTAGCGGATTCTCGTCGTTTTTTTCCCGCCGGCGGCGCGCCGGCGGTGTGTAGTACTACACACGACGCCCGTGCCGCTAAGTGGCCATCAGGCCCGGTGACGGCGGGGGCGCGGACTATCGAGCCCGGAGGGGCGGTCCCAGCCTTGGATGCCAACGCGGGGCCGGATCCGCCCGTGGGCGTCTGCCCCGGCGCCCGCTCGCTCCGGGCTCACTTTCTTGCCGTGCGCGCCGGCTCCGCCCCGCTGCCGCACGCCGCCGGCGCAAAATCCGCTATTCCCGGCCCATCCTGTCGAGGCAATAATCAACCAGGACGGACGCACGGGGGAGCGCCCCGACCTGGTCAAGCATGAAAGGCGGTGCACGATGGTTCGGCGGAAGTGTACGCGGTGGTCCGGCGCATCCGGGGTGGGGAGCGGCTTTACCATCATCGAGCTGCTCACCGTCATGGCGATTCTGAGCCTGCTGATCGCCATCCTGCTTCCCACGCTGCACAGCGCCCGGCGGGCGTCAAAGGAGACGGTGTGCATCGCCAACATCAAGAACATCGCGGGCAGCAGCAAGGTCTACGAGGCCGCCGACCCCAACGGATGGACGATTCCCGTCCACCGCCTCCAGTTCCAGCAGGACCCCAGCAGCCCCAGTTTCATCGGGACGTACGAATGGGGCGGCAAGGCGGGCGTCGGAGATCCGGGGCACGTCCCCGGCGCGGCGGGCAACTTCTACTACCTGACCAGCCGCTACGGCACCAAGGCGGGCTTCGGTCCTGCCACCCGCCCGTTGAACGACCTGCTCTACCCTGGCGGCCTGAAGGACAACCTCAATCCCCAGTACAACCGTCAAGGCGCCACCGACGACACCACGCTCAAGCTCGATCTGTTCCGCTGCCCCGCCGATGACGCGGCGCCTCGCGCCGCACACTGCCGGGATTGGGTAGATAACCCCACGCGCTCCTCGTACGACCACTTCGGAACCAGTTTCGCGGCCAACACCTTCTTCATCGCGCACCGTGGAATGATGCAGAGTAATTCTCCTTATCTGCGTTCCGTGTCGCGCGTTCCCAACGCCGCGCGCACGCTCTACTACGAAGAGAACATCGGCCGCTTCGCCTGGGCGTGCAAGAAGATGCCATCGGATTGCTCCGGGCTGGAGCTGGACCCGGGGCGCACCAGGACCATCGTCGGCTGGCACGGGAAGGACTGGACCTTCAACCGGGCGTTCGTGGACGGGCACGCCGACACGCAGAAGGTGGTGATCGCCGGCACGGAGGACGATCTGGGTTTCGTGCAGCACTTCGCCATCGAATCGGTGTACAAGGACGGAGACGCGCAGACGGCCTTCGGCTGCTTCATCGTGCGCGGGCCCAATTGGCAGAAGGACTGCCTGCCGCAACCCTTCGAGCCCACGGGCCTGAAGTGGACCGCCTCCACACCTCCCTGGTACGAGAATTGTGTCTCCGCCAAGCAGTGACGCGCGGTCCGCCCGGGCCGCGAGGGCGACCGTCGCCGCCGCCATCGTCATCGGCGCCGCGACCCTCTGGGCGTTCGCCGGCGCGTGGGGAAACGAGTTCGTCAACTGGGACGACGACTACCTCCTGGTCGACAACCAGGCCTACCTTGGACTTACCGCGGCCCATTTCCGCTGGTTCTTCACCACCACGCTTGGCGGCCACTACCAGCCGCTGACCTGGCTTTCCTACGCCATCGACTGCGCGCGATCGGGTCGGCCCGACCCCGTGGGCGTGCACCTCACGAACGTATGCTTGCACCTGTTCACGGCGCTGGGGTTTTTCTTCGTGGCGCGGCGTGTGCTTCAGCTGGCCGGCGCGGATGGAAACGCCGACGAGGGGTGGCGGGTGCGAACCGCGCCCGGCGAGTGCGGCGCTCAGGATTTGCCCTCGAACGCGATCACGCTCGGTGCCACGCTGGCGGCATTGCTGTTCGCGCTGCACCCGCTTCGCGTGGAGTCCGTCGCCTGGGCGACCGAACGACGCGACGTGCTGAGCGGCGCCTGGTTAATGCTCGCCACGTTTCTGTACCTGCGCGCCGTGTCGCGGCGCGGCGTCACCGGCTACCGCGCGGCACTAGCCGGCTCCCTGGCATGCTACGCGTTGTCCCTGCTTTCCAAGGCGGCGGGTGTGATGTTCCCGCTGGTTCTGCTGGTGCTCGATGTCTATCCGCTGCGCCGCCTGCGTCCGGCGCGCGGGGGCGACGGGGACGCACTCCGCCGGAGCGTGTGGATGGAGAAACTCCTCTTCGCTCTGCCCGCCGCCGCCATCGCCGTGGTCGCGGTGTTGGCGCAGCGCGAATCGGGGGCCCTGCGCAGCGCTGAGGATCTCCCGTTCTCCCTGCGGCTCGGTCAGGCGGGCTACGGCGTGGGGTTCTACATCTGGAAAACACTTTGGCCGGCAGGACTCCTCCCCTTGTACGAGCAGCGGCCCGAGGCCAGCGCGTTCGACCTCCCGTGCGTGCTCGGGGCGGTCTTCACGTGCGTGGCGACGGCCGGCGCGTGGTGGGCCCGGCGACGGCTCCCATCGCTGTTGGCAGCGTGGACGGTCTACGTTCTGCTGCTCCTGCCGGTGCTCGGGTTCTTTCAGAGCGGCCCCCAGGTGGTAGCGGATCGGTACAGTTACCTTTCCTGTATGCCCTGGGCGGTGCTCGCCGGTGCCGTTGGCGCGCGCATGTGCCGCGGGAAAGGAATCTGGCCGGCGCTACCGGCGATCGCACTGCTGGTCGCCGTTGTCGCCGGACTGGGCGCGCTCACGCGCAAGCAGGTGGGCATTTGGCGCAACTCGCAGACGTTGTGGACCGCGGTGTTGGAACGGGCTCCGCATACCGGCACGGCGCATGCCAATCTGGCCGCCTGGCTGAACCGTCGTGGCGACCACGAGGCCGCGTGCACGCACGCCCGCGAGGCGCTGCGCATCCTCCCCGGCAGCCGCGTAGCTCACATCGCCCTCGGACGATGCTCCGCCGAACTGGGAGCCCCCGAGACCGCGGAGGCGCATTTCGCCGAAGCGCTGCGCATCCGCCCCGACGATGAACCGACGGCGCTCAATCTGGTCAACGCGCACGTGGCCGCCGGTCACGCGGATCAAGCGCTGGAGTTCTGCGAAGCGCGAATTGCGGCGCAACCGGCCAGGCCCCTCTGGCGCCTCACCCTGGGAACCCTGCTCGCTCGCCGCCAGCGTTTTGCGGAGGCCCGAGTCCATCTTGTCGAGGCGGTTCGCGCCGACCCTGCCGCCGCTGAGGCACGGTTCCGCCTCAGCGTGGTGCAACTCGCCCTCGATGACCCCGCCGCGGCGATCGCGACGCTGGAGGAAGGTTTGGCACGAGCGCCGGATGACGCGCTGCTGGGGGCGCAACTGGCGTGGATTTATGCCACGTGTCGGCGCGACGACCTCCGCAACGGCGTCCGCGCCTTGGAGCTCGCCCGCAAGGCAATGAAACGCGAAGCGGAGGTTCGGCCGCAGGCGCAGCGGGCTTTGGCGGCGGCGCTTGCCGAAAACGGCGACTTTGCGGCCGCGATCGCCGCCCTCCGCGAAGTGCTCGCCGACGAACCGGGAATAGCCTCAGCCGCGTCCCGCGAACGTCTGCAAGCGCAGCTCGCCCAATACGAACGCGGCGAACCGACGCGCGAATAGCAACGCTCCGACGTCCCCGCGGGCAGCGATCGCCGAGCCGCCTGCGTCCAACGGCACCGCCTGTCGTTGGCGGTGCTCGGACGCACCCGGTTCCTCAGTTGGGTGGCACGCCCAAGCATGGCACAGCCGTGCGCCGGCATGTCTTTTTTGGGCATGGCGGCGCTGCGCTAGACTATGTCACCCTAAGATTAGGCTGCGTTGGCGCAGTAGTACTGTCCTCGAGGCGCGCCGGTAGCGCCGGGGCGGTTATTCCTCGGGCTGATTCTGCGGCGCGGGGCAGCCGGGAACGAGGAAGGCGTCGTCGTCGCCGGCAGGGGTCTCGGTACCGGTGTAGCGGCGGATGTCTCCCGCGAGCCACAGGTTGTCACGCGCCGTGCCGTAAATTGGGGTCTTCATCCGAGTCACCTGGCCGTCATGCATGAGGACATTTTGTCCCTTGCCGTGATGCGCCGGCGAGTTGGTCGTCGTGGGATCGACGGACTCGTGGAATCTTCCGCCGAAAAAGAGGGGGTTGGGATCGCTCACGTAGGCGATGGGTGTCCGGGGTCGCACGTTGGGGTTAGGACCGGCGAGGTTAAGCGAATCGTACGTGATGTTGGCGGGGGCGGCGAAGTCGGTGTAGCGGGCGAGCTGCGCCGCGGGCATGGGCCGGCCGGTCTTGCTGCCCGGGCAGACGAAGTTCTGCGGTTTGGGACCGAAGTTCAACTTCGCCACGAGGAACAGATGTCGGCTGTTGGAGGCTCGGGGCTTGTCGGGCGCGGCGCTTGCCAGCCAGGTCCCGCCCGGCACATGCCCGGCGAAGGGCAGCGAGCCGCCGAAACCGGCCTGATACGCGCTGGCGCCCTGGAAGATGGCGGTAAGGTTGTTACCGCACAAGGCGTTCTGCGACTGCGCGCGGAGGGCCGAAAGGCCAGGAACACCCACTCCGACGAGCAGCGCCACGCACGCCGCGATGGCGACCAGCTCGCGAAGGGGCAGGCGCGGCGCCGCCCGATAGCCGCCGCTGCCGGTTGGGGGGCCGAAACCGAACGCGCGCTGCGCCGCGGCTTCCTCCACAGCGCGGAGCACCTTGTCCACCAACATCGGCGGTGCGGGCGGTGTCGCCCAGGCGTCCAGGGGGCGGAGGAGGCCGGCCAAGCGGTCGCTCTTCGCGCGAAGCCCCGGATCTCGCGCCAGTTCGGAGGCGAAACGGGCACGCTCGGCATCGTCGAGACGGTCCAAGTGCCAATCGAGAAGTAGTTCCTCGCGCGTGGGCTCCTCACCGGACATTGGCCGCTCTCTCATGCTTCCTTGGTACGCCCCTCACCGGGCGCCGGTTCACCGGCGCCCGAGCCCACAGCCGCCAGGTAGGACTCCCGAAAAGCCGCAATCGCGGCGTGCAATCGGCTTTTTACCGTCCCCACCGGAATGTCGACGATCTCCGCAATATCCTTGTAGGCGAACCGGTGGTAGTAGGCCAGGATCAGGACCTCGCGGAGCTTATCGGGCATCGCCTGTACCGCCGCCCGCACCATGCGCCGGCGATCCTCGATTTGTAAATCGCTATCCACCTGTTCCTCGTCCGTGGAGAGCAAATCAAGAAAGCGACGGTCGCCCTCGCCTTCGGGTGAAACGCTTGCCTCGAACGGCAGCTCGCGGCGGCGCACCCGGCGACGGAGGTAGTCCCGTGCCTTATTGGCGGCGATGGTAAACAGCCAGGGTTTGAAGCGTCGGTGCGGATCGAAGTTGGCGGCGGAGGCGTAGACCTGGATCAGCGCTTCCTGGACGACATCCTCCGCGGCAAGGGAATCGGCCGTAAACCGCATGGCGAATTGAAAGAGCTCCGGCATGTGGCGACGCGCCAGAAGCTCGAAGCTCGCCGCCTTGCCGGCCAGGAACTCGCGCAGGAGCTGTTCATCACTGGGTGGCTCCACAAGGCCATTGTAGTCGGCGGAGTCTCGGCCGGCAGCCGCGCCCCAACGGAAGCGAAATGGCGCGCGAGCGCGCCGATTCTCAACGCCGCGATCGCCATCACCGACCGGCATCGCAGCGCGCGCCGCGCTATTGCGTCCAGCGCCACACGCGCAAACGGGACGAATGACCCCGCGGTGAAAACGCAACGGAAGGTCGAATGAAACCACACGGTAGCAAGGAAGTGAAGAAACGGCAGCGGTACGAGCGCGGTCGGGGTAGGCTTCTATCGCCCGCACCGCTGCCGATGGCATGCTACCACAGTGTAAAGCCCTCGCATCTAGGGATTGCCCCTAGCCGCCGTCAATTAAACTGCTGCTTTGCCTAGTCCCTGTGGCGGTCGGATGCCCGTGCCGTAGGGATCGGCGGGCCGCAACGGGCGCGACATAGTGGCCGGGTCGATCCCGCCCCTGGTTTTTACTCCCCAGACCGACACGCTATGATTCGCCGACGCCACGGGCGACGCGGGGCCGGTCGGCCCCATGACACCGGCGGCGTTGGTTGACGACCAGGTCCCATGCAGTGGGTGGGTCAGGCAACGGGTCAGGCTGGAAACAGAGCAGCCCACTTGGCGCACTCAGGTGCCGTGGTCCACCTGGTCGTCAACCAGCGCCGTCGGGTGTCGGACGCAGGGAGGGTCTCCAGGCAATGTCCTACCGGGTTTTGGCGCGCACCTATCGCAGCAGCACCTTCGACGAGGTCGTGGGGCAGGAGGCCATCGCGGCCACGCTCAAGAACGCCATTCGCTCGGGGCGAGTGCATCACGGGTACCTGTTCACCGGCACGCGCGGGGTGGGCAAGACGTCGATGGCCCGCATTCTCGCCAAGGGTCTCAACTGCCGCAGCTTCGACGCTCCGACGATCTCTCCGTGCGGCACATGCGACCTCTGTGTGGCGGTCGCCGGCGGCGAGGACGTGGACGTCGTTGAGATCGACGCGGCCAGCAACACCGGCGTGGACAACATCCGCGAACTGCGCAGCAACGCTGCGTTCCGTCCGGCACGGGCGCGCTACAAGGTGTACATCATCGACGAAGTACACATGCTCAGCACGCCGGCCTTCAACGCCTTGCTGAAGACGCTGGAAGAGCCGCCGCCGCACGTGAAGTTCATCCTGGCGACCACGGAACCGCAGAAGGTGCCCGCCACCATCCAGAGCCGTTGCCAGCGGTTCGACTTCCGCGCCATCAACGCCGCCGACATCGCGGCGCACCTGCGCCGCATCGTGGATGCCGAGAAGATCCCCGCCGAGGAGGCCGTGTTGCGGCGGCTGGCGCGCCTGGCCAACGGCTCGATGCGGGATGCGCTCTCGCTTCTCGACAAGCTCCTGTCGCATGCACCGGACGGGTTGACCTCGGCGCATGCCGACGAGGTCATCCCTCCGCCCCATGACGAACTTGCCGCCGCGGTCATGGCAGCGATCGCCAGCGCCGACGCCGCCGCGGCCCTGCGCGCCCTTGACGCCGCGCTTCAGACGGGTCGAACCGTCGAACGCTTCTGCGATCACCTGATCGAACACGCGCGGACGTTGATGCTGCTGCGCGTGTGCGGCGAAGACACCGATCTGGTCGACGTCGGAGCTCAGCTACGCTCGGCGCTCGCCCGGCAGTCCGCAGGATTCGACGGTCCGACGTTTGTCTACATGATCGCGCTGCTGGAGGAGCTGCGACGCAACGTGAAGTTCAGCGGCGCCGCGCGTGCCCTCGCCGATGCCGCCATCGTACGCCTGGCCATGGCGCGGCAGTTCAGCGACCTGCCCGAATTGCTTTCGCGACTGGGCGTGGATGGTTCACGGCCGGCTTCTTCTCCCCCGAACGAGGCAAAAAAAAAAGAGCTGACGCCGCAGCCGCCCGCTGACCGCGCCGAAGGCGTGGACACGCAGCCCGGCGGCGCCGCCGGCTTCAGCGGGTCCCCGGCACGGGGCGCGCCGGCGACCGCCGAGCGGGCCGGCGCCACGGTCGGCGAGCCGCTGCCGGCCGTGCGCACCGCCGACTGGGAGCGCGTGGCGCGCGATCCGCTGGTGCAGCGGGCGCGGGAGGCCGTCGACGGTACGCTGTTCGACGTTCGGCCGGCGCGAAACGTCCCCGCGCCATCCACTGCCAACGATGATATGATCGACGAGAGTCGGTAGGGCGCCGGGCGCCGCCCCCGACTACGGGACGGGAGCGCCGCCTTCCGCCGGGCGGAACCGGCGCGGGGTGTCATGCGAAAGGAATGCAGCGAATGTTCGGCGCACTGGGCGACCTCGCCGGTCTGATGAAAACCGCCAAGCAGCTCCAAGGGAACATGGCGCGGCTGCAAGCGGAGTTGGAGACCCGCCGCTTCACGGCGGATGCCGGCGCCGGGCTGGTACGCGCCACTGTGGACGGGCGGGGTACGCTGGTGGAAATCAAGATTGAGCCCCAGGCGGTGCAAGACCTCGAGCTTCTTGAAGATCTGGTGAAAGCGGCCGTCGGCGCCGCGTCCGCGAAGGCCCAGGAGGCGGTGAAGGGCGATATGATGGCGCTGACGGGCGGGATGAACATCCCCGGACTGGCACAAATGCTGGGGGGCACACCCGGGGCGTGATGTCGCCGGGTACGGCGCGGCCGTCGGGTACCCATGAGCAACGAACCCATTGAGTCCCTGCACCGGCTGAAGGAGCGGTTCCAGGAGCTTCCCGGCATCGGTCCGCGCAGCGCCGAACGACTGGCGTTCCACATTCTGCGCGAGTCGCGAGAATTCGCCGAGTCATTCGCGCAAGCCATCCTCGATGTCAAAACCAGAATCATCCACTGCCGCACCTGTTACAACCTCACGGAGAAAGATCCCTGCGTCGTTTGCAGCGATCCCCGCCGCGACCACGGGGAGGTGTGGGTCGTGGAGCAGCCCAAGGACCTGTTGGCACTCGAAGCGACGGGCCTGATTCGTGGGGTTTACCACGTTCTTCTCGGACACATCGCCCCGCTCGAGGGGATCGAACCGGACCATCTCACCATCGAGGCGCTGGTGGACCGCGTCCGGAGCGGCACGGTCCGCGAAGTGGTTCTGGCGCTGAATCCCACGCTGGACGGCGACGGTACCGCCCTGCATCTGCAAAGCCGTCTGGGCGAATATGGGATCACGCTGACGCGGCCGGCGCGGGGGTTGGCGGTGGGGTCGCAACTGGAGTACGCCACCGCCGCGATGCTGGAATCCGCCATTCGCGGTCGCGTGCCGATGTGACGGCCCGTGCCCCGTAGTTCACACCCCCACCCGATAGGTGAACCGCGCTGCCTCATGCTATAATACGCGGAGGCAGGAGCGCCGGAATGTCGCAGTTTCTCTCACAGACTCTGAGCCAACAGATGCGGATGGAGCAGCGTCTCACGCCGCAGCTCATCCAATCCATGTCCATCCTTCAGAAGTCTGTGGCCGACCTGGAAACCTACATCAACGAGGCGCTGGAAACCAACGCGGCGCTGGACGTTTCGGAACCCGCCGCTACGTCGAGTGACACCGGAGACGAGGAACGGGCAGCTTCGCCATCGGTCGAGGGGGCGCCCGATAACGGCCGGAAGCCCCCCCGCGGCGAGGAGGACGTTGGGTTTGCCCGGCTCGACCGGTACACCCGTACCTACGACCTCGACGGCGGTGACCGTCCCCCGCACATGGCGCGCCGCGCCTCCGACGGAGAACGCGACGCCAAGATGGGGGCGCTCGCCAACACCGAAGGCCGTGCCGCGAGCCTCCACGAGTTCCTGCTGGACCAATGGGCCCTCCAGGAGCTTGATCCGGAGCTGCGCCGGGCCGGCAGTGTCATTATCGACCAGCTCGATCCCGACGGCTACCTCCGCGTACCCCTGGACGGCGTTGCCGATAGCGTCCGACCACCGCTGTCGGTGGGCCACGTGCGCCGCGCCCTGTCGGAGGTCCAGCGTCTGGAACCCGCGGGCATTGCCGCCCGCGACATCGTCGAGTGCCTGCTGCTCCAACTCGACCGCCAGCCGGGCGACAACACCATTGAACGCACGCTCATCAAGAACCACCTCGATGATCTGGCGCACAATCGCCTGCCCCAGATCGCCAAGGCCACGAACTTCACCATCGGCGAGATTCAAGAGGCCATCCGTGCCATGCGCGCCAATCTGTTCGCGCACCCGGGGTATCTGGTTGGGGACCGATCCGTGCCTCCCATCCGGCCGGACGTGATCGTCGACTACGCGGACACCGGCGGCGGCTTCACCGTGCGCCTGGCGCGGGGCAACATCCCAGAACTGCGCATCCGCGACGAGGTCGCGGCCTTGGCACGCTCCAAGGATAACGGCAAGGACACCCGCGAATTCGCCCGTCGGCACGTCGAAGCCGCCTCGGCGATCATCGACGCCCTGGCCTTCCGCCAGAACCGGTTGCTGGAAGTGACCCGGGCCATCGTGGAGCGCCAGCGGGAGTTCTTCGACCTGGGGCCCGAGGGCTTGAAGGTTTTCCGTATGAGCGATCTTGCGGCCGAGCTGGGCTGCGACCCCTCGACGGTCAGCCGGACGGTGGCGGACAAGTACATGCAGACGCCGCGCGGCATCTTCCCCCTTCGTTACTTCTTCACCGGCGGAACGGAAACCGACGAGGGCGTGAGCGTGGGCTGGGATCGCGTCAAGACTCGAGTGAAGGAGATCGTGGACGCCGAGGACCGCTCCAACCCCTTAAGCGACGATCAGATCGGCGCCCTGCTCCGCGCAGACGGCATCGAGATCTCGCGGCGGACTATCGCCAAATATCGCCAGCAGCTCGGCATTGTCTCGGCGCGGCACCGGCGGGTGTACTGAGCCAGCCTGCGCGCCTGCATGCATCACGATCTGTGAGGATCGCCAACGCCGGACCACCGACCAAACACGCGAGCGAAACCCGCGAAGTCTTCCAAGTCCATTTCGGAGTCGCAGTCTGAGTCGGCGTCGAAATCGAGGTTCTGGCAGCCGCCCGGCACGATGACCCCCAGCCCAACTACGCAACCCGGGCTAACGATGCGCTGACGATTCGTTTGAGACATCGTGCCAGTTCTCTGAACCGAGTCAAGAACAAAGCGCGCGATGTTACCCCCAGTCCACATGGTGGAACGCGGACTACGTGACCAGCGAAGTGGCGGCGTAAGGCACACCAGGGTGTTCTCGCCAGCGTCGGCACGGTTCGGCCGCACGTCAGCACGGATCCCAAGGGGGACGGACGCGGCGCAGCCCCCAGGCCGGTGCCGCCGTGTACGACAGCGGCGTTGCAGAAGTTCCAGAGCCTGCCTACGGCCCCGCACGTCAGCGTGGTGGATGCCGTGGGCGCTGGGCTGCTGGGCCAGGAAGCGTGCCTCAACAAGATCGGGAACATCAGCGACGTGTTCAACTTGATCAAGGCGTTTCAGGGTCAGGCGTATCCGTTCACCACGGACCCGGGGAGCTGTCCGGTGCGTCCTTAAGCTCTGATACTGTTGGCCTACAACGTATTGGGGCTAAGGACGCACCGTCAGTGTGTAGCCCCGGTGAGCAGCGCCGGGACAAAGCCGAAGCCGCAGTTGACCCAGGATTCGTGGGTTCGCACGCGGACGGTCCAGGTGCCGGACTGATTGACGGCGACGTTGTCGAGTCGGAAATTGCCGCACAGCGCATTGGTGGAGGCGACGGTGCCGTCGGGACGGATGAGGTCCAGACGGGCGAAGTGATCGGGAAAGCCGCCGGCGGTGAGGGGGGTGGCGTAGTCCACGGTGACGAAGCTTCCGGCGACGCCGTTGAAGGCATAGAGGTCCACCTCCGCGGTTTGGCTGATGCTGGTGTTGACGGGGGTGTTGAAGGCGATGGGCACGGCGCCGTCGAGTTCGGTGAGGCTGATGCCGAAGGCGCCCACGGCGTCGTTGTCGAGGGCCTCGGCCCACAGACGGTAGGTCCCGTTGGCGAGCAGCACCTCGTCGAATATACCGACAGTGACCCCCGAGGCGCTGCTGCCGATCTCCACGCCCGCGGGGTCGAACAGGCGCAGGCGTCGCGTGGAGGTTGGACCGGCGTAGAAGGCCGAGACCACGTCCCCGCTGCTTCCGGTGAAGGAAAAGTTAACGATCTGGCAATCGGCGGCGAAGGCGCTGGCCAGGGTCTGACCGTAGGCGATGGGAATAGGCGCGCCGTTGGAGTTGCACACCGCCAAGGTGTACGCCCCGGTGAGCAGCGCCGGGACAAAGCCGAAGCCGCAGTTGACCCAGGATTCGTGGGTTCGCACGCGGACGGTCCAGGTGCCGGACTGATTGACGGCGACGTTGTCGAGTCGGAAATTGCCGCACAGCGCATTGGTGGAGGC
>JACQXM010000024.1 GCA_016208685.1 Planctomycetota bacterium | reverse complement strand
GCCCATCGCTTCAGGGGTGGGGGAGCCGATTGCATCGCGAATGCGGAATGGCGAATGCGGAATGCGGGAACATCGCCGCGATCGCGAGCGGCGGGTGGCTCGCTGACCACCGCCGGCAGTTCGAAAGCCATGCCCCGCCAGGGGCGACACCTATATGGCGTTGCACGATGGATCGCCCCGACCTGAGTCGCCGCCGGCTGCAATGAAGCACCGGCTTCGCAGCCTCGTCGCACGCGCCGCGGGTGCCGCGGGGGTCTGCCGGCTGTTGCGTCGCGTGCGACGCCGCTCGCTGGTGGTCCTCTGCTACCACCGTGTGCTCCCGCCCGATGCGCTGCCCGAGCCGTACCCCCTGGCGGAGTTGGTGGTCACGCCGGAAGCTCTGGCGCAGCACGCCTCCTTGTGCCGCACGCTATACGACTGCCTGCCGCTGCGCGAGGCGGTGCAGCGGCTCCGGTCCGACGGCACGCCCGACAAGCCGCTGCTGAGTTTTACGTTCGACGACGGTTACTGGGACAACGTCACACATGCCGCGCCGGTGCTGGAGGCGCACGGAGTTCGCGGCACGTTCTTCGTGGTGACCGGCCTGCTCGGGACGCAGACGGCCCCGTGGTACGACCAGCTCGCCCGTGCCGTGGTGCGGCTGGCGGATCGGACGGTCCCGGAGCTCTCGAAGCATCCGACACACGACGACCTCGCTGGAAAGTGGATCGCGGAACACTTCCGGCACCGGCACGGCCTGCGATTGGGTCACATCGTGTCAGATGCCAAGCGGCTTGCCCCGCCGGTTCGGGAGGAAGCCATCCGTCGCCTGAACGCCGCGGTCGGAAGCCTCGGCGCGTTCGACACGCACCAGGATCGTCTCATGACGCCCGACGACGCCAGGCGTCTGGCCGCTGCCGGGCACGAAGTGGCGTCGCACACGCGGACCCACCCGCTTCTCCCGCAACTCACAGATGAAGAGGCGCTGGCGGAACTCGCCGGTTCGCGGGACGACCTTGCGGCGCTGATCGGCGGGCCGGTAAGTTCGCTGGCCTACCCCAACGGCAGTTACGACGGTCGCGTCGCGGGCCTGGCGCGGCGCGCGGGCTACGCGGTTGCGGTCACCATGCGGGCGGGCCTGAACCGGCCGGACGCGGACGGGCTGGAGCTGGGGCGGGTGTTCGTTTCCCAGCAAAGGCTCAGCCACGACGATGGCGCGCTCTCGACCCGGTTGATGGAACTCGAGCTGTGCGGGGCGGCGGACGTGCTGTTTCTTCGTCGCTGGCGATCTCGGGGGGCATCGTGAAAGTCGCGTATCTCGCCAGCCGTTATCCCGCGGTCTCACACACGTTCATCATGCGCGAGGTAATGGCCCTGCGACAGGCGGGCATCGACGTGCATACGTTCACCGTGCGCCGGGTGCCGGACGCGGAGTTGCTGAGCGAGGCAGATCAGGCGGAGAGCGCGCGAACCACGTCGCTGCTGCCTGCGGGACCGTTGGCGTTGCTCCGTGCGCATTTTGCCGCCATGCTCGCGGGCGGTCGTGCGTACTGGGCGGCGCTTTGCGAGGCACTGTTTCGCCGCCCGCCCGGCCTGCGAAGCGCCGTGTGGCATGTGTTCTACTTCCTTGAGGCGGGGTTGCTGGCTTTCGAGCTGCGTCGCCGCGGCGTGGCCCACGTTCATGCGCACTTTGCCAACGTGGCCGCGAACGTCGCGAAACTTGCGGCATGCATGTCCCGCGGCACCTGGAGCCTGACGTTGCACGGCCTGTCGGACTTTGGCGATCCCACACACTCGTGGCTGAGGGACAAGATCGCGAGCGCCGGGTTCGTGGTCTGTGTCTCCGACTTCGGTCGGTCGCAGGCGATGTTACAGTGCGAGCCACCGCACTGGGCGAAGCTGCGTCGGATCCACTGCGGCATCGACCCGCACAGCTTTCGCGCGACGCCGGACATCATCGCACGGCGTTGTGCCGACGGCTCCGGTTCGACGCCGGTTCGGCTGCTGACGGTGGCCCGGCTTGGGGCGGAGAAGGCGCACGCGATTCTCCTCGAGGCCTTGCAAATGGTTCGCCAGCGCGGGGTCAGCGCAAGCTGCACGTTCGTCGGTGACGGCCCGCAGCGCGATGCCCTGCGGAACCTCGCGGGTTCGCTCGGCGTGTCCCAACACGTGACTTTCACGGGGGCGGTGGGGCAGGATCGTATTCGCGAATTCTACGAAGCGGCGGACATTTTCGTGCTTCCCAGCCTGGCCGAGGGCCTGCCGGTGGTGCTCATGGAAGCGATGGCCATGGAACTCCCGGTGATCGCCACGCGGATCATGGGCATACCTGAACTGGTCGAACAGGGCGTCAATGGGCTGCTTGTCACGCCGGGCTGTGCGGCGCCGCTGGCGCAGGCGATCCTGGAGCTGGCGCGGGGTCCCCAGCGCCGCGCGGACCTCGGCCGCCATGGACGGCGGACGATACAGGAGCGGTTCGACATCGCGGTTACGTCGGCGGCTCTGGCGCAGGTGTTCCGGGAACACCTACAAGACCGCGCGGCCGCTCCGCTGGGGATCGGCGCGGCGCAGCAGGGTCCATTGCCGCCGACGTCGTCGCGTTCCCATGCAAGCTCTGAGCCGCGCACGTCCGCGACCTGAGGAGCATCATGCCGGACCCGTCCCGACAGTACCTGGTCGTTTCTCCGGTGCGCGACGAAGCGGCCTACCTGCAACGCACGATCGACTCGGTCGTGGCGCAGACGATCCGCCCGGCGTTGTGGATCATCGTTGACGACGGCTCGAAGGACGAAACACCGACCATCGCTTCCGCCGCGTCCGCGGCGCACCCCTGGATTCGCCTGCATCGTCGCGCCGACCGCGGCACGCGAAAGGTGGGTGGCGGGGTAGTGGAGGCGTTCAACGCTGGTTTGTCGCTGATCGACCTGAGTGAGTTCGACTACGTGTGCAAACTCGACGGCGACCTGGAGTTCGGTCCGACCTACTTTCAGCGCCTGCTGGAGCGCTTCGAGGCCGACCCGCGCCTGGGCACGGCGAGCGGCAAGTCGTGGGTTCGGCATGGGGAGCGCCTGGTTCCGGAGCGTACTGGGGACGAGTTCTCGCAGGGTCAGAGCAAGCTCTACCGCGTGGCGTGTTTCCGTGAGATCGGCGGCTTCGTCAACGAAGTGATGTGGGACGGCATCGACTGCCACCGTTGCCGCATGCTGGGCTGGAACGCGCAGAGCTTCCGGGACGAAGAGCTGCGGTTCATCCACCTGCGACCCATGGGATCCTCCTTCAAGAGCATCTTCCATGGCCGCCTGCGCTGGGGGCGCGGGCAGTACTTCATGGGGACTCATCCACTGTACGCCTTGGCGATTGCCGGTTACCGCATGTTCGAGCGGCCGTACGTGCTGGGGGGCGTGTGCATTCTGCTGGGCTACATGGCGTCCTGGTTGCGCCGCCGGCCGCGGTATGAGGACCCGGCGTTTCGTGAGCATCTTCGCCATTGGCAGTTGTCGCGCCTGCGCCTGGCCTGAGGCGTTCGATGCCGACGAACAACGCCACCATCGCACCGCTTTCGACTCCCGCCGCTGCAACGAGGCGGGTCTGTCTGTTCGACATGCCGTTGAACGCGCTGACTTTCCAGGAGGCGCTGGACCAACTCATCACGCTGGCGCAGGGCGATCGCACGGCGTACGTCGTGACTGCCAACGTCGACCACGTCGTCCGTTATCATCGCGATCCCTCCGTGCGCTCCTTGTACACGCAGGCGGACATGGTTCTGGCGGACGGCATGCCCCTGGTCTGGGCTTCGCGACTGCTGGGCAAACCGCTTCCGGAGCGCGTCGCGGGGTCGGATCTGTTCCCCGCCCTTTGTGCGCGGGCCGCCGAGGCCGAGGTCCCCGTGTTCTTCCTCGGCGGCGCACCCGGCACGGCGGAGCGCTGCGCCGCGATTCTCACCGAGCGTCACCCACGCCTCCGCGTGGTCGGCACCCATTGTCCGGACTTCGGGTTCGAGCGCGATTCGGAGCGATGTTCGCACATTGCGGACATGGTCCGCGCCTCCGGAGCGCGAATTCTGTTCGTCGGCCTCGGCGCCCCGAAACAGGAGAACTTCATCGTCGCCCATCGCGAGGCCTGCGGCGCCAAGCTGAGCATCGGGATCGGCATCAGCTTCAGCTTCGTATGCGGCGACGTGGTTCGCGCTCCGCGCTGGCTTCAGCGCATAGGTCTGGAATGGCTGCATCGGCTGGTTCAGGAGCCGGGTCGGTTGTGGCGTCGATACCTGATCGAGGATGCGGCGTTCGCCCGCCTGGTACTGCGCGAGTGGTGGTCCCGGAAACGATCACCCGCCGCCAAGTAGCGGTGCGATGCCGCGCCGCGCAAACAGAGCCGCGACCGTAAGGGAGAGGGCAAGGAGTGCGGAATGGCGAATGTCGAATCGCGGAACCGTGTCCGCGGGGCGACATACAAGGCGGCGACCGGGAGGGAGCGGGCGGCCGGGCGCGGGTTGACGGCAGACCGCCCACCGTGGTGCAGGAGCCTGTGGCAGAACTCGTGGCATGGGCTTCCAGCTCATGGTTTCACGGGCAGGATGCCCGTGCTACATCGCGTAGGCCGCTTTTCGCCACGGGCTGGTAGCCCCGCAAGGGGCGAAACGGCGTAGCCCACGGCGTAAGCCGTGGGGACCGGCAGCGCCTGAAGGCCAAGCCCCGGTAGGGGCGACACATATATGGCATTATGCCGTGGGTTACTCCGGCGTGAATCGCCGCGCCGCTTGCGCCCTGTGCCGCCCCTGACGGGGCTGTGCCGCGATGGGGAGCGCGACCCCACGGCTCACGCCGTGGGCTACGAATGTACCGTCCGCTTGCGCGGACTGCGCCTCGGGCACCGGGCAGGGTCGGTGGGGCATTGCTCCAGCGATGGGGGAGCCGAATTCGTTTCCAATGTGGAATGGTGAATGCGGAATGCGGAAACCGAGCCGCGACCGTAAGGGAGAGGGCCGCCGGTGCGGGGGCGCGACTGTTCGCGCCGCGCGACTTGGAGCCGCGGACTGGGCCCCGGTGCTCGACGCGGGCGTCGATCCCGGATTCAGCGGGCCTCAGATTGACAACTCGTCGCGGGCTTGCCGTGCGAGTGATCACTTTGCCCGCTCCCTGACGGTCGCGGCTCTGTTCTGTCAATCCGTACGAGAGTAGTCCCACCCCCCGATGCTTCGGCGCTCATCCACTTCAACCTGGCTCCTGGCGGCCCTGGCCGTCCCGCTGGTCGTCGCCACGGCCGTGCGCGTCGCGCCGCTCGTCGAAGGCGGCGAACGGTTGCAACGCCAATGCGTTACCGAGGACGGGTACCTGATGCTCACCATCGCGCGGAACCTGGCGCTGGGGCGGGGCTTCTCGGTCTCCGACGGCACGATCGCCACCAACGGCACGCAGCCGCTGTGCACGCTGCTTTATGCCGCGTGCTTCCGGATGGTGGGCGGCGACAAGTTACGCGCGCTGTACCCTATCGTTGGGTTGCAGGTCTTAGGCGCCGTGCTCACCGCGGGGGCCATCTACCTGGTGACGCGAAAGTGCTTCTATCGCGGCGCGCACGGCGCGGCCGTGGCGCTCGCCGCCGCCGCATTGTGGTTCGCGTCACCCGCCTCCTTGGTTCATACGCAAAACAGCCTGGAAACCGGGTGCTATCTCCTGCTGGCGCTGCTTACCGTGGGGGTCTACGACGCCTGGGCCGATAGGCTCGCAACGTCCTTTTCCGGAGGGCGGTGCGTTGTACTGGGCGTGTGGGTCGGCCTGAGTTTCCTTTGTCGCAACGATGCCTGCTTCCTCGCGGCGGCCCTCCTGGCGGTACACCTTCTACGCTCCCGGCGCGCCGGCCGGACGAGGCGGGCGATCGCACAGTGCGCCATCATCGGGATCGCAAGCCTTGCGGTTGCATCGCCGTGGCTATGGTTCAACGTGACGCATTTCGGACACCTCGTCCCCGTCAGCGGCAGGGCCGAGGCGTTGGGTGTCACGTTCGCACAGAACCTTCCCCGGGCCTTCGTGGCGCTTTTGGAAAACACGCTCCCCTTCCTCCGCGTTCCCGGCGCCTGGGAATCGGAAACGCCGACGGCGGCGGTTTCCGCGATCTACGTGGTGGCAGGGTTGCTGCTTGCCCGGCACTGTCGCCACTGGCTCGGCGAGCGATTCTCGCCGGGGGTAGGCATCCTCGTCCTGTTCGCGGCCTTGCTCTTTAGCTACTACGGGCTCTTCTTCGGGGTGCCCGGCTTCTTCGGGAGGTACTTGTTTGTCGTCGTCCTTCTTGCGTGCCTCGTCGGCGCGGCGATCGTCGTTCCCGCGCTCGCGGTGGAGAATGGCCCGCGGCGCGTGGCGACGATGACTGCCGTGGGGCTGGCGGCCGCCGCCTGCATCGCCTTCGACGCCCGAATTTACCGCCGAGGGCGCGAGCACCCGCACCGTCATGTCGTCGAGTGGGTGGCGGCGAACGTACCGGAAACCACTTGGGTGGGGGCCACACAGACGGGGACGCTGGGCTATTACCACGACCGCACCATCAACCTCGACGGCAAGGTGAACCCGATCGCGTTCGAGTACCGCAAGCAGCGGCGGGTCGGGGAGTACGTCGTGGCGGCGAATGTCGAGTATATTGTGGATTGGGCGGGGCATGCGGCCTGGGCGCGGCTGCCTGAATTCGCCCCCAACTACGAGCTGCTATTGGAAGATCGCACGCGGAACCTGGCGGTGTTGCGCCGGCGCGCGGGGCCCGGCTGACGAGTATCCCGACGATGAAGCAACCTGGTCGCACAAGGCGCGTCCTTACCCTCGTTGCGGCGTGTGCCCTCGGCGCCGTGCTCGGCGCCGGCCTCATGCTGCGCGTGCTCTACAACAAGCCGGGCAAGAACATGGTCTGGAAGATCGACCGCATATTGGAACGCCGCGCGCCGGACTCGCCGGAATTGGTCCAGGCGGGCGCGGGCGCGTGGCAGCCGGCGCCGGCGACCAAGGTTGAGGCTTCGTCCGTCGGGTACGATTACCCCGTTCGTATCGTGTTCCACCCCAGGCCGCCCCAAGAGGAGGACGACCCCTTCTACTACGTCGCCGAGCTTGGCGGTGCGATCAAGGTGGTCACGAAATCCGGCGCCGTGCAGACCTTCGCGGAGGGCCTGCTGAACTTCAAGCGCAAACCCCTCGATGAGCTGGGCGTCCTGGGGCTCGCCCACGACCCCGCGGACAACCAGTTCTTCGTCACCATGCCCTACTGGGACGCCGAGGAGGCGGTGTACCGCAATAAGATCGAGCGCCTCGGTTGCTCGCCGGACGGGCTGACCATGACCGAGCGCGCCGTGGTGCTGGACATGCAGAACGAATCGACCGTCGCGTCCTACCAGATTCAATTCTGCGCGGTCGGGCCGGAGGGGCTCCTCTACGTCGGCGTAGGCTCGGGTGGCCACAAGCAGGACGCGCAGGACCTCGATAAGTTCGCGGGCAAGATCATTCGCCTGAACAAGGACGGCACGGCGGCGGAAAGCAATCCGTTCTACCAACCCTCGGCGCCCCAGGCACCGCGCAGCTACATCTACGCCTACGGCCTGCGGAACCCCTTCGACATCACGTGGGACCCGCGCAGCCATGTGGGAATCATTTCCGACGTGGGACCGGGGATCGATCGCATTGTTCGCCTTGGCCCGGGCATGGACTACTGTTTCGCCAACGACGAGAACCAGATGCGTGCCAACGCCCTCTATACCTGGGGACCGGGGAGTGGGTTTGCGCCGGTAGGCGTGGCGTACGGGCTTGATGAGTCGCTGGGACCGGAGCATTTGTTCCGGCTCTTCGTCGGCCTATTCGGCGCGGTACATGTTCCCGGCCCCAACGAAGGGAAGCGCATCTGTCGTTTCGAGATCGGTCCCGATGGCTCCCTGCACAGCGCCGCGCGCGATTTCGTGCAGTACACCGGCTCACGTTTCTCGAGCGTGACGGATGTCGAGTGGGGGCCGGACGGGCTGTATTTCGCCGACATTTACGGCGAGAGCACGGAGCCGCATGCCCGGGGCGGCATCATCTACAAGATCGTCAAGGACGAGAATTGGGTCGCGCCTTCGGACGCCGCTGCCGCGCTCACGGGCGTCGCCCGCGGCCGATTCCTTTTCTACGACAACCGCTGCCAGTCGTGCCACGTGCTGGACGGCGCCGGCGGACAGGAGGGCCCGGTGCTGACCAACCTCCGCGCCTCGCTCTCCAGACGGCTCCTGGCCCCAGAGTACGACGCCTGGCTGGGGGAGCTGGCCGCCAAGTCGGGTCGTTACTTCGAACGCCATCGCGAGGCCTATAAGACGCTCCTTTCGCTGGGCGGGACGGAGCGGTTGCACTACTGGTTCCAGCAGCACGTGCGCGATCCGCGGTTCGATAATCCCAAGGCCAAAATGCCCAGCCATGATCTTTCCGATGCCGATATCGCCGCCCTCGCCGAGTTCCTGCTAGACTGACGCCCGCGAACGGAGGGCATGGGGCCTATGCCCTCCGCGGTGCGGTCGGCCGGCGCGGGCCGATGATCCGAGTAGTACGAGTGGTATCCCTGAACCTGTTGAGGAACATGACGCGCCACGAGCGTACCCGCACGCCGCCACCGCCGGAGCTCCGGTCGGACGACGCCGAGTCGGTCGGTACGTCCGCGTCCGACGGCACGCGCCCGCTGGCGCGCCGGGGGAGGCTGCTGGTCCGGCTGTGCCTGGCGATGGCGGCCATGGGGTTCGCGACCCTTCTGGGCGAGGTCGTGGTCCGTCTGTTCGTCCCCCAGGTTCTCTTTCCGCGCTACGTCACGGACGGCGGATTCGGCATCCGCGTCAACGTGCGCAGCGTGCGCTACCGCCACACTTCCCCGGAGGTAAGTGTGGAGTTTCGCCATAACGCCCAGGGGATGCGGAGTGACCGGGAATACGCCTTCACCAAACCGCCGGGCGTCACACGGATCCTCGGCCTGGGAGATTCGTTCACCCAGGGTTACGAGGTGGAGGTCGAGGAAACGTACCTCTACCGACTGGAACGCCTTCTGCGCGATCGGGGACTGAACGTCGAGGTTCTCAATCTGGGCGTCAGCGGGTTCGGCACCGCGGAGGAACTGATCCTCCTGCGCGAGTACGGCACGCGCTTTGACCCGGACGTAGTGATCGTCGGGTACTTCACCAACGACATTCTCGATAACGTGCGTTCCAACCTGTTCCGCCTCGACGAGCGCGGGGGGCTGGAACGAGCCGCGCACGAATACCTTCCCGCGATCGGCCTTCGTGACCGGCTCTATTCATTTCCGCCCTATCGCTGGCTTTCGGAGCACTCCCACCTGTTTGCCATGGTGCGGGAACAGGCGGCCCAACTCATCAAACGGAAACTGGTCGACGAGCACCTGGGCGGCGGCGAACGTCGCGACGACGGCTACGCGGTTCGACTCACCGGTCGGTTACTCGACGAAATCAAGGATGATTGCCAGCGCGAGAACCGTCGCTTCCTGGTGCTGGACATTCCCCCGCCCAACCTGCGCGAGTCACCCTTGCTGCGGGATTCAGTCCACGCGATAGAACCCGACGAGGTGGTCCGCACGGCGTCGAAGCTACAGGCTGAAGGGCCCAACGCGTACCTCTACCGCAAGCGCGGCCACCTGCACTGGACGCCGCGTGCCCACGAGCTGGCAGCGGAGCTGCTCGCGGAACGACTCCTGCCGCTGCTGTCAGCGCCGACCCCGCCGCCCGATCCATGAAGCACGTTCTCGTTCTTCCCGATGGCGCCGCCGACGAACCGGTGCCCGCGCAGGGTGGCCGGACACCGCTGGAAGCCGCGGACAAACCGAATATCGACTGGATCGCGCGACACGGGCGCCAGGGTCTGGTAACCACCATTCCCGAGGGATTCGCACCCGGCAGTGACGTCGCGACGCTCTCGCTCCTGGGCTACAACCCGGCCGAGTACTACAGCGGCCGGGCGCCGCTGGAGGCGGCGGCGCAGGGGCTCCGCGTTGGCGGCAATGCCGTAGTCTTCCGCTGCAACTTCGTGACCCTCGGCGATGGACGGATGATCGACTTCACGGCCGGTCATATCTCCAGTACCGAAGGCGGCAGACTGATTGAGGCCTTGGAGGAGGGCTTAAGCGAACCGCGCTGTCGCTTTCACGCGGGCGTCTCGTACCGCAACCTCCTGGTCGTATCGCCCGCTGACGACCTGGAGCCACGCTGCACCCCGCCCCATGACATTCCGGACCAACCCGTCGCAGCCTATCTGCCGACCGGGGACGGCGCCGTCTGGCTTCGTGGACTGATGGACAGGGCCCATGACCTTCTCGCCGCCCACGAGGTGAACGAGGCGCGACGGGCAGCGGGTCTGCGCGCCGCGACAGACATCTGGCTTTGGGGGCAGGGTCGGCCGCGCCCGTTTCAGCCGTTCGCCGAGCGTTTCGGCGTGCGCGCCGCCTGCATCGCCGCCGTTGACCTCATTCGCGGCCTGGCCCGCTGCGCCGGAATGGATGTCATCGACGTTCCCGGGGCCACCGGCTACTTTGACACCGACTACGCCGCCAAGGGTCGTGCGGTCGCCGCGGCCCTGAAGACTCACGACCTGGTCGTGGTCCACGTGGAGGCTCCCGACGAGGCCGGCCATCAGGGCGACTTCGAGGCGAAGGTCGCCGCGCTCCAGGCGATCGACCGCTTCGTGGTCGGGCCGGCTCTCGATGCGCTCCGTTCCTATCCCGCCTGGAGCATCCTGGTGGCACCGGACCACCCCACACCCGTGGTCCGCCGCGTTCATACCGCCACTCCGCCGCCGTTCTGCTTGACGGGCACGCATATTGCCGAGCGCAGCGATCGGCCCTTCAGCGAGGCGTCCGCCGCAAGCACTGGTCTGCACGTCCACGCCGGTCATGAACTCCTGAAACAGCTTCGTCTCGCCTGACGCACCCCGGACCTATCCCTCGCAAGATAGCCGCCGATGCACCCCACGCGGCCGGAGGTTCGCCTTACGAACCTGCTTGCAGGGATTGCCCGTTTCGTTACTCTACGCGCCGGCTTTGGCGGAGAAGGGCGAACCAAACTGGGGCTGACGAATGGCGGACGAACGACGCATCCAACAATTCCGACAGATGGCGGAGGCGGACCCCGAGAACGAGCTGGGACACTTCAGCCTGGGCAAGGCCTACCTGGAGGCCGGCCGTTTCACGGAGGCGATTGCTTCGCTGGAGCGGGCCCTGGCGCTGAATCCGCGCATGTCCAAAGCCTATCAGTTACTGGCCGAGGCCTATCACGAAGCCGGCGAGGGGAACCGGGCGATCGATGTCGCGACTCGCGGCGTGGCTGCCGCGGACAAGCAGGGGGACCGCATGCCGCGCGACGCCATGGTTGAGCTGCTGCAAAGTTGGGGCGCGCCGGTCCCGGCGTTTGTGGCCGCGGCGCCGCCTGCGGCGGCCGAAGGCGACACTTCGGCGCCGGGATTCCGCTGCGCCCGCTGCGGACGCCCCAGCGGACAGCTCCCCAAGCCGCCGTTCAAAGGCGCGCTGGGTGAGAAGGTCTTTGCTCACACGTGCAGCATCTGCTGGCGTGAGTGGATTGGCATGGGCACCAAGGTGATCAACGAGCTCGGCCTGCAACTCGCCAGCAAGGCGGGGCAGGACGCGTACGATCAATACATGGGCGAGTTCCTTCAGCTCGATCAGCTCTGATTCACCGCGCGCGATCCAGCGCCCGCAAACAGAGCCGCGACCGTGAGGCAGCGGGCCATAACAGCTACGAGACGACGGCGAGTCAGTACCGCCACGGCACGCGACCAGTCCCGCGAGTACTCACAGATGGTCGAACCGAGCCGCGACCGCCTTCCCTTCACGTCATACAACGGTGTCAATCGCCCACTCGGAATCGCGTCGCATCTGGCGCGGCAGCCCGGCCCGTCGATACGACTTGCGGCTTACTTCGTGCCTTTGTCGAGTATCAGGTGCTGGTACACCAACGACGCCGCCACGCCCCCCAACACCGGACCAATCCAGTAAACCGCTTGTTGTGGCCAGAACTCCGGCATGTTGCCGGACAATGCGGCGACCAGCCCCGGGCCGAAGGTGCGGGCGGGGTTCATGGCGGCGCCCGTCAGCGGGCCTCCCACGAGGATATCGGCGGCGATGGTCAGGCCGATGCCGAACCCGCCGATCTTTGGTGCCCGCGGGTCCACGGCGGTTCCGAACACCGCAAATAGCAGCAGGAAGGTGAGTACGGCCTCGATGCCGGTCGCCAGCATGGCGCTGGTGTGCAGCGCGTTGTACGCCGGCGTCCCCAGCAGCACTTGCCGGACCACGCTCTTGTCATCTCCGGTTTTGAAGCTGTCGAAAATGAGCAGCACGGCCACGCCGGCGATCACCGCACCCGCGAGCTGCGCCAGGATGTACGCCACCGCGGCACCCAGGCGGATTCGACCGGTGACCAGCATGCCGATCGTGACTGCGGGGTTCACATGGCCGCCGGAAACGTTCATGGTGGCGGAAACCGCGACCGAAAGGGCGATTCCGTGCGCCACTGCCACGCCGAGCAGACCTGGGCCCGAACTGCCCATGTGGGCGACGAGACAGATGCTTCCAGCTCCGAGGAAACAGAGCACGAACGTTCCGATAGCCTCCGCCACACAAGCCTTGAGTTGCTTGTCCATGAGTGTCCCTTTCAAGAATTGGACGCTGAAACGGGCCGCCGCGGGGGTCCCGCCGAGCCCGCCTATGCCCTGGAGAGTAGGCGCCGATCACAGTCCACGATTCCGCGCTGATCGCGGACCAGCCTGAGCGGCAACGGCGGGCTGTCGGCACGTGCCTCGCGGCCGCGGGCGATCGACCGCGTTACTCCGCCGGGCGAATGGTACCGCTGGCGGGGTAAGACGTCGACCGCGCCGCTCGGGCGCCGAGGCCTTTGCACGCCATCGACTTGACGCACCCGCCATGCGCGTACCATGCTATATGTGAAACCGCCGAACTCGCCGTTGCACGCTGACCTAACGTGCAACTCGCGGCTCAAGGGGGCTGGGGCGTGGAAACGCGCGATCTGGATCGCCTTGTCGGCCATCACCCGGCCAATGAGACGTACCCATTCTGTCTGAACTGCGGCTATGACTTGCGCGGCGCGCCGCGAGGGCGGTGTTCGGAGTGCGGCGCTCCGTTTTCGTTCGAGGAATGGCGGCAAGAAGTGGACCGAATCTCCACGGTGCTGAGCTCCGTTGACGACGCGCTCAGACTCGTGCCATTGGGGTGGGTGGTGGCCATGGCGGGCGCGGTGGCGCGGGTGTTGGGCATCATCTTTCCCCTGTACGAAGTGGGGACCTGGGCCGGACGGCTGGCTGCGCTTCTCTGCGGTATCGCCGCGACGTTCCTCGGCGCGGGAGCCCTGCGCGTGCGCGAGCTTCCCGCGTGGGCCCGCCCGCGCCTTGCGTCGAAGCCGCCGGTTTTAGAAGGCGTGGTTGGCGCGCTCCTCGGCATAGGGCTGGTGGCCACGAGTATTGTCAGTCCCTGGTGAACGGCGACCGGGCGCCTCATCGCGCCGCATGGGCAGCTCCCGGCCCGTCGACGGTGGCGTGGACGCTTACTTGTCGGGAACGGGCTACTACGGCGCCGACCGCGGCGGCGTCGCGGGAGGTGACTACCCCCAATCCCAGGCGAATCGGTACCGATACCGGCGGTAGAAGAAGCCGATAGCCTGCATCGAAACCAGAGTGAGGTACACCTTGAGCCCGTCGGCGAGGAACCTCGCGAGAATCCAGCTCCCTATCGAGCCCCCGCCCGCCCCAACGCTCACGGCGGCCTTGAATGCCTCGCCGGCGTAGTGTCCCACGCAATGGGCCCCCACCACGAACACCAGCACCAACACGTATCCACCGGCGGTGCGCGCCAGCGTAACCATCAACAGGTCGACCCGTGACAAGGTCTCCATGCCGCCCAGCGCCAGGCAGACGACCGCCATCGGCCAACACGCGACCGCCAGCACCGTGAGGAACGCAAACACGGCATCGGCCCTGCCCGTCTCAACGAGGACCGGCAGAGTTCCTTTGACAAGCTGCAGGAAACCAACCGGAAGCGGCGAGTCGCCAGCCCAGCGGATGATCATGTAGGCGAGCAGGGGCGCAAGCACATAGAGCCAGCTTGCCGCCCACTTGAGGGTCGCCGCCAGGTAATCAACGATCGCTCCGCGTGTGAACATGAGTTCAGGAAGGCTGCGCTCCCCGCTGGCTGCTGTCTGAATCACGTCGAAGCAGTACGCCGAAAACCACAGGTAAAAGAGGACGGCCAAGATCCAGACGAAGGAGGCCAGGCTCGCATACACCCAGATACCGAGGAAGATGAAGAGATTCTCGAGGGAGGTGGGAAAGAGGAACACCCAGAGCAGGTCCTCCAGCAGGCCGTGCAGCGCGTGGGCATCGGCGGCGAGCACCGGTTCGGCGTCCGCGTCCGCCACCTGGCTGGCCGCGGCATCTTTCAAGCCCGCGGCGCGGGCATGCGCCGCCGCCCTCTTATACGCCTCGGCGCGGGACAGGGCTTCGCTCAGTTCGCTGTCATCGGTGGGCTCGCCGGCAACAGCGATGACACCGGTGTCCGCCTTCCCATCGTCCAGTTGAAACACGGCACCGCACTTGTTGCATTTCGCTTTCTTGCCGGCGGCCTCGGCCGCAAAGCGATAGGTGGCACCACACTGACATCGGTGCGTCGGCACGCCAAAGACCCCCTTCGGAACCGAAGGCCGGGAATCGCTACTCGATACCCCATCTTCCCGCCCGGCAAGGGGAATGCAAGAACCGTGACCACACGTGGATTCGGAGGGCGGGGGATGCGGCGGGAACCGATCAGCCAACGAATTCCAGGTCGGGCACGGCGGGAACCAGGCCGGAGTGATGGGCGCGGCCCAGTAGCTCGTGGATGGCGCGCCGTCCGACCTCGCCGTAATCAACGGTGAAGTTATTGACGTACATCCCCACAAAGCGGTCGGCAAGCTCGCGGCCCATGTCGCGGGCGTAGCGCAGCGAATGCTCCACCGCCTCAGCGCGGTGCGCGAGTCCGTATTCGATGCTGCGGCGCAGGATGGTCGCGATGTCCCGCATCGCCGGCATCCCCAGGTCGCGGCGAATGGCGTTGCCGCCCAGCGGCAGGGGCAACCCGGTTTCCTGTTTCCACCACGCGCCTAAGTCGACGACGCCGTGAAGCCGGTGGCGGGAATAGGTGAGCTGGCCCTCGTGGATGATGAGCCCGGCGTCGGCCTCGCCGCGCGCGACACAATCGAGGATCCGATCGAACATCACGACGATGTGGCGGAACGTCCCCACGCCCAGCAGGAGGTTCAGGGCGAGAAAGGCGGTCGTCATTTCGCCGGGCACGGCGATGGTCCGCCCGCGCAGCGCCTCGACGTTGAGTGGTTCCCGGGCCACCACCAACGGCCCGTAGCCATCGCCCATGCTCGCGCCGCAACTGGTCAGAGCGTAAGTGTCGGCTACGAAGGGGTAGGCGTGGATGCTGACCGCCGTGATGTGCAGCTCGCCAGCCAGGGCCCGCTGATTGAGCGTTTGAATGTCCTGGAGCACGTGTTCGAATTGCCACGGACTCGTGTCGATCTTCCCCGTCGCGAGCGCGTAGAACATGAACGCGTCGTCGGGGTCGGGGCTATGACCAAGCGTGAGGTTCATGCGGTTCACGTCCTGCGTCCGGGCGTCGTCCGTATACCAGACTTCCCGCGCGGTGGGGAGTCGCCGGTCGCTGCCGCGCGCCGATTTCGGGCCCGTCCGATTCTGCGCCCGCAACCCGAAAGCCGGCTAGGCACGGGGCATTACCGGAACCCGCGGCTCAAGCCCGTGATCCGCAGGGACGATACTACGCTCTAAACTCTGGAAGGCTCTCGGCCCCGCCGAGCTCGTGCTGTAGGTATGTAACAATTGCGTCACGGCTTGGACGGGGTACGGTTGGGTTGTTATGCAACCCGTGCGGACGTAGAATACGGCGGTTAGCGGGCATTTGACGATAGCAAGACGGCCTGGAGTGGCCGCCGGAACCGGCGGGTGGGCTTCGTATGGCGCCTTGGCAGAAGCGGGGCGCGCAATCGGCAAGAAGGATAGCGATGATGCTCAGCCTGCGAGTTCCCCGACTGCTGACCGCTTGTACCGTCCTGGCGTTGGGAGGATGCTTTGCTCCCGCGGGAGGGGCAGCCGAGGAGCGGGACGCGGAGAAGCCCGTGGACGGAGCGGCCCGTTGCGTTGTTCCGGATGACGAGGTGACGGTCGCGGACCAGGTGCTTCAACTTATCAACTTCGAGCGCGCGGAAGCCGAGCTCGCTCCGGTGGCGCTGAATCCGACACTCACAGCGGTAGCGGGCGACTACGCCTGCCGCATGATCGAGGAAGGGTTTTTCGGCCATGAAGACCCGGTCGACGGCGCCGGCCCGGGTGACCGCGCCGCAAGTGCGAAGTACACCTTCTACGCCGTGGGCGAGAACCTCGCCGCCGGCCAGGAAAGCGCGGCGGACGTGGTTCGCGTCTGGATGGACAGCCCTTCGCACCGCGAAATCATCCTCGACGAACGCTGGCAGGAGGTCGGCATCGCCGTGCGCCGAGGGGGTGAACATGCCGTTTATTGGGTGCAGGAGTTCGGCGATCCATCCGACTTTTAGCCGCGCCCGTCGGGTCCCATGAGCGCCCTACCTACGCCCGCCCGTTCCCTTTTTGATCGAAAGCACGTGCCGCGTCACAGCGGAATCCGCGTCGTGGTCACGGGTCAGGTCGGCCTGAACAAGAAACCGTTCCTGGAGGAAGTGGCGGCGCTGGCGGCGCGGCACGGCCACCCGGTACGCGTGTTCCATGTCGGCGAGCTGATGTGCAGCGAGGCGCCTGACATCGTACCGCGGCGCATTCTGGACCTGCCGCGACAGCGGCTGACCGCGCTGCGTCGCAGCGTATTCAAGGACATCCTGGCGTCGGCCGCGGCGGGTTGCCACTTGATCGTCAATACCCACGCCACCTTCCGATGGAAGCACGGGCTGTTTCACGCTTATGACCACGCGCAGATGGCCGAGCTCGATGCCGACCTGTACGTGACCCTGGTGGACAACGTAGACGCGGTGCACGAAAGGCTGGAACGCGATCACGAGATCAAGCACTCGCTCAAGGACATTCTGGTGTGGCGCGAGGAGGAGATCGTGGTCACGGAGGCGATGGCCGAGGCGGTGGCGGGCTATGGGCACGCCTACGTCATGTCGCGGGACAACCCGCGGATCGCGGCGCAGTCGCTCTATCGGCTCATGTTCGAGCCACACCGAAAGCGCGTCTACCCCTCCTTTCCCATGACACACGTATTGGAGCTGCCGGCGATTCTGGGGGAGATCGAACGGTTTCGCGATTCGCTGGCCGAGCAATTCATCACCTTCGACCCCGCGGACCTGGACGAGAAACAGCTCATCCACCGGGCGGAGGCTGCCGCGGCACGTGGGGAAACGCAGCTCATCGTTACGGCGAACGGACGGCAGATCAGCCTGGATGCCGAGGAGCTGGCGCGCATCGCCAAGGACATCGACGCCCAGATCTACGCGCGGGATTTCAAACTCATCGACCAGTCGGAGATGATCGTCAGCTACATTCCCGTGCTCCCCGACGGACGACCGGCCATCTCCTCCGGCGTGGAACGCGAACTGCACCACGCCTTCGAGAATACCAAGGAAGTTTATGTGGTTTGGCGCCCCGCGTGTGACCCCTCGCCCTTCATCACGGAAACCGCCACGGCGGTCTTCCCCAGCGTTGAAGCGCTCTTCGTGCACTTCCAGGAGCGCGGGTACGTGGGACAGCGACAGCTATCAATCTGAGTGGCCGGCGCGACGTTCCGCGCCCGACCGCACCAGGATCTGGCTGCGGCATCGCGGTTCCTTCGGCCCGCCCAGGCTCTCGCACGTTAATGCAGCTATCGAAAGGCTGGTTCTCTCAGTTCTGAGAATGCCTCGCGGATCTTTGGCCCGTCGAGCCGTACGCATGCCGTCTTGGGGCGTGCGCTTCAAAGGCGCGTTCGCCTTCCGGCGTTTGACGCCGACATTGGAATGGACCTATCATCAGTGGTGCAAGTGAGTCCACGGGGGGTGGTGGACCGACTCGGCAAACGCGGAGGCCCACGGTCATGCCTCGAGGCGCGGCGCGCGCGGTGGCAGTTTTGGTGTGCGGGCTTTGCCTGGCTGGCGCAGCCGCAAGAGGCGGCGGGCTCTACTGGACGGACTTTTGGGGGAAGACGCTATGGCGCGCCGACCTCGACGGTTCGAACGTTTCAAAAATACGTACGGCCCGTGAATCCACGTATCCACACAGCCTGACCATCGATCCCGCACGCGGCTGGATGTACTGGACCAGTGAGCTGACGGGACGTATCTGGCGCGCGAGGCTCGACGGGTCCGGTGTTGAGCTGTTCCTAGTAACGCCGGATCGCCCCCGGGGAATCTGCGTGGATACCGTACGGGGGTACCTGTATTGGGTAGAACCGATCGCCGGCGCCGTTGCTCGGACACCGATCGAGCCGGCACCGACACGCGAAGTGGTGGTTGGCGCATTGGTTTTCCCGGTGGCCATCGCGGTCGATCCCCACGAGGGAAGAATCTACTGGGTGGATCGGGGTACCGACCTGGTTCAACGGGCGAGACTTGACGGAACCGCCGTCGAAACGGTTGTCGCCAATGCCCAAGCCCTCACTTCCGGCGTGGCATTGGACCTCGTGAACCGAAGACTATACTGGGCGGACGAGCGCCCTAACACAGTCTATCGTGCCAACCTGGACGGCTCAGACCCGCACACCGTGTTGCGCAGCGACTCGATCAACGCTGTCGGCATGGCCATCGATACCCTGAACGGACGGCTCTACTGGACAAACCACGCTTTCCCATTTCAGGCCGTTCAGCGTGCCGATCTCGACGGGACCAACGTGGAAACCGTCATGCCCAACCTTCGCGATCCGCAGGGAATCGCAATCGATTCCGCGACTGCGAAGGTGTATTGGGTGGATGCAAGCTGGGAGATCATCCAGCGAGCCGACCTCGATGGGACCAACGCCGAGGATCTCCTCAGCCACTCCAGGGTCGGATGGGGGCATGCGCTGGATCTTCGGGGCGGAAGAATGTACTGGTTCGAAATCGATGCGCGCGACGTGTGGAGGATACGCGGCGCTAACCTTGACGGCTCCGACACGAGGGACGTGGTACCGATCGCGTCTGGCTTCACGACGTTCATGGCCATTGATTCGGCGGGCGGAAGGCTGTACTGGACGAGCAGCTCCTACTTTTCGGGCAGCATCTTCCGCGTGAACATGGACGGAAGCGGAGTCGAAATGCTTGCGGATTCGGACCAGGACTCACCGCGCGGGATCGCGCTGGACGCCGCCAACCAGCGAATGTATTGGGCGAACGACCACTATGGTTATCACGCCAGCCTGCTTGTCGCCAATCTGGACGGCGCACAACCTAAGGTGATCGGTGACGTGATTGTGTATTGCCAGTCAGAGTCACTGGCGATCGACCGACGGTTGGGGCTGTTGTTTCGATGCCTGTGGAGGGAGAACCGAGCGGTTATCCAACGCGTTCGGCTGGCGACGTTGGAGTTTACCGACGTTGTCACCTCCGACAGCGAGCGGTATGTCGCCGTCGATCCCGTGCATGAGATGATCTACTGGGGTGCCCGGGATGGGATCCGCCGCGCAACCTATGACGGAGCAATGCAGGAATTGGTTGTGCCCGACGTTCGGACAGATGGGGCGCTGGCGATTGACCCGCGCGACCCGGGTGACTTCGACGCCAACGCCGTCGTCGGGCTGGAGGACTTCGCGGAATTCCAGACCTGTTTTACGGGCACTATGGGCCCGGCCATTGCATCGGCGTGCATGTTTTTCGATGCTCCACCCGCGGATCACGACCTCGACTTGGAGGACTTCGCGGCGTTTTGGGGCGCGTGGGTCGGCAGGCGGTAGCAATACGCCGCTGCCGTGGATGCGATCAAGGCTCGGTCGTGACGGTCACCGAGGCTCACTGCACACGGCACAATCGGGCGAGCAGGTAACCTCCAGCCGCGACTCCCTGAATTGGGGGCCCTCGGCCCCGGCATTGCGGCCACTTCGGCAGGGCGAGCGGCGATCCTGACGGATGCGCCGTTGATCGCGCGTGCGAACTGGTATAGGCTTGCACGTCGGCCGAGCGACAGCATCGTATGAAGTGGCTTATTGCGTGGGGCTGGCGGTGGGTGGTGCCGGCATGCCTGGCAGGGCTTGGGGCGTGCGCAGCCCAGGGCTTGCGCGGTAGCCGGCCTGCGGGGAGCACAGCGCACGAGATGACGCGCCCCACCGCTCCCACAGCGGCCCACCGCGAGAACGCCGCATCGCCCCGTCCGGCGGACACCGTGCAGCTCGTCGAACTGGCGTTCGACCTTCTGCGTGTAGACCTGCCGGTGGCTGGCACGCGGCACTCGCGCAAGATATGGAACCACGTCGACGGCAGTGCCATCAGCGCCGAACAGCTTGAACGCCTCTCGCGGAACGGTATCCGCGTCGGCGTCGGCGCGGCGAAGTCGTGGCCGGCCATCCGAACCATTCTGACGGCATGCGACGCGGAACTCCGCCAGGAGCAGTTGTTCGGCCAGCGGAACCTGCCCCTGGTGCTGGAACTGGGGGCCATCGAAGAGAGCGAGTCGATCTTCGCCTTCTCTGCAGATCGCCGCCTTCAGGGCAGGACCTTCAGCGCCGGCAAGAAGCTTATGCAGATCGACTACGCCATCCGCTCCGAGCTGGGCGGTACCTTTGATTTGCAAATCCGCTTCGAGGTGAGTCGGGACCTGGGGACCCTCACCTGGGAACGAAGCGGCGGCGTCCTGCGGCAGGTGCCGGAGGTGGATCGGCACGTGTTCGAGGAGCTCACGACGGCCGTAGCACTCAACCCCGGCGCCTTCCTGGTGGTCGGCCCCAGCGAAGAGGCGGATCGCGAGTACCTGGTGGGCAGTCGGTTTCTTCTGGTCCGCCGTGAGGGGCGGACCCACGAAACGCTTTACTTCATCACTCCGTCCGCCTACCAGCGTCAGGGCGCAAGCAGCGCGGCGCGGTGACGCCGCATGCAATGTCGCTGGCGGTAAGGCGTGGAAGGGCCCTGGGATGACGGAAGTCGACGCAACCGTGATGCCGAGGGACGACTCCTACTTTCGCCGCTTGTGCGAGCACGCCGGGGTGGCGTTAATCGCCTGCGACCGGAACCTGCGCATCTGTGTTTGGAATCGCGCTGCGGCGGTGATGTTCGGGGCGGCGTCGGACCGTATGCTGGGCAGCCCCATCGTCGCGGTCATGCCCACGGAGCGGCGTGCCGCGGCGGAGGCGATGATCGTCGCGGCGATGGACCGCGGTGAAACCGGGCAGCTCGATTTCGCCGACCGCGATGCCGCCGGCTCGCCGCGCGAGCTTGCCTGCACCATTGCGCCCATTCTGGGGCCGTCGGGCTCGGGCCTGGGCAGTTCCATCTGCATCCGCGACATCACGCGGCGCATCGCGCTGCAAAATGAGGTGAACGAAAACCGCAAGCTCTCGGCGCTGGGGCGCATGGCCGGCGCCATCGCGCATCACTTCAACAATATCCTCGGCGGCGTCATCACCAGCGTGGACTATGCGGCCACTGCCGACGACCCGGCGGTGACGGCGCGCACGCTGCGCCAGACGAACCGCGCCCTGCTGCGGGCCAGTGCCCTGGTCAACGGGCTGATGGCCTTTGCCGAGGGCGATCGTCGCGGCGAGGACTTGAGCGATTTCACGGAGATCGTCAACGAGGTCGCAGATGACCTGGAAAGGGCGCTCGCCGGGCAGCAGATCCGGCTTTCGGTCAGTGTCCCGAAGCTCCCCATCCTGCCCATCGGGCGCAGCCAGTGGCTCACGGTGCTGCGGAACCTGACCCGCAACGCTATCGAAGCCATGCCGCACGGGGGGATGTTGCGCCTCGAGGTGACGGTAGAAGGGAGCGATCTGGTCACGCGCATTAGCGACACCGGGTGCGGCATGGACGAGGTCGCCCTGTCGCACCTGTTTGAACCCTTCTGGAGTACGAAGAACAAGCTGACCACTTCGGAGGGCGAGGGTACGGGGCTGGGACTCGCCATCGCCCACGGAATCGTGCAGATGCTCGGCGGGACCATCACCGTGGAATCCAAGCCGAACGAGGGAGCGACCTTCATCGTCCACCTGCCGCGCGGCGCGGAACTCGCGGTGGCGACCGTGCCGTAGTCGCCGGCCCGGCGACAGGTAACGGCGCACCCGCGCCGGCACGGCACGGCACGGCGGGGCGGTTACTCAAGGACAAACGTCGACGCAGTTCCACATCTCGGTGGATGCCGACCCGAACACCTGGAGCGCCACCTGGATGTCCGTGAAGTTCACCACACCGTCCGGGACGCACGGAGCGGCGTCGACCTGCGGCAACGGGAACGCGTGGGAGCCGACGTACACGCCGACGATGATCTGCAAATCGGTAAAGTTGACGACATTGTTGCGATCGAAGTCGCACCACAGCGGCGTCGTAACGCGGGTGGCAGGCAGCCAGGTGCTTCCGGTGTACGGTTGGATCAGGTAGGAGGCCCCGCCGATGATCTCGTCGCCCGTTACGTTCACGGTACACCACTGCGCGGATGTCTGGTACACGGGGAACATCCCCAGCGATCCATCCGCCTGGACGAAGCCCGAAACGCAACGTACCTGGGGATCGGTGGCCGACCCGGTCACGCGCAGCGCCATGGGCTGGGTTGCCGGTGCCGGGTGGATCGTCAGGTAGCGGCTTCCCGAGGCGGCCGCGAAGGGCTGGCATTCGTCGGGAACGGCGTCACCGTCGCAATCGCGACTCGTGCCCGCCGCAAGGTCACAACTGTCGCCGATGCCGTTGGCGTTGCAGTCGGGTTCGCACTCATCGGGAACGCCGTCCGACATGCAATCGGAGCTGCCGCCGGACGCGATGTCGCAGCCGTCCGGGGTACCGTTTTCGTTGCAATCCTCGGCGCGGCCCGCGGCGATGTCGCACTCGTCGGGGATGCGGTTGTCGTCGCAGTCCTCGCTGAACCCGCTGCTGATGTCCAGGTCATCGCGGATGCCGTTGCCGTTGCAGTCGCTGCCGCCGTCGAAGGTGGTTCGCTGCGGTGCGCGGCTGTCCACCAGGCGATGTTGAAAGTAGCTTTCGAAGGCGAATTTGACGTCACCGGAGTTCAGGGCTGCCACGGCCAGGGGCACCTCGATTTCAAGGTGCCAGTCATCCGTCATGGTGAAGCTGACGGTGCCGCGGACCGGCCCCCACCCCCCGGGCCCGCCACCGCCCGTCGTGTCCCGCACGTAGATCGCCTGCGGGGCGGCGGTTTCCACTCCGCGTGCCAGACGATCATAACCCTTGGCGTACCCGGTTCCGGAGTTGTTGTCGGCGTCGATGAACACCTGGAACTGCCAGCCGGCCGCGAAGGGGCGTGCGTCGGTGAACACGATTCGGAAAAGGATTCGCTGCGAGTCGTACAGGCCGCTGACGGATGAGATGCCCGCCCGAGCGGTACCAGGTGCCGCGGCAACGGCGGCAAAAACCGTGATCGCCGCCGCGGGGCATCCGCACAACCGGTGCCGTCGGATCGACGGCGCGCCGTGCAGGACGCGCGCAGCTGGATCGGAGGTGTCATGGGTGGAGTTGCGCTTGCGGACCATCCCTGTGTCGCGTGCCCCCGTACGCCGCGCGGCACTCAGCCCCCAACGAAGTCAACAGTCCCGAGCTTGGGGATTTTGCCAACGCTAATGTAGGAACCTGAGGCAAGGTTAGCGGACGCTAGCTGGGATGTCCAGGCTATTCTTTCGTCCATTCATCGAGCCAGGCCAGCACCGTCTCATGCCAGAGGATGCTGTTGGCCGGCTTGAGGACCCAGTGGTTCTCGTCGGGGAAGTGCAGCAACTTGCTTGGAATGCCCCGCCGCTGAAGCGCCGTGAACGTGGACAGGCCCTGCGTTTCCACCACCCGGAAATCGAGCGCCCCGTGGATCACCAGCATGGGCGTCTTCCAGTGCTTCACGAAATTCAGCGGATTCTGTTTTTCGTAGCCTTCCGGATTCTCCCATGGTGTACCCTGGTGGTCCCACTCCGGAAACCAAAGCTCCTCGGTATCGAAGTACGCCATGCGTTCGTCGAGATTTCCGTCGTGACAGACCAGACACCGGAAGCGATCCGGCCAGTTGCCGGCGATCCAGTTGATCATGTAGCCGCCGTAAGACGCCCCCAGTGCGGCGACGCGCTCGCCATCGAGCCAGGGGTAGCGCTTCAGGGCTGCCTCCAGGCCCTTTTGCAGGTCGACAAGGGGCTTCCCGCCCCAGTCGCCACGGATCGAATCGGTGAACGCTTGCCCGTAGCCGGTCGAACCGTGGAAGTCGATCATCACCGCGGCGTAGCCCGCCCCGGAATACGCCTGGGGGTTCCAACGGTAATGGAAATGATTCCCGAACGATCCCTGTGGGCCCCCGTGTATCAGGAATGCAACAGGATAGCGCTTCGACGGGTCGAAGTCGGCGGGCTTGACCACGTACCCGTAGACCGGCTCGTCGTTCCAGCCGGGAAAGGTGAACTGGTCGGGCTCGCCCATCCGCGCCGCGGCTAGCCGTTCTTTGTTGATCTGCGTGATGGAGCGCACGTCGGAGCCGTCGAGTCGGGCGGAGTAGAGTTCTACCGGGGAGCGCAGATGATCCATCGCGTACACGACGCGATCGCCGGCTACATCCGCCCAGCCGACGGTTCCTTTCTCGACAACCGTAGTGACCTTGTCGGCGGGTTGCTCCAACCCAACGGCGTACAGCGAGCGCTGCCCCAGGTTTTCCGCCGTGGTGAAGATCGTCTTTGCGTCCGGTGCCCAGGTAATAGACTCGAAGGAACGATTCCAGTTGACGGCAAGCGGCTTCCCCGTTCCGCCCGGCCAGTCCATGAACAGGATTTGGTACTGGTCGGCCTCGTAGCCCGGACGGCTCATCGCTCGCCAGGCGAGCCGCTTTCCGTCCGGCGAGAACACTGGGTTGGTGTCAACCGCCTGGTTGGACTCCGTCAGGCATTTCGGCTTCGCCGAACCGTCGATGGGTACCAGGTACAGGTCGATATCGGTGCTCCAGGCCTCCTCGCGGCCGACGTCCCGTGCCGCGAAGACGATCCCGCTGCCGTCGGGGGTGAATGCGAGGTCGTCGGCGCCGCCGAACGGCTTGGGGGGACAGTCGGCGTCCATGTCCTTCATCACATCCACGGCCGGGCCGCCCGCCGACGGCAGCACGAACACATGCGACCGCCGCCCATCCTTCCACGAGTCCCAGTGCCGCACGAACAACCGGTCGTACACCCGGCCGGTCGCCTTGCGCGCCGCGGTTTCGTCCAAGCGCTTCCTGGTCTCGGCCGGCGACAGATCGGGGAACACGTCCATGGCGCAGGCGAGCCGCGTGCCATCACGCGACACTACCAGGCTGCTGACGTCCAGCGGCTCGCGGGTTACTTGTTCCGCCTCGCCGCCGTCGGTGGCGATCCTCCATACTTGCGTCGAGCCGGAACGCGAGGAGATGAAGTAAACGAGCTTACCATCCGCCGACCAGCGCGGTTCACTGTCGCCCGCGGGGTCGGAGGTCAGCCGGCGCATAGCGCTGCCATCCACGTTCACCAGCCACAGGTCCGTGCGGCCGCGATTGGCCTCCAGGTCCGTCACGCGCCGCACAAATACGATGCGCTTGCCGTCGGGCGAGAGCTGCGGGTCGCTGATGCGCTCCATGGCCAGCATGTCGTGAACCGAGAAGGGATGCGTGGCGGCATCCGCAGCCCGGGCCGCGGCACACGCGCCGCCAAGCGGCAGGATGGAAGCCAGCACACTGTAAACAACCGCACGTCTTCGAGACGACCCCAGCATTGTCATGCACTCCGCGGACGTAAGTTTCGCTGCGCACCGATAATCCGCCGGACCACGCATCAACGGCGAAGAAGCTAACGTAGCAGCCGGCATCGAGCTTGGCAAAAGCGGGGCACGCGCCGCGCGAGGCGCGTTGCAGCGCAGTTTGCGGCGTTGCGCGCGAACGAAGCTCCGGGGTACGCAAGTATTTGCTTTCCGCGGGGCGGCGCTTCGTATCCGGGACAACACCATAACCTCAGCTTCAGCGATGGGCCGTCTCATCCGATGAGAGATGCATCACCGGTTCGATGGACCGTCACGCGATGCGAGTGGTCGGGGGTAGGCCGCCATCGGCGGACGCGCTATGCCCGCGTTTGATCACGACGAGTTGATTGCACGGCGGTTCCGGACGTTCGCCCGGACGGCCGGCGCCGGCGTGTCTCTGATCGGCGTGCTCGTTCTGATCGGTTGGACGCTCGGCATTGCGGTGTTGACACAGGTCATTTCCGGCCTGGTCCACATGCGGGTCAACACCGCGATCTGTTTCCTTTTCGCCGGCGCCTCCCTTTTTCTACTGGCCGACCACAGGGCAGATGCGAACGTCCGCCGCCTTGGGCGGGCACTGGCCGGGGCCGTGTTCGTGGTCGGGTGCCTGACGCTTGCGGAGTACCTGTTCGGCTGGGACTTGGGGATCGACCGACTGTTCGTGCAGGAGGCCCCGGATCCGGCAACGGCGGCACCCCCGGGACGCATGGCGTTCGTCACGTCGGTTTGCTTCGTCCTTGTTGGCCTTTCCCTCTTACTCGCCGGCGCGCGGGAACGTTCTCCTTTTTCCCAGGTGCCGGCACTGCTGACGCTCGCGCTGGCGTTCCTTTCCTTCATCGGACACCTCTACGGCGCGGAGGCGCTATATGCGGCGCTGGCGTTCAATCCCATCGCCGTCCACACCGCGTTTGCTTTCCTTCTGCTGTCGACCGGCATCCTGTCCTCGCAGCCGCGATCGGGGATCATGACCATTGTGAACAGCCACGCTCTGGGGGCGGTGATGGCACGCCGTCTGCTGCCGCCCACGACGGTGTTGCTGGTTGGCCTCGGCTGGCTGCGCCTGCGCGGCGAGCGCGCCGGCCTTTACGGCACTGACTTCGGCGTAGCGATGCTGGTCGCCTGCAACGTGATCCTGCTGACGGGCCTGGTTCTGTGGACCGCCAGGGTGATCTCTCGCACCGAGGCGGAACGCGCCCGAGCGCAAGAGGACCTGCGAACCAGCCGCGGGCGCCTCCAGGCGATTCTCGATCATGCTCCCATGTTGATCTACGCCAAGGACCTTAACGGGCGGTACATCCTCGCCAATCGGGCGCTGGAACGGCTGCTCGACCGCCCCGAAAGCCGGATCATCGGCGGCGTTGACGCCGATTTCTGCCCGCCCCATCTCGCGGAGGTGTATCGCGCTCATGACCAGCAGGCGATCGATGAAAGACGCCCGCTGCACATCGAGGAAACGGCGGAACAACGCGACGGCGAGCACACCTACCTTTCCATCAAGTTCCCGCTCCTGGACCCCGGCGGGGCGCCTTACGCCATGTGCGGCATCTCCATGGACATTACGGAGCAAAAGCGGGTGCAGGCGGCCTTGCGCGAGGAAGAGGCACGGCTGCATGCCATCCTCGATACCGCCGCCGACGGAATCATCACCATCGACGAGCAAGGGACCATTGAAACCCTCAACAATGCCGCACAGCGTATCTTCGGTTACAGCGCGGAAGAAGTAATCGGCCGGGACGTCGGCATGCTCATGCCTTCGCCGCACGCTCGAGCCCATCGCGAGTACCTGGCGCGGTATCTCCGCACCGGTGAGCAGCGGGTTATTGGCAGCCGGCGCGAAATGACCGGCCGCCGCGCCGATGGAAGCGAGTTCCCGCTGGAACTTGCGGTGAGCGAAGTTCAACTATCCAACCGCCGGCTCTTTACGGGAATCGTCTGCGACATCACGGCGCGCAAGCTGGCCGAGGCGCAAATCCACGCCTTGAACGAAGACCTGGAGCGCCGAGTTAAGGAACGCACCGCCGAGTTGCAGGCGATCAACGCGGAACTGGAGGCCTTCGCGTACTCGACGTCGCACGACCTGCGTGCCCCGCTGCGGCACATGGACGGCTTCGCCAAGCTGCTCCTGGAACACGAGAAGAACCGGCTGGACGAGACGTCGCAGCGTTACCTGCACATCATCACGGATTCCGCGGGCCGGATGGGGCTGCTCATCGACGAATTGCTGGGGTTTTCCCGCACCAGCCGAACTGAACTGCGTACCCAGCCGATCCACCAGAGACCGATCATCGACGATGTGCGCCGCGAACTGATGGCCACGGTCGGCAGTCGCAACGTGGAATGGGTGATCGGCGAGTTGCCGCCGGTGCAGGCCGATCCGGCCTTGATGCGAATTGCGTGGATGAACTTCCTCTCCAACGCCCTGAAGTTCACTTCCTCACGCCAACCGGCACGAATCGAGATCGCGGCGATCTGTACCGAAGATGGCAAGGTGGAGACCTGCATCCGCGACAACGGCGTGGGGTTCGACTTGCGCTACGCCGACAAGCTGTTCGGGGTCTTCCAGCGCTTGCACCGCAACGACGAGTTCGAGGGCACGGGCATCGGGCTGGCGACGGTGCGCCGCATCATCAACCGCCATGGCGGTACGGTGCGCGCCGAATCCACGCTCGATCAGGGAGCAACGTTCTACTTCACCTTACCCGTGGCACAAGGAGATCCACATGGAGACGAAACCGATCCTGCTGGCCGAGGACAGCCCCAACGATGTGGAGCTGATCCTCGCCGGACTTGAGGAACACCACCTGGCCAACCAGGTGGTTGTGGCGCGTGACGGTGCCGAGGCCCTGGACTATCTCTTCCGCCGAGGGTCCTACGCGGGGCGAACCGGCGAGGAACCGATGCTGATCCTGCTGGACGTGAACATGCCACGGGTGGGCGGCCTGGAGGTGCTCAGGCAGATCAAAGCCGACGAGCGGCTGCGGCCCATCCCGGTCGTGATGCTCACCAGTTCACGGGAGGAGCGCGACGTCATGGCCGGTTACCAGAACGGTGCCAACGCCTACGTGGTCAAGCCCGTGGAGTTTGACGAGTTTGTCAGCGCGGTCAAGCAGATCGGGCTGTTCTGGCTGCTTATCAACGAACCGCGGCCTGGGGTGGCGTCTGTAAAACGCCCGGCGCTCGCCGCCGCGCGCTAGCGGCCCGTGGCGCGCGGCCGGGGCCAAGGTGTGGCACGGGCATCTCGCCCGTGAAATCATGGGTTGCAAGCCCATGTCACGAGTTCCCCAACAGGCTGCTAATCGAGCCCATGGACAAAACGCTGAACATCCTGCACCTCGAGGACAACCCGCTTGACGCCGAGCTCACCATCGGTGTGCTCCGAAGCGCGGGATTTTCGTGTCGGTCCGAACGCGTGGTGGAGCGCGAGGAGTTTCTCGCGCGGCTCCAGGCCGGCGGGCATGACGTCATTCTACTCGATCATAATTTGCCCCACTTTGACGGGATCACCGCCTTGCGCATGGCACGCGAACACCAGCCGGGCACGCCTGCGATCCTCATCTCCGGGACGGTGGGGGAGGAGGTGGCCATCGAATGTCTCAAAGCCGGTGCCACCGATTATGTCATGAAGAGCCGGCTGGAACGGCTCGCCCCGGTGATGCGCCGCGCGCTGGAGGAGAGGGACCAGTTGCTCCAGCGGCAGCGTGCCGAGGAGGCGTTGCACGAGTACCTGGCCTACACCGAGCGTCTCAACGAGGAACTGAAAACGTCCCAGCTCGAGCTGGAATCGGCAGTGCGCGATCTGACGCGCATCAACCACGAGCTGGACGACTTCGCCTACATCGCCTCGCACGACCTGAAGGAGCCCCTTCGCGGCATTCACAACTATGCCACCTTCCTCCTGGAGGACTACCAGGATCACCTCGACGAAGAGGGTCGCGCCAAACTCGAGACCCTGACCCGCCTGGCGCAGAGGCTGGAAGGATTGATCGACGGGTTGTTGCGCTTCTCGCGCGTGGGCCGCATGGACGTCGGCCGCGCCGACGCCGACCTCAACGAAGTGGTCCATGAGATCCTTGACTCGCTCCAGGTTTCGTTGCGCGAAAGCGCGGTTGCCGTGCGCATTCCGCGCCGCCTCCCGGTGGTGTCGTGCGACCCGATGCTGGTGGGGGAGGTGTTCCACAACCTGGTGACCAACGCCATCAAGTACAACGACAAGAGCGCGAAGTGGGTGGAGATCGGCTATGTGGGCCCCGAGGAGCAGCGGGACGAGTCCGCGGCGCCGCGGGGCTCGGATTCGCCCTCCGGCAGCCCGCGCCCGGTCGCCTTCTATGTTCGCGACAACGGCATCGGCATCCCGCAGAAACACGCCGGCGTGATCTTCCGCATCTTCAAGCGCCTGCACGGGCGGGATCAATTCGGCGGCGGAACCGGTGCCGGGCTGACCATCGCCAAGAAGATCGTAGAGCGACACGGGGGGCGAATCTGGCTGGACTCCGTGCTCGGCGAGGGAACGACGTTCTGGTTCACGTTGCAGGGAGAGAAAGGTAAGGAAGGAGCGCGCGATGTCGTCGCCGACCTGGCCGGCGCCGCTGCCGATACTCATCGTTGAGGACAGCGCCGAGGATTTCGAGACCATGGTTCGCGCGTTCCGCAAGGTCGGCGGGGAGGAGCGGCTGGTACGCTGCGAAAGCGGCGACGAGGCCCTTGATTTTCTGCGCCGGCGCGGCCGCTATGCCGATAAGTCGATGTCCCCGCGGCCGGGAGTGGTGTTGCTGGACCTGAATCTCCCGGGAACCGACGGGCGCGACGTGCTGCGCGACCTGAAGACCGACCCGGAACTCAAGCACATCCCCGTGATCGTTCTCACTACCTCGGCGGACGAGCGGGACATCGCGGAATGTTATCGGTTGGGGGCCAACAGTTACGTCCAGAAGCCTTTGAAGGTGGACGAGTTCGGTCGATCCATGCGGAGGCTGCGTGACTATTGGTTTGATCTGACCCTGTTACCGCAACGGGAGTGACCCCAACCATGAACGAACCGACGAAGCAACGACAGATTCTGCTGGTGGACGACTCACCGGAGGATCGGTCGACCTACGGGCGGCTGATTACCCAGCGATCGGAATGCCGCTACGTCATCTCCGAGGCCGAAACCGGCGCGGAAGGTCTGGAGCGCTGTCGCCGCGACAAGCCCGATTGCGTCCTGCTCGACTATAGTCTGCCCGATTTCGACGGCCTGGAGTTCCTTTCGCGACTGTGCGACGCCCGCGGGGTCACCGCATTGCCCGTGGTGATGGTCACCGGTCGCGGCGACGAGACCATCGCCGTCGAGGCCCTGAAGCGCGGGGCGCGCGATTACGTCTCCAAAGGACAGATTACCTCGGAAGGAATCCGCCGCGCCATCAACAACGCCGTGGAGAAGGCGGCCCTGGACCAGAAGCTCCGCGAGGCCAACGAGATGCTGGCGCAGCAGAACCTGCGTCTGGCGGAGCTCTACGACACCGCGCATCAGTTCGTCGACAACGTGTCGCACGAGTTCCGCACGCCGCTCGCGGTGATCAAGGAGTTCACCTCCATCATCCGCGACGAACTCGCCGGACCGGTGGGCGATGAACAGCGGGAGTACCTGGACATCGTCGCCAACCGCGTCGACGACCTGGAGAACATGGTCAACGACATGCTGGACATCAGCCGCCTGGAGGCCGGGCTGCTGGGCGTCTGCCGCCGGAAGTGCCGCGTCGCCGACATCGTCAGTCACGTACGCAGCAGCCTGGAGCGGCGGGCGGAGGTGAGCAGGATCCGCCTCCGGTTTGCCCTCGATGACGGCCTGCCGGAAGTCTACTGCGACCAGGAAAAGATCGGGCGGGTGATCATCAATCTCACCGTGAACGCCATCAAGTTCTCGCACGAAGGCGGTGAGGTGACGCTCACAGGGCAGCGCCGCCACAAGGAGCCGGCCCTCGTCACCATCGCCCTCAGCGCCACCGGTCCTGGGATCGCCCCCGAGCACCGCGACGCCATCTTCGAACGGTTCCGGCAGCTGGAGGGCGCCGCGCGGCGCAGCACCCGCGGATTCGGCCTGGGGTTGAACATCGCCAACGAGCTGGTGCACCTGAACTTCGGGGACATCTTCCTGGAGAGTGAGTTGGGGGCGGGTAGCACCTTCTCGTTTACGATCCCGGTGGCCGAGCCCCGCCTGTTGATCCCCTGGTACCTCACGCGCGTCGACGTTATCCGCGAACCGCTGTCGACCGTCTCGCTCGCCACCGCCCATGCCCCGGCGGAAGCCAACGCGCAGCTTCTCGACGACCTGGATCAGCTCGTGCAGCATCAGCTTCGCCGCTGTTACCTCGTCTTCCGCACGCGTTCCTGGGAATGGCTGGTCGTTGTTCCCAGCGGACAGCCGGAGGTGGGCACGCTGGTTTCCCGGATCAACGACGCGCTGGCGGAATCCAACCGCAACCGCCCCGGCGCTGCGCTGCCGCGGTTGGCGTTCAAAACGCACGGCACGTGGCGGGTCAAGGATCAACTCCCGGAGTTCCTTCACGTCGTCGAGGATGCCCTGCGGATCGAGGAGCCCGTCTGTGTCTGAGCGCCCGCTGATCCTGATCGTTGACGACGACCGCGACATCGTCCGCGGCATGTCGCTCCGTTTGCGTGTGAACGGCTACGACGTGCTCTCGGCCTACGACGGCGCGCAGGGACTGGCGCTGGCGCGGAAGTCGCTGCCCCGGGCCGTGGTTCTGGACCTGCGCATGCCGGTGATGGACGGGTTGACGATGTTAGCGGAACTTCGCGCGTCTCCCACCACCCGGACCACACCGGTGGTCATTGTCTCCGCCAACGTGGCCGATAGTGCTCGAAAGCGGGCGATGCAGTTGGACGCTTCCTACTTCCTGCAAAAGCCGCTGCGCGACGGTGATCTGATCTCCGCATTGGACACCGTACTCAGTTGCCCGGAGGCGGCGGGTTGAGCGGCGGCGGCATTTCGTGGGGTGGTGCCGCGAACCGGGGGCGGGCGGGCGTGGAGACACTTGATGCGACCGAAACGTGTGTTAATTGCCGACGACGATCAAGGGCTGGTATCCGCGCTGGCCTTGCGTTGCGCGCACCTGGGCCTCGAAGTTCGCACCGCCAACGACGGCGCGGAAGCCGTGGCCCTGGTGGAGCAGGAGCCGCCGGACCTGGCCATCCTCGACGTGAACATGCCGGCGGGAAACGGATTGGCGGTCTGCGAGATGCTCGCCAACGACCAGCGCATGCTGCCCATCCCCGTGATCATCCTCACCGGTCGCAACGACGACCGGACGGTCGAACGCTGCGAACAGCTCGGGGCGCACTATGTGTACAAAGGCGCCGACATCTGGGAGAGCCTCAAACCCATCGTCCTTGAGCTGTGCGACGTGGAGCCGGTTGCGTCGCTGGCTTCGGTGCCCGTGACCGCGCGGCCGACGGGAGGTGCGGCGCGGCGTCCGGCTCCCAAGTTGCTGGTCATCGACGATGATCCCGACCTGTCCAAGGCGCTGAAGATCAAGCTGCGACCCTTCGGCATCGAGGTGTTGCGGGCCTTCAACGGCATGCAGGGGTACTGGGCGGCGCTCAAGCACCGTCCCGATGTGATCATCACCGACTACTACATGCCCGACGGACGGGGGAACTATCTGATCGGCCGGCTCTCCAACCACACGCTCACGCGACACACGCCCTGCATTGTCATCACCGGTCGAACCGTGGAAGGACACAAGGACTACGCCATGGAGCGCGAGCTGAGGAACATGGGAGCCCGAGCCCTGCTCACCAAACCGCTGGACTTTGCCGCGTTGCTTGAAACGTTGCGTGAATTCGTTGACATCCCCCACCGGCCGCGAGCGCCGCGCCTCGCGGCGGGGGTGTGACACGGCGTTCGACAGCGGGCGCAATCTCGGTTCGGTGGAGCGCTGACTAACGCTCCAGAACACGAGCTCCGGCAAGCCCCCCACATCTGGGGCGAGCATACACAGGGGCAAGATCGCCCCGTAACGTGACCCACTGCGGATGATAGGAGTCGAACCTACACGGCCTTTCGGCCACAGGTACCTGAAACCTGCGCGTCTGCCAATTCCGCCACATCCGCATGGGATCGGGTAGCCCCGCCGGGGCGCCCCAGGCTCGAACCGGTGCAGCACCCGGGCCAGTGCCGCCGGCCCGAGGCCAGCATAAACCGCACCTGCCGGATGTCAAGGCGAGCACGTTGTTTCGGCACCGTTATGGGTCGAAACGCTCTGGATGCCGCTGCGCCACGACGCCGATCCGCGGGGAAATCGCGAGTGCGCGCCCTGTTGACGACGGCAATTCGGGGTGCTACAGTACCGCTCGCGTACGATTAGCCGATCAACGAACGAAGGCGGGTTGGCAGGATGCGAGCGGATCGACGTCACGAACTGAAGGAAAACGACCTGGCGCACGCGCTGGAGGTCGCCAAGGTCTACCTGCACGAGAACGGCAAGCGGCTTGGCTTGGCGGTCACGGCGGTGATTGTCATATTCGCCGTCGTGACGGTCGCCGTGCGCACCCGCGCCGCCAACATCGAGGACGCCTGGCGCCGCCGAAGTGAGCTCTCCTACAAGTCGGCCGACGAAGCCCGCCAATCGCTGGAGAAGCTCAGCGCCATGGTGAAGGAATCCGCGGACATCGGCTTCGCGCTCTCCGGGCTCGTCGATCTGGGGATGCAATCGCTTCGCTATGCGCAGGAGTCCGCGGCCCCGCCTGATCCGGACTTCAACGCCCTGGCGCGGCAGGCGTTCGAAGACCTGCTCGCTCGGTTCCCGGCCAACCCCCTGGCCGCCGGCATGGCGCACAGCGGCCTGGCGACGGTTGCAGAAAACGCTTTCGTGCTCGACCAGAATCCGTCGCACAAAGAAGAGGCACGGCGTCATCTGAGCGCGATCGTGGACAACGCGTCGTTCCAAGGCCTGCCCTTCTACCGGCGTGCCGCAGATCGGCTCGCGGCCATCGACAGAACGTTCAGCGTGGTGCGCTTTGCCGCGGCACCGCCGCCTCCAGCGCCTTCGGCGGATCTGGCGGACCCCGCGGAGCCGGCCGCCGGCGCCGCGATGCCAGAGGCGGCACCTGCGGCCCCGCCGGAAGTCAAGATGCAACGCGTGCGCGTCAATCCTGACGGGACCGTCGAGCCCATCGAAGAGCCATGAACCCGCGCGGGCGATGCTCGCCGACGTCGCGATCGCCGGCCGGTTCGCCACACGCTCCAGGCGCCAACTCCCGATTACTGCTGAACACGCGTTCACGCCGTCGAAGCATCCTCGCTCGATGTTCGTCCGGTTCGGTCCTGGTCGCCGCGGTCGTCGTACAGGCCGGTTGTGGCGGCCCGGCCCCTCGAGTTCGCCTTGCGATCCTCGATGCCGACCTCCGGCCACTCCAGGCCCAGGAGCCGCCCGACCCGCCGCCATCCAGCACCGGTGCGACGGGGACGGCGTCGGGCCGCGTGGCACTGATGGGCGCGATGAATGAAGCGATCAGCTTCGTGCTCGCCGTTTCTCCCGAGGCTACGCTGCCCCGCCCGGCGCTGCGCTTCGGGGCGCTGGAGTCACCAACCGGGCAGATCGACTCCTCGTGCGCCGAGATCTTCCGCGTGCATGCGGTGACCGTGCCATACTGGCCCGGCTGGCATCTTCGTTCCGTGCCGCCCTGGCTTCGCAACCCCCATCCGCTCGACGTGCTGGTGCCGTTGCGCGCGCCGCGTGGCGGCATGCCGCCACGGCTAGAGGCCGACCGAATGTACCATTTCTGGGTGGACGTCAGCGTACCCAAGGGCCTCACGGCCGGCACGTTCCGGGGGAAAGTGGAGTTGCTGTCCGACGACCGCCGCGCAGGCGAAGTGGATGTCGAGCTTGTCGTGTTGCCATTTGTGCTCCCCGATTCGTCGCCGACGGCGATGATCGCCGAGCTGGATCATCGGCGACTGATGGAGCACCACACAGCGGCCGGCGGCGGGACCGGCGGAATCGATGATTGGCCATACGCTTCCGGCGCTGAGGAACTCGAGGCGCTGGTCGCCTGGACCGTTCGGTTGTTCCATGAGCATCGCGTCAGTGCGGTGCTTCCAGCGCTTACCCCGCGGATGGCCGTCGGACCGGGCGGTCGACCCGTTGTGGACTGGAGCGCTTTTGACGAGTTCGTCGAGCCGGTGATTTCGGGTCGGGCCTTCGCGGACCGTGTCGCATGCGGCGCCTGGCCTCTGCCGCTGGGGCCGGCCTACGCGACCGCGGTGGGAGGACGCGGCGGTTTGCGCGATGATCGCGCGGAAAGTTACGCACGCGAGTGTCTGGAGCACTTTGCGGCCAAGGGATGGCTGGAGCGGTCCTATGCCTTACCGGCGGACAGTGGCGGCAAGGGGCATGACCCGAATGCGGCGGCGGACTCACTCAGAGAACTGTGTCACTGGTTGGCACCGGGGGATCATCGACTGGCGCTTTCCTCGCTTCCGCCCGAACGCGACGGCTCCGCTCCCGTGGCGATGGCGCGGGAGCGTTCCGCGGGACTGCGGACATGGCTGCGCATGGACCGCCCGCCCTTCTGCGGGACGACTGCCATACAGGGCGCCACCGCGGACGTTCGCGTGCTGGCGTGGGTTGCGGAGGCCCTGCAAGCCGGCGCCGTGTACCTCGGCGCTGTGAATGAATGGCCGGGCACCGAGGCAGGCGGCGACCCCGACGCATGTGTCCGGCAGGCCCCGCATACCTTGCTTTACCCTGGCGGCCCGTATGGCCTGGACCGGCCTGTTGCCTCGGTTCGGCTGAAGGAACTGCGTCGTAGTCAGCAGGACGGCGCCTACGTGCGTCTGCTTCGGGAGCACGGGCTGGGGCACATCGCGGACGCGCTGGTTCGCGCCGTAGTCCCGCACGCCGGAGCCCAAGCCCACCGGACACACCCTGCCGACGGGAGACCGTCCTCCTGGCCGGCGGACCACGCGGTGTTCGAAGCGGCCCGACGCATCATGGCCGACGCCCTGACCGCCCGTGTGCGCGGGCGCGAGACAGGCAGCGACGCCGATTTGCTTGAGCGAAACCTCACCTGGCGGCGTTTCATGCAGCGCACCCAGCGCGTGGGACTCACCGTGGACGGCGTCCGGGTTCGAGCGGCGCCAGACCCTTGGGGCAGCCGCTTCGACGCCGAGGTCGCGGTCACCGTCGAGAATGGCACTCGGCTGCCGATCGAGACCTCCGTCCTGATCGAGGACCTCCCGCCTGAATGGGGCGCCGACTCCGAGGTGGAGAGTGAACTTGATCTTCCTCCAGGCTCAGTGCACCGGCTTCGGCTGACGGCGCACTACATGCAACTTCCCCTGGACGCGGCCGGCATCTGGCGTATGCCGGTCGCCGCGTATGCCGGTCCGGACAGGCTCGCCGCGGCCGTCGCGCGCAGCGCTCTGGTGACTGCCGCGCCCGCCCCGAGCCGGGTCCGCGTCGACGGGGACCTTTCGGACTGGCCGGCGGCGGGAGGCAACGTTGCCGACGACTTCCTCCTCGTTGCCGGTTCGACCGACGACGGTTCGTCGCCCGCGCTTCCTCGGCGGCGAACGGTGGCGTTCGTCCTATGCGACCGCGAAGCCTTGTATGTCGCCCTGCGCGTCGAGGCCGACACGCCCCGACTGGTGGGGGCCGTGCAGCGGAAGCGCGTTCGCTACGAAGACATGGTTCCCGTTGGCGAGGAACTGGTGGAGTTGCTCTTCGACCCGTTGAACGCTCGAACGCGGTCGCCGGAAGATCTTTACCATTTTGTCGTCAAGCCCGGCGGCGCCGATTGGACGGGTAGAGGAGTGCCCTGTGATCCGCCCTGCGGCGAAGTGCGGCCGTGGGCGGTAGACATAGACGTGGCCACCCGCGTCGAAGCCGACCATTGGACCGCCGAAGTGCGGATTCCCTTCTCCGCCTTCGAGGCGGAGGCGCGACAGACCGTCTGGGGTTTCAACGTCACGCGCTTCGATCGAGAGAATGAAGAATTCAGCACCTGGTCCGGCGCATCCCCCAACCCCTACGATCCGATCTCGTTGGGGAACCTGCGCCTGCCGTAACCCGTACGTGGGCGCGAAGCCGGCGCGGTACATCAGGCGCGGAGCAGGCAGACATCCTGGATGCTGTGACCGATCATGGCACCGACGGGCAGCGTCGCCAGCGGACGCTCGGGTTTACCCGGCGCCCAGAGGAACAACCGATCGCGAAGGTCGTTCGTTGCAGCGACCAGGTCCGGCGCGACCTCGACGCGGCGCAGCGTCTGGCCGCCCGCCTCGTAACGGCAGGCGAAACTGTCGCCCAGCACCTGGGCATGGACGTATCCGGTGGTGTCGGTGAAGAAGAGCCGCCGCACGCCTTGCGAGACAAGCAACCACAGCGACTCGACGGGCCGCCCGGCGCCGCGATGCAGGCGATGCGGCTTGTCGCCTGGCCCGCCCGGCCAGTGCAGAACCTCGCCGTCGGCAGTGCCGGCGAAGATACCGGACTCGGTAACGGAAAGTGCCGTGATGATGCCGGAGCCGCCGCCGAAAACCGCGGCCGGTGCGACGGCATCCTCGCCCGCCCGCCACTGAATCACACGATCGTCAACCGAGACGAAGAAGTTGCCGTTCAGACTCGAGGCTCCTCGGACCGCCTTGGCTCCGCGCGTCAGGTCCTCGAACCGGCGGCGCCCCTGGATCGTCGGAGCGTGGCCCTGCATCGCATCGCCCACGTGCCAATCGCAGATTCCCAGCTCCGAATGTGTGCCAAGGACCCATTCACCCTCCGTCGCCACCGCGTTGAACCCGCCGCGAACCAACGGTGGATCGGGTAGCAGCAGCAGGGCGTCGGGTTCGGAGCCATCCGGCGCGAGTCGGTAGACGCCGGTCGCCGCTCCCAGCAGCAGCGCAGAACGGCCGGCGGCATCCGCAGCGGATTGAATAGAGCGAATCGGTCCCGCGGGGCCTTGAATCGGCACTCGGCGCCGCGGCGCCGCGGGCGATTCCGCGTCGAAGAATACCACTTCGTCGCTGGCCGCGATGACGACGCTCTGCGTGCGCGCCGTTGGTGTCTCGGCGGCGAAGAGCGCTTCGTAGAGTTCCCCACGCTGCTTCTCCGTGAAGGTTCGGATCAGCTCCGGCAGCTCGACATCCGGCGATTTCCTGGAAAGCTCGCTGAGCCGGTCCAGCAGCGCAGTGAGTTGATCCAGGTGCTTCTCCCTTGACTCGCGCAGCGCCTCTTCCACCTGTTGCGTCGCCTCATGCTCCGCACGGCGGCGCGCGGCATCCTCCTCGACGCGTTGGACGTTCTGGAACTGCGGCGATGTCAGTTGCGCGTGCAGGACGTTCTCCAGCGACATTCCAGCCGCGAAGCATCCGGACTGCGCTGCTTCCCGCACCGCGGCCGACAGCTCCTCAGCGGCCAGCGCGGTCACCGCATCCGCGGCGCTGCGCCCGGCGGCGAACTCCGCTAGCGCAGAGCGCACGAGCGGTTGGAGAAAACGTGCCACGGCGTCGCACTTGCCCACGCGATGGCTCCCCAACACGGTTCGCTGAAAGGACGACAACTCGCTGCGCTCCGGCACCACGCTGACACTCAGCCGCAACTCGGCGCGGCACTGGAACTTGTCGCGCGTGACCAGTCCTTCCTCCGTGAGCGTCACCTCGAACGGTGTCGTGCGAACGAAGAGCACGCCGGCGGCGTCCGTACCATCCACGCGGCCCCCGGCGGGAACGAACCGCTGGTCGCCCCCGGTGCGGGTCACCAGCGCCGCCCACGCCGCCGGCAGGGCAAGAGAGCGGGCCAGCATCCCAAAGACTTCCGATGCCGCCACGCACAGCGCCACGTGCTGCGTTTGCGTGAAAAACGGTTGGGGATCGAACCTCGTGCTCATGGTCTGGAACCCTCCGCGGTCCTGTGCACACTGGCGACCAACACCCCGCGTCAGGCGTCGCGGCGACCGGGCCCCGCCTCGGGGCGGGTCCGGGGCCTCGCTTATGCCGCGCGGGCCGATGTCAGTCGCGCCAGATAATTGCCGGTCGCGTCGCAAAGCAGGACGTCACACGTCCATTGTGCGGCCGCCGCATGTTCCGTCAAAGTCCCGGGGTCTACGTGCAACCAGCCGCAGCTTGGCCCCACGACTCCCTGGAACTCAAACCGCATGCGGATCTCGCCCGCGTACCGTCCGCAGGAGCGGTTGGCTTCCTGGTACGCCAGGTTGTCGGCGTCGTCCGTCGCGCGCACGTCAAGAGAGTCGAGCAGCACGCGGCCGCCGTCGTGCAGTAAGCTGCGGGCATGACCCAGAAAGCGATCCAGCCCGGCAATGGTCTCGACCATGCCGATTCCGTGGCCCAGCAGCAGCAACGTGTCATAAGGGCCGCCGCGAAAAGTGAACATGTCGGCGCAGTGCACATCCGCAAGACCCCGGGTTCTCATCACGCTCACCGCTTCCGGGCAAACGTCGATGGCGGTTACACGAAAACCACGGCGCTGAAGCGCCACGCTGTGCCGGCCGGTTCCCGCGCCGATATCCAGGACCGCGCCGGCACAGTTCTCAAGGACGAGGCGGTCTATGAGTGTGAATTCCGATTCGTCGCGGAAGAACGCCGCGGCGGGGATCGGCGTACCCGTGCCGTCATCACGGCGGATCACCAACCGCGCCTCCGTGTCGCCTCGGGCGTAGGCAAGCAAAGCCGAGCCGAAAGGCCTCATGGCGTCGGGGTTCATCGGGTACATCTCACCCCCCGGCACGACGCCTTTGCGGCGCCGCGCGACGATCCCAGGCACTATTTCCCCGTCTCCGCGAACTTCTCGTAGCGCGTCAGGTCCGACGGGTGTACGGAAGGCGGATTGGCCTCGATCTCCGCCACAATGTCCTTCATGGCGATGGGCCGCGCCTCTCCGCCGGCCACTGCCTCCAGAAACGGGCGCTGCGCCGCCTGCTGCGCAATGTTCTTGATATCCGCGCCGCTGAAACCCTCCAGCCGGTCGCAAAGGGCACCCAAGTCCACGTCGTCGGCGAGCGGCCGGCCGGTGAAGTGGATCTCCAGCAGCTTGTAACGGGCTGGGGCATCGGGGAGCGGCACATACACCTTGGCGTCCATCCGCCCCGGCCGCAACATCGCTTCGTCGAGCATCCACGGCTTGTTCGTGGCGCCCACGAACAGCAGGGCGCGTTCGCCGCCGCGATCGAACCCTTCCAGTTCCTGTAGAATCTGTGGCACGACGCGCTGCATCACCGTCGAGCTGTCGCTCTGCCGTTTGGGCACCAGGGCCTCGATCTCGTCCAGGAAGACCACCGAAGGCGTCTCCGCCTTGGCCGCCTCGAAGAGTTTGCGGATGTTCTGCTCCGCTTCGCCGACCCACTTGCTCATTACTTGTGCCGGGCTGACCACGAAGAAAGTGGCATCGATTTCGTGTGCGATGGCCTTGGCCATCATGGTCTTTCCCGTGCCCGGCGGACCGTAGAGGAGAATCCCGCCGCCCGTGCTGATGCCGTATTGCCGCGCCAGCTCCGGATGGGCGAAGGGATAGATCATCTTCAGGCGGATTTCCTCCTTGACGTCGTCCAGGCCCGCGATGTCGTCGAAGCCGATGGTGGGTTTGTCGCGTACGATCCAGTCGGAGGCGTCCGTCTCGCCCTCCTCCACCTTGGCGCTCTGGCGCGGCCCACCGCCCTTGCCGCCGCGGCCGGGTGGCGCCGGCTTGCCGCGCCGGCCACCTGCCGCCGAAGCGTCGCAGTCCCGGACCAGCTCGATGAGTTCGGCCGCGATCTGCTCGTGTTGCCGCCTGGCTTCCGGGGTTTTCGCCGCCTCGGCGAGTTCGATCATGCACTCCGCAGCATCCACCAGGTAAGACTTGGCCGCCAGGTAGTCGCCGTTCTGATAGGCGGCAACGCCTTTGCCCTTGAGCCGGTCGAAGGTGTCGAACGATACCGTCATGCTCTTTTCAGCCGCACCGATCCATGCCGGCGCGGGACGCGTGCCGATCACGCGCGCCCCCCGAGCCTATTCGGTCGCCATGCCGCCGTTATTCTACCATCGGCGGCTTGGGAGTGAGAGCGGCTGCACGGAGTACCGGCGAGGACCCGCCGGCGCGTTTTGACGCCCGCACGTTGCTGCGTATCATGCCGGTTTTGGAAGCCGCCAGCCTCCCTAACGAGAAAGGACGGGGTCGAACCGTGCCCGAGAAGCAGGATCGGAATGCATTTGGCGCCAAGGCGCGTCTGCGGACTTCGGTGGGCGAGGTGACCATTCACCGGTTATCGCAACTGGCCGCCGCCGGACTGGGCGACGTGTCGCGGCTGCCCTTCGGCATGAAGGTGCTGGTGGAGAGCGTTCTGCGCAACGTCGATGGTCTTACGATTACCGAGGCCGACGTCGCCGCCGTGACGGCATGGAGGGGTACGGCCACCGAGGATCGGGAGGTGCCTTTCGTTCCCGCCCGCGTGCTGCTTCAGGATTTCACCGGCGTGCCCGCCGTCGTCGACCTGGCGGCGATGCGCGACGCCATGCTGGCGCTGGGCGGGGATCCCAAGCGCATCAATCCGCTCATTCCCGTCGACCTGGTGATCGATCACTCGGTGCAGGTCGACGCTTTCGGCTCGCCCGACGCGCTGGACATCAACGCCCGCTACGAGTTCACGCGGAATTTGGAGCGCTACCAGTTCCTGCGCTGGGGGCAGAGCGCGTTCCGCGGCTTCCGGGTCGTGCCGCCTGCGACCGGCATCGTGCATCAGGTCAACCTCGAGTACCTCGCCTCCGTAGTCGCCGCGCGCGACGTCGGCGGCGAGCGCGTGGCGTTCCCTGACAGCCTGGTGGGCACGGACACTCACACGACCATGATCAACGGGCTGGGCGTGGGCGGCGGGGGGGGGGGGGGGATCGAGGCCGAGGCCGTCATGCTCGGCCAACCTATCTACATGCTCATGCCCGAAGTGGTGGGCTTCAAACTCACCGGCCGGCTTCGTGAAGGCGCAACCGCCACGGACCTGGTGCTCACGGTTACCGAGATGCTGCGCAAGAAGGGCGTGGTGGGCAAATTCGTGGAGTTCTACGGCGACGGCGTCAGCGCCATGAGCCTGCCGGACCGGGCGACGGTCGCCAACATGGCGCCGGAATACGGCGCGACGATGGGGTGTTTCCCCGTGGACGACGAGACGCTTCGTTACCTGCGGCGCACGGCGCGCAGCGCGGACCTCGTCGACCTGGTGGAGCGCTACTGCAAGGAGCAAGGCCTATTCCGGACCGATTCCACCCCGGAACCGCGCTTCAGCGACACCATGGCGCTGGATCTGTCGGCGGTGGAGCCCAGCCTCGCGGGGCCCAAACGACCGCAGGACCGGGTGCTGCTGAGCCGAGTGAAGTCGTCGTTCCGCGCCGCCCTGCGGGCCCCCGTCGCGGAGCGCGGATTCGCCCTGGGCGAGCCGGACCTGACGCGCAACGCCGATGTGCGACTCAACGGTCACTCGGAGCGTCTGACGCACGGCGCGGTGGTCATCGCGGCCATCACCAGTTGCACGAACACCTCCAACCCCTCGGTGATGATCGCCGCGGGGTTACTGGCGAAGAAGGCGTGCGCCCGGGGGCTTAAGCCCAAGGGATACGTCAAGACCAGCATGGCGCCGGGCTCGCGCGTGGTAACCGAGTACCTCCGCGCCGCGGGCCTTACACCCTATCTCGAGCAACTCGGCTTCCACATCGTGGGCTACGGATGCACCACGTGCATCGGCAACAGCGGCCCGCTCCCGGACGCAGTGGCGGAGGCGGTATCCAGGTCGGACATCGTGGCTGCGGCGGTGTTGAGCGGAAATCGCAACTTCGAGGGCCGGGTGCATCCGCAGGTAAAAGCGAACTACTTGGCGTCGCCGCCGCTGGTGGTGGCCTATGCCCTGGCCGGCACTACGGACATCGATCTCACCAGCGAGCCGCTGGGCACGGCGTCGGATGGAAAGCCCGTGTATCTTCGCGACATCTGGCCGTCGCAGGCGGAGATTGATGCCGCGACGGCACAATCCGTAACGCCCGAGAAATTCCGCGAGCAGTACGCAAACGTCTTCGACGGCAATCCGCAGTGGAACGCCATCAGCAGCACCTCGAGCGAAACCTACGCCTGGGAGGCGACAAGCACCTACGTGCAGAAGCCGCCTTTCTTCGACGGTCTGATGATGGCCGTACCCCCCATCCGGCCCATCGCCGGGGCGCGGGTGCTGGCGATGCTCGGCGACTCGGTCACCACGGACCACATCTCGCCCGCTGGGTCGATCAAGGCCGATTCGCCGGCGGGTCGCTACCTGCAAGAACACGGCGTGAAACCCGCGGATTTCAACAGCTACGGTTCGCGCCGTGGCAACGACCGGGTGATGACGCGGGGTACGTTCGCCAACATCCGCCTGCGCAACCTGCTGGCGCCGGGGACGGAGGGCGGCGTGACGATCCACCTGCCCTCGGGCAAACCGATGAGCATCTTCGACGCTGCCATGCAGTACAAGGCTGAAAACACGCCCCTGGTGGTGCTCGCGGGGAAGGAGTACGGCTCGGGCTCCTCGCGCGACTGGGCGGCCAAGGGCCCGGCGCTGCTCGGCGTGCGCGCGGTCATCGCCGAGAGCTTCGAGCGCATCCATCGCAGCAACCTCGTGGGGATGGGTATTCTGCCCCTCCAGTTCCGTCGGGGAGAGACCGCGACATCGCTGGGCATCACCGGACACGAGGTGTTCGACTTCCCCGGCCTGTCCGACGGGCTTAAGCCGCGCGAGGAGGTTCGGGGCCGTGTGACGGATCCGGCAACCGGGCGCTCCCGGGAGATCACCGTCGTGTCGCGAATCGACGCGCCGGTCGAGGTGGACTACTACCGCAACGGGGGGATCCTGCCGGCCGTGCTCCGCAGGCTTGCGACACCGTAGGGCACCGGCGACCTGCAGGCGCCGGGTCGAGAGTCGTTCGCGGCGCGCATTGACGCCCGTGCTTACAGGAGTTTTAATAACGCCCGGTCACGCACCGCTAGCTCAGTTGGTAGAGCAGCTGACTCTTAATCAGCGGGTCGAAGGTTCGAGTCCTTCGCGGTGCAATCAAGAGCGTTCGATCTTGGGTAACCAGGCGCCCAGCCCATCCGGGATGCAGGATTGTCATGCTTCGGGCTTGCAAGGGGCGGGTGGTCCTCGGTGTCGCCGACGATGTGCTTCACTGCTAACCGGCGGGTTCCGGCGCTCTGCCGTCGGAAGCGAAGTTGGCACCCGGGCCGCTTGAGGTCCAAGCCCGGTCTGTCAGCCGCCTCGCTCGCCGGCGTATGGCCATTCCGACCTGCCGCTCGAAACCGCTTATGAGCCCCTCGCGGGCGGGTCCTCGCCTTCTTACCAAGATAAGACGGCAGACCCATCCATCCTTTCCGTCCTCATCGCCAGAGAAACCAGGGGTGCATCCGGTCTCGTGTGGCGAGGTTGAGGTTCTCGCGACTCGCTCCAAGCGATCGACGGGTGCAACTGGCTCTGCGCAGAGGAGGGGCGCGGAGTGGCGATCGCGCCGCCCGCTCCAGCGGGCGGCGTGTTCCAGCACGCCGACGAATTGGGACCTTTGCGCTGCCGACGCCACGGTCTGCATCAGCGGGCGGCGAGCCCGGCGCTCGCCGACCGTCAGCAGGATGCGCCCGCGCGCGGCGCGCCGATAGCTCAGCCCGCGCCAGCGGGCGGCACCTTCTTAGCCCACGGCGTGAGCCGTGCCGTGGGGACGCCGATCGCGGAAAGCCCCGTCAGGGGCGACACGCGCAGCGCGCATCAACCTCCCGACGCAACCCGCGACGCGCATCCCTTCCCGCGCCCTCCGCAGCGCCGTGCCATATATGTGTCGCCCCTGACGGGGCTAAATGATCCTGCTCGTCGGTCCCCACGGCTTACGCCGTGGGCCTAGCCCTGGCGGGGCTCGCGCACGGCTGGGAGGCACGCGGATCGCTGCGCACACCGCCCGGGTCGCCGACGTCGTGCGGCGAGCATCCGGAAACAAGGTCGTGCCACGATCCGCGGGATGCACCCAGAAACCAGCCCTCCGCAAAAATACTGTTGGCCGGTAGGCGCCGCAGGTGTATTCTATCGGGTGAACCCGAGGATCAGGGTCTGTTGGTCGACGGACCTGTCGTAGGAGACCGCGCGATGCTGCCCAGATGTCCCTGCCCCTGGTCCGTGCTGTTTGTTGGCGTGGCGGCGGTGCCCGCCCTGGGAGGCCCCGGCAAGATCTACTGGGCCGACCCGACCGCGAGCACGGTGCGCATGGCTTCGCTTGACGGCACCGGAGTGGTGGAGCTCGCCGGCGATCCCGTAGGGCTCTCGTTCAACCTGGACGTTCCCGCGCTCGGTGGGCGGATGTACTGGGTCGACGTGGAGGACGGCGTGATCCGCAGTGCGGATCTGGACGGCGCCAATCCCGCGGTCGTCAACACCGATCCGCTCTACCGCCCCTTCGCGGCGCTGGCGGTGGAGCCGAGTTCCGGCACGCTCTTCTGGTCGGCGACCTACGGCCCCGGATTCGGCAACAACAAGATCGTGCGCTCCGACATCGATGGATCGAACCTGGTCGAATTGGTCTCGTTGGGTCCGACGACGGCCCTGGATCTCGTGCTTGATGTCGGTGCGGCAAAGATGTACTGGGCGGAGCGCGATGGCCTCGCTCGCATTCGCCGTGCCAACATCGATGGCACGAACGTCGAGCTGGTGTACGAGAACTGGCCGGTCCAACCCTCGAACCTGGGCGTGGATTCCACCAACGGTAAGCTCTATTGGACCGACGGCAACGGCGGCATCATGCGCGCCGGTCTGGGCGGCAGCCTTCCGCAGGTCGTGATTCCCTCCGGGAGCTACGCCGGCGGCTTCTCCCTTGACCTCGCCGCGGGGCACCTCTATTGGTCGCACGGACCGAATGCGACGCCTGGCATCCGCCGCTCGAACCTCGACGGGACGGCGACCGTCAGCTTTCGAACCGGCAACTACTCCGACCTTGTGGCCCAGCCCTCTCTGGGGAAACTCTATTGGAGCGTTCGTGATGAGTGGAGCGGGGCGAACCGGCGCATCGGCCGGACGAACCTGGACGCCTCCGATGATGAGACGGTTCTCGCGGCAACAACCATCGCCCCCAGCGGAATCGCTATCAGCGAAGCCGACGGGCGCGTGTACTGGAGCGACCCCGTCCTCGCTCAGTTTCTGTCAGTCGATCTCGCGGGGACCGGGCCGATTGAGCCGGTTCCATTCTTGAATCCCGGCGCATCGGCGTCGGGGATCGCCGTGGACGCCGCGAACCTCAAGGTCTACTTCTCCGACCTGACCTGCCCAGGCGGAGAGGAATGCCACGGGAGGATCCTCCGTAGACACCTTACGTCCGGCCTCAGTGTGCCCGAGGTGATCGTCGGAGACGTAACGCCACCCTATAACGACGAGTTTCCCATCTACGTGGCCGTGGACCTGTCGGGTGGGAAGATCTACTGGGCCGAATCCTCCACCGCGGGCGGCTCCATCGGCCGCGCGAATCTCGACGGCACCGCGCGACAAACCCTGCTTGCCCAGGTCGATCCCAAACCTTTCAATCTGGCCCTCGACCTGCCGGCCGGCAGAATCTACTGGACGGCGGTACCCGCTTCCGGCGACGGCAAGATCCAGCGAGCCAACCTGGATGGCAGCGGAGTCGAAGACGTGTTGACTGTGCCGGCGGCGACCTATGGCCTGCCGCGCGGGATCGCCTTCGACGCAGGTAACGGCAAGATCACCTGGGCGACCGACACCGGCAAGCTCATGCGTGCGGACCTGGACGGCGGCAACGTCGAGTTGATCGCCAGTGACGTCGGCGCGCCGACGGCGATCGCGGTGGTCTCCGTGCCGGACGCGGCCGTGCCCACCGCGGCCCCCGCGCCGCACGACGTTTCCAAGAACCGCTACATCTCGTTCACTCCGGGCAACGGGACGACCCCGGTGGCATTCCGAGTTGAGTTATCCTCGAGCACCCTCTTCCCGGGATCGTCCGGCGTGTTGGGTTGGGTGAGCGCTCCGGATGCCGGAGGCGCGTCGACGCTAGCGGCCGCGCCGGTGGTGCGCATCTGGCCGGAGGCCGTGGTCCACGTGGGTGACTGTCGCGTCGTGCCGGGATCGGCTTACGCCGTTCGTGCCTCCAACGACGGAACCGATCTGACGGCCCCATTGCCGGTGACCACCGTCGCTCAGCCGGCGGGGAAGCACTGGGGTGACGCCGTGGGGATGTTCGTCGGCGGGTCCTGGCTAGACCCGGATGGGCAGGTGAACATCAACGATGCGGTCGCGGCCATTCGGACCTTCCAGTCCGCCACTGGGGCTCCGCATTTCACGCGAACCGACCTTCACGATCAAGCGCCGAACCGCGTGGTAAACTTCACCGACATCTCGTACTTCGTACGGGCCTTCCAAGGGTTTGCGTATCCCTTTGCCCACCCCGCGACCTGCCCGTAGCGAACGTGGGGTCCTCGGGGGTCATGGCGGGCCCCGCCGGCCAGCAGCCCCGACCTCCGAGCCGTCCGGCCGCGCCGTCCGACATAATGGGCGGCGACACGGCCTGCGGAAACAGTGCGAAGCCCCCCAGGCGCCGCCCCATCGCGTCTGCTCCGGAGAACCGCCGCGAGCCAAACCTCGCGCGCGCCGCGACCGATAAGAGAATTGACAGTTTTGTGATGCGGCGAAAGGCGGGATGGCAGTGCGCGCAGCGTGGACATCGGGGCTCGGCAGCGGAGTGTCAGAAGTCTGGCGCTACCGCCAACTGCTGCTCAGCCTGGCGGGCCGCGATTTCCGCGTGCGCTACCGGCAGTCCTGGCTGGGGGTGGGGTGGGCGTTGCTGCTTCCCGTCGCCATGTTGCTGGTGCTGACGCTGGTCTTCTCCGGCACCGTGGCCTTAACCGCGCCGGATGGACGCCGCGTCCCCTACGCCCTGTTCGCCGCTGCGGCCCTGGTGCCGTGGACGTACTTCAGCTCCAGCCTGAGCGGCTGTGTCAATTCCCTGGTAGCCAATCGCAACCTGGTCACCAAGGTGTACTTCCCGCGCGAGGTGTTTCCCTTCTCGTGCGTGGCAGGGTCGCTGCTTGATTTCGGCATCGCCGCCGTGGCGCTGTTGGGTGTGATGGGTTACTACGCGGCCCGCGGAGGGTGGAGCTTCTCGCCCGATGCGGCGCTGCTGGCGGTTCCACTGCTGGTCGTCATGCAGACGGCCTTGACGGCCGGGCTGGGGATGATGCTGGCCATGGCCAACCTCTTCTACCGCGACGTGAGGCACGTAACCGGGGTAGCGCTCCAGCTTCTCTTGTTCGTCTCCGCGGTAATCGTGCCGCTGCCGACGGGCGGCTCCGCCTTAGGACGCCTCATGGCCTGGAACCCGTTGGTGTCGCTCATGAACTCGTACCGCGCCTGCCTGTTGTTCGGGCAAGTGCCGGATGCCGCGGACTGTGCCTACGTCGCCGTTACCGCCGCCTTGGCGCTCACCATCGGGTGGACCGTGTTTCGCCGGGCGTCGATGCGGTTCGCCGAGTGCATCTAACGGAGCGGGTATCGAGTGCCAAGTGTCGGCATGAACGATGTGGCAGTGAGCTTCGACCGGGTTTCCAAGCGGTTTCGCCTCGGGGAAACCCATCGCTCCCTCCGCGACCTTGAGGCACTTGAGGGCGTGAGCTTCAGCGTGGCCCGCGGCGAGGCGTTGGGCGTGATCGGCCCGAACGGTGCCGGCAAGAGCACGGTCCTCAAGCTGCTGGCGGGCATACTGCGGCCTGACCGCGGCGGCATCCGGGTCGTCGGACGCGTGGCGCCGCTCATCGAAGTCGGCGCCGGGTTCCACGGAGACCTTTCGGGCCGGGAGAACATCTTTCTCAACGGCGCCATTCTGGGCATGAGCCGGGCCGAGATCCGCGGCAAGCTCGACGCCATCGTGAACTTCGCCGGGCTGGAACGGTTCCTCGACACTCCGGTCAAGCGCTACAGCTCCGGCATGTACGCGCGGTTGGGCTTCTCCATCGCCGCTCATGTGGACCCCGACGTGCTGCTGGTGGACGAAGTGCTCTCCGTGGGAGACGCGGTCTTCCGCATACGCTGCCTGGAACGCATGCGGCGGCTCATCGAAGGGGGTACGACGCTGATCTTCGTCACGCACCAGCTCGAGCAGATGCAGACGATCTGCCGCCGGGCGATGGTGTTGGACGGCGGGCGCAAGTCGTTCGAGGGGCCGGCGCGGGAGGCTGTGGGGCATTACACGGCGGCCATGTCCCGCGCCTGGCGCTGCCGGTCGACGGATGTGATCGAATCAGCAAGCGCCGGAACCCCCGAGGCGGAGCTGCTCGCGCTCCGCGTCGTGGATGCTCAAGGCGCGCCGATCGTCGAAACCCCGGCGCGCCGTCCGTTTCGCGTCGATTTGCGTCTGCGTCTTTCGCGGCCGGTGCCTCGCCTGGTCGTGGAACTCAACATGCGCGCCACGCCCGAGGAGAACCTGTTGAGTTGCAATTCCGGACGAGCGGGCCGGTATTTCAACGTTCCCGAGGGCATCCATGACATCTCGCTGCGGCTGAGTGGGCTCCCGGTGCGCGGAGGGCAGTACTTCTGGAATCTGCGGCTCTGGGATGCACAGCGCAGCACCACGCTGCTGGACACGCCCTTCGGTTTTCCCCTGATGATCGACGATGAGGGTCGGGCCGCGGGTACCCTGTGCGTGGACCACGAGTGGCAGTTCGCGGGGAGGGTGACGGCCGAGCTCTCCGGTTTTGAACCGGTGACGCCGGCGCAGGCGACAGCGCCTCCGCGGCCGGCGCCGGCGTCGGACCGCGAACCCCAAGCGGCGATCCGCCCGGACCAATCGTATGAAGCTCTGTCTCTTCGGTGACGCCCAATCAGTGCACCTGCGGCGCATTGCCGCCGGGTTGGCACGGCGAGCCGCTCGCGTGCACGTGGTGACGCATAAGCCCGCCGACATACCGGGTGTCTCCGTGGAGCGTTTCTGCGTTCCCCGCCCCGGTCTTATGCATCCGCGCCGTTGGCGGGTGCGGTGGGCGAACTACCTGAAGGGGTTCCTCCGCCGATTCGACGTCGTACACGTTCATTTTCTACAGGACTGGGGCTTCCGGCCGGAGATCGTGGAGACGGGCTGTTTTGCGGCCACGCCCTGGGGGTCGGACATCGTCCCGCCGCCCGGCGAGGGTACGCCGACCCCCGAGTTAACGGCGGTGCGGGTCGCGATGCTGCGGCGGGCAAATTTGGTTACCGCGTGGGGGCCGCGATTTGCCGCAACGGTTTCAGCGGTGGCGGGCATTCCCGCGCGCGACATCGCACTGCTTCCCCTGGGCGTGGACCTGAGCCTGTTCCATGCCGCGGCACACCCCGCCGAGCCACGCAGTGGCGGTCCGCGCATCGGGTTTTTCAAGGGGTTTCGCGAGACGTACGGGGCCGCGTACCTGGTCCGCGCCATTCCGCGGGTGCTCGAATCGTACCCGGCCGCTCGGTTCGAGTTGATCGGAGACGGTCCCCAATTGACGGAATGTCGGGCGCTGGCGGAGCAACTGAGTGTGCAGCCGTCGATCCAGTGGGTGCCTCGGCAGCGACACGAGGACCTTCCGCGGCACCTTGCCGGATGGGATGTGAGTGTCGTGCCGTCGGTCTGCGAGAGCTTTGGGGCCGCGGCGTTGGAGTCCTCGGCCATGGGCGTGCCCGTGGTTGCGTCACATGTCGGCGGATTGCCTGACACCGTGCGCGATGGCGAGACCGGGCTGCTCGTGCCGCCGGCCGATTCCGATCGCCTGGCCGACGCCATCGCCACCTTGTTGCGGGACGACGAGCTGCGCCGCCGCATGTCGATCGCCGGTCGGGAATTTGTCGCGCGGAACTACGAGTGGGGGGGGATCCTCGACCGTTGGGTTGATGTCTACGAGGCGGCAATCAACCGCGCGGCCGGGCGCAACCAACGCCGCCACCGGATGGCGCCGTCCCCACGTTGAATCATCGTGCGCGAACCCGCGCCGACGCGCTCTTCCTTGCCCGCTCCCTTACCGTCGTGGCTCGGTTCGCGCGCCGCCGAATCGCGCTGATCCAAGTCTCATGGCTGTCTGATCGTATCGAGCCGCGGGCCTCAGCCCGCGCGGCCCCACGCAGGCCGAAAGCCCGCCGCAAGAGTTATCCACGTACGGTTAAGTAACTGCACGGCACGACATCAGCGCTCTGGCGCTCCCGGGCGCCGGACGCCGCGGGTTCTATGTCACGTGCCCATGAACGTAGGCGCCGGCGGTGTTTCGATCATGGCCGTTCGTAGACCACCCGCCCGCCGACAACCGTGGTAACTGCCCGGATTTCCCCGATTCCGGCCTCGGGCACATTGAAGGGGTCCTGGTTCAGGATGACGAAATCGGCGAGCTTCCCCGCCCCCAGCGTGCCCAGTTCACTCTCGCGGCCGACGGCCTTGGGCGGACTCACGGTGTACGCGCGAAGCGCTTCCTCCACGGTGATCGAATGCTCGGGCAGCCAGACACCGCCGGCGAGCGTTCGCCCGGTTACGGCGGAGTCGATTCCGGCGAAGGGGTCCATGGTCACGACTGGCCAGTCGCTGCCGAAAACCAGGAGCGCGCCGGCATCGAGAAGTTGACGAAACGCGTACGAACCCTTCAGCCGCTCCTTGCCGATGGCCTTCTCCGCGTAACGCCCATCGTCCGCCTTGTGATAGGGTTGCATCGAGGCAACCACGCCGAGCCTGGCGAACCGCGGTATGTCCTCGACCAACAGATGCTGGACATGCTCGACACGGTGACGCCGCTTGGAGCCGGAGCGCAGCTTCGCGACGGACTCGTAGGCATCGAGAACCAGGTGGTTCGCTTCATCGCCGATGGCGTGGATGGCAACTTGCAGGCTCGCGGCGTCGGCCTGTTCGATGGCCGCCTGGAACGAATCCGCCGAGCCGGCGAACGCCGTGAGCTGCCCGCGGGGGTAGGGTGACTCGGGTGTGGCATCGGCGTAGTTCTGGCGCATGTACGCGTTCCGACTACCGAGAGAGCCGTCCATGTAGCCCTTAAGGCCGGCGACGGTGAACCACGAATCGCCTCGGCTTGCGCCGGCGGCATCCCCGGCCGCGTCCCCGCCCGAACTGGACCGGGCAATTTCATCGAGGTTCCCGACCCAATCATCACGCTGAACATACGAAGTGACACGCACCGTCAGGACGCCGGCAGCACGCGCGGCGCGAAACACGGGCAGGTCGGCCGGCGCGCTCATGTCATGCACTGACGTAACGCCCAGGGCGTTGGCATGCCGCATCGCACGCTCCAGCGCCGCGCGGCGCTCAACCTCGCCGGGTGGCGGAATGAGCCTCGCGACCAGGTCCATGGCGGAGTCCTTCAGGATTCCGGTCGGCTCCCTCGTCTTCGGGTCGCGTTCGATCTCGCCGCCTTGGGGGTCCGGCGGTCCGCCGGCGTCGATCTTCGCGAGCCCCAGCGCCGCCGAGTTGGCCAAGGCCTGGTGCCCATCCATCCGCGTGAGGAACGTCGGGGTGTTGCCCGTTACCGGGTCAATCCACTCTTTCCGCGGAGGCTCCGGCTTGTCCCAGCTCTCCACGCTCCATCGGCCGCCGAGGACCCACTCGCCGGGCTGCTTTCCCTTTGCCTCGCCTTCCACGGCGCGCACGAACTCCTCGCGGCCTTTGACCTCGCGCAAATGGAGCCGTGCAAGCTGGAATCCACCGCTGACGATGTGCGTGTGGCTGTCCGTGATGCCGGGAATCACGCGCCGCCGCTGGGCGTCAATCACTCTCGTGCTCGGAGTGATGTGCCGGCGTATCGTCTCGTCGTCCGCGACGGCAACGATGCGTTCGCCGGCGACCGCCACGGCGGTCGGTTCTTGACCTTGCCCCCCCGTCCCGGGGACGGATTCCCCACCTGTCCAGATCCGGGCGTTGACGACCGCGAGGTCAGCGGGCACGGGCGCGGTCGTCACGTCGACCGGAGCCTTGAGTGGCTCGAGCACGAGAACCAGCAAAGCAAACGAGAAGCACATGATGGTCACCATCCACATCGTCGATCGCCTGCTATACTAGCGGAGCGCCGCGGGGCGACCAACGGAAGGCAACCATGACCGACCTCGGAATGAACGAACCACCGGCCGCACGCCGATCCTCGCTTCGCGCCATGCTCTGCCCGCGCTGCGAACTGGCCCCGTTGCGCAACCGACATTGCAAGCTGGTTTGCGAGGCGTGCGGCTACGTCGAGAGCTGCGAGGACAACCTCCCCATGCCGGCTGCGGGCTCCGGCGGCATGGGGCGCGGGCAGGCCGATGAGGCGACCCGCCCGGGCGGCGCGTCGACCCACGGGGACGCGGTGCGGAAGAAGGACTTGTGCTGAACGTAACCAGCCATCGAGCCATCCTGATCCGCGGCGGGCGGATCATCGACCCCGGCCTACGGCGCGACGAAACTGCCGACCTGGCTGTCGTCGAAGGGCGGATCGCCGCCGCCGCACCCCAGGCCGCGCAAGTCATCGATGCCGCCGGCTTGATTGTCTGCCCAGGACTCATGGACATCCACGTGCACCTCCGCGAGCCGGGCCACGCGCACAAGGAAACGATCGCCAGCGGCACCGCCGCGGCCGCCGCCGGCGGGTTCACCTTCGTGGCGTGCATGCCGAACACTAACCCGGCGATCGACGAGCCCCAGGTCGTGCGCTGGGTGATTGAAGAGGCCGCGCGGGTAGGGCACTGTACGGTCGGTCCGGTCGCGGCCATTACGCGAGGGCGCGCCGGGAAACAACTGACCGATTTTCCCGCGCTGCGCGAGGCGGGGGCCGTGGCGTTCAGTGATGATGGCGTCGGCGTTGAAGATGACGTTGTGATGCGCGCCGCGTTTGAGTCGGCGTCGCGAACGGGGGCCGTGCTCATTCAGCATTGCGAGTTCAATACGATTTCCGCGGGCGGTGTGATGCACTTGGGCGAAGTTTCGCGCCGACTCGGACTGCCCGGGCTCGACCCGCGCTCCGAGGAAGCGATGATCGAGCGCGACCTTGACCTCTGCCGCGCCACTGGCGGGCGCTACCATGTCGCGCACATCTCCACGCGTCGCGCGGTTGAGCTGGTTCGCGCCGCCAAGGCCGAGGGGTTGCCCGTAACCGCTGAGGTGACGCCGCACCACCTCATCCTGACCCACGAGGCGTGCGGCGCGGCCGACCCCAACTCGAAGATGCACCCGCCGCTCCGTACAACAAACGACGTTCAAGCGTGTCGTGAAGGGCTCCAGGATGGCACGATCGACTGCGTCGCCACGGACCACGCCCCGCATGCCGCCTCGGAGAAGGCGCGCGGGTTCCTGACTGCGCCTCCTGGAGTCGTCGGGCTTGAGACGGCCGTGGGAGTGACCGCAAAGGCGATCCCGGAGGCCGCAACAGCGGATTGGAGCGCTCTCATTCGCTGGTTTACCGTCAATCCCGCCCGCGTACTCAGCCTGGCTTGCCCTCACACGGATGTCGGGTCGTTTGCCAACCTCACGCTTCTCGACGCTCGCGAACGGTGGACCGTAGACTCAGCGAGCTTTTTGTCACAGGCACGTAACACGCCATTTCAGAGTTGGGAACTTCCGGTTAGGGCGGTCGGTACGGTCGTCGGCGAGCAGGTCCGGCTTTCGATTCCCGGCTGACGCGACCAATCGCGTGCATTCCCGGTCGCATCCAAACTCCCGCAGGTAAGAAGGTTGACGCTTTCCGTGGACGTGGTATACTCAGCGTATCGAAAAAGCGTCCCGTATCCTATCGCCCGAGCTGCGGATTCGGACGATGGTCAGCGCAGCGGTGTTCGCCGTGGCGAACTCGGAACGCAGCATGGTCTGGCCGCGAAGAACCAACGTTCTGGGGAGTTCCAAATGTTGACGTCACGAATCCCGGCGCCGGCCTCGTCCTCGATACTCTCGGGCGCTGCCGGTAAGAGCGCGGCAGTCGCTGAGGAACGCCGTGGCTCCATGCGCGTCTGCCGGCGCGTGGAGACGAAACTGATCGGCCGCGGGCTTGAGCAGGGCGTCTTCTGCACCACCTCCGACATCAGCGAAGGCGGGTTGTTCGTGCGTCTCCCGGCGAACGCCGGAGTTGCCGTCGGGCAGCGCTTCGAGGTGGTGCTTCCCGACGAGAGCCAGGCACCCGACCTGGCGGGGTTCATGTCCGGTGGTTGCTATGCGACCATTGTCCGCACCGAACGCCCGCGCGAGGCGGCGAGCGACCTCATCGGCGTTGGATTGCGCTTCGACCAGCCGCTGTTTCTCTGATTGCGCGGCGCCGGGCCGCCCTTCACGCCGGCCTCTGTCGGCGCATCTGCAGCCTCGATCCGCGATTACCCAAGGCGTCTCCGAGTCCCCCTCGAAATCCGTCCACACGGCGGCCACGACCGTTAACCAATCGAACGAACGTTCTGCCGCCGGGCCGCTCCGTCGGCTCCCCAGCCCTCCCGGCGACGACGGCCTTGGCGCCGCGGCCTACTCGGGCGCGGAGAGTGTGGCAGCCGTCCGTAGCCGCAGGATGGGGCGTTCAAACCCCCTTGACCGGACACCTGCACGCTGAAGACTGAGGGGGTCCGGTCCAGTTCGTTGCGGGTGGGGTATGTCCACGTTTCGTCGCCTTTTGTGGGGGTATCACCATGCTCGAGCCTCGATCCCAAGTTCCTCGTCTGTTCGGTCATTCCGTCCTCCTGGTGCTATGTGTAATCCCGGCCGCCATCTGCGGCGCGTCTGCCGGCGGTGCGTTAAACGCCGCGCCGGCCCGCCCTGATCCGACTACCGTTGTGACAGAACCAGCGCCGCGAACTCCCGCAAAGCGATGGATGCGAGGGCGGTTTACCAGCATCCAGGTTAATGTCGACCACACGGGTGCCAACATCCCAGGCGACGTAGCGGATGAACCTTCGCTAGCCGTGGATCCGACAAACGCCGACCGCATCGTGGTCGGCTGGGTGCAGCGGTACTGTGTGGGAGGAGCCCCCGTGGCCTACAGCACCGACGGCGGCGGAACCTGGACCGGCGGCGGTTTGCTGGATCCGCTTACGCCCCGTAGCGACCCCATCGTTCGCGCTGACGCCGACGGCCGGTTTTTCTACTTCTCGATCCGGCACAATTTTCTCGGCGGTCTGTTCCGGTCCACGGATGGCGGAGAAACCTGGATGCCGCCGGTCGACGCGCTGAGCGGCGACAAGCCCTGGATGGCCGTTGACCAGACATCCACCGTCGGACGCGGCAACCTCTACATTGTCGCGCGTTCACCCTACGTCGCGCGCTCCACGGACGGCGGGGATTCGTTCAGCTATTACTACTTTCAGGAACCGGAGTTTCCTGGCGCCTGGACCATTGCTGTTGACACTCAGGGGCGGCTCTATGGCGCTGGAGGCCAGGGCCTCGGCGCGACGTCGATCATCGTGTCCCGCTCGTCGGACGCGCGGGACCCGCAGGCGTTGCCGTTTGGGTTCAATCAGCAAACCGAGGTCGACATCGGCGGAACGGTACGCCACGGCGGCATCCCGAGCCCCGGGCTGCTGGGGCAGGTGTGGCTCGCCGTCGATCACGCCGGTGGCCCGTGCCGCGGCCGCGCTTATCTGCTTGCCTCGGTGGACCCGCCGGATCCCGAGGATCCGCTGGACGTCATGTTCTGTCGCAGCCACGACGGCGGGCGAACCTGGAGCCCTCCGCGGCGGATTAACGACGACGCACCGGGCAGCGGTGCCTGGCAATGGTTCGGGACCCTTTCGGTCGCACCCAACGGCCGGGTCGATGCCATCTGGAATGACACCCGTAATGATCCAGACGGCGAAATCTCGGAGCTGGTCTACTCGTTCTCCTATGACGGCGGCGAGACCTGGTCCGCCAACGAAGCCGTAAGTCCGCCCTTCAACAGCCGCATCAGCCCCATCAAGCTTGGCGACTACTACGACATGCACTCGGACGACCGCGGCGCGGTTGTGGCTTACGCCGCGACGTTCAACGGCGAACACGATATCTACTTCGTCCGCCTCACCCCGGACTGCAACCGCAATGGCGTCGACGACTACCAGGACATCGTCGCCGGCGCGGTCGCCGATTGCAGCGGCAACGGGATTCCCGACGAGTGCGAAGCGGACTGCAACCACAACGGTGGCGCCGATAGCTGCGATATCCTGGCCGGGACGAGCCCCGATCTTACGGGCAACGGCATCCCTGACGAGTGCGAAGCCGACGTGGACGCGGACGGCCTACCCGACGAATGCGACGATGATGCCGACGAGGATGGCATCCCCCTCGGCGCCGACGTCTGCGAGTACGCACCGGTGGGGTTTCCCCGCCTCGCCGACGGACGTCCGGTTGCCGACGCCAATCAGAACTGTGTCATCGACCAGATCGACTACCGCGCCCTGGCGCGATGCCTACGGCTGGGCGGGCCGGGCGCCGCAGGGCTTCCCGCCGTTTGCGTTCCGGCGGTCGATCTGGACGTTGACCGGGATGTGGACCTTGCGGATGTCGCCGTCTTTCAGCGTGTGATGACGCGCGCCTGTCCTGACCCCGGCTATCCGCCGTGCCCGTGACGGCGCAGGACCGGGGCGTCGCTGGACGCTCGCCCGGAACTCACCGCCTGCCGATGTATGCAGCGGGAGCACGACGGCGCGCTTCGGTTTCGTCAACCGTTGTCGCCGCTGCGCGCTTCCGCTGGACCCGCACCGCATTGTGGGCATAATGCGCCGCGTTCGACGACGCCGCCCACGGAACATCGCGGCAGCATGGGCGACGCTGGAGGTAAGGGCGTCGCCAGGTTCAAGGCGCCGGAACAAAGGACCCCACAGCATGAGGATGGACTCGATTCTCTGGTTCACCGCTATCCTCGCCGGCTTTCCGGCGGCCCTGTGTGCTCAGCCGGCGCCGCAAGGCAACGGAGGCGCCGCGCCGCACCCGTTGATGGAGTTCCTCACCGAGGAGCTGAGCTACTCCATGGAGCATCTGGTGGCGGAGGATGGAACGCGTCCCTACTACCTGGGCTACACCGTTTATGAGGAGCACAAAGCGGTGGTGAGTTGCACATTGGGGGCGCTGGTGCAGGACGAACGGGAGGATGAGCGCAATCTGAACATCGACCTCCGCGTGGGCGAGTATGGGTTGGACAACACCCATCAGCTCCGCGGGGGCGGGCCGGCATTCGCGTTCGGCAGCGGCAACATCCGCGTCGCCCTCGAGAACGATCATGACTCCATCCTGCACGCCCTCTGGCATCACACCGACCGGGTTTTCAAGGACGCGGTCAAGCGCCTGACGCAGATACAGACCAACCTCAAGGTCAAAGTGGAGGAGGAAGACCGGAGCGACGATTTCTCGCGTGAAGTGGCCCATACACACTACGACCCGCCCGTTTCCCTGGACTTCGATGCCGACGCCTGGGGCAAGCGCTTGCGCCGCATTTCGGCGATCGCCCGGAACTTCCCCCTCATCTACAACTCGTCGGTCACCATCGGCACTTTCGCCGGTAACCGCTACATGGTCACCAGCGAAGGGGCGCGACTGCAAACCGCGGAGACGCGCTACCGCATCACCCTCACCGCGGCAACCAAGGCCGACGACGGCATGGACTTAAGCCAGTTCTCCGACTTCAACGCCGCCACGCCCCAGAAGCTGCCCAGCGACGCGGAGATCGAAGCTGCCTTCCGCGCCGTCATCGACCAGGTTCTGGCGCTGCGCGCCGCGCCGCTCGCGGACCCGTACATCGGCCCCGCCATCCTGCGCAACCGCGCCAGCGGGGTGTTCTTCCACGAGATATTCGGCCACCGCATCGAAGGCCACCGCCAGAAGGACGTCACCGAGGGGCAGACCTTCACCAAGAAGATCGGGCAGCAGATTCTCCCCACGTTTCTCAGCGTCTACGACGACCCCTCGCGGCCGCGCCTGGGAGATATCGACCTGCGCGGCTACTACCTGTTCGACGACGAGGGCGTCCGTGCCACGAACGTGCCGCTCGTGGAGCGGGGCGTATTGAAGACGTTCCTCATGTCGCGCCGCCCGGTGGAAGGGTTCCCGGCCTCCAACGGGCACGGTCGGCGCCAGGCGGGCAGCGCGCCGGTGGCGCGACAGGCCAATCTGACCGTCGAATCCACGAACCAGGTGCCCTTTCCGCGTCTGCGCGAACTGCTGCTCGAGGAATGCCGAAAGCAGGACAAGCCCTATGGTTTGTTGTTCGAGGACATCTCCGGCGGCTTCACCACCACCAGCCGCCGCGGGCCGCAGTCGTTCAAGGTCCTTCCTATCGTCGTTTATCGCGTCTATGCCGACGGCCGGCCCGACGAGCTCATCCGCGGCGCCGACATCGTGGGCACGCCGCTGACTTGTTTCGAGAAGATCCTGGCGACCGGCGACGATCCCGCGGTGTTCAACGGCTCCTGCGGGGCGGAGTCCGGTTGGGTTCCGGTGTCCGCCATTTCGCCCAGTATCCTGGTGCAAACTATCGAGATCGAGAAGCGGACGCGGGATCAGAGCCGCCCACCCATTCTGGAGCCGCCGCTGGCATTGGAGAATCCATGAACCGCAGTAAGTTCCACGACTATGGGTGCGGTCAAGACGCGCGCCCGCGCAGCATGCCCGCACGCGCCCGAAGGCGCCGCCCGTCGCGCCTCGCGGTGTTTAGCGCGGCGGTGATTCTGGCATGGCTGACGGGCGGTCTTCCGGCTCTCGCGCAGCCTGAGAAACTCCGGACGGCGTCCGCGGCGCTTGAGGCTGACGTATTGATGCGGGCGCTGGTTGATGAGCTGGATCGTTCCATGAGCGACCTGCGGCTCGAGGACCTGGCCCGTCCCTACTTCATACAGTTCACGGCGGAAGAGCGGAATACGCACTCGATCTCCGCGTCCTATGGAGGGCTGCTCACCATCGCCGATAAGCGAACGCGCGGCGCCGGCAGCCGAGTGCGCGTGGGCTCGATGTCGCTGGACAACACCAACATCGGGCGGGGGGGGCCGGCGCGCGGGGCCCTGCCTCTTGACGACGACTACACCACCATTCGCCATACGTTGTGGCGGCTTACCGATGAGGACTACAAGCGCGCCGTTGAGGCAATCACCCGGAAGCAGGCCTACCTGCGCGACAAAACCATCGAGGATCGCCCGGATGACTTCTCGCTTGCGGAACCCGTGCAGCAGGTCGATCCGCTTCCGCGGTTGGAGTTCGATACCCGGGCGTGGTCGGAGCGACTCAAGCACCTCTCGGCGCGCTTCAAGGAACACCCCGCCATCCGCGAATCGAACGTGAATCTCTTCGCCGGCAGCGTGGCACAGTACGTCGTGAACTCCGAGGGCACGCGACTGCGAACCGGCGATACGGGCATCTATCTTCAAGTGTATGCCGTCATCCAGGCCGACGACGGAATGATCCTCAACGATAGTCTCACCTTTCTCGGTGAACGTCCGGAGCAGATTCCCGGCGACGAGAAGTTGTTGGCGGAGATAGACGCGCTGGCACGGAAACTGGTGGCCCTGGCACAGGCTCCGATCCTGGAGCAATACACCGGTCCCGTGCTGTTCGATGCCTCTGCCGCCGGGCGGGTCTTCGAGACCCTGCTTGCCGACGGATTGTGCGCGCGTCCCACGCCACTGGGCGCGGGGGCCAACGTGACGGAGGAGACTCTGGAAAAGAAGCTCGGACTGCGTATCCTACCCCGCTCGTTCCAGGTCTACGACGACCCCCGGCCACGGTCCTTCGCCGGGATCACGCTGGCGGGCGCGTACAACTTCGATGACGAGGGCGTGCCGGCGGCTCGCGTGTCCCTGGTGGAAAACGGCATCCTGAAGGATCTGCTGTCCGCCCGCGCTCCGACGAAGAAGATCAAGCGTAGCAACGGGCACGGGCGCGGCGGCGACTTCGGCGATCCTCGGGCCACGATCGCGTGCCTGTATGTCTCGGATCAGAATGCCGTCAGCCCGGCGGAGCTCAAACAGGAGCTTGTCCAGGCCGCCCGCGAAGAGGGACTGGAATTCGCGCTACGCATCGAGTCCATGGAGGGCGGGGACGGCAATCGCCTGGGCAGCCCCATCCACGCCTACAAAGTGTTCGTTTCCGACGGCCGTGAGGAGCTGGTCCGCGGGCTGGAGTTCCTCCCCGTGCAAACGCGGGCGCTGAAGCGGATCCTGGCCGCCGACAACGAACCCAAAGCGCACAACACCGTTTCTCCGATCTCACTGAGCGTCATCACGCCGGCCATCCTTTTCGAAGACCTGGAGCTGCGCCGGCTCACGGAAGAGCTGGACAAGCCCCCGATCTTGAAGTCGCCCGCACAGCGCGGCGGCAGGATGTCGTCGAATTGACACGTGGGCGGGGCGGGACCGGCAGCCATACCGGGCCTTGATCCGCAGGAGAAAAGCACCGGGCGCTGCGACCGTTGCAATCGCAGCGCCCGGGTTGTTTCACGGCGCCGAAGCGCCGGAACCGCACTCAGGCATCAGCCGCCTGGCTTGGGCGGGGCGGGCTTGGGGGCTTCGCCGGGCAGCATGGCAGCGTCCTTCGCCTCACCAGCCTTGCCCGTACCGTCGACCTCCACCACCACCAGCTTCTCGCCGGCGAGGCAATAGACGGAGACACCGACCTTGCCGCCGTCCATGTGGGGCACGGCGGCCATCGCCTTGCCCTTACAGGCCGTCTCGGCAGCGGTGATTGCGGACGAGAGCGTGACCTTGCCCTCCTCCATCTTCTTCTGCATATCCTTGCAACTTCCCGCGCACTTGCCGCAGTGCGCGTAGACGGGCCAGGCAAGCAAGGCCATGGTCCCGACGGCCACGACTGGGATCACCCAACGTTTCGCACGCTTCATCTGGTTTTCTCCTAGTGAACCATTGCTACTTCACGAGTCGATGGATCGGCGGACACGCGCCGCCGCCTCGTTAATACGAACGATGCGGGGGTCAATCTACGCACGCCCTCCCGGGATGTCAACGGGATGGACCCGCACACAGGTCGCTCGAGAACTGCTACCCCGACACCTGCGACGCGCCGCACGGAACGAGAAGGTGACGCGCCCGTGACTATCTTCGCTTGCTTACCAGTTCCGGGCAGCCCAGTCGCACTACAACGCCTGGATTCACTTGCGGATAGGTGACGATCCAGTGACGACGAAATTGGTTCAGGACGAGCGTGTCCACGGGTTGGCGCGTCAGGTCCCTGCATTGTCACCCGATGTCCCGGTTTTCCGATGCGCGATCCGTACCAGACGCTCGGCGGTTCGTCGTGTCGCGCCCTGATGTTCGAGGACGACGCCGCGAGCACGAGCGCCCATCGATGCTGCCAGCGCGGGGTCGCCAAGCAACGCCGCGACCGATTCCGCCAAGGATTCGGCGTCGCTGACGATTCGGACCGCACCGGCGGAGTACAGCAGATCGACGGGGCTGCGGAAGTTGTCGACATAGGGGCCGATGAGTATGGGTCTGCCCAGGGCCGCGACCTCCATGGGATCGGAACCTCCCATGGGCACCAGCGAGCGCCCCACGAAGACCACGCGTGCCAGCGCGTAGAACTTCCGCAGCTCGCCCATCGTGTCGCCGAGCAGAACGGCGGCGGTATCCACAGGCGCGCCCGGCGTTCCGTCGGGCCGCGCGCTGCGTCGGACGCATCGGAACCCCGCCTGCCCGATCAGCCGCGCAACCTCCTCGAATCGCTCCGGTTTGCGCGGGACGATGGCCAGCAGCGGTTGCGCCACGCATGCCGGATCCGTGGGTCGGCCGGCCGGCTTGGTTATGGAGGCGGCGGCCGGCGCTGGTTGCAACAGCCGCCGGAAGGCCGCAAGGATGAGCCCTTCCTCGCCCGGTCCGGTGCTCCCACAGACCCATAAGGGGCGCGTTCCGTCGGCTCCCATGGCGCGCGCCAGTTCCCGGTCACCGGGCACGCCGTCCATGACCGTCGCTGTGTCCCATTTCAACGAACCCGTTACCTCAACGCTGCCCTCGTCGGCGCCGCAAGCTCGGAACCGAGCGGCGATCGTCTCATCCTGCGCCCCGACCCACGTTAGCCGGGCGAACATCTGCCTTGTGAGTCCGCCCAGGCGGGCCAGCCGACGCCGACTGCGTTCGGTGAGGCGTCCGTTCACGACGGCGATCGGTATGCCGCGCCGCGCCGCTTGGCGCACCAGGTTGTACCACACCTCCAGCTCCACCAGGACGATGAGGGTTGGGCGGACGCGATCCAACACCCGCGCGACGACGACGCTGAAATCCAGCGGAAAGCGAAAGACGTGCTCTCGACCAAAAAGCGCTACGCCGCGCGCAAAGCCTGTGTCGGTGGTGGTGGAGAACACGATCTCCCAATCGGGAAGTCTGGCGCGCAGCTCCGCCACCAATTGCGGCGTGCAGTTGATTTCGCCCAGCGAAACGGCGTGGATCCACACCCGCGGCCGGTTGCCCGAGAAACGTGGCACAGCACCGAAGCGCTCGCCCCACCCGCGCCGGTTCTTCCCGACGAACACCGCATGGTAGAGGGCGACCGGAAGGTAGATCAGTCCGGCGATGAGGTAGATCGCGTCCGCAAGCCAGCGCATGAGGGCCGGATCGTATTCGCCGACAGCGGGCGCGGCAACGAAACGGTGGGGGTGTCGCGCGTACGCGAACGCGCATCAGGCGAATTCCCCGCTTGACAAGGGCACGCGCGACAGAGAACAATCGGAAGGACGATTCGGCGTCGAACGGCAAACCGCGGGAATCTTCCCCGGGCGCGGCGCCTTGCGAGACTTCCCGTGCCAACTGCTCAGACCATCCTGGATCGCAAGGGCACGGCGGTCGCCACCATCGACGGCGCTGCCACCGTGCTTGAAGCCGCCAAGCTCATGAACGCGCGCCGGATCGGCGCAGTCGTGGTAACCAGCGGCGCTCACGTGGTGGGCATCTTCACGGAGCGTGACATCCTGAACCGCATCGTCGCCGCCGCACGCGACGCCGGGACGACCCGCGTGTCCGACGTGATGACCTCACCCATGGCCTGTTGCCAGCGCGATACCAAGCTCGCCGAGTGTAAGGCGGTCATGACCAACCAGCGCATCCGCCACCTGCCAGTTGTGGAAGAGGGCAAGCTGTTCGGGCTGATTTCCATCGGCGACATCCTCGCCAGTGAAACCGTGGACCAGCAGGCTACCATCCAGTACCTCCACGAGTACCTCTACGGCCGGAGCTGATGGTTCGTCCGCCGTTCGCTGCACGGCGGGCGGGGCGCGGATCAAGGCCCGGAGTAACCGAGCATCATCCGCACAAAATCAGCGAGATCGATGGCGCCATTGGGGGCCAGGTCGAGGTAGCGACACTCGTCCGAAAGCGGTCCGTCGTGGGAGAAGCAAAGCTGAAACTCCGCGACCTCGGCAAGGCTGCGGCAATCCCGCGGGCAGCCGCTCCATCGCTCTCCGCCGTTGCAGGTGAAATCACCGCACAAAGTGGCCGCGGGGCCCAGACTGATGGCCAGGTCCGCGGCGCCCGCCTCTCCCGCAAACCCCGCGACGCGCACCAGATAGTCCATGTCGGCCCTAACCGGGAGCTGCATCCTTGAGCGGGTGCTTCCCGGCCCGCAGCTTTCCGAGTCTTCGTCGCATCCCAACTCCGCCCCCCCGCAGCCTGCCTGCGCGCTGAGCACGGTATCAAAGCCGCTGGCGCACGTTTCGAGCGTGGCCAGCCCGTCCGCGGTCGGTGTGTAGCGCCACCAGATGTCGTGGGCACCGGCGTCGCCGAAAGCGCCGCAACTTGCCAGGCCGTCGGTGTCCGAACCGATGTTCGTGCCGCGGTGCGTGCCCTCGGCGACCGGCGTGGCGGCCGAGCAGCGGTCGTTACCGGGCGGCGGGCCGATGTACAGGCGAATAGTGCCCGTGTCGCCCTCGTACCCGGCGACGCGAATCAGCACCGGGCTCCCTGTGGAAACCGGCAGGTAGAGCAACGACTGCACGCTGTCGTCGCCGCATGCGTCGCTGTCGTCGTTGCACGCCAGTTCCGCTCCGCCGCAGTCGTCGAGCACGCTGACGATGGTATCCGGGGCGCTGGAACAGGTGGCCACCAGCGCCGTGCCCGTGAACGCGGGAATGTAGCGCCACCACACGTCGCGGCTGCCCGGTTCCCCGTCGAAGCCGCAACTGGCAACGTCGTCCGTGGACGCGGCGGCGTTGGTGCCCACAAAGGTGCCCTCGCCCACGACCTGCGCGTCGACGCAGCGATCGCTGGCCGGCACCGTAGAGAGCACGATCGTGAGTGTCACACTTCCGGCATCACCCTCGAATCCTGCGACGCGCACCCACACCGGTTGGCCCTGCACGGCCGGCACAATCACCCGCGACTGCGTTCCCGTCGCCCCGCATTGGCCTTCATCATCATTGCAGGCCAGCTCCGCGCCGCCGCAGGAATCGTAGGCGCTCAGAACGGTGTCGAAGCCGCTGCCGCAGGTGTCGATCTCCGCCGTTCCGCTGCCGCTGGGAACGTACCTCCACCAGACGTCGCGTAGCGACCCTAGGTCCACGCCCCCGCAGGAGGCCGTGGCGTCCGTGGACGCGCCCAGCGAGGTGCCGAAGAACGTGCCCTCGGAAACGGGCGGCGCATCGGCGCAATCATCATTGGCGGGCGGAGGCAGCAGCGCAATCCGGAGTCGAATCTCACCCACCTCGCCCGAGTAGCCGGCGACACGGACCCAGTACGTGCCGCCCTGTTGCGCGGTGAACATGATCCGCGATTGGCGACTGTCCAGCCCGCAGGCGTCGTCGTCATCATCGCATGCCAGTTCCGCGCCGCCGCAGGCGTCGAAGACGTTGACCACGGTGTCGAAGTCGCTGCCGCAGGTTTCGATGAGCGCCGTGGCCGTCGAGGACGCCGTGTATTGCCACCACACGTCGGGACTGGCCGGTTGCCCGCCCGGCACGCAGCTCGCCGCGCCATCGCCGCCGGCGCCGGCGTTCGTGCCGACAAAAGCACCCTCGGAGATCTGGATGGCGGTGCCGCAAGTGTCGTTCGACGGCGGCCCCAGCGCCCACGCTCCGCTCGGCGCACTACCCACCACGGCAACGATCGCCGCCAGCCACGCCCGTGCCGCGCGCGGCGGTTGCGCGGAAACGCGATGACGCAGACGAACTACGATGCTCAATGCGGTGGATGACAGAAACATGATCTAACCTCCCCTGGTGAGGACATCCATGTTAAAGGTCGACGGTCTGCTAGGGAAGAGGGTGGCCGGAAGCCGGTGCCATCGTCCACGCTTGCGTGGTCATGCCCGGCGCAGGGCGCCGCGGATAGGGCTACGCTCCGACGGTTTGGCCGCGGTCTCGCGCCAGAATCTATACGGGAGAGGCGGGCGATGGACCGACCATCAACATGAACTTACCTCTCGACGATTCGCGCGGGATGAACAGGCGACAATGATGGCATGGCCACGCAAGCGTGGACCATGCCACACGGCACCGAGCCCGTCACGGACCCGGAACGCGATCATCTATTGCACCGAGGTGTACATCCCGTGGCGCCGGGGGTACGCTGTCGCAGCAACATGGCCTCGACCCAGCTTCCGGCACCGGGAGCGGGATGCGTGGCACGGCCGCGGCGCGTGGCCGTGTGGTTCGCACAGGCGCCCCCTTTGGCCGACAGAAATGAAAGGAGTCTCCACATGATCTCGTCCCGCAAGCGAATGGGAGTCGCGGTTGTCCTGCTGGGATGCGCGGCCCTGGCCGGATGCTCGCTATCGAGCACCCCCGGGGGCGTGGCGCTTACGGTTACCATCGCGAATCGCAGCTTCACGTTCGAGCTGAACCTCGCGGGGATCTTCCGCGTGACCGCCGGGCAGCCGGCGCGGAATGCCGCCGTGGTCCCCCTGTTCCAGGGCGCACCGGCGCAGACACCAGCCAGCGGGACCGTCAACCTCGATGCGGCGCGCGTTCGCGCCATTCCGCTCGACACCGCCAAAGGGTCGGTCAGTGCCCAGGGGGTCGACGGAACGGCGAATGTCACGATGTTCATCGGCGCCGAAAGCTCCACCAATCCTTGCGAGGACGGCATCAACATCGGTGCTTTTGGAGTGACGTTCACGGCGGGTGCGGTGGCGCTGGATCGCACTTCGCTCGATCTTGCCTCCGGCTCGCTGGACCTGGTGCTGGTGGGCACCTTCACCATCTGCATGGAAGTGACGGCGACCATCGACATCGAGCTGACCATCGACGAGCTCACGTGCACCTTCGGCCCGCCCGTACACGATGACGACGACGGCGACGCCCTTCCGGAGTGCCTGACCGACGACGACTGCCCGAGCGGAGAGGAATGCGAAGACTTCGTCTGCCAGCCGCACGGCGGGACCGATGGCGGAACCGACGGCGGGACCGATGGAGGAACGGACGGCGGAACCGACGGTGGGACGGACGGAGGAACGGACGGTGGCACGGATGGGGGAACTGAGCCGCCGCCGACCGGGTTCTCGCCCGCGGTCATCGTGCACCGCGGCTCGGAGCAAACCGTAGCCGGGCCTAATGTGGACCCCGCCCAGAGCCTGGTGTACGCCGCCAACCTCTTCCTGCATGACATCGCGCTCAGCGGCGACGGCAGTAGGGTGTGGTTCTCCCTCTATGATGATTTTCCGCTGCAAGGGGAGGCATCACACGAGCTCTGGGTTGTCGGCACGGACGGCTCCGGCGGGCAGCAATCGGCCCTGAATCTGGCGGACGTCGAGGGCCCGCTGACGCTGGCCACCAACCTGGACGGATCGGTGGTTATCGCCGACAGCGGGTTCAGTGAAACCTCCATACTCCGCGCTTCGCCCGGGGCGGCGGCGTCGCTGGTGTTCAACAGCACGGCGCTGGGCGTGGGGGGCTGCTCCCGCGGCGTCACGCGGTTAACCGACTCCGGTTCGGCTCTCTACTACCGCGATTACTGCGGTAGCAACTTTTATCGCGTCGACCTCAGCGGCGCCGACGTGACCCCCTCGCTTATCTTCAACGCCGCCACCATCGTGAACGCCAACGGTTTCACCGCGCGGGGGATCGGGGAGTTCGACATCACCAGCGACGGCGGGCAATGGGTCATCCAGAGCGAGATCCTCGATAGTAGTCTGAACAACACGCTGTTTCTGAACCTCGTCCATAGCAGCGGCCTCACCACGCCGACGACCTTCGAGCCGACACCGTTCGACACGCGCGGCATCCGCGACGTTCACATGACCAACGACGGGTCCGCCTATGGGTATTGCCAGGATCCCAGCAGCCTGGGCATGCCCGGATCGTGCTATGTCCAGGCCCCCGGTTCCTCGAACCGCTTCGAGGTAACGGACGGGCGCACCGCCCTGGGCGAGTTCGCCCTCTCGGACGACGGCTCCAAGGTTTATGTCCGCACGAGCTACCAGTTCGGGCCGAGCTCCGGACACGGCTACTTCCAGCAGGTCGGAAGCACGGCACACCGCGCCAGCGGCTCGCAGCGTCTTTCCGGTACGGCCACTCCCGAATTCTGGGACGTTCACTTCAGCGAGGACGGGACGGTCATGGCGGCACCCACGTCTCTTGGGGTGTATGTGTTGCATGACGGGATCGACGGCCTGCCCGGGTTCCCCATCATCGACGACATCTTTTACGGTTACGACGGCGATACGACGCTCAACGTCCGGGTGGTGGTCATTCCGCCGGCAAGCGGCATCGAGCGGATATTCCTGCTGCCGTTTCACAAGGGCCTGGACGCGACCATCGAAGTGCCATTCGAGGAGAACCCGTTCTTCAACGACCGCTCCGGCGGCGGCGTGAACTGGTCGACAACGTTCGCCCAGGTCGAGGGGCAGGCGAACACCTGGGAGCGATCCCTGGACCTCTGCGACGGCTCCGGGAACTGTAAGCGGTCGTTTATCACGAGCGACTACACGCTTCGAGTGATCGTCGTGGATGGCAACGGTACGCGGACCGTGTTCCAGGACTTCACGCCGCTGCCTTGAGCTTCGGCGGCGGCGGGGTCGGGTTCACCAGTGCGGCGCGGCATCTCAGGCCGCAGGCCTGCCCGACAACGTTCACGTGGGCGGCGCTGCGCTTGCCCACGGCTCCTTTCCGGCCGCCTTACAGGCTGCGTGCACGGCACCTCAGGTCGCCGACCGAGCCGGGATTTCATTGGCGTTGGCGTGCCCGCCCTGCTAGAATGCCCCTCGCGTCGCGTATCAACGGGTCTCCCGTGCGGGCGGAATGTCGTCGGCGGGCGTGGTTTGCGCGCCCGGGTCGGTTGCCAGTCGGAATGACCGAGCCGGGCTGCCAGGCCGGTGTCTACCTGCGGATGTCGTTTCGCCTGCCGGACTGCCTGCGTCAGCGGTCCGGAAAACCCATCTCGTGTCCGCACGGCGATCCGGGTTGAGAAACTGCGCGCGTTGGTTCCATGAACCTCGAAGCGCTGGTCATCGGGGCCGGCTTGGCCATCGGTCTGTTCCCTGTTTACTCGGGGATCGGCCGGGGCTGGGCCGTGAGCGCCGCAGTCGCGGTCTGGGCCGCTGCCGCGGGGCTTACCACGGTCGCCTTCGCCACCCTGCGCGGGCCGGGCCAAGCCGCCCGAACGGCCCACCGACCCGTCGAGGTTCGCGCCGAAGGGTACGTGTCCTCCCAGGCATGCCAGGCCTGCCACCCCCAGCATTATGCCTCCTGGCACGCGTCGTATCACCGCACTATGACCCAGCCCGCCACTCCGCGCTCAGTGCTGGCGAGTTTCGACGACGTGACCCTGAACCTGCATGGTCGCGTGTACAACCTGCGGCGGCGCGGCGATGAGTTCTGGGTGGAAATGGACAATCCGGATGCGCGTCCGCCCTGGCCGGTCGCCGCAAAGCCGCGCGCCGAGGCCGGGGCCGCGCCCCCGACCGCTTCCGCCCCCGGGGACGCGCCGCACGCTCCGTCCGGTGTTCCGCCGGCGCGCGTGGAGCGCCGCGTCGTGCTTACCACGGGTTCGCATCACTTGCAGGTGTATTGGTTCGAGACCGGCCGCGGGCGCAAGCTGGCCCAGCTTCCGTTCGATTTTCGCATCGCCGAAAGCCAGTGGATTCCCGACCACGCGTCGTTCATCCGCCCGCCCTGGCCCGAGCACGAGCCAATGCCCGTCGCCGCTCCCGGAGAGTGGGACTTAGGCTGCATCCAATGCCACGCCACGCGCGGACGGCCGCGGCTCGATACTCCCGTGCCGGCCGCGCCCGACACGCTGGTCGCGGAATTCGGTATTGCGTGCGAGGCGTGTCATGGGCCGGGCGCGGAACACGTCAATGCCAACCGCAACCCGCAGCGCCGCTACCGCCAGCGCCGCTCCCGAGCCCCGGATCCTACGGTCGTTCATCCGGCCCATCTCCAGCATGATCGCGCCTCACAGGTATGCGGGCAGTGTCACGGGATCACTACGTTCCTCTCCCACGACGACCAACTCGACTGGCGGGAGACCGGCTTTCGCTACCGGCCCGGCGATGACCTGACGGAGTCGCGGCACGTGGTTCGAGGGAGCGACGACCTGTCCTCGCCGCCGCTGCGGGAGATGCTCCGCAACGATCCGACCATTCGCCTGGAGGACAGCTTCTGGTCGGACGGCATGGTTCGGGTATCGGGCCGCGAATACAACGGGCTGATTGAATCGCCCTGCTACCAGCGCGGCGAGCTTTCATGCCTTTCGTGCCACGTTCTGCATAAGTCGCCGGACGATGCGCGTTCGCTGGCGACGTGGGCGGACGATCAGTTGCGACCAGGCATGGAGGGCAGCGCCGCGTGCCTGCAATGCCACACATCGTACGCGGTGGACCTCACGCAGCATTCGCACCACAAGCCGGGCTCCGCGGGGAGTGACTGTTACAACTGCCACATGCCGTACACCACGTACGGCCTGCACAAGGCCATCCGCAGCCACGAGATCGACAGCCCGCGGGTCGCCGCCAGCCTGCAGACCGGTCGGCCCAATGCCTGCAACCAGTGTCACCTTGATCGCACGCTGGCCTGGGCCGCGGAGCACCTGGAACGCTGGTACGGCACGCCCCGACCGGCTCTCGGCGATGACGAACGGTCCGTCGCCGCATCCCTCCTCTGGGCGCTGCGCGGCGACGCCGGCCAGCGCGCCCTGGTGGCCTGGAGCATCGGCTGGAAGGCGGCGCAGGAAGCCTCGGGCACGGACTGGATGGGCGTCTACCTCGGGCGGCTGCTGGCCGACCCCTACGATGCCGTGCGTTTCGTTGCCTTCCGCTCCCTGCGCACGCTGCCGGGGTTTGAACACTTCACCTACGATTTCGTCGCTCCTGAACCGGACCGGCTCGCGGCATCCATCGAGGTCGGGAAGCTGTGGATGCGGTCGCGCCGGGCGGCTCCGCGCGGCGATGGGGACGCGCTGCTGATGGACGCCCGCGGGCGCCCGCGCATCGACCTGATTCAGAGGATCGCACAACAGCGCGACGACCGCGCCATCATCCTACGCGAATGACGGCACCCGTAAGCACCAGCACGAAGAGCATGGCGGAACGCGCCTCGTCGATCACCCGGGACGATCAGGCGCGCGACGCGGGAGCGTCCTTGCAGCGCAAGCACCTGCGTTTCGGTTGGTGGTCGCTGCTGTGCTTCCTCGCGATGGGGCTGGGGCTTGAGGCCCTGCACGGCTTCAAGGTCGGCTTCTACCTGGATCTTGCTCACGAGACCCGCAGGCTACTTTGGACCCTGGCGCATGCCCACGGAACGCTGCTGGCACTGGTGCACATCGGCTTTGCGGCGACGCTGCGGACCACTGGGGAGGCCGCCGTCTCTCCCCGCGCCTCGGGATGTCTGCTGGGGGCAAGCATACTCCTGCCCGGCGGTTTCTTCCTTGGCGGCCTGTTCCCATACGACGGCGATCCCGGGATCGGTGTGTTGCTGGTGCCCGTGGGCGCCCTGCTCCTGTTTGCCGGCGTGCTTCTTACGGCGATGGCCTTGAGTCGCGCGCAGCCGTCGGCGGCGAAGGCGCCGCGGAAGACTTCCCCGACCAAAGCAGTGAAGCAACCACAAGCCCAGCCATAGCCAGCGCAATCGCCAGCTTTCCCGCAGCGCCCAGCGCCAGCCCGATCGCGGAGAAAAACCCCACACGCGCCCCGTGGGCGACCTCCCGCCTGACGTACAGTTCGGCGAGCATCGCACCGGCAAAACACCCGACCACGGCACCGACAATGGTTCCCACGACGGGGATCGGTACGGTCAGCAGCAGCATTCCGGCAATTCCGCCCAGCAGTCCGCCCCACGCCGCCTGTCGGCTGGCGCCGGCGCGACGGGCAACCACCACGGACATCATCATCTCGACCACCTCCGCCGCCGCTGCGGCACCTACGAGGATGGCCAGCGTCAGACCGGTTAACTTCTGCCAGCCGTCCCACCAGCCGAAGCCGGCCGCCGCCGCAACGATCACCCACGTCCCGGGAAGGCGGATGCACGTGAGCAGCACGCCCGCAAGGCAGGCACAAAGTAGCGCGGCGATGAGCGCTGCGTTGGTCACGTCGGGCATGCGCGCGTCCCTATTCTGGCGATTCGTTCGTGGCGCCACCGGCGTACCCGAGCCCGCCCCGGCGGTGTGGGAGGAGGGATCTTGTGCCAGGGCTCAGCCCGGGGACACCGCACGCCGGCGTGGCGGAGGCCGCGGGGCCACCTTTCGGCAACGCCATTGGGAAAAGCGCGAAGCGGTTGACCAATCAGTCTTGCGGAAGGCCGCGGCCGGGGACGCGACAGAACCGGAGAGGGCGGGATTCGAACCCGCGATACAGGAGTTCACCCGTATGACGGTTTAGCAAACCGTTGGTTTCAGCCACTCACCCACCTCTCCTGCCATGCCATGGCGCGGCGGCCGGCGCCTACCGGCGGACCGATCCGGCCCTGGCCGGCATTCGGTCCTGGCGGGGTCACCGCGTTTTACGGGGCGTAACGCTACCTGTGTCGCGCCTGGGGGTCAAGCGAGGCGGCGTACTCGCCGCCGGCAGGCGGAGCGGAATCACGGGCGTGGGCCTGTCGTTCCGGAGCCGCGGCCGGGCGTCGCCTCCGGAACCGGGGAACTCGTCACGCATTCCGACCTTGTCATCGGTTGTGCCGCGGTCATTGCGAGCGAATGCCGGCGATCTCGAGCACCTTCGTTTCCTTTCCCGTGCGATCAACTTCGAACATCTGGACCAGAAGCCGGTCCCTGGGTCCCAGGTTCATCACCCACTTGACCTTGCTGGACTCGCCCGCGCCTGGGTCGTCTACGTGCCCGGTATACGTCAGAGTCTTGCCTGCCTCATCCCAGACACCTTCCATGCTGTCGATGCCCGTGCCCATGTTGTCGATCCAGGACGAGACGTATTTCTTCTTTCCGTTGTCGAAGCCGTGGATACCCAACCACTCGAACGGCTCGCCTCCGAGCGACGTCTGCACCTCCTCGATCACGAACCGCCCGCCCATCACCGAGCGGAATTGCGCCTTGCCCGGCGACTCGGCTTCCTTGCCGTCCGGGCCACCCGGCGTCTTCACCGCCAGGCTCCAGGTGCCCGCGAGAGCCTGTAGCCGTTGATGGGCCTCGTGGGGCAACGTAGCCTTCATCCAATCTTCGGGGTTCCCTTGAGGCGCCGGCTCTGCGTCGCCCGCCTTCGACTTGTCGGCGGCGCCGGGGCCTGCGGCCGGCACCGGCTTTTGCCCCGGTGATTTCGCGTCGCCCTGGGGATCCTTGGGCGCCTGGGCGAGGGTCGCCGCCGGCTGGACCGACGCGATTAACGCGTACACGACCGTGAACCACAAGCTCCTCATCATGCATCGATTCTCCTGGGCAGAAACGGCCGACAGGCTGACGGGTCCCCTGTCGCCTTGTGAGATTTTGGAACATGCACCGGCCGGCCCGCAAGGATCGCTAATGCCTGACGTGCGCGCCGGCTCTGCGGTTGCCCGTACCCGAAGCCATGTTGCCAGCGCCGGCCACGATTGCAAGGCCGACGGTGCGCCGGCGCGCGCCAGGCCGCGACGCGAGCGGACCGGGCAGCGCGGCGATCGTCCCCGAACCGCCGGATTGCCACGTCGGGACGCCGTCCTTGACGTATCCCCCCGCGTGTCGTTAGCTTCCGGGCCGTATGTTGGAGGCTGGGATGTCGGATCGTACCTATGCACGGTGGCCGCGAGGGGTGGTCGCGGCGTTATTGGCGGTGACGACCCTCGTTTCGGCGCAAACGCCGACGCCATCCACCCCGCCCGAGGACGAGAATATCGAGGCGATCCGCAAGCTCGCCACCATTGGGGAGCCCGACAAACGGGTCATCAACGAGTGGATCAAGCAGCAGGTCGAGAAGCTGGGTGCCGAGGCCAAGAAAGGCGCGGCGGCCCTGAGCGAGTTCCGCGAACGCATCCACGGGCAGTATCACAACGCGTCCAACACTCCGGCGTTCCAGACCGAGCTGGCGCGACAAGTGGCCGACATTGCGGCCGCCGAACTTGCCAAGCCCAACCTAGATGCGTGGGTGGCTCGCGCCCTGGCGCGCGTGCTTGCTGATATCGAGCGGCCCGAGGGAGTTCCGGCGCTCGCTGCGGGATTGCGCTCCAAGGACGCCGCCGCCCGGCTACTGTGTGCCAAGGCGCTTGCCGGTCAGAAGGCAGCCGTTGCGGTTGACAAAGACGGGTTTGAGAAGGTGGTGTCGGCGTTGCGCGAGGCGGCGCTGGCCGAGTCCAGCCCTGCAGTGCTGGCCCAGCTTTACGCCGCGCTGGCGTTCCCACCGCCGCCGGCCGGCAGCGTCGTTGATGCCTACCTTGCCATTTTGGAGAAGCGGCTGGGCACACGCCGCGGTTCGGCGGTGCTCGTCGATGCCGCCGAGATCGATGCTTACGAGTACTTCCGCTCGCCGGGTGTGATTGCGGCGCTTAACGCCGAACAGAAACAACGACTGGTGTTGGCCCTGGCCGCCCTGATGCGCCTGGACGCCGAGCGCTACCAGACCGACAAGCTCGACGCGGACGAAAAGGAAACCATCGAGCGGCGGCTGGACGGCGCGGAGGCCCTGCTTGCCGAGATCGCGGGCAAAGGGGGCGACCTGCGGGGCGAGCTTGCGGCGGGCGGACACGAGCGCCGCGCCGAAGTGCTCAAGCAGGTGTACGTCTGGGTCGGCGACGCCAGGCAGCAGGCCCCCGGCACGCTAAACGCCGCGCCGTGGAACGTGCCGGTCGGCGCCCCGTAGCAGCGCGCGCCGGGGTTTGCGCCACGGCGGGGGCCGGGCGTCGCACCGTTCCGACCGGAATCACATGTTCCGCAACGTGCTGCTGGCATGCCTGGCGCTGCTGGGCGGGGTCGTCGCGCTGTACGCCGCCGCGGAGCGCGAGCCCCGGGCTGCCTTCACCTACGTAAACCCCTCCGACATCCACACCCTGGACCCAGCGCGGATGAGCTGGACCCAGGACTTCCGCATCGCCCTCAACCTCTGGGAGGGTCTGACCACATCTGATCCGCGTACCACGGAACCGGTCGCGGGCGCGGCGAGGCTCCCGCCCCGAGTGAGCGATGACGGTTTGACGTATGTGTTCACGATCCGTCCCGACGCCCGGTGGTCCAACGGCGACGCCGTGGTGGCGGCGGATTTCCTTCGGGGCTGGCGGCGGGCCCTGGAACCAGGCACAGCGACGGACTACACGTTTCTCTTGACGGATCACATCGCTGGGGCGGCGGGGTACGTGGCATGGCGCCGCGAGGCGGTCGCCAGGCTGACAGCGCTCAAGCGACGCAGCGAAGGCGGGACGGTCGATACGCGGCAGATGCCGGCACTGGAACAGGTGGCGGCACTCGGACCAGGCATGGCAGCGAGCGGCGCGGCGGAGCATGACCGAAAGTCGGGCTCGGCGGCGGCGGATGGGATGTCGTTCCATGTGCGCTCGGCGCGCAAGCACGCCGCAGAGATGGACGAGCGTTTCTCCCACATAGGCGCGCGGGCCATCGACGATCGAACGCTGGAGGTCCGACTGATCCACCCCTGCGCGTACTTCCTCGACCTGGCGGCGTTCCCCTGCTTCCTTCCCTGCCACGAGAGCATCGAGCTGCTGCGCGAGCGCTACGCCGGATTGCCCATCACCGCCGAGGGGCTGGTGGCCTACGATCCGCAGTGGACCAAACCACGGTACCACCGTAACGGATATCCGGGCCTGATCACCAACGGGCCCTTCCGCCTGGAGGATTGGCGGATCAAGCGGCGGGCGCGCCTGGTCGTCAACCCCTTCTACTACGACGCCGCGTCCATTCGCTGCCGCACCATCGACATGCTCGTCTATGACAATCTCACCGCGGCGATCATGGCGTATGAGGCGGGCGCGGTGGACTTCCTGCCCGCCATGGACGTTCCCTACGACCACGAGATCGCCCGTCTGGCGCAGAGCGGCGAGCGGCCGGATTTTCATCTGTGTCAGACGTTCGCCACCTACTTCCTCAACTTCAACTGCGTGAGCGATTCGGTCAACGGGCGGTCCAACCCGCTACGTGATGCGCGGGTGCGAAGGGCGCTGAGCCTGGCGCTGGACAAGCACGCCCTCGTGGAACGTGTGCTCAATCGCGGCGACCGCGTGGCGCGGAGCTTCGTACCCCCCGGAGCGATCCCCGAATACCATCCGCCCGCCGGCTTGCCCATGGACGTCGCCGAAGCGCGGCGTCTGCTGGCGGACGCCGGGCTGGACCCCGCTGCCGGTCCCGCGATCGAGTTGTTGCACGTCGCCACGGATGAGCTGATCTGCCAGGCCGTGGCCCGCATGTGGGAGGAGAACCTCGGCCTGCGCGTGGAGTTGCGTTCGAAGGAAAGCAAGACCTTCGGCGAGGACAAGGCCGAGCACCGCTACATGATCGCGCGGGGCAACTGGTACGGCGATTACATGGACCCGACCACGTTCCTCGATTGTCTGGCGACCGGCAATGGAAACAACGACAGCGGCTATTCCAACCCGCATTACGACGCGCTCCTGCGCGACGCCGCCGCGATGCGCGACCCGGCGGTGCGGCTGGGACTGCTTCGTGCCGCGGAGGCGATTCTGGTCGAAGAGGATTTCCCGATCCTGCCCATCCTGCACTACGCCACCCCCATCGCCATCAAGCCCCAGGTTCAGGGTCTCTATCCCAACCCGCGGCTGCGATTTCCGTTTCGTGACCTTGTGGTGCAGCGATGAGCAAGCGGGTGCTGCGTCGGATCATTCTGGGGGTGCTCACCGTGTTCGGCGTGTACGCGCTGACGTTCCTGCTGGTGGTGTCCGTGCCCGGCAATCCGTTCCAGCAAGGGGAGCGCAACATGCCGCGGGAGGCCGCCGAGGCCCTCCGCGCCCGGTACAACATGGACAACAACTGGGCGTATTTCGGCCAGTTTCTCCGCGGCGCTCTGCGATGGGACTTTGGCCCCACGTTCACTTACGCCGATTGGACGTGCAATCAGATCATCGCCGAGTCGCTGCCTGTCTCCATGATTCTCGGATTCCTGGCGATGGTGCTGGCGGTCATGATCGGCATACCGGTGGGTGTCGGCAGTGCCGTACGCCGCGACGGCTGGTTCGATGTCGGCACTCTGGGATTCGTCCTGCTGGGAATATCGCTTCCCACGTTCGTGACGGGCTCCGCTTTGCTTACGCTGTTGTCGGTAACCTGGAAGCTGGCCCCGGTGGGGGGGTGGGGTACTCTGGCGCACCTGCCACTGCCGGCGCTGACCCTTTCGCTTCCGTTCATGGCGACCATCGCCCGGCTCACGCGCGTGGCGATGCTCGACGCGCTCAGCAGTGACTTCCTGCGCACCGCCACGGCGAAAGGCGCGAGCCCGCGAGTCGTGATCTGGAGGCATGCGTTCCGGGTGGCGTTTCTTCCCGTGCTCAGCTACCTCGGACCCGCCACGGCCCAGGCCATGACCGGCTCCTTCGTCGTGGAGAAGGTGTTCGGCGTGCCGGGGATGGGGCAGCACTTCGTCAACGCGGCGTTGAACCGTGATGCCGGGCTGATCCTCAGCACGGTACTGGTCTTCTCAACACTGCTGGTAGCTTTTAACGTGCTCATCGACGTGCTTTACGCGTGGCTGGACCCGCGCATCACGGAGGCGGTGTGATGGGTCGAGCGCCGGTGAGCTCTGATCGCGGCGGCTCCGCCCCCGGGGCGCCGCGCCGCCCGCGGAACATCGTCGTCTGGGGAAGTGCTCTGTGCCTGATCGCATTCATTTCTGCGAGTGTCGCCACGCTCCCGTTCTCCTCGCGGTGGTATAACGTCCAGGCGCTGGGGCGCGCGGTGCGGCACCGCCCGGCGGCGGCTCCGGTGGTTGACATCGCCGCTTACGCACGCGCCTCAGGAGCGACTGCGGCCACGGTGCCCGAACCGACCGCTGCTCCGATGACGCGGCTGGCTCATGGGGCATCGTCGTGGCTGGGGCACGACGACCTGGGCCGGAGTCTCCTGTTTCGCCTGCTTCCGGGCTATCTGGTGAGTCTCCTTGTCGGATTGAGCGCTGCCCTGATCGCTGTGATCGTGGGCACGACCTGGGGAGCCGTCGCCGGGCTGGCGGGCGGGCGGGTGGACCTCGCCATGATGCGCATCGTCGACCTGCTCTACGGCCTGCCTTACGTACTGATGGTCATTGTGCTCAAAGTTGCCCTGTCGCAGCCGCTCACGCAGTTGTTCGCCGGGCGAACGCGGCTGGCCGAGATCGTCGTGCTCTTCGCCGCCATCGGAGGGATGAGTTGGCTGACCATGGCGCGCGTGGTGCGGGGACAGGTACTGTCGCTTCGCGCCCAGGGGTTCGTGGAGGCGGCACGCGCCGCGGGGGCCGGACCGTGGCACATCCTCCGGCGGCACATTCTGCCCAACCTCGTGGGCCCCATCGCCGTCTACGCTACCCTGGTCGTGCCGCAGGCGATCCTCCAGGAGTCGTTTCTGAGCTTCCTGGGGATAGGCATCCAGCAACCTACGCCATCGCTTGGGCGCTTAGCCGCGGACGGCGTGGAGGCTGTCAACACGTTCGTGGGGTACTGGTGGCTCATCGTGTATCCCTGCGCCGCGCTGGCGCTGACGCTCCTCGCACTCAACTTCCTCGGGGATCGACTTCGTGATGCCCTGGACCCGAGAAGCGTCGCGTGAGGCGCGACCGGCGTGCGCATCCAGCAACGTCAGCCCGCGGCCTCCTCTCCGGTGAGTCGGCGGAGCGCCTCCCGGTATTTGGCGGCGGTGTTGGCTACGACTTCCGGCGGCAGCGGCGGGCCGGGTGGCGTCTTGTTCCACTTGCCGGCCTGCACGAGCGTGGTGAGGTAATTCCGCACGTACTGCTTGTCGAAGCTCTCCTGATCCCGGCCCGGCTGGTAAAGATCGGCGGGCCAGAAACGCGACGAATCGGGTGTAAGCACTTCATCGATAAGGAGGTACTCGCCGTCCCGCCGCCCCCATTCGAACTTGGTATCCGCGATGATGATGCCGCGCTCGAGGGCATAAGCGGCCGCCCGCTGGTACAGGTCGATGCTCCGATCTCGGAGCAAGGTCATAACGTCGGCGCCGACCAGTTCGCAGGCGCGATCAAAGGAGATGTTCTCGTCGTGCCCGACGTCCGCCTTGGTTGCTGGGGTGAAGATGGGCGAGGGCAGGCGGTCGCACTGCTTCAGGCCGGCCGGAAGCTGGATTCCACAGACCCCGCCGGTGGCCTGGTAGTCCGCCCAGCCGGAGCCCGCGAGGTACCCGCGGACCACGCACTCGATGGGCACCACCGTGGTTTTGCGGCAGCGCATGGTCCGTCCCCGCAATTGCTCCAGATGGCCCTCCATACCCGCGGGAGCCGTGCGGTCGATTACTTCGATCAGATGGTACGGGGTGGTCCCGCTGAAGAAGCGGAACCAGAAGCGGGAGATCTGGGTCAGCATCGCCCCTTTTCCCGGGATGGGGGTGGGCAGGACCACGTCGTAGGCGCTGATGCGATCCGTCGCCACCAGCAGAAGCTCGTCGCCCAGGTCATAAACGTCGCGGACCTTCCCTCGCCGCAAGGGAAAGCCGGTGAACTTCGTTTCGACTACGCACTCGACCTGAGTCGTCATGACGCACTCCTTCCTGACCCGGTACCATATTCGTCGCGTCGTTATAGCGGATCGCCCGGCCGGCGCGGAGTGGTTCGCCGAAGCCACGAGTTTCTCGCGTCGGGCATGCGGGATCGGTTTTTGGCTCGACGCCCCCCTGGTTCGGCGTAATAATGCCCCTGCTCATGCTCTCGTTCGCCGTTTACAGCGACGGCCGACTGGCGGATCGCGTCAACCTGTCCGGTGCCTACGTGATGGGTAGTGACGACGTGCCGCTGCGCGCGGACATCGTGGTAAAAAACGGGCACATTCAGTGTACGAAGCGAGCTGCGGGCCCGGCCGGGTTGGCCATCCTCTGGAACGTCGAGGGTTTCGGCTCGATCCTCACCGAAACGGTTCGCCTCCTCGAGCGCCCGCAACCCTACGTCCTGCAGGTCGAGCTCGCTCGGGGGCGCCTGTTGCGCATCAGCCAGAAGCTCGAGGATTGGGGACTCCTCGACTTTGAAGGGGCTCAGGGCATCCTGGGCGACGTCGAACGCGCGCGGGAGGTGCTCATCCAGGCGTTACAGGCCGACACCCCAGCCGAGGCCGCGGAGCGCGGCGAAAAGGCGCTCAGCCTGGCGGTGCAGGCGAGCGAGACCCTCGCCCGGTTCCACTCCGAGGCGTTCCTGGTCCGCCGGCAGCAGACGGGAGCGCTGCCACGGCGGCTTTTTGGTTGCGGCATCCACCTCGATCGCCCCTCGGATGCGGCGCGGCAGAAGCTTCTCTCGGCGTTCGACTTCGTCACCGTCCCCATCACTTGGCGTGAGATCGAACCCAACGAACAGACGTTCAACTGGAAACCGCTCGACGCCTGGGTGGAGCTGCTGGCCAAGCACCGTATTCCCATCAAAGGGTCCGCCTTGCTGTCCTTCAGCGAACGGAGCGTTCCCGACTGGTTGTACATCTGGGAGCACGACTTCGACACCATCCGGGACCTGGCCTTCGAGCACGTGCGGCGGGTGATCAACCGTTACGGCCAGTACATCCAGGTGTGGGATGTAGTCAGCGGTATCCACGGCTACAACTGCTTCAGCTTCAACTTCGAACAACTCATGGAGCTGACGCGCATGGCGGCGGCGCTCACCAAGCAGACCTTCCCGCGTAGCGTCGCTATCATCGACATCGTGGCTCCCTGGGGCGAGTACTACAGCCGCAACCAGCGGACGATCCCGCCGTTGTTGTATGCCGACATGGTGGTGCAGAGCGGGGTGAATTTCGACGCCTTTGGACTTCGGTTTCTCTTCGGCCCGGCGGTGGACGGCATGTTCATTCGTGACATGTTCCAGGTCTCCTCCGCCCTGGATCAATACGCCAAGCTGGGGAAGGCCCTGCATATCTCCGCCGTCCAGGTTCCGTCGTCCGCCACTACGCCGCCCAGCGGAGGCGCCGGCGCCGCACCGCCGCCGGCGGGTGGTTCCTGGCGCGAACCGTGGAGCGAGAAAACACAGGCCGAGTGGCTCAAGCAGTTCATCACCGTTGCCTTGAGCAAGCCGTTTGTGGAATCCGTTGGCTGGCACGAGCTCGCCGACCACACCGGGCAGCTCGTTGCCAACGGCGGCCTGCTGCGCTCCGATTTGGGGCCAAAAGCCGCCTACAACGAGCTGGTGAAGCTGCGTGGCCAACTGGGTGGAGCCAAACGCGGCGAGCGCGCCGCAACCTCGTAGGTGCGAAAGCCCCGGCGGACCCGCTGGGAGCGGGTTACTGTGGCCGTGGTCCTGCGCGGCGGGGCCGATCCTCCGAGTCACGAAGCTGTGAGTTGTTCCCCGCAACATGCCGGCGCGGAGATACGGGGAACAACCGACGGTGCCCACTCGACGCCCGAGCACGAGACCGCATCCAGCGCGAACACTCCTGACGCGGCACACATGGTCGTCGATCGTGCCGGCACCCTGCTGCTGCTGATCTGGGGCGCTGTGTCCATCGCCTGGTCTGCCGCCCCGCCCCAGACCCATCCCCAGGCGCCGCCGGCCCCGGCGCGACACACGGTCGATCCGAACCTTGCGCCGTGGTGGGAACTCGCCACGTTGCCGCGGATCGGGCGGGCATCGGCCTTACGGATCATCGAGTATCGGGAGTCGTGGTCGGCCGGATCGAATGACGCAGGTCCGGCATTCCGTGCGCCGTCGGACCTACAGCAAGTGCCGACCGTGGGCCCGAAGACGATCCAGCGTATCGGGCGGCATCTGCGCTTCGGCCCCGCTCTGTCCGGCGCGGGGGAATGCGTGCGCGGCGTCGAGGGTCCTGGTCCCCCTTAACGGTGCCGGCGAGTCGCTGGCGAACTTGCGCGGATTCTGTTTGACAGTTTCCGAAACCCACTCTATAGTCGGCCCATGCGTCGCCGGGATGACGTTGCTGGTTCGGCGGGAGTGTGCCGATGAGTACCCTGGCGATCATTCCCGCCCGGTTCGGCGCCACCCGCCTTCCCGGCAAACCTCTCGCCAAACAGACCGGAAAATACCTGGTCCAACACGTGTACGAGCGCACCGTGAGCTGCGCCGCGATCGACCGTGTGGCCGTCGCGACAGACGATGATCGCATCGCGCAAGCCGTCGCATCCTTCGGCGGCGAGGTGGTGATGACGAGTCCCGGTCACGCCACGGGAACCGACCGGATCGGCGAGGCGGCAGTCGTGCTCGGCGCCTCCGCCGGCGACCTGGTGCTCAACGTCCAGGGCGATGAGCCGGAGATCGACCCCGACTCGCTGGCACGGCTGCTTACCGGCATGAGCCGGGCGGCGGGGGCTTGTTCCGTCGGCACCCTGGCCGCGCCCTTTCCCGATGACGGACCGCGGTCGGGGCCGGGCTCACCGCTTGATCCTGCGTGCGTGAAAGTAGTGTTGGGCAACAACGGGCAGGCGCTTTACTTTTCACGCAGCGCGATACCCTACCCGCGCGACACCGGCGGCATGGTGGACAAACCGTCGCGGTGGTTGCTGCACATGGGCGTGTACGCGTTCCGGGCTGACGCGTTGCGCGCGTTGACTTCCGGGCCTGTGCGGCGGCATCCCCTGGAAGTGGCGGAGTCATTGGAACAACTGCGCTGGTTGGCAAGCGGGTTGGCGATCACCGTGGTCGTTGTGGAGCGGGCTTCGGTGGGGATCGATACTCCGGAAGATTACGCCGCGTTCGTGGCTCGCTGGTCGGGGCGGACGGGTGGTCGGCAGCCGGCCGGGCTTCCCGGCCGGTAGCGGCCGGGTGCGTGACACGCCCGCGCCGCGTTGGAAAACTGGACGCTGGGATGGAAGCGACGAACGCGCCATTGCCTGGGAGGCGCAGGAACTAGGAAGGCGATTGACCCGATGAACACGGAACGGACCTTAGCGTCGCTTACGTTCGCCTCGGACGAAACGGAATTCTTCACGCCCATGCCGGCGGGGTACACGCCGGGCAAGACCCGGTACGTCGTGGTGTTCGGCACGGTCATGAGCGGGCTGGGCAAGGGGATATTCTCCAGCTCGCTGGCCAAGATCCTCCAGGACAAGGGCCTGGCCGTCGCCCCCATCAAGCTGGAAGGGTATCTGAACCATGACAGCGGAACGCTGAACCCATACCGCCACGGCGAGGTATTCGTCCTCGACGATGGCATGGAATGCGACATGGACCTGGGAACCTATGAGCGCATGCTCAATCAGGACCTGGGCCGGTTGAACTTCTCCACCAGCGGCCAGATTCTTTCATCGGTGCTGGAGAAGGAACGCCTCGGGCGCTACCTGGGGCGCGATGTTCAGATGATCCCCCACGTGACGGGTGAGGTGAAGCTGCGGCTTCGCGAACTTGCGGTGGCGGCACAGGCGGACGTGGTGTTCGTCGAGATCGGCGGCACGGTCGGCGACGTCGAGAACGCCTATTTCATCGAAGCCGTCCGTGAAATGTCGTACGAGGAGGGTCCGAGCAACTTCTGCTTCGTCGCCCTTACCTACATCGTGGAGCCGGACATCCTCGGTGAACAGAAGTCCAAGCCGGCGCAGCTCAACCTGAAACTGCTCAACGCCGCGGGCATCCATCCGCACATCATCGCCTGTCGCGCCTCGGCCACCGTCTCCAAGAAGGTGCGGGAGAAGATCGCCCTTTTTGCCAACGTGCCCATGTCCCGCGTCTTCTCCATGCACGACTGTGACAGCGTGTACGTCATCCCGGAGATGCTTCGCGGCGCCGGGATCGACGCCGCGGTCATCGAGCTGCTGGGGCTGGCGGACCAGGTCGATGTTCAGGCCGAAGAAAGGGCGCGGAAGACATGGAGCGACTACATCAATCGCTTCCGGTCCGCGGCGCACCCCATCACCATCGGCATCATCGGCAAGTACACCTCGGTACGCGACAGCTACGCCAGCATCATCCACGCCCTGGAGCACGCCGGCGCGGCGACCAACGCCAAGGTGCAGTTGCGATGGGTGGACAGTTCCGACCTCAGTGAGGAGAACGTCGCGGAGCGGCTCAAGAACCTCCACGGCGTCATCGTGCCCGGGGGCTTCGGGTATCGCGGCGTGGACGGCAAACTGGCCTGTATCAAGTACGTGCGGGAAAACGGCCTGCCCTATCTGGGGTTGTGTTACGGCATGCAGATCGCGGTGATCGAATTCGCGCGTAACGTTTGCGGCCTGGCGCACGCCGGCTCCACCGAGATCGAGCCCGATTGCCCGCAGCCCGTTATTGACCTTCTCCCGGAGCAAAAGAAGCTCGAAGGCCTGGGAGGCAACATGCGCCTGGGCGGCCGCGACGTCCGGCTCACTCTGGGAAGCGCCATGGCGCGATTGTGCGGGTCGGAGACGATCCGCATGCGGTTTCGTCATCGCTACGAGGTGGACCCGCAGTACATCCGCATACTGGAGGAACACGGGCTGGTCTTCTCCGGGCGCAGTCCGGACCATCCCATCATGCAGGTGTTGGAACTCCCCGCGGACCGGCATCCGTTTTTCATGGCCACCCAGGCGCACCCTGAACTTACCAGCCGTCCGCTGCACCCGCAGCCCATGTTCGTCGGTTTGGCGCAGGCGGCGCTGAATTACAGCGGCGTTCGCGGCGACATCCCCGCGCCCTCGACCGCCGCGAGCGAGGGGACTCGGGCCTCGTCCGTGGTTCGGACTGGTGGTGCGCCGCATTAGCGATGCTATCGCGGCTCGCCTCCCTACCGATACGACCGAAGCCCGTCGCCGCCCCGTCGACCTTTCCCTCGACCCGCTACCAGGGTTCCAAGCGGAAGCTGGCCGCGGCGATTGCCGCCAGCGTCGCCGACCTCCGGTTTCACACCGTGCTGGACGCCTTCGGCGGAACCGGCGCCGTGGCCCACGCCTTCAAGCTGGCGGGCAAAGCCGTCACCTACAACGACGTCCTCGGTTTCAATCATCAGATCGGACTGGCCCTGATCGAGAACGACGATGTCCGGCTTGACGGCGGGTCGATCGAGAGCATCGCGGAGCGCCGCCCCGGCGTCTCATACGGCGATTTCATCGAACGGACCTTTCCCGGCATCTACTTCACGGACGAGGAAAACGGCTTCCTGGATACCGCCGTGGGCAATATACGTCGCCTGCGCGGGCGGTACCGCCGCGCGCTGGCGTGGTTCGCCCTCTTCCAGGCGGCGATGGTCAAACGCCCCTACAACCTCTTTCATCGCCGGAACCTCTACATGCGCACGGCCACGGTGCGACGGACCTTCGGCAATAAGTCCACCTGGGATGGCAGCTTCCCGCACCACTTCCGCCGCTTCGCCGAGGAGGCCAACCGCGCCGTGTTCGCCGGCGGTGCCCCGTGTCGCGCCGCATGTGCCGACGCCCTTACGCTCCCGCCCGACTACGATCTGGTCTACGTTGACACGCCCTATGTGAACGGGGCCGGGGTGGGCGTGAATTACCACGCCTTCTACCATTTCCTCGAAGGGCTGGTGAACTACGAGAGCTGGGCCGGCGATATCGACGGGCGTTCGCCGCACAAGCGCCTCCAGCCGGTTGCCAATCCCTTCAGTGATCGCCGCACCTGTACGGAGGCGTTCCAGCGGTTGTTTCAACGCTTTGGGCGGAGCATCCTGCTGGTGTCCTATCGAAGTGACGGAATCCCCTCCATTGCGAAGCTTGCCGACCTGCTCCGTTCTGTAAAGCGCCACGTTCGGCTCGTCGATACTCGGCGCTATCAGTACGCACTGTCGACGAACCGCACGGTGCGCGAAATGCTGCTCATCGGCACCTGATGGGGAACGGCGCAATGAAATCCGGCGTAATGCCGCCGGCAAAGCGCCCGGATACGGCAACCGGATTCCAGTGCCAACGAATTGGCATATAATCCTGAGCTTCGCGCGGCGGTGTTCCCTCGGCAAACGAGAGATTCGCACCACCAACCTGACGAACACGTAGATTCCCGTAGGGAACTTACCGATACCTGTCCTATGAGTGAGGGGCGGTCGGCGATTCTTGAGTCCATGTCGTGGACAACCGCTGCCCAGGGCGGTTGGGGCCGGTTCCGCGCGACCGCAGCGTAAACAGCGCCGTGCCCCCCGTGCAAACCAGACTACCGAGAGTTGGAACCGTTTGTTGGGAAGGATCCTGTGCCTGAAGAACTACTTCAACGTTTGGAGGCCTCTGGGCGGCTTCCCACGCCGCCCGCGGTCGTCGTACGGTTATTGGAACTGACGCGTCGTAGCGACGTCGCGGTGCGAGATCTGGCGGAGACAATCGCGCTGGATCCCGGCCTGACGGTCAAGGTTCTGCGGTTCGTCAATTCGCCGATCGCCGGGCTCTCGCGGGAGGTGACGTCGCTCCAGCAGGCGGTGGCCCTGATCGGCGTACGCGGCGTCAAGATGATGGCACTGTCTTTCGCCGTTCTGCCGTCGCAAAGTGGGGCGACCTGTCGCGGGTTCGATCCCGATCAGTTCCTGGTGCAGTCGCTGGCCTGCGCCGTTGCCGCCCGGGTGGTTGCCCGGTTGGTGGGCGCCGGGTCGACGCACGAAGCGTTTGCGGCCGGGTTGCTTTCTCAGATCGGGCGTATGGTGCTGGCCAGTGCGGTCGCGGACGATTATGCCGAGATTCTGGCGCAGGCGCGAAATGCCCCGCGTGATCTGCCGCCCCTGGAGCGCGGCCTGTGGGGGCAGACTTACGCCACCATCGGCGGTCACTTGCTCCGTCGTTGGGGGCTCCCCGAGACGCTGTGCACGGCGATCACTGCCTTCCGCGACCCGCAGCAGGGCGAGGACGCCAATGGCCTGGCAAGAGTACTGAATCTCGCCGAGCTGGCCGCGTGCGTGGTCTGCCCGGACAAGCCCGCGGACCCGATCGACGCCCGCGACTTCGCGGACGCCATCCAGCAGGCGCACGGTGTATCCGGGGAACAGGCCGGGGCGGCGCTGGCGGAGATCGCCGCGGAAGTGGGGCACCTCAAGCAAGTGCTGGATGTGTCCGCCGGCCGTGTTCGCTCCATTGAGGAGATCGAAAGCCAGGTGCGCGAACGCATCGCCGAACTCAGCGTGGCGATGCACCTCGAAAACCGATCCATGGCCGAGCAGCAGGCGGACCTCCTCCGCCGCGCCACCACCGACCCGTTGACGGGCATCGGCAATCGTGCCGCCTTCGACGCCCGGCTGGCGCTGGAGATCGATCGCGCCGTCCGCACCGGCACGCCGCTGGCCCTGATGATGCTCGACGTGGACCGCTTCAAATCATTCAACGACACCTACGGCCACCAGGCGGGCGACCGGATCCTCCAGGCCGTGGCCCACTTGCTCGACGAAAACGTGCGCAAAATCGACTACGCGGCACGCTACGGGGGCGAGGAATTCGCGGTCATCGCACCGGACACGCATCGCGACGGCCTGCTGGTCCTGGCGGAGCGGTTGCGCGAGTGCGTGGCGCACCTCGCCGTACCCTGGGAGGGACATACCTTGCGGGTTACGGTCAGCATCGGCGCCGCCGTGTTTTCGGAGATCCTGGACGCCGGCGAGCTGCCCGGCATCATCCGCGCCGCGGACGCCCAGCTCTACAACGCCAAAACGGCGGGTCGGAACCGAGTCTGCTTCACCGTCGAGCGCCGTCCGGCGCCCGTGGTCCAAAGCGCGTGAATCGCAGCGGGAGATCGCAAGCGCGGAAGCGGCGCTCCCGCCTGTGGCGCGCGGGCCGACCACGACTCCGATCAAGCGTCACAATGTCTCAAGCGACCGACCGGGTTACCGCAGGTGTGCCGTGCTTCGTGCGCGCTTACACAGCTTGACCAGTCGGTCGACGTCGGTCTTGAGGACGGCGAGCGTATCGCCGCGGTTCAGCGCCTCCTCGAGTTTGCCCGCTGCGAAGCTGACGACCTCGAAGCCGAATCCACTTCCCTGAGCCTTCAGGGCGCCGGAGAGAAGCGCCAGGTTCTTGGTGTCCTCGCGCAGCAGCGCCTCCTCCAGCGCCCGAACCTGCACCGGCAGCTCCGACACAAAAGTGTGGATCAGGTCGACCATCTTGGGATCGTGGGCGTAGGTACTGAAGAGCGGCTCTTCGCGGAGCGACTTGATGAGTTGCTCGGCATCCGCGCGAGCGAAGGGTTTAGGAAGATAGTAGTCGCAACCCGCTTTGATGCAGCGTTCGGCGTCCTCGGGGGAGTTCAGGGCCGTGCATGCGGCGATCACCCCGCGATACCCGCGCTTCCGCAGCTCCGCGACCGCCGCGAATCCGTCCATCACCGGCATTTCCATGTCCATGAGGAGGACGTCGTAGGTTCTCTTCCTCGCCATCTCAACCGCCAGCTTCCCGTTGGGCGCGTGATCGACCTTGGCGTTGAGCTGCTCGAGGTGGAAGGTGGCCAGTCGACTCAAGGACGGGTCGTCCTCGGCCAGCAGCACGCGGCAGTGCGCCGCTTCGGCACAGTACATGGCGGGATCGATCTGCTGGTCGAAATGCAGGGCTACCTCGTGGATGCTGCTGTCCACGTAGCGGCAGCGCACCACGGTGCCTACGACGTTGTGCCACGTGCCGTGAGGAGTGACCAACTGCACCAGGCAGCGCGTGCCCACGTGCACGAAGCCGCCGTGCAGGAAGGACAGTCCGCCTTCGCTCAAATCACGAGTGGGTACGAGGTAAGGCAGGGTGGCGCTCGAGCCGGGCTGTTGCATGTGCACCACCACCGCCTTCAGGCGGAACCGATACCGTGGGGCGGCGCGATGCGGGTGCGGCTTGCCTTCTCCGAGGTCGAGGCCGTCGAGGATTTTGCCGACGCGCGCGTCGTCCAGCCTGATGGTGCGGATCAGACTTCGCTCCGGCTTGTTACTCGACGAGCTTTGCATTTACCCATGCTCCCCTGCGGCAGCCGGCGACCCACGCGGATCCACCCGGGAACCACGCACCGCCCCACGGGGGCGTGGCCACCAAAGAACCTCGGATGATGGCCGGCCCTGCGCGTTCGCGGGGGCGCGCGTCCGCTGGGGGCCGGGCGCGCGTCAACAGTGGGTCGCGCCGTGGCGATGAAGCCACAGTGCGATCCCGGGAATCTATCGGCGGAGCCGTCCGTCGAGTTGCCCACTAAGCCCGCTCCGGGTCCGGTAACGTTGACACTGCAACGACTACCCGAGCCGGCTTCTGCCGAAGGAAGGTGGAGGGACTGTCGGTGGGACCCTATACTAGACGGCCGAACACGTACGCCCCTCGGCTCGGGCGCGACCTGCCGCGTATGGTCCATCGGTTGGGGTCGGTTTGGGACGCGGACGCGCGCCCGCGCGGAGACGCAGAGCACGTCTCCGCGGCGTACACCCATTGCGCCAAGTTGGCCGGGAGGACTGGGAGGAAGCAATCAGTCATGCGTGATGCCAAAGAGTGGGCCCGCGCCGGCGGTGCAGCCGTCGTGGCGGTTTTGCTTTCCAGCCTGGTCGCGCGCCCCCATGCACAGGCGGGCGACGAAGGACCGGGCTCCAGGGCGGCGCCGACCCGAGTGTCGGAGACGCCGCGCCCATTCGTGGCGACGGCGGGCAGCGTGGTGCTCGACTTCGATCGCGCCTCGTTGAGAGCCTTGTCCTGGCGGCTGGCGGGAACCGAGACGCTTCCGGCGGCGCGGGAGGACCACGCGTCCCGGCTGACGGTTGCGGGTGGATCCACCGTTTGGCTGGGCTTCTCGGACGGCGGCTTCACGGGCCGGGTAGCGGCGACACTCCGCACCACGGGAGGGTTGCTCATCGATGCCGCAGGCAGGCGGGTGCCCATCGGGAGCGTAACGGTTGTGGCATCGCCGGGGTTTCCATGGGAAATCCGTAGCGGCATCCCGGGCGACGGGGGAGAAACGGCCGGCTTCGAAGCGACGGACATGCTGGTCGAGCTTTCGCCGCGCGGGGACACCTTGTCGGCGGCCGGAGCCCTGCGGCTCTCGCCCGCGACTGCCGCGACGCTCGGCTACCCCGGACGCGAGGATTGGATCATCGGCACGCTGCAACTCCGCGTCTCCCTCGCCCGCTACGGTGACGGCGCAGCGACAGCCACGACAGGAGAAGTCGAGTCCGGCTCCGCCAGCGGCTCCAGCCTTGCGGGCGCGATCGGACCGGACGTTATCGTCGGCGACATACACGCCACCAAGCGCTGGTCGCGGATTAATGAGATCACCTCCTACTCCATCGGCACTGTGGCGTGCAACGTGGGAGACGCATCGTTGCTGTGGGTGAACAACACCCCGCAGCACCCGGTGATCGCACAGAACGTGTACCGGCTGCTGGACGGGCGCTTCGAGCAGATCGGATTGAGTTGGGTGAAACACGGCTTCACGGTGTCGCGCGGAACGGTGTGCAGCGGCCCCGGCGCCTGCGTTCCGGATTCCTCCGCGCAGGCGGTCGGGCCCGGCTGCTCGGATACCTACGCGGCCAACCTCAACGGATTCCAGGCGAACCTCGGACCGCGCGGCGACATTAACGCCGCCACCGGCGCCTTCCCGTATCCTTTCAGCGCGCCGACCATCACCACGGAGCTGGATCGCCGCATACAGATTCGCGACGAGGATCTGCTCCTCCTGTTCAACGCCGGCGCGCGATACTTCGTCGAGGCCCATTACGTGCATCCCGGTGACGCGGCGGCCGGCAACCAGGACAACAACGCCTCCTACCGTGAGGTGGAAGTGCTGTCCGGCGGGGCGGATGTTTACTCGCTCTCGTTTACCGCCGCGGGCACCACGCGGCGAGAGAAAGCGGCCATCCTGGCCTGGCAGGAGGTCGATCCCAACGTCGCAGTGGAGTACGTGGATGTCCCCGGCGATCGACGGTTCATCCTCGCGTACCGGGTTACCCAGGTGGATGTGGGGCGATGGCACTACGAATACGCGGTGCAGAACCTCAACTCGCACCGCTCCGCCCGCGCCTTTCACGTCCCGCTGCCCGCGGCGGTGGACATTCTGGACATCGGCTTCCATGACGTGCACGATCACAGCGGCGCTCCGTTCGACTCGGCTGACTGGGTGTCGACCCACTCCGGTGACAGTCTGACCTGGGCGACGCAAACCTTCGACGAAAACCCCGACGCCAACGCCCTGCGCTGGGGCAGCCTCTACAACTTCCGCTTCGATGCCGACACCTGCCCCGCGTTGGGCAACGTGAGGCTGGAGCTGTTTCGCCCGGGCGCCGGCGGATCGCCGGATGAGATGAGTGTTTCGGCCCTGGTGCCGTCACCAGCCGCCGTGCTGGCCTCGAGCGATCCACCGGACGGGGCCATCGACGCGCGCCAGCCCACCGACCTGGCGGGTTTCAACCCCGCAGGGTGGCAGTCGGTCGACGTCACTTTCAGCGCCGTCAGCAGTTGCACGCCGCTGTCCCCGGCGGACTTCCAGGTAACGCAGTTGGGGCGGCCCGGGCCGGCGCCGAGCGTGCAGAACGTCGTTCCCAGGGGCGGTGGGCGCTACACGTTGACGCTGGACCGGGCTATCTCCGATCGTGCGTGGACCGTGATCGCGCACACCCCGTCGAACGCCCGCGTGCGCCTGGGGTATCTTCCCGCGGACGTAAACGCAGACGGAGTGAGCAATGCCCGGGACGTAATCGCCATCATCAATGCGCTGAACATGGTCGGCCCCGTGCCGCCCGTGTGGTCGGCGGACATCAACCGCATCAAGGGGTTCGAATCCGCGGATATCCAGCGCACGGTGGACCTGCTTCGCGGCGCCGGCGCGTTTGATCCCTACAATGGCGCCAAGCTACCGCCGCGGCCGTAGGTCGAACCGGCCGGCGATGGTAGGGGAGCAAGGGAATGTCGGGCGCCGGCACTCGTGAAGGTGTGCCGTGGCGCCGTACCCACGCCGGTGAACCGACCATGGACGCTGCCATTTCCGCCAAGCATGTAGTACCGCTGAGCCGGCGAGCTGCTCGATGCCAACGACGATCGTCGGCATCGACGGTCCGTGGCCTCGGCACGCTGCTTTGCTTGTCTGGTTTGATTAGCGGCGGATGTCCGGCACTCGGCGACCGGGGGCCTGGGCCGTACTGTAACGATGTTGGCGGATCCTGCTGCGACGAAGATTCCGACTGCGATGACGGCCTCTTCTGCAACGGTCAGGCGGTTTGTGTTGTCGCGTTCGGTTATTGCATTGTCGAGGACGTTTCGTGCGGCGCTGGCGAGCGTTGCGACGAGGAAGCCAACGCCTGCGTGCCGATCTGCCACGGCGATGCCGATTGCGACGATGGGGCATTTTGCAACGGAGGAGAGGCGTGTACCGATGGCGCTTGCGTCCCCGGCACCGCGCCCTGTCCCGACACCCCGGAGGGCTGCAAACCGTGCGACGAGACGAACGACGTGTGCGCAACGCCCTGCGACGACGACACCGACTGTAGCAATGGCGTCTTCTGCGACGGACAAGAGGTCTGCGACGGTTGCGTCTGTCAGAGCGGAATTCCTCCCTGTCCGGCAGGTCACACCTGCGACGAAGCCGCCGGCCAGTGCGTTGCCGATGACGGCTCCACGAATCACCCGCCGCAGGTCATGGATATCACGGTGCAGGGGTCTGCTGACACACCGATGACCGTCACCCTTACGGGCAGCGACGCGAACGGCGACGACCTTACGTTCGAGGTCGTGGTTCCTCCAGAGCACGGCACGCTTAGTCCGTTGGATAACACCGCCTCGGCTTCGGCGACCGCAACCTACACTCCGCCGCCCGGGTTTGCCGGTACAGTGACCTTCACCTTCCGCGCGGGAGACGGATGGCTCGTTTCCACGCTCGCCACGGCGTTCATCAAGCTCGACATGAACCCGCCCGGCCCGTCCGTGTTTTCCCTCGGCTACTCGACCTACCTTGGCGGATCGGAGGAGGACACCATTCGCGACATTGCCGCCGACGCGCAGGGGAACACCTACGTGGTCGGAGGGACCGCGTCGCCCGACTTCCCCGCGACTGCCGGCGCGTACGACACCGCCCTCGACGCGAGCACGACGCACGTTCACGATGTGTTCATCGCGAAGTTCGGCGCAGACGGTCAACTCATTTGGGCGACATACCTGGGCGGGCCGAACTTCGACATCCCGCTGGCGATGGAGCTCGACGCCCAGGGCGCCGTGTACGTCGCCGGCCAGGCGGGCCCGGGTTTCCCGACCACTGCCGGCATCATTCAGCCGACCTTCGGCGGCGACCAGAATCCGGATGCCTTCTACGGTCCGCAGGACGGCTTCGTCGCCAAGGTCTCCCCGGACGGCAGTGGGCTCGAATGGTCCACCTACTTCGGCCAGCCGGACAACACCACGATTCGCGACATCGACATCGATTCCGACGGCAACGTCTACCTGGCCATGCCCAACGTGCAGGTGGATTGCCCGCACATCACCGCCGGCGCGTTCGAGACGGTTCGTCCCGGCGGCGGCGACGGCGTGGTCGCCAAGATCAGCGCTGATGGCACCGCGGTGCTCTGGGCGACTTATCTGGGCGGCACTGGCCGGGACTTAGGCACGCCGTCGATCCGAGTGTCGGCCGATGGGTATGTATATGTGCTGGGATACACCAACTCATCCGACATCCCCACCACGATTGGCGCCTACGATCGAACCTACAACGGCGGGGGCGATCTTTTTCTTGCGAAGCTCACGCCGGACGGGTCGGCCTTGGCGTTCGCGACGTATCTCGGCGGATCCGGTGTCGAGTATTCGGAAACGCACGGATTGGCGCGGGATGCCGCCCGGCACCGCGTGTTCGTCGCGGCGACCACGACCTCGTCCGATTTTCCCACCACGACCGGAGCCTGGCAGCGGACATACGGCGGTACCGGCGGCAGCGGCAGAGGCGCGAACACAAACTACCCCGGCGATGGGTTCGTCGCCGCGTTCGATTCCGACACCGGGGCGCTGCTGGCGGCGACCTATCTGGGCGGTGCGGACGGCGAGGGGATCGAGGGCGTCGGCGTTGATTCCGCCGGCAAAGTCTACGTCAGCGGCGCGACCTTCTCCGCGAGCTTCCCCGTGACGGGCAACGCACTCCAGCCGACCATCGGCGGCCGGGGAGACTTCTTTGCCGCCCGGCTGACGCCGACCCTGGATGCTCTCGATTTCGCCAGCTTCCTGGGCGGCGGTGGAGATGACTTCGCACGGACGATGGACGTCGCACACGGCTGGCGCATCGCCGGGCACAGCAAGTCGGACGATTGGCCGCTGGAGGCTGCCTGGCAGATGCAGCGCGGAGGCAACTGGGACGGCACCTTCGCCGTCATCAGCGAGACCCACCCCGTACCGCCCTGACCCTGACGCCCCGTCAGTCGCGCAGGAACTCCTCCTGCACAAAGCGCTGCGCTTCCGCCCACACCGCGGCGGCTCGGGCGAAATCAACGGGCATGGGATTGGCCTCTGACGGACCCTTGAGTCCGGGCGGGCCCTTGGTGCCGCGCGAGAGTGGTATCTGCGCCGAGGGACCCGCGGCAAGCTCGGCCTCCACTTCCGGCGAGAGCAGGAAGTCAACCAACCGATCCGCCTCCACCGGATGCCGGGCGTTGGCGATCGCCGCGAGCGTATTAGGGATGTACAACGTGCCGATCTCCGCCGGCGCGGCATCGGGAAAGACGATCTGCACGGGACTGCCGGCGCGAAGCTCGATCATGGCGTCGTCGGTGTCTGTCCAGGCAATCGTGACGGCTCCATTCCCCACGTTCTCCGCGGCCGCTTTATTTCCTGACTCGATGCGCAAGCCGTTGGCCTTCAGGGCACGGAAGTACTCCGCCGCCCGCGCGCTGCCCAGGTGTTGAAACAGGCAGGCCACGTGCGTGGCTGTACTGCCGGCCACGGGTTTGGCGATCGCGAGCTCGCCGCGCCAGGCAGGATCGGTAAGGTCGAACAGAGAATGCGGCGGGTGTCGCCCGGCGAGCTTCTGCGTGTTGACGATGAGGACCCGGGCCCGCGCCGCGAACCCGTACCAGCATCCGTCGGGATCGCGCAGCTCGGCGGGAAAGAGGGACGCGTGGCGCGGGTGGGTGGGGCGGAGCAGACCTTCGGCGTTTAGTTGCAGCGTGTTGAGGATCTCGTTGTTCCAGAACACGTCGCACTGCGGCCGCCCGCGCTCGGCACGGATGCGGTTCGCCAGCCCGATCGACTTCGTCGATTCCGTGTCGTACACGGCCAGGACCTTGGTCCCGGTTTGCCGCTCGTATCGCTGGAGGATGGGTTCGGCGAAGGAGCGATCCAGCGCCGTGTAAATGACGACCTCCGAAGGGGGGGCTTCACCAGCGCGCCGGCAGGACAGGGCGGCGAGCGAACCCATCATCGCGAACACTGCCGCCGCGAGCGCAATCGCCGCGCGCCTGCCGTTACGCAGCGCCCACGCTGCCCCGGAGGCTATGCGCGGTGAATCAGTCGTACCAGGATCGCCCATGGAATCACCGTCAGGAGCATCGTCAATACACACACGGTGGCTGCATCCGCCTGCAAACCGTAGTGCGCCAGAGTGAAGAATCGCACTGAGAGCGGCATGACGCCAGGAGGCGCGAGAAGTACCGATGTGGTCACTCCGCCCAACGCCAGCATGAGTGCCGCCACGGCCGCCATGCCCAGGTACGGCGCGGCCAACGGCCAGTAGACGCGTGTGCGCAAAGCACCGGCGCCGACCCCATCGATCCGCACCAGATCCCGCACCGTCGTCGGAATCGCCAGCCAGCCGGGCAAAGCGATGAGTACCGCGATCGGCAGGTACCGTAGCATGTGTCCCACGACCAGCGGCGTACCGGAGTCAAAGACCACTCCGAGTATGCCCTCCCGGTTCAGGAGCTCGATCAGTGCAATGGCCGTGCAGGGCGCGGGAAGTGCCAGCAGCAGTACCAGCGCCAGGCGAAGCCACCGCGCAGCAGGCCCGCCCTTTGCCGCCTGCTCCAGCGTTCCCAGAGTCGTCAGCACAACAAACGCGGCCACCGCGGTGGCAAGCACCGACGACGCGAGGACCTCGTCACGCAACCCATGGACGATGTCCGCGAAGCGTGCCCAGGAGGGAATCCGCGCCGCCAACGGCACCGTCGGCACCAGCACCAGCGCGGCCAACGCCATGGCGATCAGGAGCGCCAACGGGATTCCCCATCCACCCAACGGAATGCGCGGCCGCGCGGTGTCGGCGGGAACGGCGGGCCTTACTCCGGCCCAACGCGCCGACCGCACCAGCAACCAGACAAGCGCCAGGAACGCCAGAACGTAGGGCAGAACGACCAGTGTCTCGCGGAAGCGCGACGGAGAAAGCTGGTAGCCGATGTAAACTTCCTCCGTGATCGTCCGCACCGCGAGCAGGTCCGTGACTTCAATGCTGTGCGCGACAAACCAGCATTGAACCGCGACCACGCTGACCGCGCCCGCAAGCAGCAGGGGCGGGTCGAATCGCAAGGCGACGCGCCACCAGGGCGTATCGAGCACGGCCGCCTCCTCGAAGCGGCGATCCACGCTGCGATACGCCAGGCCGAGTTGAAGCACGGCGAGGGGCAGTCCCGCCCAGCCGTGAAGCAACCCGGCCGCCAGCGCCGAACCCTCGAACCGGCGGACGCCCACGAGCGCGAGAATTGCGGCCGCCACTGCATAAAGCGGAACGCATGCGGGGAGCAACAGCGCCGCCGAAAGCCGCCGGCGCCCGGGAAGATCGGTGCGGAAGCACAGGACAGCGATCGGAACGCCGACGACGAGGCTGAGGAGCGAAGCGCTGCCCGCGACGGTTATGGTGTTGGCCAGGAGCGCCGGCCAGAGCCTGCACGCGCCAAACACCGACGCGACACCGCCGCCGTCGGCCTGCGGCGAATCCAGGAACGGTCGAACGAGAATGTAGGCCGTCAAACCGAAGGCACTGAGCAAGGTAAGCCAACGCCCCGCGGCAAGCAGCAGCGTTACAGCGCCGTCGGCTGCCAGCGTGGCCCAACCTCTCCTGGCGGTCATGACTCCCATCGCTGCTGCCTGTTTATCGGTTTTCCGTCAGTGCGGCGACCCCGTGGGCAGGTTCCGGTAATGAGTGTGCAACGCTTCGATGACTTCCGGTTGGTCGGGCTCCCGGTGCAGTGATTCCTGCCAGGCGCGGACGGCCCCCTCCGCGTCGTGCAGATGGTACGACAGCAGGAAGCCCAATTCTCCCCAGGCGCGAGCGTCGCCGGGGTTGGCGGCGATCAGCTCCTCCAGTTGCCGCCGCGCCTCGCCCCAGGCTTGGCGATTCTGGTGGAGCCGGAAGAGGTTCCAGCGCGGCACAATGTAGTGCGGGTCGAGACGCGCCGCCTCCGTGAAGTAGGGAAGCGCGGCATCCTCCTGTCCGTGCTCGCCCAGCGCGCTGCCGATGTTGTTGAACACTTCCTTGATACCCCAGCCGACCTCCGCGGTGTCGGCGAACCGGCGCCGCGCAGCGGCCGCGTCTCCGCCTTCCAAGGTGTGGAGGCCTGCGAAGAAGTGGAAATCCGCGAGAATATGCGCGGCGCCCAGGTCGATGACGCTGGGCTGCTCGAGGTTCCGGTACGCACACCGCGCGAGCAGCGCGCGCCCCTCGAAGGGCATCCCCTCGGGGAGCAAGTGATAGAGGATTCCCGCTGTGACGAACCTCGCGCCGGCCACCGGCGGGGCTTTCTTGGTGGTGTAGAAGGCCGGGCGCCGCGCGCGGCCTAGAAGCCACGCCTCCGGGTCGACCTCAGAATCCACGGGTCGATCGGCGTAGAGTTCGGGGCGGAGATACCCGGCAATGTCGGCGATCAACACATCGGGCCGCCGGCCTTCGACCATGACCGCGTACACCAAGGGGAAGGTGTTGTGGTCGCCGGAAGGAAAGTACATGGCGTCAGGCGACATGCACCGAAGCTCGTTCTCCGCGTGGTCGAACGCGTACCAGTAGTTGGAATAGTCGCAACTACGCCAATGGGCCGCCACTTGTACCACGGGCCCGGCAAGCATGATCGCCGCCAGCGCGGCGCCCCCGGCCATCGGGGCGCGGCGCAGACGAGTCACACATCCTTCCGCCACGGCGCCGAGCAACGCCGCGATGGGCAGCGCGAGGATCAGCGAGACGGGAATGAAGAACACGCGCATCACCCATTGGGAGACGCGGTCCAGGTCGTAGTTCCCGAGCAACGCGAACACCACGCCCGTCGAAATCACCCAGAGCGCCACCAGAAGGACCAGGGCGCGAGCCCGCCGCCATAGCACCACCATTCCCAGGCCCGCCGCGCCCACGGCCCACGGCGTCAGGTCATCGGTGATGGATTCTCCGAGGTAGCAAAGTTGCGATCCCAGCCGCGCGGGCGACCTCGCCGACGCGACCGCCATGGGGCCGGCGGCGCCGTATTGCGAACGCGTTACATGCTTCCAGAACAGTCCCAGCGTGCGCGGGTTGCCCCAGTTGAGCGGCGGATCGGCCGCCGCGCGCACGGGAAGGTATAGATAAGGCAGCAGACCGAGCGCGAAGGCCGCAGCGCCCGCCAGCATCAGGCGTCCACGGCGAACCAGCCGTGGCTGTTGGATCAGAACCCAGGCGCCCACCGCGGCCCCGGCAAGGGCAATGGTGTGATGGTTTCCCAGCCCCAGTCCCAGAAGCAGCGCCGCGCCCGCCAGCCATCGCGGCGCCTGGGACGCCTGCCAGCGCATCACGAACCAGAGCATCCCGGCGGTCAACAGAGCATTCAGAGCGTAGACCTCGGTGATAACGCTCTGCGACCAGAAGGTCCGCGAAAGGGCCCAGATGAGCGCCGCGCTTGCCGCTGCCGCGGGTTCGACGAAGGATGGCGGACGCGTAAGTTGAGAACGACAAACGACCAGCGCTTCGCGAACGGCCACGTACGCCACGACGGCCGCGGCGCTGCCGCACAGCGCTGAAAACAGGTTCGCACGCCATGCCACCGAACCGAAGCCAAAGGCATGGAGGAAGGCGCCGCAGAGCATCGTCCACAGCGGATACCCGGGCGGGTGGGGAATTCCGAACACCCATGCCGCGGTGATCAGTTCGCCGCTGTCCTCGGCCGTGACGGTGGGCGCAAGGGTGAAGAGGAAGATCACGCCGCTGGCGACGGCGACGATGACCGCGAGCGCCGGCGATCGCGGCGCGCGGCCCGGCTCAAGCCCCTTGCCTGGCTCGGAGTTCCGTTGCCGCCGTCCCATGCATCGGCGGATGGTAGGGCTGCGTCCGGGGTACGACAAACGCGAGGTGCGCTCAACCCCTTCGTAGCGGCGCGTGCGCGTGCCGCACGGGCTGCGGTGATCGGTCGCGCCACAAGCGGGCAATCCCGAATTCGGAATTCTGAATTCCGTGAGGGATGCGGGGACCCCACCGCCACTGCGGCGCCGCACCCGGCGAGGATCCTATGCCTCCGCGCGCTCGGCGCGGGGCACCAGTCCGCTGCGCAGCGTGTTTTCCGTTACGCATCGCGCATCCATGAAGTGCAGCAGGTAGTCCGGGGAACCGGCCTTGACGCCGGTTCCGCTCAGTTTGAAGCCGCCGAATGGCTGCGCGTCCACCTGTGAACCCGTAATCCTGCGGTTGATGTAGAGGTTCCCGACGGCGAATTCCCGCCGTGCCAGTTCAATGTGCGCGGGGCTCCGCGAGAAGATGCCGCCGGTGAGGGCATAGCGCGTGCCGTTGGCGATCTCCAGCGCCGTGTCGAAGTCCGGCGCCCGCAGGACCGCAAGCAGCGGACCGAAGACCTCCTCCTGCGCCAGGCGCGACTCCGGCGCAACGTCGCCGATTACCGTCGGTGGCACGAAGAAACCGCCGGTACACTCCTCCGGCAGCGCGGCCTGTGCCAGCAAACGTCCCTCGCGCCGACCAAGCTCGATATAGCCCTGAATGCGTTCGCGCGCCTCGGCATCGATTACTGGACCTACAATGGTCGAGGGAACCTCGGCGGGACCGATGGGCAGGCTCTCCACCGCCTCGCGCAACCGTGCCACGAGCGCGTCGTACACCCCCTCGAGCACCACCAGGCGGCCGCAACTGCTGCACTTTTGACCCGCGAAGGCGAACGCCGACTCCACGGTCGCCTGCACGGCGCCGTCGAGGTCGGCATCGTCGTCCACCAGGATGGCGTTCTTCCCGCCCATCTCCACGATCATCTTCCTGATGAACGCCTGCCCGGGACGGACCGCGGCGCCGGCGCGGATGACCGCGGTACCCACTTCCTGCGAGCCCGTGAAGGCCACCAGGCTCACTTCGCCGTGCTCCACCAGGTGCCGGCCGATGACCGCCCCCGGGCCGGGCACGAAGTTCAGAACGCCGGCGGGGAAACCCACGTCGTGTACGATCTCCACGAGCTTGGCGGCGAGCACTGACGCCTGCCGCGCCGGCTTCATGACCACGGTGTTTCCCGCCGCCATCGCCGCCGAGGTCATGCCCGCCAGGATGGCCAAGGGGAACGCCCACGGCGCGATCACGGCGCAGACGCCCTTCGGCGAGTACATCAGCAGATTGTCCTCGCCCGGCAGGTTCCGCCGCCGCGGGCGGGACTCGATGCGTTCGATCTGCTCCGCATAGAAGCGGCAATGGTCGATCGCCTCGGTCACGTCGGCGTCCGCCTCGCGCCAGGGCTTGCCGACCTCGAGGATCATGGTGGCGGCAAGCTCGAAACGGCGGGCCTCGAGACGGTCCGCCAGCTTGCGGAGTAGATCGGCGCGATGAGCGGCGGGGGTGTGCCGCCAGGACGCGAACGCCCTGCGCGCCGCGGCGACGGCACGATCGACGTCTGCGTCGGTGGCTTGCGAAACGCGGCCCACGCGCTCCGTGGCCCGCGAAGGGTTGATGGAATCAAACGCCTCGGGCGCGGCGACCGGCTCGCCGGCAATCACCAGCGGGTGCGTGCGACCCATCTCACCGCGGACGTACTCGATGGCTCCGGACATTCTGCCGCGGTTTTCCGCCGAGGCGAAGTTGGTATGGCTGGCGTTGGTGAACATGCTTGGCGTCTCCAGCGGATCGGTGTCGCAATAGTCGCGGGCGGGCAGGGGGGCGCTGGGCGGACGGGCCACCGCCGGGTCGGCGAGCAGCCGCTCATGGTCCGCGCGATCCGCGAACGATTGTTTCAAGAAGCCTTCGTTGGAGGTGTTCTCCAGGAGGCGGCGAATCAGGTAGCCCATGCCGGGCATCAGGTCTCCGTAGGGGCAATACACCCGCAGGCACTGGCCCAGGCGCACCATGGCCGTCTTGAGCGGGTCGCCCATGCCGTAGAGCATCTGAATCTCATAGTCCCGGGGCGACAGGCCGAGGGACTCGGCGGTGGCGACGGCGACGGCGATCGAGCGCACGTTGTGGCTGGCGAAACAGGGCCGGATGAGGACCGTGTTTTCCAGCATCACGCGCGTCATGCGTTCGTAGCAGGCGTCGGACTCCCACTTCCGCGTCCAGACGGGGGGCTGCTTGTAGCTGCGCACGGCGGCGGCGGTTTCCGCGTCCCAGTAAGCGCCCTTAACCAGCCGAACGGCGAAGCGACACCCGCGCCGCCGCCCCCAATCCAGCAGCCCGGCGAGGTCCCGTTCACCGTCGCGCAGATAGGCCTGGACCACGATGCCGATGTCGCGCCAGTCGCGGAACTCCGGCTCCATGAGCAGCGTCTTGAACAGATGCAGCGTGATCTCGCGGTGTTTCGTGGACTCCATGTCGATGTTGACGAACGCGCCGGCGCGGCGGGCGCGGGAAAGGAGCGGTCGCAACCGCTCGCAGACCGCCGCAATGGAACGCTGCGGATCTATGGCGTCAAAATAGGGGTCAAGCCCGGTGAGTTTGATGGAGAGGTTGACGCGCGGCATGGGGCCGGCGGAGTCGAAGTCGATGCGCGGGACCGTCGGCCACTGCGGCGCCACGGCGGACAGGCGGTCGATCAGTTCGTGGTAGACCCGCGCGTAGGCCTCGGCACGGGCATAACTCGTCGTAGATTCGCCGAGCACGTCGAGCGTAAAGGCCATCCCCTGGCGGCGGAGGCGCTCGATGGTGTTTGCGGCGCTGGGGATGTCAAAACCGGTGATGAACCGCCCTGCCATCTGCCGGGCCCCGAAGCGCGCCGCCATGCCGACGACATCCGAGCGCAGGCGATTCAGCGCGCCCGGTCCGAGCACCGCGTGCGCAATGCCCGGAAGGTTCACGTGCCGACGGTCGAAGTACTCCGCCAGGTGGCGGTTGATCTCGGCGTTGCTGCGCAGGGCCGGCAGGCAGTCAACGAACTGAAAGGCACGCGTGCGCAGGCGTTCGTCGCCGTCCAGCCAATGTGTGGCACGCTCCAGCCAGGCGGCCTTTTGCCAGGGGCGCGGTTCCGCAGCGCGGGCGAGCTCGAAGATCCCCAGCCCGATTTCGCGTGCCCGCTGGTTGATTTGCGACGTTACGCCCACAGAACCTCTCACGAGCCGCAGGGACGCACGCACCGCGGCGCCCTGATTCGACCAGCAATTTCCGTGCCGCCGCGCGTCGAACATCGCTTTGCAGCGCACGAAAAACGCGGTCGCGGTGCGGCGCCGCGTCCGCCGGTTGCGCCCCGGTGAGTATGGGCGAAGCGCGAGCTAAGTCAACTTCGAGCGGATGTCGTCCGGAATGCGCGTGGAGCGGAATGCGCCGTCGCTCATGATGCAGCAGACGCCGGTGCTGCGGCCGCGGGCGATGCGCTCGCCGTCGCGGCGAAATTCGACCTCGAAAGTCACGGATCGTTCGCCCACCGCGGCCACCGTGAGCGTCAGCTCCAGCTCGTCCTCGAAGCGGGCGGGAGCGAAGTACTCGCAACTGGTGGCGGCACGCGGCCAGCTCATGTGGCCGCCTTCATGCGGGTTGACGACCTTCAGCCCCAGCGACCGCCAGAAGCCGCATTCCGCCTCCTCCATCCAGCGGTAGTAATTGGAGAAGTGCAGAACGCCGGCAAGGTCCGTCTCCACGAACTGCACGCGGCGGGTCATACGGAACTCACCTGGCATAGCGCCTCCCTCGTGCCTGCGGTCGAGGCCATCAACGGGTTCCCTGACCGCGAAGGCAGTGCCCCAACCGTCCTCTGGTGGGCCCCCGGTGGTGCCCCCGTGATCACAGTGCCCGCGGCACTTCAGAACCCCCGGAGCCGCCGAAAAACTTGGCCAGCGTCGCCGGAGAAGGAGGCGGCGTTACCAGCGACACCAGCACCAGCGCCAACGTGCCCACCGTGATGATCACCGCCACGGGGTTCATCCCCCACACCAGGTAGTGTTGCTCCGCGCCGTAGCCCGACTCGTGAAACAGCCAGAACCAGGTGACGGCGGTCGCGAAAACCGACGCATACGCGCCCGCCTTGCTCATGCGCTTCCAATACAGCGCTCCGATGACCAGCGGCGCCAGGCTCGCGAACCCGGAAAAGCACCACACGCCCAGCTCGAACACGCCCCGCGGTTGCAGCAGCGCGATCACATAGGCGACCACCACGACCGCCACCACGAACACCCGGCCCAGCACCACAAGCTGGCGATCGGTGAAGCGCTTTTCGCCGTAGTGATGCACCACGATGTCGTTGGTGAACATGTTGCCCAGGCAAAGGAACTGGGCGTCGAGGGAGTTGGTGGCCAGGATGCCCGCGGCCGTCAGCCCTCCAAGGATGGGACCGGTAAGGTCCTTCACCATCTTCGCCAGCACGGCGTTGGGGTTGGTAAAACTCGGCGGAATCACCGGCTTTCCGTCGACCATCGCCGAGGTCGCCCATACGCCCAGCATGACGCAGGGCAGCCAGATCACGAGGATGCACACGGGGTGCATGATGACCGATAGGCGGAACGACTTGGCCGATTTCGCCGTCAGGTAGTATTGGAACAGGTGCGGGAACATCGCCACGCTCAGGGGGATGAACGCGTAGGTGAGGAACTCCCACTGTCCGACGCCCGGACGCTCCACGTGGTGCGGCTTGGGACCGGTCCGGCCACGCTGCTCCCACTCCGCCATCTGCTTCTCGAACGCCGCCAGCTTCTGTTGGTATCGCGGTTCGTCCTTTGGGTCGAAGCTGCGCTTGAGCATGCTGGGGTAGCGCTCCGCCACCATGCGCGTGGCGTTCTGGGCGCCGCCGAGTCGATCGGCGATGACGAACATGGTCACGATGCCGACGGTCATGAAGAGGGCGTTCTGGAAGGCGTTCACCCACACCGTGCTGCGGACCCCGCCGACAAATACATAAAGCAGGACGACGGCACAAATGATGCCCATGCCCAGCCAAGGCGGAAGCGAGCCGTTGGTAGCGGGGTTGTTCGTGGGAAAGGCGTTGGGGAAGGCGCCGGTGGTAAAGGCGCCCATCGCCGTCCCCAGCCCCAGCACCCCGACCAGCAGATACGGGATCATCATCCCCACGAGCACGGGAAAGAGCAGCAGGCCGATGCGGCTGGATTCCAGTCGGTCGCGGAAGAACTGAATCTGCGTCATGTAGCCGTAGCGCTTGCCAAACGACCACAGCTTCACGCCCACCAGGAAGAAGCACAGCGAGTGCACGATGCCGGACCAGGAGGCCATCATGCCGTAGACGCCGATGCCGGTGTCGAAAGACTCGCCGGAGCTGCCCACCATGGCGAAAGCCGTCATGGTGGTGCCGAAGAGCGACATCAGCAGCATGAAGGGGCCTACGCCGCGCGAGGCGAGGAAGAAGTCCACGGCCGTGCCGCGGAAAACGCGGTTGCTGGCAATGCCCAGGAAGATGAGCACCGCAAGGTAGCCGACGATGATCCAGAAGGCGGTCATAGTTCGCGGTGCTTTCCGGCGGCCTGTCCCGCCCAGAGATCTTCCGCCACGTCCACGTCACGCGGCCAGCAATAGCGCACCGCCAGCGCCCAGACCACGGCGGCGGCGATCGACAAGCCCGCGTGATACGCCAGCCCGATGGGCAGAAACCCCAGGACCAGCGGCTCAATCCGGTCCCAGTGCCAGAAATCCTGGTGCAAAACGATGAGTGCGAGGACCAGCAGCGTAACGAATCGCTTCATGCGCTTCGCACACCCTGTTCGAGCTCCAGCGGCTCCGGCATATCGATCACCCGGCCGAGAACGCGGAACATCTCGTCCACCTCGCTGTTGAACACGTCGCCGATGAGCACCCGGACGACGTCGTTATGAAACTGCGGATACTCGCGGATGAACTCCCCGAAGCTGAAGCGCTTGTCGTAGAAGGCGTACACCAGTTGGCGGACCCGCTGGATGCCTGCCGCGTGCTGTGCCGCCCAACCCCCGAGCTGCTCGGCGGAGAAGTCTCCGGCGGCAAGCGCCTCATGAACGGCGTCGGCGGCGAACTCGCCGCTCTTCAGCGCCAGCATGACGCCGGAGGAGTAGATGGGGTCGAGAAAGCCGAAGGCGTCGCCGACCATCAGCCAGCCGTCGCCGGCGACCCGCCGCGAGCGGTAGGAAAAATCGCTGGTGACATACGCATGACTCACGCGCGTGGCGGAGGTCAGGCGGCGGGCCGCGGCCGGGCAGTTGGCGATTTCCTCTTCCAGGGTGGCGAGCGGATCGTCGCCACGGGCGGTGCACAAGTACGAGGGCGGGGCCACCACGCCAACACTGGTGATGTCATCCGGCAGCGGGATGAACCAGAACCAGCCGTTGTTGTCTGGTGTGTAGGCGACGATGGTGGCACCGGCGTTGCGCCCCTCGTCGCGATAGGCACCCTTCCAGTAAGCGTAGATCGCGGCGTGCTTGAGCCGTGCGTCGGGATAGCGGAGGTTGAGTTGGCGCGAGATCAGGGCGATGTTGCCGGTAGCGTCGATAGTGACCGGGGCGTGCCATTCCATCCACGTTTCGTCCACCCGGGCCCGCACGCCCCGCGCCCGCGAGCCGTCGAAGAGGACCTCCTTGACTGCCACGCCCTCGCGCACATCCACGCCGTTCTCGCGGGCGTTGTCCAGCATCATCCGGTCGAACTCCCCGCGGTGCACCTGCCAGGTAATGGACCACTCGTTGGGGTCGCGGTCGAAGAAGTAGAACGGCTGCGATTCCTTACCCGTGGCGCTGACGAACTGCACGCTTTCCTTGCGCGGAAAGTGCGACGCCTTGAGCTTCTCCAGCATGCCCAGTCGCTGAAACGTCCAGTAGGTGTGCGGCATGAGCGACTCGCCGATGTGGTGGCGGGGAAACTGGCTTTTCTCCAGGAGCAGGACGCGCCGACCCTGTCGCGCCAGGAGCGTAGAAACCGTGGCGCCGGCCGGGCCTCCACCGATGACGATGCTGTCGTAGTCCTGTCTGGTTCTCATGACCCCGTCCTCGCTGACGCCTCTAGCCCTTTCGCCGTGCCGCGGGGCGCCCCGGTCACTATTTCCAGAAGTTCGATCGCCGGTTGTCCCGCACAATCGATCATCCCGACTCGACCGAACAGCTCTCCCATCGGCGCCAGGCCCCAGGCGGCGGTTATACCGCAATCGGCCGCGAACCGCACGTACCACTGCGGCATGACCCGCGTCAGCACCTTGTGCCGCGTGAGGACGTCGCCGAGCGGTCGCGTCCTGTCGAGTACTTCCCGGCGCGCGGGCTCCGGCAGCGGATCCAGGCGGACCCGGGCCAGTCCCAACTCGATGATTCGCGGGGGGGTGCCAGCGGCGAGGGTGATCCGGCGTCCGTACCAGTTGCCGTCGGTTCGGTCGCTTAGCACACGGAGCTCGGCCGGTGCACCGTAATACGCCGAAAGCCTGGCGGTCATGTGCTCCTGGTGAACGAGCAATTCCTGCGCCGGGGGCGGGATGGCCGCGGGCTCAACGGCGTCGAAGCGAAAACCCGAAGTGCACGTCCCGTTGACGTTCTGCCAGAGACGAGCCAGAACGTCGCCGACCTCGCCGTCGCTGTGGTGGTGCTGGGCGCTGGGCATTAGCTGTAACGGATGTTCCGGTAACGCGGCTCGAAGAACCGCGGCAGCAGGCCGTCGGCGCGCAAGAGCCCCGTGCGGGTGAGCGCCACCGCATCGCCGCTGACCTCCGCATACCCCTCCTCGACGAGCGCCCCGAAGGCCTCCGCGAATCGCCGCGTGATCTCCACGCCGAACTTCGACCGGAAGTACGCGGCATCCAGCCGGCCCAGCTTGAGCTGAAGCACCAGCTCTCGGGTCATCAACTCGTCACGGCTGACGGGAAGCGCTCGAGCGAGGGGCAGCTCCCCGCGCTCCAGCCGCCCCACGTATGCCTCCCACGAATCCTCATTCTGAAAGTGCACGCCCTGCAGGTGCGAGAACGATGCCACGCCCGTGCCGATCATGTCGGAACCATGCCAGAGCGCGTCGCGGTAGACGAATCGCGCGCCGCTGTTCCGCTTGACGACGGTGTAGGCGCTACAGATTTCGTATCCCGCCGCCTCGAACTCCGCGAAGGCGTAGTCCATCCACGCCCGCTTGGTGGGCCAATCCGCCGCGGGAGGTGGCGAGCCGGTACGCGCCTCACGGGCGAGCACGCTGTTGAAGGGGACCTCCATCTGGTAGATGGTGACGCTGTCGGGCGCCAGCTCCAGCGTTTTCGCCACCGTGTCCTTCCACTTGCCTTCCTCATCGCCGACCATTCCCGCGATCAGATCGAGGTTGATCTGATCGAACCCCACGTCGCGAGCCCACTGGAAAGCACGGAAGATTTCCAGAGACTTGTGCGCCCGGCCGTTGACGGAAAGTACTTCGTCGTCGAAATGCTCCACGCCCAGGCTCAGCCGCGTGGTGCCGATCTCCTTGATCGCCTGGAGCTTGCCCTTGCGCAACGTTCCCGGTTCGCACTCAAAGGTCACTTCGCGAGCCCGTTCCCAGGACCAGTGTTTCGAGATGTCGTCGATAAGCCGGCGGAGCTGCTCGCTGCTGAGGAAGGAGGGTGTGCCACCTCCGAAGTAGACGAACTCGAACGTGCGGCCGCGCAGACTGGCGCGATCAGCGTACAGCGATACCTCGCGCGTCAGCGCCGAGAGGTAGGTCTCCACGTCGTCAGAATTCTTGTCGGTATAAACCCGGTAGTAACAGAACTTGCAGCGCTTCCGACAGAACGGGATGTGCAGATACAGCCCGACCGGCTTATCGCTCCCTTCCCGCGCCGGCGCGTCGATGGTCTGGAGCGCATGCGACACGTGTTCCCGCGACCAAACCGAGAACGGCGGGTAATTGGCGACGAAGTAGCTGCCGACGTCGGCTTCCGGCTCGCCGCGGAGGAGGTCGAGTTCCATCGTGTCCTAGTATAGTGGACCGGCACCGCCCGTCGTTTGTCGAAAAATGTAACGTCGCCGTCACACACGCTACATGGCGCGCCGGTAAACCTCAAGCAGTTCCGCCTCGCCCACCGGACGGGGGTTGAAGCCGGCGGTCCATTGTCCCGCGGCACGGGCGGCGAGTTCCGGTAAGTCATCCGCCTTGACGCCGTGATCGCCCAGGCGGCGGGGTATGCGGCCCGCGTCGAGCCAACCATCGATCCGCTCCGCCAACCCACCGGCGTCGTCCTGCAACGCCGCGTAGGGGTTTGGGCCGCCGGCGGCGTTGAACCGCACCACGTGGGGCAGCATCAGGCCGACGGCGAACCCATGCGCAATGCCGAACCGCGCGGTAAGCGGGTTCGCGCAGGCGTGCGCGGCGCCGAGCATGGAGCGTTCGATGGCGATGCCCGCGAAATGCGCCCCCACCAGCATCATCGCCCGCGCGGCACCATCGTCGGCGTCGCGCAGGGCCGGCTCGTACCCGCGCGAGAGCAGCTCCCAAGCCATACGTGAGCATTCCAGCGACGCCGCGTTCCGCGTGCGGCAGCCCGCGGTCTCCACCGCGTGGGCGATGGCATCGATCCCCGCGGCCGCGGCGACTCGGTGCGGAACGGTACGGGTCAGCGCGGGATCGAGTATGACCGCACGGGGGCGGAGCCCGCCCTCCGTGGGGAGTCGGCGATCGCCGCAGACCATTTTTTCTTTCGTCGCGGCGTCGCTAATGAGCGCGAAGGACTGCGCTTCGGACCCGGTTCCCGCCGTCGTGGGCACGGCGACCATGGGCAACAGCGGCTTAGTCACCTTGCCTTCGCCGCGGTAGTCGGCCATGCGCCCGCCGTTCGTGACCAGCAAGTTGGCCCCCTTGGTACAGTCCATCGAACTGCCGCCGCCGAGGGCGATGAAGAAATCGGCATGGGCGGCGATTGCGGCCTCGACACAGGCGGCCACGTCGTCGGTGGTGGGATTCTCATGCACCTGTTGGAACACCTCCACGGGCACTCCCGCAAACCGGAGGGACTGCACGGCCAACGCCAGATGGCCGGCCGCCGCGATGCCGCGGTCCGTCACCAGCAGCACGCGGGAGGCGCCTTCCGCCCGCACCAGCCGCCCGAGCGTCTCGAGCCGCCCCGGCCCGTACACGACGCGCACGGGGGAATGATCCAGTGTCACCGGTGTGTCGCTGTCGACCAGGATCATGCCGCCGGCTCGATCTGGAACGCACGTTGGCGGTACAGGTGCTCGAAGAGGTTACCTTCGTGCGGCTGGTCCCAACTGATCTGCGCGGTGGGAATGGGGCCGAAGTTCAACCGGTCGATGTGACGTGAGCTCATCAGGGCGGCGCGAAACCTCGCGTCCTGCGTAATCGCGGACCCTACCAGGGTGGGGCCGATGCGGTGCGGAATCTCCGCCACCGGGCACTCCACTACCGAGGCGAAGGGAAACAGAAACTCGCGGTTGGCCAGGGGGTGCTCACGGTCGCTGCACCAGACGATGGTGGGCAGCAGGTAGGCACACCGGCCCAGGCGTTCGAGTCGCGGGGCGCCCCGAACGACCTGCGTCAGCTCTTCCGCGCCCTCCACACGCAGGTCGGCATCGATCACCGCGGAGATGCGCTCGGCCACCTTGGGATCGGCAAACGCGGCAAGCTGAGCCTGGGGATCGTTGGCGGGAAGGGCGTGGATGTTGCCCAAACGCTGTGCAAGCCCCTCCGCGATGCTGCGGCCACGCCGCGGCGTCCAGACGGCCGAGGCGTTGATGCAGGACCGGCCGCCGTTGGCGGCGATCGACGTGGCCATCACGTCCAGGTAGCGCTCCCAATCGTCGGCGGTGTCCTCCCCGAGAATCACCTTGCTGTAGCCCGGACCGTGGATCTGCACCCGTGTGTCGTGCTGCCAGGCCCGGGTGGTGGCCGCGTCGCCGAAGAGCATGGCACGATCAACGTTTCGCAGCAGTTCCGCCGCTCCGCCATGATCCGTGGGGTAGAAGCCGAACGCTGCCGCCGGCAGCCCCGCGGCCAGAAACGCCTGGATGATGCGGTAGGGCGTCCAGGGTTCCTCACGCCCCGGCTTGAGCACGACCGGTGCCTTGAGAGCGACGGCGGGAACCCACAGCGAGTGCACGCCCGGCGAGTTGCTGGGCAGGACGGCGCCGAAGATGCGGCCGACGCGGAAGTAGCTCAACGTGCCGCCGTGCTGGCTTCCGAAACCACGGTCAAGGATGCCGGGATCGAGCCGGCGCGTCAGCCCACCTAGCACCACCTCCATCTCCGTCAGCACCTTGTGAATTTTCTGGGCGTTGTTGCGGCAGTAGGTGATGGGCATGCCGGTGGTGGCCGAGAGCTGGCGAAGATAGTCGTCGAAGGTCTGCCGGTCCTCGCCGAGCGGCAGCACGCCGCCGACGAATGCCTCACCGGCGCGGCGGCAGGCGTCGATCAGCTCGGCGACGGTGTACGCTTCCAGCGCGTCGTCGGCCATCCGCCGGATGTCGCGCGCGAGGAGTCCGCTGTTGGCCTGACTCACCTGCGCAACCGGCTCGCCCGTGGCGTGGTGTACAAGCACGACACGATCGACGCTTTCGTAGACCGCGCCACCCCGCAGTATGGGAACTTGAAGCATCGTCATCCTCGCCGACCCTGGGTCATTCTACGGATCGCCACGGGCTCCCGCGACGGCGCGGCGGGCCCACGGATGTGTATAATACTGTCATGGAGCCGTTTGAGGTGACAACGCGCCGCGGTGGGGCGGCGGCCATCCGGGAGGCTTCGCGGTTCTTCATGCAAGTGGATGCCGTTTACAAGACCTTGCGCCGCCTGGCGCGCCGATTCGAGGAGCAGGACATTCCCTACGCGGTCGTCGACGGGTTGGCCCTGGTGGCTCACGGCTACCGCCGCACGACAGAGGATGTCGATGTGCTGGTCACCGCGGAGGGATTGCAGGCCGCGCATGCCACGCTGGTCGGCTTGGGCTATCGCTCGGCGTTTGAGGCAAGTCGCAGCCTTCGCGATACTCAGACGGGGGTCCGCGTCGAGTTCGTGGTGACCGGTGAGTTTCCCGGCGACGGGAAGCCGAAGCCGGTGGCCTTCCCCGATCCATCCGCCGCATTTGTCGACGTAGAAGGCATCCGCTACGTCAGTCTGCCGAGGCTCGTCGAGTTGAAGCTGGCATCGGGCATCACCAACGCCGGGCGCCTGCGAGACCTGGCGGACGTGCAGGAACTCATCCGCGTGCTGCGGCCGCCGGCGGACTTTGCCCAGGCTTTGGACCCTTACGTGCGTGCCAAGTATCGCGAACTCGAGGCCGCAACGCGAGAGGATGGTGGCGCGTAGACTCTGGTTGCGCTGCGGCGAGTCCGCACACGCTCAATACACCCCTTCCACAATGGGCACCGCGAATCCGGAGAACGGCCGTACGTCGCCCACGCCGTCCCAGGGGTAGGCCGGGCAGGGCGGGTGCCTGATGCCCTCGTCGCGTTCCAGAAAGCGCGGCATGAAGAACTCCTTGGTGAGCGTGGTCAGGCGCACCCGGCCAAGCTGGCCGTAGTCGACGACGCGCTGCGGCTGGTTCGGGTCCACGACTTCGATCATGGCCCGCGGCGAAGGCGGGTGGTAGATGATGCTGTACTGGTCAGCGGGGTCGAACGGCTTGTGGCACGCAAGGCCCATGAGCGTGTTGCCGTAGGTAGGCACGAACTCGATCTTGCCTTCCAACAGCTCCTCGCGCGCGAAGCGATGGAACTGGGCGGTAAGCTGCGTGCCGCCGCAGAACACGCCGGTGATGCCGGCCTTCACCAGCGAGATGCGCTCACAGAGGGCCTCGAGCAGCTTGGGCGTGGTGAAGAGGCAGCGGACGTTCTCGTGTGCGCGGAGGATGGTCAGCCCCTGGTTGATGACGTGGTCTTTGTACTCGTGCATGAGTTCCATGCGCCCCTGTTTGATGAGGCGCGTGACCCAGCGCGGATCGAGGTCCACGCAGAAGCAGATACCGCCGCGATGCTGCGCCAGGTGCTCGACGGCCAGGCGCAGCCGGCGCGGGCCGGAGGGCCCGAGCATCAGCCAGTCGCTGCCTCTGGGAAAAGCGGCGTCAGAGAGCGTCTCGCTGAACTGTTCGTAATCGATGCGGAAGTCGTCGATGTTGACCCGCGTTTTGGGAATGCCCGTGCTGCCCCCGGTTTCGAAAACGTATACCGGGCGTTTGGCGTAAGCCCTGGGGACCCAGCGGCGCACCGGTCCGCCGCGCAGCCACTCGTCTTCGAAGGGCTCGAACTTGTCCAAGTCCGCGTAGCGGCGGATTTCCTTGCGCGGGTCCCATGGGAGCCGGCGGGCGTATTCCAGCCAGAAGGGGCACCCGGTGCGGGGATCGAAATGCCACGCGACGGTCCGCCGCGTGTGCGCGTCCAGCCGGGCCCGCGCTTGCGCCGCGAGTTCATCCAACGACGCGCTCGCCGGTCGCCGCTTCCTGGCGCGGCTGCTGGGCGTGGCTGATCGCATGGTTGCTAACGACTCCTTGGGGGCCCAACGACCCACCCGCGCTTCCGAGTATCGCTCGAAGCGCACCCCGCGAGGCCGCGCGACGGCGGCCTGACTACTTCGACGGCTCAATGGCGTACAGCATGCGGCGGTTAGCGACGAACAGGACCCCGTTGGCGGCCACCGGCGTAGTGTAGACGGAATTCGCCATGCTGTTGGTGGCCAGTTCCTTGAGCTCCTTTCCGTGCGCCAGCACGTGGACCTCGCCGTCTTCATCCCCCAGCATCACCTTGCCGTCCACGACGTACGGCGAACCCCAGACCGCCGCCAGGGTGTCGAACCGCCAGTACTGTTTGCCCGTTTTCTGATCGAAGCAGTACAGGTAGCCGCTTAAGTCCGCAGCATAGACCAGTCCGTCGGCGACGGCGGCCGAGGAAATGGTGCGGTGAAAGTCCTCGCCGCCAACGTGCCATAGTTTGGCACTCTCGGTTACGTCGCCGGTCTTGGTGGCGTCGATGGCGTAGAAGTGTCCCGGACCCTCGCCGTGTTCCGGATCCTGACCGACCGCGAGGTAAACGGTGTCCCCGTGAATGACCGGCGTGCTGATGATCTCATTGCGCGTTCCCTTGCCGCCCAGGACGTAGACGGCGTCCTTGGGATTCAGGTCGAACTTCCAGATCAGCTCGCCGTTCTTGGGATCGAGCGAGTAGCACCAGCCGTCGCCGCCGCCGAAGAGCGCCTGTGGCTTGCCGCCCATGACGCCGTACGCCGGAGAGGACCACTGACCGTGGTAGGTGTTCTTTCCCGGGTCGTTGCGCGTCCAGAGCACCTTGCCCGATTTTCTGTCCACGGCGATGAACGCCGGGGCGGTGGGGGAGGGGAGTTCCAAATGGCCCTCATCCACGCCGTTGGAGGTGAGGATGAAGATCGTGTCGCCGGCGATCACCGGGGAAGAGGTGGCGAGGTTGTGCGGGAAGACCCCGAGTTCCTCGATCATGTCGAGGATCCACACGAAATCGGCGTCTTCCTTTTCGTTATATTTCTCTTCCCTGTAGGGCCCGTCATTCTCGCCGTCGAGGAAACCCTCGACGTCGGCACAAACAAGCTCGCAGCGGTTGCTGACGTAATACAGCTTGTCCCCGTCCACCACGGGCGACGAGCAGATGCCCTGCTCCGGCCAGTCGTTCACGCGACCGGTGGGGAGTTTGTCGTGCGTGGCTTGCCAGAGGAGCTTGCCCGACTTTTCGTCAATGCAAAGCACGATCCCCTTGTCCCCCTTGATGTTCGGCCGGAGCGTCGCGCCGTTGTTGGTACCTATGAAGATCTTCGCCTTGGAGACCACGGGGTTGCCATAGGACTGGGAGCCCAGCGGGGACTTCCACTTGATGTTCTTGCCCGAGGAGATATCCCACTCGGCCGGAATGCCCTTTTCGTCCGAGACCATGTTGCGGTCCGGGGAGCCGCCCCACATCGGCCAATCGCCCTTCTTGGCCCTGGCGGTCGGCTCGGCGGCAGCGGACATCGACGCCGCGGCGAGAACCGCCAGGGCCGCCCTCCGCGCCGCAAAGGTACGCAACGTGTTGTCGCCGCTTGTCCGTGTCTTAGTCATTCGGAGTCACCTTCAGATTGTCGTAGAAGACTTCCGGTCCCTTGCTCTTGACCGTCGTGCCCGGGGAGAACCCATAGAGCCCGGGACTGCCTTCCCGGTTTGGAAACGGGTCCGTGGCTTCCAGCGTCCACGCTGCGGGTTCTGTCGCGTCTTTCGGCCAGACCTTCCCGCGCAGCAACGCCTGCTCACCGCTCAGCCGCACCTCGAACTTCATGCGATACCACTTCTCGGTCACCCAGGGGAACGGCACCTCCTTGCGCAAACGCGGCAACGTGTTCCAGGTTTCCAGCCGCAGAACCTGGTCGCCGCCCATCAGCGAAAGGTTGTAGCGGCTGTTCACCAGCCCCATGTCGGGCTTGAACATCTCTCCGCGCGGCGTGCCCAGCACGTCGGCTTCTAGGGTATAACCCCCGGACACGGGCGGCCCGAGGTACGGTTGCACGCGCATGAACGGCGGGGCGGGATCCTCCGCCAGCTTCTGGAGCACTTTGCTCCCGTCGCGTTCGACGATTTTGGTTTTTCGCGCCACACCTACCCAGCCGGGTGGAACGCTGTCGACCGCCATGCCTTCGAAATCCTCCTGAATGGGCAGTTTCGGGCTGATCCGCACCCGTGCCTTGACCTCGAATCCTTCCCCCTTGGCGACAACGTGCCCGGCGGAGAAGACGTTGTCCGGAGCGGCAGTGAAAGTCCCGTCCTCGCTGATCCTGCCGCGAACACCGACGACGGACCACTGCGGCTCAAGCGAGCGAATGTTGATGGTGTCGTCGCTGTACTGGCGGGCGGTGAACGACAACGCGGCACCGGGCGCAAGGGTCACCTCCGCCGGAATCACCTGGGCGCGGCCGGGGGCCGGGGACGCAGCCTCCTTTTCCGCCGCCGGCGCGGGAACCTGAGCGCTGGTGGCAGGGCTGCCCTTTTTCCCCAGACAATAGGTCGCGTACCGCGTCATGAAGTACACGCGGCCGTTGGCGACCGCCGGCGAACCGTAGATCTCGTCGATGGTCTGGTCCGCCGGGTTGAACTCCTCTCGGTCCAGCAGTTTGCATTCGCTGCCTTCGTCCTTCAGGATGTAGAAAACGCCGTTCTGTTCGCCCACGTAGATGAGTCCGTCGGCGGTCACCGTGGGAGACGCCTTGCCCACCCGCCCCAGGTTGAACTTCCACAGTTGCTTACCCGTCTTGCCGTCCAGCGCGAAGAGGTTCGCAGAATTGTCCACCACGTACAGGCGGCCCTTGGCGACCGCGGGTGACGCATATCCGACGGCCAGCCCGTCCACGCGCCAGACCTCGCCCGCTTGCGTGATGTCACCGCGCTTGCTCGCGTCGATGCACACCACCCGGCCCATTTCCGTGGTGTCGTAGTTCTCTTCGCTGTGCGCCGCGTAAACGTAGTTTCCATCGACGACCGGCGTGGCGTTCAGGCCACGCTTGCTGAGGCGGAAGACCCAAAGCTGTTCCCCGGTGCGCGCCTTTAGGCCGTAGACGTTCCCCTCGCCGTTGGCGAGCACCAGGGTGCGAACGCCGTCAATCACGGCGATCACCGGAGTGGCGTAACAGGTCTTGTCGACGGGGTCGTCGCCGACCGTCGCCCACCACAGCACTTTGCCCGTCTTTTTGTCCAGCGCCGCGATCCGATGCCGCGGCGCCGCCTGATCGCCCCAGCTCGAGTTGGAGAAGGTGATCAGCAGGCGATCCTCGTCGAGGACCGGCGAATGCAGCCGACCGCCGTAGCCGCTGATCCTGCCGAATTCCTCGGTGAGCGACACTTTCCACTGGAGCTCGCCGCTACCGGTGAAGGCCAGCAACTCGCCGCCCGTGCCGTGTGCGTAGACCCAACCGGTCGCCGGGTCGCCGACCATGGCCGTCCAACCCACCCGGTTTTCTACGATATCGGTGTGGAAGACGTTGAACGCATGCTCCCAGACCGTCTCGCCGGTGTCGGCATTGAGCGCCAGTACCCGCTCGCGCCGGCCGACCTCGGTCCCTACCGGACCGATGAGATACACCCGCCCATTGAGCACGACCGGCGTGGTTCGTCCCTGCACCGGGACCTTCCACAACAGGTTTTCGCCCGTCGGCGACCACGACGTGATGCCCGGTGCTTCACGGCACAGACCGGTTTGCTCCGGTCCGCGCCAGTAAGGCCAATCCAACCCCAGGGCGGCGCTCGCCAACAGTCCCGTGATCGCCAGGAAGCTTGCCAGTTTTCGAGCCATACGATCCCCGCTTTCGCCGCGCCGCCCGCCCGGGCGGCACGAGCCCAATGCCACTACCCACCACCGGAGACGACCCGCCGAGCCTTCATCTCGAAGCGGGGCAGCGTGCCCGGGAGAACCGTCTCCACGCGTGGGCGGAAGTGGAGCCGGTCCCGGACGGCCTCCGCGATTCGCCGCGCCAGCCCGGCGGACGCCTCTGCGGCCACACCGGCGACGGGCTCAATCTCGATGGTCAGTTCCGCCATCGAGGAGCGCTCGGAGACGCGGAGCCGAAACTCCGCGACCTCGGTGAACCGCCGTACGATACCCTCGATGGCGGAGGGGAACACGTTGTTCCCCCGAATCAGGAGCATATCGTCCGTGCGACCCTCCACGCCAGCCTCCACGCGAGCGTACCAGCGGCCGCACGAACACCGCCCGCGGCTGAGCACCACCTGATCGCCGGTACGATAGCGAATGAGCGGACTACCCAGCCGGCCCAAATTGGTAAGGACGAGCTCGCCGCGCTCGCCGTCCGGCAGCGGCCGGCCGGACGTTGGGTCCAGAACCTCGGCGATGAACTCGCTTTCAATGACGTGCATTCCGCCCTCGACTTCGGCGCATTCGAATCCCCAGGGGCCGATCTCGGTCATTCCCGCATGATCAATCACCCTTGCCCCCCAGGTCGATTCGATCCGCCTGCGAACGGACGAGATGTTCCCGCCTGGCTCCCCGGCGACCACGAGCATCCGCACCGCCGATCGTCCCAGGTCCAGGCCGTCGCCGGCAGCCACCTCCGCCATGTGCAGGGCGTAGGTCGGTGTGCAACACACCACCGTGATTCGATTCTCGAGGATCAGACGCAATCGCGCCGGCGTGGTCATGCCCCCGGCCGCGACGACGAAGTTCCCCAGGTCCTGCGCCGACTCCAGCGCCACCCAGAAACCCAGGAAGGGGCCGAAGGAGAAGGGAAACGCAACGCGGTCGGAGGCCTCAAGCCCCGCGCCGCGGAACACGATCGACCAGCACCTTTTGCACCAGGCCCAACTGTCGGGGGTATCCAGCCAACGCATGGGGTCGCCGGTCGTTCCCGACGACTGGTGCACCCGCGTGTAGAGCCCGCGCGCGTAAGTCAGGTTCGTCCCATAGGGCGGATGCGCAGTTTGATCGCGCTGAACCTCTTCACGCGTGGTGAGTGGCAGTTCAGAAAGCGGCGTCTGCGCCGGGTCCGCCGCCCAGGGCGCGAGTTTGCGGCGGTAGAAGTCGTTACTTCGCGCCACCTCGGCCAGGAGCATTCCCAGCCGGGCGCGCTGCAAGGCCGCCAAAGCGTCCGGTTCCAGGCGCTCCTCGTCGGGCAGGTAGAACCCCATCCGCTGTGGAAGCCCTCCGAATGCACGGCGGGGCGCGCCGCTGCCTCAAGCGCCACGCGGCGCCGCCGCCCCGCCCCCGAATCTACTCGCAGGGCGATGCGGTCAGCCGCGCGCCGAACCAGCGATCGAACGCCGCAGCGCCGTTCAGCAGGTTGATGAGGGTCGTGACATCCTGCGTGTTCACCGCACTGCTGCGATCCAAGTCCGTTGAGCTCAGCGGCAGCACCCGCCCCGGGACGCCGTTGAGCGAATCGATCAGCGCGTTGATGTCACGCACGCCGCTCACGCGGTCACCGTTCACGTCTCCCGGAAGCAACGCGACACAAACGTGCGTGCCGCTGGCGGCATGCGTCACGCGCGCCCAGGTGCCCGCGGCAATCGGACCGCCCAGCATGACGCGAACGGTATTCGGGCCGATGAGCGACGCCGTGACGTTGGAGAGCGGCGTTCCGTCGGCGGAAAGACCCTCGGCGGCGAATTCGCTGTCCGAGACCGCCGCCAGGGGGGCGTTCAGGGTCAGCTCCACGGTGTCCCACCCGAAGGCGGGAAACGGACTGTTCAAGCCGTGCGGAGCGCGAGCGTCGATGGCACCGGTATCCGGCGTGGAGGTGGCGATGTACGGCGTGGCATTAGTCGAGGAGAACACGCCGCTTACCGTGCACGCGTAGTGGAACGGGATAACGGATAGTAAGCCGTCACCCACCCACGCCATGGACGTTGTCCCCGTGTTGACGGCGTCGAAAGCCACGCTGCCCGCCGACGTACTGGGCAGGATGAACGGTGAGGTGATCCCGAACATGCTCAGGTCGCCGGTGAAGTGCACCGCGTACACGTCGTCGGTAAGGAAGGTGCCCGTGGCGCGGTCGAAGGTGCCGCCCAGGGACTGAATGATCTCCACGGTGATGTCCCCGGTGCTTACACCGGTGGGGCTGCCGTCCGGCAGGATGAGCGGCTCGACGTGTTGCAGGTAGCTCTGGAACCGCGCCGTGCCGGCGGCCGGGTCAATCTCCAGTTCGTACTCGGTGCTGGAGATGTTGGCGCTGGCGACCCCGCCGAACTGGCCGAAGTCCAATGTGAAGGTGCTCGCCGGTGATTGCGCCTGGGTGGCGGTCAGCGCCATGGGCGCCGCGACCGCGGTCGCCGACCACACCAACGCGCATGCCGCGACCGCCGTACCGGAACGTCGTACGAAGCTCCCACGATGGTTCCCCATGACACGTCTTCCTTTCGTAATAAGAGAGCGAACCGCCTGCCCGGTCCGGGCGCCCGCACGCGCCGACGCGGTGCATTGCGGGTCTCGCGGTCACCCGTGCGACCGCGACTGGGCAGACGAGCAATACACTCGGCGAAACAGGGTACGGGGCCACGCCCCCGGTTGCAAGGTAGGACCGGTAGGCCGGGGCCGCCTGACAACTTTATTCAAGCGCCGAGGAAGTCCGTGCCGGCGAGGGTATCATCCGTCCAGCGGTGCGGTCGCCGCGGTGTAGGGGCTCCGTGAATGCGTATCGCCTATCTGGTCGCCGGCGCCGGCGGGATGTATTGCGGAAGCTGCATGCGCGACAACCGACTCGCGGCCGCCCTGATCCGCCGCGGCCGCGATGTTCTGCTCCTCCCGCTCTACACGCCCATCCGCACGGACGAGGAGGACGTTAGCCTGCCCCGCGTGCACTACGGCGGCATCAACGTTTTTCTGCAACAGAAGGCGGCGTTTTTCCGCCGTACGCCCTGGGTGATCGACCGGTGGCTCGACGCACCGGGACTGCTGCGCGGAGTCGGGCGCTTCGCCGCCAGAACCCGGGCCGAGGACGTCGCCGACCTGACGGTATCGGTGCTGGAGGGGCCCCAAGGCCGGCAGGCCAAGGAGCTCGACAAGCTCCTGACGGTGCTCCGCGAGTTGCGCCCCACACTCGTGCACCTGCCCATGCTTCTTCTCCTGGGCGTGGCCGGTACCCTGCGCCAGGGGCTGGGGGTACCGATCGTGTGCTCTCTTTCCGGCGAGGACATCTTCATTGATGCCCTTCCGGAACGGGTTCGCGCGCGATGCGTCGAGCTGATCCGCACCCAGGCTCACCAGGTGGACGCCTTCATCGCCCCTACGCGCTACTATGCGGAGTACTGCGTCGGTCGCTTTGCGCTCGAACCCTCGCGCGTACACCATGCACCTATGGGCATCCGCGTGGAGGACTTCGACGGCGCACCGATGCCGCGCCGAGGACCCTTCGTGATCGGTTACCTGGCGCGGGTCTGCCCGGAGAAAGGCGCCGACGTGCTGGTGGAGGCGTTTTGCCGGCTGCACGGGCAGGGCAGGGACTGCCGCCTGCGCGTCGGCGGGTACCTGGGAGGCGCCGAGACGAAGTGGTGGCAAGGAGTCCGGGATTCCGTGGCTCGTCGCGGGCTGACGGGGGCCTTTGACTGGGTGGGCGAGGTCGACCGGGCCGGCAAGCAAGCGCTATTGCGCTCGATCCACGTATTCTCAGTGCCCACGCGCTACGTCGAAGCCAAGGGGTTCCCGGTCCTGGAGGCACTGGCCGCGGGCGTGCCGGTGGTTCAGCCGCGTCGCGGCTCGTTCCCGGAGCTGGTCGACGCCACGGGCGGCGGAGTGCTCTACGCGCACAACGATACCGATGCGCTCGTCGACGCCCTGGCGAAGCTGATGGACGACGAACCGCTGCGCACCCAACTGGGCATGCAGGGACGCGACGCGGTCAGGCGCCTTCATACCGACGAGTTGATGGCCGAGGCGACGTGGGCACTCTACGAGCGGGTGGTTGGAGGTGCAGGGTGAGCGGCGAGCGGGGGCTACAGGCGGAGGGAATTCGCAAGGTCTATCCCACCCGTGCGGAGGACCTGGTTGTGCTGCGCAGTGTCTCGATCGCCGCCGACGCGGGTGAGTCGGTGGCGATCATGGGCCCGTCAGGCTCGGGTAAGAGCACGCTGCTCAACATCCTGGGTACGCTGGAGTTTCCCACCGAGGGCCAGGTGCGGTTGGACGGCGAAGAGCTCGGCAGGTTGAACGAGTGGCAGCTCGCCCATGTCCGCAACCGGCGCATCGGCTTCATCTTCCAGGATCACCACCTGCTTCCGCAGTGTTCGGCGATTGAGAACGTCCTCGTGCCCACGTTGGCGCTCGGCCGCCGCGCCGCGGCCGCGTTCAGCGCGGAGAGGCGTTTGCCCGAGGATGGTACCGTGATGCAGCGCGCCCGCGCCCTCCTCGAACGCGTAGGATTGGGGGACCGCCTGGACCATCGTCCTTCGGAACTCAGTGGCGGCGTGCGCCAGCGGGTGGCGATCGCCCGGGCGCTGATCCCCCGCCCGCGACTTCTCCTGGCCGACGAGCCCACGGGGAACCTGGATCGCAAATCCGCCGACGGCATCGCCACGCTGCTGCTCGAGCTCCAGCGCGATGAAGGCGCGATTCTCATCGCTGTTACCCATAGCCTTGAGTTGGCCCGGCGATTCAGCCGCCGCCTTGCATTGGAGGATGGGACTCTCATCGAGCAACCGTAGCCTTCTCGGTGGTCGGGAGTGGTGGAACCATCGGCGGGAGGCGCGTGGTTTCGGATGGGAGGCGCCGACCACGGCGCGCCGCCGCCCCGTTATCCACCTTCCGCGCGGGTGCCTGCTCGGCGCTTTGGGACCGGCTTGCCGGCCGGTCCATGGGCTATCTCGCGATTCGCGTGGGGATCTGCCGTGGGATCGTCATCGCGTTTCCCCCGCGGGTTCCCGGCATTCCACCGGCGTTACGAATTGCACGCTGGTCGCCCCGACCTCGGGGAAGTTCTTCCAGGAATTGATGCGAAAACGCATGTTCGCCCCGGTCGCCCGCCACTCGGCGGTCATCAGATGCGGTAGCCATGGCCCCCCGGTGCATAGCGGCTGGTAGTCATCCAGTCGCGAGTCCATCAGCACGACTCCCTCGGCATCGCGAAACACAACCCGTCGGACCAGCCGCGGGGGGGAGCGGTCCAGCCAGTACTCCTTCTCGAACACCAGCCGTCCGGCCTCGTCGCGCGCCAGAAAGAGAATCTGCTGGAATTCGTCCTCGACGCGTTGTACACGCCGCACACCATTCCGCGTGAGCCAATGGACGGGGATAGGGCTGAGTCCAAGGGCGTCGGCGAAGCGGTCCGGCCGCACCGGCAGCTCGCTGGGAAGGTCCCCCGGCCGGTCATGCCGTCCACAGGCATAGCCGTCCTCCGGAGTGTAGACCCAGTAATGCTCAGCGTTGGCCCCCAACAGCATCTGCCGTTCACCGAAGCTCTTCAGATCGAAGCGAAGAAACCGCGGCGGAAGATAGAACAGGGTGCCGTCGACATGGAAGCTGCGAGCCGTTCCGGACGGCGTGCGGAACCGACCGTCGACGGAACCAACGGCGCGCAACGCCCCGTCAATCCGCGCGATGTTCTCATTGACGATCGCCACCGCCTCATGCATGGGAAGCGGCGGGGGAGCGGGCTTGGGGCCGGGGCCACGGCAACCGACCAGCAGAACCAGGGCGGCGAAGCCTGCCGCACCGGTACGGCGCGCACAGCCGTTGCTCCACCGGCGCCGCCGGCGGGTCGCAACACCGTCGCGAACGTGGTTTTCAGGATCAGGAGGGAGCATCTGGCACTCGGTCTTCCGCCGGGCCGTCCGTCGGTTCCATGACCTCCGTCGCCCACTGTCCCATGTCGCCGTGGAGGATGGCGGTCAGTTGAGCGCTGACTCCGGCAATCTGATCGTCCGTCAGCCGTGGGTTGACCACGCGATGCGTCGACTGATCCCGTAGCAGGGTCATTTGCCAGACTTCGACGCCGTCGGAGACCCGGGAACCGTCGTAGCGCAACTTCCGTTTTCGCATGAGGATCAGCGCCAGCACGAAGCGGAATTGCACGCGCACCGGCTCGGTCTCCGGGGCGAGCCGGAGGAAGAACTGCGCCAGCATATCGTCGTCGACCAGGAGCTGCTTGCGCTTCACCTTCACGGGGACGCGCGACTTGAAGTGGCAGTAGGTTCCCGGCGGCGGGCCTTGCCATGCATCGACGGCATAATCGGCGCGGCGGAAGGACTCGCCATCTTCGAAAAGAACGGTGAAGAACTCCTCGCCTTCCTCGAGACGACGACCGGTCGCGGCGCAAACACCGCGCGGGGTCTCGACCTGCCACGACGGCTGCATCATCGGATCGTGCGCTCCCGGAAGCTCCGGTCCGCGCTCGCTCCGGCGCCGACCGTGGCGGGCATTGGAGACGCCGGGCGGCGCGCCGTCAAGTTTTCGGTTGCAATGCGCTGCGGCGCCCGTATGCTTGGGCCGGACCAACGTCAGGGAGGATCGGGGGATGCCGATCTCCCGCTACGGAGATGGGCAGATGGCCAGACGCCGGCGCAGGGCACGGTACCGCGGCACGTTGACGACCTTTCTTTTGCTTGGAACTGTGGCGCTGAGCTGGTGGTGGCTCTACGCCCGCGGCCGCCCCCTTCCCCCGCTTGACACATCCCTGGCACTCGGCACACAGCCGGCGCCCGACGATGCCGCCACGCGCAGCGTGGCGCCGAGTTCGCCGGCCCCGCCCGCGCCCCAAACGGAGGATCGGCCCGTGGAGCGGCCGGAGGAAACACTACCGCCCAAGGCCGCGGCGCCCCCGCCGCCATCCACTCCGGGGGGCGACGGCGTGGCGCAGGCGATCGCCGCTGCCCGGCAGGCGTCGCAAAGCGGTGACCTGCTCACCGCCCGCGCGCGCTATGCGGAAGCATGGAACATGACTCCCGGCCCGGGAGAGGCGGAGGCCATTCGCGCCGAGCTGTCGCGGATCGGCCAGGAGACGATCTTCTCTCCGCGCGTCGTTGATGGGGATCCGCTGGTGGAGCGGTACGTCATACAGACGGGCGATTCGCTGGCGCAGATCGCAGCGAAATACCGACTGACCGCGGACCTGCTGGCGTCGGTGAACAACATCGCGGACAAGCACCGCATCCGCGCCGGGCAGACCATCAAGGTCGTCCGCGGCCCGTTCCGTGCCATGGTGGACAAGGGCGAGTTCACGCTTGATCTGTATCTGGGTGACACGTTCGTGCGCAGTTACCGCGTGGGGTTGGGCGCCGACGACAGCACGCCCACCGGCGAATGGCAGGTGGGAACCAAACTCGTGAACCCCACTTATTATCCGCCGCGCGGCGGCGAGATTCTCTCTGCGGACAATCCCCGCAATCCGCTGGGCGAGCGGTGGATCGGACTGGTGGGCACGGGCGGCGAAGCGGTCGGCCAGGGGCGCTACGGCGTCCACGGCACCATCGGGCCGGAGTCCGTGGGGCGCAACGCCTCCATGGGCTGCATCCGACTTCGCAACGAGGATGTGGAGCAGTTGTACGTCTGTCTGGTGGAGAAGCACTCCACGGTTACGATTCGCTGAGGGATCGCGCCCAATCCCGCTCCCTGACGGTGGCGGCGCTGTTCCCGCGCCGCGGGTCACGCCCGCTGATTCAACCCCCGAGGCCGGTGGCTACGCGCGTGTCTCGCGGCACGGTCCGGGGGCCGCCGCGTCGACCGCGCAGACTCCCGGCGTTTACACCACTGATTCGACGCGTGTTACCGTTGCCGAAGCTTGGGAGCCACGCTACCGCGCGGGTTTCGCTTCGCGCAGATCCGCATCGAGCATGAGCTTCACGAGTTCTTCCAGCGTCGTACGCGCCGACCAGCCCAGTTTCTCCCTGGCTTTCCGGGGATCGCCGCAGAGGATGCTGGGGTCCGTCGGCCGGTAGAGTTCAGGATCGTGGGCGACGTACTTGTCCCATTCCAGCCCGGCATACGCGAAGGCGATCTCCACCACGTCCTGAACCGCATGGGTCACGCCGGTGGCGATGACAAAGTCCTCCGGCTCGTGCTGCTGCAACATGAGCCACATCGCCTCCACGTACTCCCTGGCGTAGCCCCAATCGCGCCGCCCCGCGGTGTTACCGAGCACCAACTCCTGCTGTCGTCCGGCGGCGATCTCCGCCACCGCCCGCGTGATCTTCCGCGTCACGAAGTCCTCGCCGCGCCGCGGCGACTCGTGGTTGAACAGGATGCCGCTGCACGCGTATATGCCGAACGCCTGGCGATAAATCCGCACCATGTGGTGCGCGTGCAGCTTGGCCACGGCGTAGGGGCTCTGCGGCAGGAAGGGCGAGGCCTCCGACTGCGGCGGCGGGGCGAGCCCGAACATTTCACTGCTCGACGCCTGGTAGAACCGGCAATGCGGGTGCGACTTACGGAGAATCTCCAGCACGTGCACGTTCCCCAAGGCGGCGATCTCGGAGGTGTAGACGGGGTCGTCGAAGCTCAACCGAACCTGGCTCTGCGCCGCGAGGTTGTACAGCTCGTCGGGCGCGACGGCATCGATGACCCTGCCCAGCCCGATGGCGTCGGAGATGTCGCCATAGTGCAGTTGCAGGCGCTCGCGGATGTGGTCAATGTTGGTGCGGCGATGCGTGGAGGGGCGGACCAGCCCGTGCACTTCGTAGCCCTTCTCCAGGAGCAGCTCTGCGAGATAGCTCCCGTCCTGGCCGGTGATGCCGGTGATGAGCGCCCGTTTCTGCACGGATCGTGAGGTCCCTGTTCCGGGCCGGCCGCCGCCCGCTGCCGCTCGCCGGCTCCATCATACGATACGCCAAATCGCACGCGCGCGGTACGGGGGGCGCACCACGGATCGAGCCGGTCCGTGAACTCCGGCAACAGGCGCACGACGCCTGCGCGGGGCGGCGGAGAGTGGCCGCAGGTTGCGTTCGTCGAGGGGCGGCGAGGGCGGCGACATTCGTCACCTGCCGAAATCGCACCGGATCCGAGACCGCGGGTGGGGGGCTGGACACGCCGGATGCTTCAGCCGATATCCCCGAACGGCCGGTGCCCAGCGGCCTGATCGGACGTTGCCGAAGCGAAGGTCGCGTCGGTTCATGCGGCGCGGGCCGATCCTCCGATGCGCAGACCGCAACCGGCGAAGCCGCGACCGCGGCCAGGATTCGACGATGGCGCTCGAAACCGCCCGACTTCTGATCTTCTGCGCCGACGCCCGCGGCATCATCGCCGCGGTCACGGGCTTCATCGCCGAGTACGACGGCAACATTCTCGAAGCCGACCAGCATACCGATCCGCAACATGGGGAGTTTTTCATGCGCGTGGAGGTGGAACTGGACGGCTTCCGTCTGAATCGAAACACGTTCGCCGCGGCCTGGGGGCCGGTGGCGCAGCGGTACGGCATGCGCTGGCGCGTGTACTGGGGCAACGAGGTGAAGCGCATGGCCATCCTGGTCAGCAAGGAGAGCCACTGCTTAAGCGACCTGCTTTGGCGCTGGCGGACGGGGGAGCTACGGGTGGAAATCCCGTTCGTGCTGGGTAACCACGCCGAGCTGCGCGAACCTGTCGATGCCGCCGGCATCCGCTTCTACCACCTGCCGGTGACGCCCGGCAGTAAGGCCGAGCAGGAGGCGAAGGTGCGCGCCCTGCTCAAAGCGGCGCGTGTGGACTTCATCGTCCTGGCGCGCTACATGCAGATTCTGGCTCCGTCGTTCGTCGCCGAATACCCCGAGCGGATCATCAACATCCACCACAGCTTCCTTCCCGCCTTCGTCGGGCCCAAGCCTTACCAGCAAGCCTACGACCGAGGCGTGAAGATCATCGGCGCCACCAGTCACTACGTGACCGACCAGCTCGACCAGGGGCCGATCGTCGCCCAATCCACTCTGCCCGTCGGGCACCGCGACACCGTCGAGGACCTCGTCCGTAAAGGACGTGACCTGGAGCGCGTGGTGCTCGCCACCGCCGTTCGCCTGCACGTCGAGGATAAGATTCTCGTCAGCCAGAACAAAACCATCGTTTTCGACTAGTCACACCCGCCGCGGGTTGTTCCAATACCGGGTTCCCCCGCGTGCGACGCCGGCGCCGCGCCCGGCCGCGCGGAAACAGGGACCGGAACCGCGAATCACCACGCGCCAGCGCGTGTTCGAGGGCATCGCAGTGACGTTCGGCAAACTCGTAGGACCCGACATCGCGGAGATGATCGCCAATCGCGAGTTCACCGGTTTGCGGGCGGCACTGCGCCGACTGACGCCGGTCACGGTGGCCGAGATCTTCGCGGACATGCCGCCGGAAGAAGTGGCGGTGGTGTTCCGCCTCCTGCCGCGTGAGTTCGCCGCGGACATCTTCGAATACATGCCGTTCGAGCTGCAGGAACAGCTCCTCAAGGGTCTGGGCAACGAGCAGGTGGCAGCGGTTTTGAACGCCATGGCGCCGGACGATCGAACGGCGTTGCTGGAAGAGCTTCCCGCCGCAGCCACCAAGCGATTGCTCGCTCTGCTGTCCCCTGAGGAACGGACCATCGCCACGGATCTGCTGGGATACCCGCCCAAATCCGTGGGGCGCATTATGACGCCCGACCACGTGTCGGTAGCCGCGGATTGGACCGTGGCGCAGGTGATGGAGCACATCCGCCGCGTGGGCCACGACAAGGAAACGCTCGACGACATCCGCCTGCGCGAGCTGGTGCTGATGGATCCCGGCGCACCGCTCAGCGAAAAGATGGACCGCCAGTACTTCGCGCTCCGCGCCGACCAGGACCAGGAGATCGCGGTTAAGGAGTTCCAGCGCCTGGACCGCGTCGCCCTGCCCGTGGTCGACTCGCAAGGGGTGCTTGTGGGCATGGTGACCGTCGACGACGTGCTGGACATCGCCCAGGAGGAAGTGACGGAGGACATCCAGAAGATGGCCGCCGTGCAGACCCTCGAGGCGCCGTATATGGACGTCAGCCTGCGTACCATGATCCGCAAACGGGCCATCTGGCTCTCGGTGCTGCTTTTCGGCGAGATGTTCACGACCTCGGCGATGTTGTACTTTGAGGATGCGCTGGCCAAGGCCGTCGTGCTCATGCTCTTCGTTCCGCTGATCATCAGCAGCGGCGGCAACAGCGGCTCGCAGGCCACTTCGCTCATCGTGCGCTCCCTCGCCGTCGGCGAGGTCGCTCTGCACGACTGGTGGCGCATCTTCCGCCGCGAGCTCGCCTCGGGGTTCGCCCTGGGGGCCGTGCTCGGTCTTATCGCCTTGGCACGTGTGGTGTTCTGGCCCTGGCGGATGGAACAGTACGGCGAGCACTACGTTCTCATCGGGTTGACCGTGGCGGCCGCACTCGTGGGAGTAGTTCTCTATGGTACGCTGGTCGGCTCCATGTTGCCGCTCATCCTGCGCAAACTGGGACTGGACCCGGCCGTCGCCTCGGCGCCGTTTGTGGCCACGCTGGTGGACGTAACGGGGATCATCATCTACTTCACCGTCGCCATGCTGGTCCTGAAGGGCACGCTGTTGTGACCGAACCCGCCGGCGCTCCCGACTGCGCATTGAATTCGTCTTGCGACTGCGGGCTAGCGCCCCTACCTCGACCATTGTTCGTACTTGACTGGCGTCCAGCGGAAGTAGGGGGCTGACCTGCGGGACCGTAACGTGGTATAATGGGGCTGATGTCCCAGGTGCCCGTGCGCGGTACGCCGCGATTTTTGCCAATATCGTTAGCGTTGGTGGCCGTTCTTGTCTGGGCCGCCGTCGTTGCGCTCGGGGTATTCCCCGAATCGCTCTTCCCCAGCCCGCGGGCGGTGGCGCGAGGCATGGTTGAGGAGCTGCGCAGCGGCCGGCTGCTCAACGACGCCGTCGCGTCGCTCTTTCGCGTCGGCACGGGGTTCGCGCTGGCGGTCGTCCTGGGGATTCCGCTGGGTTTATGGTTGGGACACCGCGCGTATGCCCGCGCCGCCATGACCCCCGCGATTAACTTCTTCCGAAACTTGTCCCCGCTTGCCTGGATGCCGTTTGCCGTGCTGTGGTTCGGCATCGGGGACGTGCCAGCTATCTTTCTGATCTTCATGGCGTCGTTCTTCCCGCTGGCGCTGGCGGCCACACTGGCCGTGGCGAGCATTCCTTCGGTGTACTTTCGCGTGGCGAGCGATCACGGCATCGGTGGTTGGGAGCTTGTTGCGCGGGTTTCGTTCCCCGCCATACTGCCGGAGGTGATCACGGCGCTGCGGGTGACGGCCGGCGTCGCCTGGGTTGTGGTCGTCGCGGCGGAAATGGTGGCCGGTCGTGACGGGCTGGGATTCGCCGTGCTGGACGCGCGGAACGGACTGCGCACGGACCTCGTGGTGGTGGAGATGATTGTCATCGGGGCGATCGGCGTGATAATCGATCGCCTGCTGGCGGGTTTGACGAGGTTGCCCAGTGTCCGGTGGGGATACGAACGATAAGGTGCTGGTGGTCAGCGGGCTGTCGCGACACTTTGGCAGCCTGGAGGCGCTGCGCGCCGTGGATCTTCAGGTGCGCCGACACGAGTTCGTCGCGATCGTGGGTCCATCCGGTTGCGGCAAGACGACTTTGCTGAACATCCTCTCCGGGTACGAACGCGCGACGACGGGGTCGGTCACGCGCCAGGGGCGGGTGCGGATGGTGTACCAGAAAGACGGGCTGTTCCCCTGGCTTACCGCGGGCGAGAACGTGCTCCTGGGGCTTCGCGATGTGCCGGATACCATGGAACGCCGTCGGCGGTTGGACGATCTCCTGGGGCTCATCGGGCTGCCGCGCTTCGCGGACCATTATCCGCACCAGCTTTCGGGCGGTATGCGGCAGCTTGTGGAACTGGCCCGGGCGCTGGCGGGCGAATCGGAGATTCTGCTTATGGACGAGCCTTTTTCGTCCCTCGACTACATCGCCCGGCTGCGCATGCGGCAGGAGTTGGCCCGCCTTCTCGCCGAGCGACCACGAACCGTGCTCTTCGTGACGCATGATATCGAGGAGGCGGCGCAGCTCGCTGATCGGGTCGTGGTGCTGACGGAGCGACCGGGTCGGGTTTGTCGTGCCCTTCAGGTGGAACTGCCGCGCCCGCGGAGCCTGACTCATCCGCTGGTGGTGGAGGCCATACACACCGTGCTTGCGGAGATGGGATTAGAGTCGAACTCCTCGCCGCGCCGGAACGGGGCGTCGGGCAACAGGCAGAAGGCGTAACCGGGCGTGGGCGCGTCCGGCGTGCGGACATCGTATTTTCCTGGGAGAACTCTGATGAAGAAGCCTTCACCGCTGGTGGTTCGCGGCGTGGTGGCACTGGGAGTGGTGGCGTTGCTGGCGGCCGCGCGGTTCGGCCTCCAGCGGCGCGGCGGAGGCAGCGGCGCGCGGGAAACGCTCAACGTCGGCTTCCTGCCCGTGACCTGACACCTGACGTGCCCGGTTACGGACTTCGCCACCCGTACCAGCACGTCGACACGGTTCGTGTCGCAGCGCTACGCAGATTTTCCCAGCATGGCCGAGGCGTTCAAGGCCGGCCGGCTACAGGCGTGTTTCTTCATCGCTCCCCTGGCGATGAAGCTGCGCGAGCAGGGCGTGCCCGCGAAGATCGCGTACCTCGGCCATCGTGACGGCTCCACGGTCATGGTGCGCGCCGATAGCGCCGCCCGCAGCCTGCGCGACCTTCGCGGCAAGACGCTGGGCATTCCCAGCAAATACAGCAACCAGAATCTGGTGATTCGCAAGCTGATGGAGGACGAAGGGGTCGGACCGCAGGAGATCAGCTTCATGGAACTGCCGCCGCCCGATATGCCGGGCGCTTTGGCCGTGGGAGCGATCGACGCCTATTTCATCGGCGAACCTCACGCCGCGCGGGCGGAGTTGGACGGCACAGGGCGAGTGCTCTATCACGTCAAGGACATCTGGCCGCGGTTTATCTCCTGCGTGTTGGTGGTCAGCGAGAAGTTGATTGCTGAAAAGCCTGAAGTGGTGGCCGACCTGGTGCGGGGCATCGCCGAAAGCGGGGAATGGGCCGAAGGGCATCGGCTCGAGGCCGCCAAGGTGGCGGCGCCCTACTTCCGTCAGGACGAGAAAGTGGTGCGCCATGTGCTTACAACACCCCCGGACCGCGTCAGCTATCGCATGCTCACGCCCACCGACGATGAGCTGCAACGCATCCACGACATGGCGATCAGAGCGGGGATTCTGGAGCGGCCAATCGCCATGAGCGACCTGATCGAGCGGCGGTTCATCCCCACGGAGATCCACGCCGCGAAGATCGACATGACGGACGCGGGCACGACGGGACAATGAACCGGTCGGCCACTGTGGCGCTCCCGATACAGCAGAGTTGAGGCAGGCATGGAATTCCTAATTCAGAACTCTGAATTCTGAGTTGGCTGCCTCGCCGCGGCGAAAGGTCAGTGACATCCACAGGCCAGAATGCTCGCGCCCTGAAGCGCTGCCGTGTCCGCCGGGAGTTCGTCCGGGCAGTTCGTCTGGTCCGCGATGAACCGCTGCGGCCGGCGCATTTCGGTCATGGTATGGCGGTCGAGCATGAGTTCGATAAACAGCGACCGCTCTGATTCCGGCCGATCTTCGCGACGGATGTGGCCGTAGCCCAGGGTGTGTGCGACTTCGTGGGCGCAGACGTTGGCGAAGACGTTCACCCACTCGTCGAAACTGTAGACGCTGCCCAATTGGGCGATGCGCTTGCCGAAGATGATCGCGGCGTTGTCGTTTTGTCGGTCGCAGGGGTCGTACTCGCCCTGGCCGATGTCCATGTTGCCGTCGGGGCGAACCTCGTGCGTCATGTGCACGATGGTGTCGGCCAGCAGGCCCTCCTGGTCGTCCTCGCCGTTGCGGAGGACCACATTGACCTGATTCCAATCGCAGAACACCTTGCCCACCTCGAGGCGGACCAGTTCGTGGAACATCTCGGCATCGTCCGCCAGCGTGCCTCCTTCGCTCACGGCGAAGGACGTCAGATCAATAGCGGCGAAATCGCGGTCGGGATAAATGGGGCTCCTACCGCCCGTCCAGTCGAGCACCACCAGCGCCGGGGCCTTCGCGGAGGCGTTGCCGGCCGCGCACTCAGAGGCAACGAGCGGGCGGGCCGCGGGCGTCTGGGCGAGATCTACGCCGCACCCCATGCTCCCCAGCAGGGGCCCGACTGCCAGGCCGATAACCGCCGGCCACGGCGCGCAGCGATAACGTATCGCGGGATTCAGCTTCTTTCCCCCTCCCCACAAACCGCACCAAGTTGTGGAACCTACCCCGTGGTTGGAGCGTCTCTACGAACTTCTTGGCGCGATCCTCGACGAAGTCAATCGGACAGCGCAACAAGCATGGCACCGGGGGAATGCCACGGGAAGGCACCGATGTTATCGCACGTGCGCAGGATGGGACCGAAAGCTGGGCAAAGTCGGTGGGACGGGAGTGTTGAACGTGAGAGGAATTCGGAATCCGGGAATATGAATGCAGTGGGCGGCATGACGGCGAGGTGCCGCCATGCCGCCCGCGTTCTTCCATCCCGGTAAACAGCGAAGCCACCCGATCACCGTCGGGGTCCGAGCCCCCGCGGCGCCAGGCCGACGGCGTTGCCTACGGCTCTTCCACCGGCGGGGCCGGAGGCTCGGCGGCCGGGTTCTTCAGCACGCCTTGGAACTGGAAGGGCAGCAACATCCCGGGCGGCGGAGGTAAGGGCGGGAGTCCTTCCGGATGGTCTCCTTCGCTGGCTTCGTCGAGGAGGTCAACGACGTTGCCGCCCGTGGTCCGCAACTCATCGGCCACGCCGTCGCCGTCTGTGTCCACCTCTTCGATAAGCATGGTCCACGTCATCTGGCTGAACTGCTCCCGTGTCTCGTCGAACTCCACGGGGTTCTCCGGGTCATCGGGATGTTCCACGCGGAAGTGCGAGGTCGTTTGCTGGTAGATGTCCACGACCCATTGGGTCTGGAAAACGCCCGGCTGCATCTGCACCAGCGGTGTCGCTTCGCCGAGGATGGCCTCGATCACCGTCGTATCGCTGGAGCGCAGCGTACTACCGTCGTCGAGAACGCCTTCCTGGGTCGCGTTCACCTGGCCGCGCTTGGTCTGGCCAACGTTCGCGGCATCGTAGACGGTGAACAGATCATCGAATTGCGGCGCATCGCCGGTGAAGTCGAAGCCCGCGAACCCTTCCGGAACCGGCGGGTGCTCCTCGAGCGCCACCTCGAGGTCCGGATTCACGTCGCCCTCCGCACCAATCAGCGGATGCCCGACGCCGAAGTTCTCGAACGCCGTGGCGACTGCCTCGGGCGGCAGGAAGGTCGGCGGCAGGAACTCCGCAAGTTGCTCGAACTCAGGGAAGATGATTCCCGGCGGCGGGCCCGCGGGGAACGGTCCGGTTCCCGGCGGGAACGGCCCTGTGCCGGGCGGAGCGGTGCCGGGAGGCGGCGGCGGAAGAAAGCCCGGAGGCACGAAAGCGCCGGTGGTCAGGTAGTCACGCAACCCGGCGATCGCATCATGGAATTCGTAGAAGCCGTCCGGCAGTCCGGGCGGCAGACCCGGCATGGCCGGAGGCACGCCCGGAGTGCCGGGCGGAGCGGTGCCGGAAGGCGGCGGCGTTCCGGGCGGGAATCCACCCGGAGGAGGTGGGGGGGCGCCGGGAGTTCCTGGAGGCGGCGGCATGAAGGCCCCGAAGCCGAAGTTCGGCGGCGCTCCACCGGCAAGGTTCGGTGGCGGCGGCGGGAACGGCGGGAAGTTCGGCGGGGGCGGCGGCACGAACCCCAACCGGAACTGCCCGAATGCCGCGCCGGGCTCGAATTTGGGCGGGATGTTCGGGAGAACCGTTTCCAGCGGATGGTCTTGCAGGAACTGTGCGAACGGAATCTGGGCGAATGGGATCGGTGCGTTGCCGCCCGGCGGAGGAGTCCCCGGAGGTGGCGGCGTCCCCGGCGGGAACCCACCCGGCGGCGGGGTTCCCGGTGGCGGCGGCATTATCCCCATGTTGTTCCCGTCCGGCGGCGGAGGGGGAGGTGTTGACCCATCGGGTGGCGGCGGCGGGGGTGCCGTCCCCCCGTCCGGCGGAGGCGGCGGGGGCGGGGGAGGAGGAGGCGTTCCCCCAGGCGGAGGCGGAGGCATACTGTCGGGGGGGGGCGGCGGCAGGGTTCCTCCAGGTGGCGGCGGTAACATGCCGCCAGGCGGAGGCGGCATGCTCCCATCCGGCGGCGGCGGCGGGGGAAGCGTTCCCCCGGGCGGAGGGGGCATCGTACCACCAGGCGGCGGTTGAGCGCCGTCGGGTGGCGGCGGGAGCGTTCCACCCGGCGGAGGCGGCGGGGGGAGCGTCCCGTCCGGCGGCGGAGGGGGAGGTGTTGACCCATCGGGTGGCGGCGGCGGGGGTGCCGTCCCCCCGTCCGGCGGAGGCGGCGGGGGCGGGGGAGGAGCCCCTCCATCAATTTGTGCCGGGTCGATTTCCTCGTCGGTCGCCGTATCGTCCGTGGCTGCGGCGCCCGTCGGCGCTGTCTGTACGAACGCGCCCGGATTAAACGAGGTCAACGTCGCGGCCCCCGACTCCGCGGCTGCGAATTGTAGGCCGGCGGTCCCGCCGGGACTGGCGTACACGCGCGCCGCGGAGGTATCCGTGGAGTTGTTATCATTGGTTCCGTTGGTTTCGCCGCCGGCGGCGCCGCGCGGCGACGACCCCGTGCACCCGGCGATTGCAACCAGGAGCGTGGCAACCCCCAGCGTCAGCCGCCGTTTGCAGAAACACGCGAAGTGATCTAACATGCGTTTGAGCTCCGTAGGAACGATGGATGGCGCGATGCACGCGCGGAATCGATGCGCTCCGTCGCCCAATAAGCTCGCCTCCATGCGCTGTGGTTGTCGTTACCCGGCTATCGACTGCCCCCTGCGTCCGGTGAACGAAAGCGGCCTGCGCGGCGAACGGCGCCGCGCCGGTCGATAATTGCGGCGAGCATGGAGTGGCAGTCGGGGCAGCCGCCGCGCCGGCGGCCGGCGTCCCTAGGGTGTCTCCCGCATGCATGTTGGCGGCATCCGGTCGCCCCGGCGCGAACATGGAATTGGAGCCAGCCATTCCCCACGAGCGCGAAGTCTTCGAGGCGTCGCTCCTTGCCGCTGTATCGTCGTGGCGCTTGAAACTCCTTCCGGGGCAAATCGACCTGCTGTACCGACACTACCAGGCGGTGACCGACACCAACCGGGTAATGAACCTCACGCGGGTTACGGACCCGCACGAGGCGGCGGTGAAGCACTTCGCGGACTCGCTGTCGGTGTTGGCGTGGGCATCCGCCGCCGGGCGCACGATTACCAATGTCCTCGACGTCGGCACCGGCGCCGGATTCCCAGCCGTGCCGCTGGCGGTCATGTGCCCGCAATGGCAAGTCACGGCCATCGATTCGACAGGCAAAAAAGCCGGTTTCGTGGCGGCAACGGGCGCTGCGTTACGCCTTCCGAACCTGGCTGCCCGGCATGCCCGCGCGGAGGAATGGACTCCGGGGCAGGGGTTCAGCCTGGTGACGGCGCGGGCGGTAGCCAAGGCTGCGGAATGCGTAAGCAAAGTGGGGCAGCACGTTGCGCCGGGCGGGGCGTTGGTGCTGTTCGCGTCGGCCCCGCCGTCGGGCGAGGAGCGCGTGCGCGTGGAACGGTCGGTGCGCCGATGCGGGTTGCGGTTCCTCGGTCCGTTCGACTATGACCTGGTTGTTCACGGGCCGACCCTGCGCCGGGTACTGCTCACCTGGGAGCGGCCGGCCGCCGGGGTAACCGATAAGGCGTCGGCGAAGGGGAAATAAACCACGGGGGCGCCCGAATTCCAAGTTGATCGCGACGGCGCGCGACGGTCGGCCCTTGGCCGGCCGTTCTGCCGAGCCGGTTTGGTTAGGATCGACGTGGCGCGTACGATCAGCCTGCCTCAGGCTCGATGGGAGTTCGGGAATGCTCGGTGACCTCCTGTTCGTTCGGTTGAAGGCTGCGGAGAACGCCCTCCGTGACGGCCGGCTGGACGAGGCTTTTCGACTAGCGAGCGCCCCGGACCTGCGTCAACACCGGCGCGGAGCAACCGTGCTGGCAACGCTCACGGAGCGGTTCCTGGAACGTGCGCGCAACCACTTCCACGCCGACCGCTACTCCGAGGCACTGCTGGACCTGGATCGGGCCGAAGCGGGCGGGGTCCTTCGCGAGGCGGTGATCGAGCTGCGCGAACAGGTACGCGCCGTCGCGGCCGAGCAGCGGCGCAAGGCGGTCGCGGACCGCGAGCGGATCGAGGCGGCGCGGCGCCGAATGGAACAAGGGTCCCTGGCTGCGGGGCGCGAGGAGCTGCGTCACGCCCCCACGCACGACCACGCGGCCCAGGATCTGTTGAAGGAACTGGAACGCCGGGCTGCGGAAACACAGCGCCTTACCGCCGATGTGGAGCGGTTGCTTGCCGCCGGGCGTCATGCGGAGGCCGTCGAGCGGCTGCGCCGCGCGAAGGCCATCGATGCACACCATGACGCGGTCATCCAACAGGAGGTTCAGGTGTGTGCACGCGTGTTACAGGACGCGCGCCTGGCGCTGACGGAGGGCCGGCTCGGTCGCGCCGCCGACGACTTGGTGTGCCTGAAAGACCTGGGCGCGGGGTCGCCGGCCCGACGCGAGGTGGAGGAGGCTCTGGGCTTGGCGCGCGACGCCGCCCTGGCCTATGGCGCCGGCAACTGCGCCGAGGCGCGGCTCCGGATGATGAGCCTGGAGCGTCTGATGCCGCGCGTGGCGTGGATTGAGGAGACAATCGAGCGACTGCGCCAGGTCGAGGATCTGCACGCAGCGCTTTCCGCCGGTCCCCTCGGCGGGTTGCAAGAACCGGGGTCGGCCGGACGTGCCCGGCCGGCCGCGCCCGCCCTTGCCGCACAGGACGTTCGGCCGGCGGTCCGTTTTGAGGAGACCCTGCCCGTTCCGGAGCGATCCGCCTCCCGGCCGCTGCCTGAGAGTTTGTTGCTTATCGTGGACGGGGGCGGCAGCTACCTCCTGCTGCGGCAGGACAGCGTATCCATCGGTCGTGCGGCGTCGGATCAGCCCGCGGATATCGTGCTGATGAGCGACATCGGAGAACGGCACGCCAACGTCAACCGCGTGGATGACGATTACTTCGTGCTCGCGGCGCGGGACGTCGAAGTGGCAGGACAATTGACGCGCAACCGCCTGCTGCACGACGGAGATCGCATCCTGCTGGGGCGGAAAGCGAAGCTGACCTTCCGGCTGCCCAGTCGCCGGAGCACGACGGCGCTCCTGGAACTGAGCGACACCACCAAGATGCCGCACGACGTGCGCCGGGTAGTGCTGTTCCACCAGCATGCCGCCCTAGGCGCGGGACCCGGGGCCCATATTCAGTGCCGCCATGTGGCATCGCCGCTGGTGCTGTTCGAGCGCGGCGGATCGCTGTGGGTTCGGGCCAAGAACGACGGCCATGTGGACCTGGAAGCAAGGCCGCTGAGGCTGGGTGAGCGCGTGGAAGTGGCCGGCGCTGGGCTGGTGCTCAGCCCCTGGACGCCGCGCGGGATGATCGCCTAAACGGCTTGTCGATTGTCGGGAGTTGTTTTTCCCGGGGCGAAACGCCAGGGGCAATCGACAATCACTGATTGAGGTTCGACAATCACGGGCCGGCCGCGGCCCGGGGTGCGGTGCGTTTCGCGGGCCGTGCCCGCGCACAAGGTTGATTCGCGATGGCCTACACCTTCAAACATGGCGACCGACCGCTCGACGACTACACCATCCAACGCGCCGTGGGCGGCGGCGGCTTCGGCGAGGTGTACTACGCCATCAGCGACGGCGGGCGCGAGGTCGCGCTGAAGTACCTCAAGAGCAACCCGCAGGTCGAACTCCGCGGCGTCAGCCACTGCATCAACCTGAAGAGCCCGCACCTGGTCTCCATCTTCGACGTCAAGAAGAACGCCGACGGCGAGTACTTCATCATCATGGAGTATTGCTCCGGTCCGTCGCTGCGCGACCTGCTCATCGCCGAACCCAACGGGTTCGGCCCGCAGAAGGCCGCGTTTTTCCTGCGCGAAATCGGCAAGGGACTGGCGTACCTGCACGATCGTGGCATCGTCCACCGGGACCTGAAACCGGGGAACATCTTCTACGACGACGGCTATGTGAAGATCGGCGATTACGGGCTCAGCAAATTCATCGCCGTTTCACGGCACAGCATGCAGACCGCTAGCGTGGGCACCGTACACTACATGGCTCCGGAGATCGGCAGCGGCGACTACTCCCGCGGCGTCGATATCTACGCCTTGGGCGTGGTTCTTTACGAAATGCTGCTGGGCCGCGTGCCGTTCGAGGGGTCCACGATGGCCGAGGTGCTGATGAAGCATCTCACCACTCAGCCCGAAGTCGATCGCCTTCCGCAACCGTTCGGAGCCGTCATCCGCAAGGCGATGGCCAAGGACCCGCGCGACCGCTACCAGACCGTCGACGAGATGATCGACGAACTGCTGGCCGTCGATTCGGTCAAGGAGAGCCTTGCGGGGTTCAGCACCCAGAGCCTGGCCGGCGCCGTGCGCCGCGGCGGTCGCGACGCCCTTGATTCGCCCATGCCTTCACCGAATCCGCCGCCCATCGTCGGGGGCGGGTTCGAGCTCCGGCCTCCGCTTCCACGGCCAGGCCCGCACGACGTCGACCTCGGCCGCTCACCGCTTCCGCTGCCCGATCGACTGCAAAAGCGCTTGGATCGAAGGTCCCGCAAGCTCGATCAGAAGATGGTGAAGCTGGCGCGCCAGGCAGGCATTGAGCCCCCGACGCCTCGCGGGCAGCGACCGCATTGGACGCCTGCCGCGCCGCGGGGCAGAAGCGAGCGCGGCAAAAGGATCGGGCTGACGATCCTGCTGTTGCTGGGCATGGCGATCGGCTTGGGCGTGGTCGTCGGCAACACCGTGGGCGAGAACCACGGTTTCGCGGCGGCGTTGATGTCCGTGGGCATGTCCGGAGGCCTTCTATTTTCACGCGGCGCGGCGCGCTGGTTCGGGGCGGATTGCGGGCCGAAGTGGACGGGCCGGATTATCCGCGCCTGCTGTTGCGCACCGCTGCTGGCGTTGGGGGGCATCCCGCTGTTTGATTCGCGCGCCGACGCGGGGACTGGGTTTGGGGTCTGGTTGGGCCTGCTCTGTGTGTCAATTTTCGCCAACTGGGAGAAGGCTGCGGAGAACGCCACCACGCACGAGATGAGCTTCGGCGCTGCGCTGTGGACCGGCTTCGGCGCTCTGGTGGCCACCGCCATCGCCGCGGCTTACGTGGGCGACGGTCCGGACGGCGTCATGCTGCTCAGTGCCGGCGCCGCCGCCATCGCCTCGCTGGTAGTGCAGGCCAGCGCCTGGTGGACCACCCCGCCACTCGCTTCCGCGGCCGAAGGAGATGGCGCCGTGGGCACCCCACCGCAGGCGGCGCAGGTCGGGTCGGCGGGGCGCGCGGTCGTTCCGCCTCCGCTGCCTTTCGCCAAGGTGGTATTCGGAGTCGGCGTTCAACCCGCCTCGGCGGCGCCGACCGCCGCACGGGAGCGCTGGGGGGTGACCCGCGCGTTCTGGGGCTTCGTCGCCCTACTCCTGATGGGCGGGGCCATCGTGACCTTCATGGTGATCTTCATGTTGAAGAACCTGCACCCGGACGAAGTCAGCGGCTGCATCGTCGGGTGCATCGCGTGCGGATCCATGATGATCTTCGCCTTGCGCAAGACAACGCCGCTACGGCGCCCGGGCTTCTGGCATGAAACCATGCGGCCCTTCCTGTTTGCGGCGTCGATGATCGGCGTGGGGGGGACCATTACCGCCATCGCAAGGTACTGGCATTGTGATTACATGCGTGACGACGATCGTGTGATGTGCATCGTCGGTCTGGTTTTCTCCAGCCTGCTCTTCCTGGCGACCTTATTCCCCCTTCGCGTGCGGCCGAAGGCGGGCGCGCCTTTCCTGCGCAACGACTCTGGCGCCCCGGCGACCAACGACTCCGGTCCCGCGGCACCCGAGGCGGCCGGCGCGGTCGCGGCACGGGCCGAAGGAGGTTGATGATCCCGTGCGCGACTGGATGATCCCATTGGTGTTGTGCGTTGTCGGCTACGGGGCGTTCAAATTCGCCCGTGCCGCCAGTGGTCGAGTGTGGATCGGCTGCATTGTCGCCCTGGCGGCGGTGACGGCACTGGCCGCCATAGCCAAAGTCGGTCGCTCCGCGGCCCGCTCGCCACAGGTTCGCGCGCGGTTGCAAGAAGCAGGCGCCAAGATCAAGAGCATGGCCGCCGCCAAGCGCGGGCATCGCGCGCCGGTCTCGGCAGTGCCGCAGCTGACCGACGCGATCAGGGCGGCGATCCCGCAGCCGCCGCGGGCCCCGGCGCAGGAATCGGATCCCGGGGAACCGGATGTCGACCAACCGACGCCGCCCGAGGCGCCGACTCTCCCCGTTGCCACGGGAGGAGAAGCCGCGGCGATGGAACAGGTGGTCGAACTCCTGCTGGCGATGGACGACGGCAAATTCGGACCCGGCGTTTCCGTGTCGGTGTCCGACGGGCCTCGTGCCTCACGCGGCCGCAGCCCACTCCGGCGACCTTGGTGGAACCCCGGGGGGCTGATTGGGACGGGAGTCGTCGGCGGTCTGCTCTACGTCGGCTATCTGCTGCTGGATGCCAGTACCCGCGGCCATTTCACCTGGCAACTGCGCATTGTCGGGCTGCTGGCGTTCGTCGGGACCTGCCTTACCGCCGCCTTCCTGATGTAACCGCGACGTACCTCGACTTGTAACGACACATCGCCGGCGGCATCATTCCGGCCCATGGCGCGAAGCAGACAACTCAAGATCGGCGGCGTCGTGATCCCACCGGGCGAGACGCGCGACCTGCGCCTCAAAGTCAGCGAAAGCTACACCGGCGACGCCGTGGTGCTTCCCGTCCGGGTGATTCGCGCGGCGCGACCCGGCCCCAACCTCTTCCTCGCCGCCGCCGTGCACGGCGATGAACTCAACGGCACGGGCATCATCCGCGAGCTCATGTTCGGCGATCCCCTCCCGCTGCGCAAGGGGACGCTCATCTGCGTGCCGGTGGTGAACGTTTTCGGGTTCGAGAGCCACACGCGTTACCTGCCGGATCGCAGGGACCTTAACCGCAGCTTTCCCGGTTCGGAACGCGGCAGCCTGGCGGGCCGTATCGCCCGGGTCATCTTCCGTGAGATCGTCGCACCGTGCGACTTCGGCATCGACTTCCACACCGCCGCCGTGCGTCATACCAACTTCCCCAACATCCGCGCCGACCTTGCCCGCCCAGGAGTCAGACGGCTGGCGGAAGCCTTCGGCTGCGAGATGATCGTCAGCAGCCAGGGGCCGAAGGGATCGCTACGTCGCTCGGCGTGCGAGCGCGGCTGCCCCACGGTGGTGCTGGAGGCGGGGGAGGTGTGGAAGGTCGAACCCGGCGTCCTGGACGTGGGAACCCGCGGGGTGCGCAATGTGCTCGCCGACCTGGGGATGGTCGCCGGCAAGCCTGAGAAACCCGCGTACCAGGTTACGGTGCGCAAGACGATGTGGGTTCGCGCCGAGCTGGGGGGCTTGCTTCGGTTTCACGTTTCTCCCGGAGACCTGATCGAGCGCGGACAGCCCATCGCTACCAACATCAGCGTGTTCGGCGACGCCCGGTCCGTGCTCACCGCGCCGGTGGACGGCATCGTGCTGGGAATGCTCACACTGCCCGCGGTTAAGCCGGGCGAGCCCGTGTGCCACCTGGCGCTACCCGACCGCCGCCCGGCGGCCCTGCGCCGCGCCCTGGCAGGACGGCGCGCCGGCGCCGACGACCACCCGGCAACGAAGATCTCCAAGGCTCGGACAACGATGCGGCGCCTGCCATAGCCGTTGCGAAGCGCGGTGGGCCGTCTACTTGCACCTAACGGGAACACGGTCCGGGCCCCTACGCCGTCTCCGACCTCGCCCAGGCGATGCGCGGGGCATCCCCCCAAAGCAGCTCCAGGTCGTAGTACGCCCGATAGGGCTTAAGAAACAGGTGGGTTACGACGTCGACATAATCGAGCACCACCCACGTGGAGTTCTCGTAGCCGCAGAACCCGTAGGGACGCTCTCCCAGCTTGCGACAATACTCGATGATACGGTCGGCCACGGCGCGAACCTGGCGGTCCGACGTGCCGGTGGCGATGACGGTGAAGTCCGTGACCGTGCACAGCCCGCGCAGATCAAGCGCTACCACATCCTCCGACTTGTGGTCGTGAGCGATCCGGGCAATCTCGACGCAAAGTTCGCGGGCCTGAAGTCGCGGCACGGATGCAGTATACCCTGGTCGTCCGCGAACGCCAAGCCGTTCCGCGCGGGAACGCGATGTGTGTGCGGGGCGGCGGAGGGGGATCTGGAACTAGAGACCAGAGCCTAGACACTAGAAACTAGAAACTAGGAAACTGAAAACTGGAAACCACCGTAAGGATGGACCGGCGCGAGTCGGCGTAGCGGGAACAGCACCGCGACCGTAAGGGAGCGGAAAAAACGGCGACGCTGCGGGGCCGAAGCCCTGATAAAGCAAGCATCGAAGCTGCGGAGCCGCGGTTGGCGGCGTCGCGGCAACGTCGCCTTGCGCGATCCTGGCCACCCCGCGCCGCGTAATATGGGCACGGAGGGTCGGCCGACCGCCGCTCCCCGCCGCCACGTTGGGAGGATAGGATACCCTCATGGTCGAGAGAGCGGTTAAGCACAAGCGGACGCCCCCGCACGGGCCGTCCGACTCGGCGCCGGAGACCGACTCGGCCACCGCCGCGCCGGCGAGCTCACAGGGACCCGATTTCGGCGCCCTCTTCGATGGCGCCGCGGACGCCCGACTCATACTGAACGGCGATCGTCACTGCCTGTGCGCCAACCGTGCCGCCGCCGAGTTGACCGGCTATAGCGCCGACGAACTGCGGGCGATGCGTCTGGACGACCTGCACGCTCCGGCGGAGTCTGAGGATGTGTCGGCGCGGTTCCGCGAGGCGCAGTCGGCCGGGAGCGCCGGCTATTCCGCGCGCATCCTGCACAAGGATGGATCAGTAGAGACTGTGGAGGTACGGCTGGCGACGCTCGGCGACGGCTTGTACGAAGCGTCGTTCCGAGGCGACTCCGGGCAACCTGCGGGCCGCGAAACGTTGGGGGCCTCGCTGGATGCCTACTCCCTGCTGGTCGAGATCTGCCACGCCGCGGTGATTTCCGCCGATCACCGCGGAAGGATCACGTCCGTCAACCACGCCGCGGAGCTGCTGTTCGGCTACTCGGCAAAGGAAGCGGTCGGCATGCCGATCACCACGTTGATCCCGGCACACTTGCGCGGCACCTACCAGACGGCACTCGAGCGCCATATGGCCGGCAGGCCTGCGGAGCGCTTCGCGCGGACGCTGACCAGTGTTGGGTTGCGCAAAGACGGCAGTCAGATGCCCGTCGAAGTCGCGGTCGCCGCCGGAAGACGCGGCGCGGACCCGACCTTCACCGCCGTCATCCGCGACCTTACGGAGCAGGAGGCGGTCCTGAACCGCCTGAACGACGCCTGGCAGCGTTTGCAGTTCCACGTGGAGCGCATGCCGCTCGCCTACATCACCTGGGACACGAACTTCCGGGCGGTGGAATGGAATCCGGCGGCAGCGCGCATCTTCGGTTACACCCGCGAGGAGGCGGTTGGCAAGCACGCCTATGAACTCGTGGTTCCCGCGGACGCGGTTCCCGCCGTGGAGCAGGTCTGGGCGGGGTTGCTCAAGGGTGACACGTCGAGTCATTCCATCAATCCCAATGTGCGGAAGGATGGTTCGCGACTGACCTGCGAATGGTTCAATACGCCTCTTCGCGACCCGGTGGGGCGCGTCATGGGCGTCGCCTCGATGGCCATGGATGTCTCCGAACGCGAGTTGCTGGAGACGCAACTGCGCAATGCACAGAAGCTGGAGAGCCTGGGCGTGCTCGCCGGCGGCGTGGCCCACGATTTCAACAGCTCGCTGATGGTCATCCTGGGCAACACCTCGCTGCTCCGTGCCATGAAAGGGCTTCCGCCGCGGGCGCTGGAGAACATCGAACTGATCGAGGAAGCCGGGCTCCGCGCCAACCACCTCATCAAACACCTGTTGACGTTCGCACAGACCGGTCGGCACAGCCCGCAACCTACCGACCTGAACGCGCTGATCCGCGACGCGCTGCGATTCGTCGGCTCATCCGTCGGCCCGATGCACGAATTGCAACTCGAACTGGCCGAGTCCCTTCCCGAAGTTCTGGCTGACCGCGGACAGATGGAGCAAATCCTCCTCAACCTCTGCATGAACGCCAAGCAGGCGCAGCCGGAGGGCGGGCCGATCGTCATCAGCACGCGGGCCGCGACGCTTGCCGAGCAACAGATCGCGCGCTGCGTTCCGCACGATGCCCGGCCGGGCCGGTACGTTGAACTGTCCGTGCAGGATAGTGGTTGCGGCATGTCACCCGCCACGGTGGCGCGCATCTTCGACCCCTTCTTCACCACGAAGTCCGAGGGGCATGGGCTGGGGCTTGCGGCCGTGCTCGGGATTCTGCGCCAGCACCGCGGCGCCGCACTCGTGGATTCCGCACCGGGCAAGGGCACACGGATCCGCGTGTACCTGCCTGCGCTCGATGCACCGGTGCAACAGGAACCCTAGCAGCCCGCGGCGGAACTCGTGGCTTGGGCTGCCAGCCCGTTATTTCACGGACAAAATGCCCGTGCCGCACCTTGGCCCCGGCATTTCGCCACGGGCTGCGAGCCCGGCGCGCCGTGCGGTGCCCGCGAGCCAACCGCCCGCGGCGTACAGAATCAGCACACGATCCGACAGCGCGGGAAAAGAGCCGCAACCGTCAGAAGGCGGGCAAGGTCGTGCGCCTCGGTGCCGGAGCGCGATTGTTCCTCCGACCCCTCGTGCGCCGGCACAGGGCTCCGCAGCAACGCCGCGGGGACGCATGACCCTCGCGCGGGGCGCGGGGATGCCGCAGGGGTCCTCGGCGGGGTATAACAGGGTGATGGCGGCGGCGCTACCGGTTACCTTCGTCGAGCGCTTTGAGCGCAATCTCACGGCCGTGCGGGGCCGCCAGCCGGAGTTGGCCGCCAGGCTCGCCGCGGCGCCGCTGCCCGAACCGCCTCTCCCGGCGGTAGGACGAGACGGCGCATCGACCTTTCAGCTTACGGGGCCCGACGGGCGCCGCATGTGGTTCGGTGGATCGTCGATGCCTACGATCAGCGCGCCGCAGATCCTCGCGCGCTTCCCGGACAACGGCTGTAGTGTGCTGCTTCCCGGAGTCGGCACCGGCCATGAGCCTCTGGTACTGGCGTCGCGCATGGCGGGACACGCGGCGGTGTTCGTCGTGGGAGAGAGTGCGGCGGCGATCAAGCTGGCGATGCACCTGTGGGATTACCACGAGGCGCTGTCCGCCGGCCGGCTGGTGTTTCTCGATCCAGCCGATCTCGAGGCGGAATTGGAGGCGCTTTTCATCGGCTACCCTGGATACGAAGTCCCCACGCAGCTGCTCCCCATGCCGCAGCGTTCCACGGTGGATCTCAGTGACTTGCAGCGGCGATGGGAGACCGCCGGTGCGGCGGTAGTGGAGATACAGCGGCGCACGGTGGACGAGGCCGCCGCGGCGCTGCGACGCCGGTCGTGCGGTCCGCTGCCGCCGGTGCCCCGTGTGGCCCTTATCAGCGCGGACGCGCGTCCAAACGGCCTCGACCGCGCTCGGCGGATCGAAGGCGGCCTGCGACGCCTGGGTTGGCCGTACCAGACCTGCGTGCCGGATGCCCCGCAGCGGTGCCACATTGCGGCACGCATGCGCTGCATCGAACGATCGACAGCCGACCTCGTGCTGCTGGCGAACGGGTCTGCCGGGCGTTTGGCACCGCTTCTGCCGGGGGGGCTGGCGCTGGCGTCGTGGTACATGCCGGATGCTCCCCTCGGCGCGCTCGCAGGTGAAATCGCCCCCGGCGAATACGTATTCGCCGCCTCGACGGCGCAGGCGGCGCTGTTGGCGGACGTTGGCGCGGCGGACCCGTGCGTTTGCGAGCCCGGCGCGGATGACCTTTTCGCCGTGGGCGGCGGTTCGTGCGCGGAGCCGCCGCCGGAGGCTCATCGGTCGGTCGCCGTGTTGATGGACGTTCCCGACGCGCGTGCCGACGCCTGCGGCATCACGCTGCCAAGCCAGCGAGCACTTTGGCGGGCGCTGGAGCAGCTCATCCGGCAGGCCGTCGACCGGTATGAACCGACCGCGGCACCCGGACTGCTGGCGGAAGCCGAGCGTCGTTCGGGGGTGTTCCTTCGCGAAGTCGACCTTCGCGAGCGTTTCATGGACTTCGTGCGCTGCCGACTCGCGCCGGCCGCCCTGGCGGACGCCACGGCGACGGCGCTGGCGCAGAACGGATTCCACGTCCTCCTCGCCGGAACAGGCTGGGCGGCGCCGACAACCCCCGGTATCGAATGGGTGGGTCCCACGCCGCGCGGTCAGGCGTTTGGCGAGTTTCTCCGGTGCGTGCGATGCGTGGTCTTGCCGCAATTGGTTGCGGACGCACTGGACCTGCTGCTGGATGTCATCGCGTGCGGCAAGCCGGTGGTTTGCCGCCGACCGGACATTCCGATGGAGCGGGACTATCCCGCGCTGGCGCCGGTCCTCGCCGCGGTGACGATGTACAGCGCGCGCAGAGAGCTGGTGGCGCTGGGGCACGACGTCCTGAGCGGCGCACCGTCCGCGTGTTCGACAACGGGGGAAGCGCAGAACCTGGTTCTGCGCGAACACACCATGTCGCGACGGCTGGAGTACCTGGTCGGACGAGTGCGTGCGTCGACCGGGGCTGGCACGCGCCTCTGCGTGCCCGGGGGCGTCTAACCGCGGAGTCGGCCGAGTGAACCGCCTGCTGATTCTTAACCGGCTGTCCGCCAAATGGCGGATTCCCGCCAAAGTACTGACCTTCGGAGTGGTATGGGCGATCGTGTGCTATCCGAACCCACTGACGTTGATGAGGCACCTGAGACATTGTCGCGATCCGCAGTCCCTGTTGGACAGCCGGGCGCCGGAACTCGAGCCGCTACTCGCGGAGATGCGTTGCCGATTCCAGACGCCCGCAGCGCCGGAGGAAGTGCTCAAAACCGTGGAACAATACGTGTACACCCGCATTCCCTACGAGTGGGATTGGAACACCTGGGGCGCGGCGGACTACCTTCCCACGGTTGCCGAGGCCATACGCATGGGTAAGGAGGACTGCGACGGGCGTGCCGTTGTCGCTGCTTCACTTCTCCGGGGCCTGGGGTACCACGCCGAGCTGGCCACCGACTTCGCGCACATGTGGGTGCGCACGGAGCACGGAGAACTGATGGCACCGGGAAAGAAGCAGGCCGTTGTCTTCACGGATCGTGGCGCCACGACGCAACCAGGCGCGCTGGCGGAGCTGCCTCGGGCGCTTGCCTATGGGATCAGTCCCTTTCCCCTGGCGCGCGAGCTCGTCATCCTCCTGGCGCTCTGGTACCTGCTGCTACGCAGCGAGTGTGGCGCTGCGTGCGCGTGGGCGGGTTTGGCGTTCCTGGTCAACGCGCTGCTCTTTTTGAAAAAGGGCGGGGAAGACTACCGTGCTCCGATCGTCTGGATGCAGGTGGTCGGGGCCGCGAACCTGCTCGTCGGGGTTGGTACTTTGTGCCTCGCGGGGCGCGTCTGGTGGCCGGCCTCGCGTTCCAGCGGTGCGCAGCTTGGCGAGTCGTCTGCGGCCACGGCACCGCGCCGCGACGCCTGAGTACCACCGGGCCGCAGGGTACCGGCCGGCCGATATCACGCCGGTTGCGCCGGCGGCACGGGCGTGGGTGAAATCGCAGCCTCGTTGGCCGGTTTTCTCCGAAGCCCGACGGCCAGCAACACCAGCGCCGACACCATCGCTCCGGCAAGACAAGCGATCTGCGAATCCGTCATGCCCGCGAACCGCACCGTGAGCTTCTCCGCGGCCCGGAAACACTCCGTGAGCGGGCGTCCGACGCCATAGATCAGCACAAACCAGAAGAGCAACCAGCCGGCCCATCGGGTGCGATCAACCACCTGCATCACGAGAAGCGCGGCCGCGAGCGCCGTGATTTCATAAAGCTGCGTCGGGTGGCGCGGGATTCCCGCCGGCGCCTCCGCCCCCTCCGGGAACGCCATCGCCCAGGGGAGGTCGCTCTCGGCACCGTAACAACATCCGTTCACGAAGCAGGCCGCCTTCGCCAGAATCATGGGCAACGGGAGCGTCACTACCACCAGGTCGAGGTAGGCGCGTCGATGGCGCGCCAGTAGCAGCACGCCCGTCACGGCGAGAAGCAGGTACGCGAGCGGCCCGCCCCAGAGCCCCTTTGACACTAGGTAGGCAGGGTCAAGGTAGTTCCGCCAGTCCAGTCGGGAGTGAAGTACGTCATACAAGACTCGCGCGCCGAGGGCCATCCCGAAGGTATAGCAGGCGCTGATCGCCCAGGCGGCGCGCCGCGAAAGTCCGTTTCGCTGGGCGTAGGTAAGCGCCAGAACCAGGTGCAGGACCATCGCGCCGATGTAGACGATCGTGTAGGTTCGCAACGGTCCGACTGTGGGCCACATGGCATGGAACTCCGCGGGGCTCGCCAGTCCGCGCCATCCAGTAGTGCACAAGCGGCGCGACGAACGGCGAGAAGCAAGCGGGGCGGCGCACGAGCACCACCCCGTCTAGCGGAACCCGGACGCACGTAGCTCGTGAAGAGTCTCTCGCGCGCGCTGCAAATCAGCAACCGGAGTGGAAGAGTCCGTACGGCGCAACAGGTAGGCCCCGCCGTACTCCGCGGCGGCCAGCATGCACAGCACGCCAACCAAGTCAACGTCGCCCTCGCCGAGGGCCGTCTCGTGTCCTGCGTGCTCCGCCCGACCGGCCGTCCCGTCGCGCGCGTGCACCAGGCAGATGGACCCGGCGAGGTGCTCGATGACCGCCGCCGGGTTGACGCCACTCATAACCAGCGCTGCCGGGTCGAGCCCGATCCGCAGCGAGGGGCACCCAACATGGTTGAGCAATCGCGCGAGCCGGTCGGCCCCGTCGAGCGATGGTCGCAGCGCAAACAACCGCCCGCGCGAATCCGCGAAGTCAGCCACCTGTTGCAGTGCTTCGAGCGCAAGTGGATCGAACTCGGCGTTGGGTCCGCGGCACAGCCCGCCGGCCGCAGCCGTCACGACCGCCACGCCGAGGTCCGCAGCCAGGCTGATGATCCCGCAGGTGCGGTCGATCCGCTCCTGGACCGTTCTGGGATCGGTGAAACGCAGCCCCGGCAGGTCGGCTCCCACCGACGCAATCCGCAGGCCGAGTCCGTCGGCGTACCGGCGCAGGTGCTTTCGCCCGCTTGATGAGAGGTTCGGGGGGGCGGCGTCCCCGGTCCCGGCCCCGAACTCCACTACCGGGAACCGCAAGGCGCCTGCCTGGCGCAGTGCGTCGCGTAGCGGCAGGCGGAAGTCGTCGGCATTTACGCCAAGCCGCAGTTCGTTCGCCTCGTGTGTCGCCTTCATGGACGCCTTTGTCGAACCCTGCTCTTGGACGCCGCCATCCGGCGACCGCGACGCCCAAATGCGATTCTACACCCAGCACGTTCCGTCGGCGCGAGCGGCAAACCTGTCAATCAGTCAAGACTCGGGGGTCCATCTTAAAGACAGACTGAACGCCGTGTTGGTTTTAGGCGCGTAGGTCCCTTGACTCCCCGGGGCGGCTCCGGGAGAATCCTCCGCGTTCGGCAGGACCAGAGACGGAAGGGAGTCATCGAGATGGGCATCGGTCGAAGCGGCATCCAGCGTCGGCGGAGAGTCGACGCGATATCGACGAGGAAGGCAAACCGGGTCTACAAGGACGCGGAGCGGCAGCGCCGGGATGCCAGAATGCGAGAGCAGCTCAAAACGGGCACGCTACCCTACGGCCCGGCCGTGATGAGCTGGCTGAGCCGAGAGTTGGACAAACCGGCGGGGAAGATCACGCAGTCGGACGTCCGGAGTTTGTTGAACTAGGCCGCAGCGATTGGAAGCGTCCGGGCCAATCGCCCGGGCGAAAAGCACGGCAGGGCGTCCCGGCCGGTACATCGTACCGGCCTTTTCTATGCGCCGAGGTTGGCGTCCGCAGTTACCGGTCCTAGGATTCGACGACTTGGGGGGGCTTCTTCGAAGCAGCGGGGAGCGGCGTTCTTGGTAGTGCCGGCGTTCCACTTTCGGCGCGAGGTAGCCCTGTTGGTCGCGTTCGGGGCCGGCCTGTGGGGGTGCGAGCGCGCCCCCCTGACGGACTCGGGCGTTATGGGCGTCTTCGGCGAGCTCGGTTTGGCGCCGGGCTGCTTCCACTACCCCCGCGCGATAGCCGCCGATCCGCGGGGCACGGTGTTGGTGGTGGACAAATCCGGGCGTATCCAACGGTTCACGGCAACTGGGGGGCTGGTGGGGGGATGGAGGATGCCGGAAACGGAGGCCGGCAAGCCGGTCGGGCTGACCGTTCACCCGGACGGTCGGGTCTTCGTTGCCGACACCCACTACCACCGAGTGCTCGTATACGATGCATCCGGCCTGCAGGTCGGCGCCTTCGGAAGCGAGGGAACCGGGGACGCGCAATTCCAGCTTCCAACGAGCGTGGCTATCGACGCCGAGGGGTTCATCTACGTCGCCGAGTACAACGGGAACGACCGGATCACGAAGTGGTCGGCCGGTCTGGAGTTCCTTCAGACCCTGGCGGTCGGTCCCATCGAAGGCCGGTCGCTCTCCCGGCCGACGGGGCTGGTGTTCGACGATGAACAGACGCTCTGGTTTGCGGACGCCTGTAACCATCGGCTGGTGCGGCTCAGCCGCAACGGTGAAATCCTGACAACGTTCGGGCGCCTGGGACGCGGACCTGGAGAACTGCGCTACCCGTATTCCCTGAGCATCTCTCCGGAGCGGACGCTTCTGGTCTGCGAGTACGGCGGCGATCGGTTGCAGTGGTTCAGTAAGGAGGGGCGGTCGCTGCGCACCTGGGGACGTAGCGGCCGGCGTCTCGGCGAACTTTCTGGGCCCTGGGCGGCCACGTACGGTTCCAACGGAACCGTCTACATTGTCGATTCGATGAACAGTCGGGTACAAATCCTGCAACCATGACGGTACTTGCGTTGTCGCTGCCCGTGGAGTTCGAGGAGCCGGCCTGGCTCTGGCTGATGCTCCTGATCCCGCTTCTGGCGGCCGCGGCCATCCGTAGCCTTTCGGGCCTGGATGCGCCCCGGCGGGTACTCGCGGTCATGGCGCGAAGCGTCGTCATCGCGGTCATGGCCTGCTGCCTGGCGGGGGTCCAGCGCGTCCGGCGCACGGACGATCTGACGGTTATGTTCCTCATGGACCGGTCCTACAGCGTGCAGGCGCTGGAGGGACAGCAGGAGGACTTCATACGGGAGGCGGCGAAAGGCATGCCGCCCAAGGACCGGCTGGGGCTGATCGACTTTGCCCGCCAGGCCTTCCTGCAGCAGATGCCGGAGCGCGGGGGCTACTACATTCCGGCCGGCCGACTGCCCACCATGCCGGGAACCGATCGCACGAACGTAACGGCGGCGCTGCGGCTGGCGATGGCCGCCTTCCCGCACGATACCGCCAAGCGACTGGTGCTGCTTTCGGATGGAAACGACAACATGGGCGACGTGCTGGCAGACGCCCGCCGTGCCCGCGCCGATGGCATTCCCATCGACGTGGTGCCCCTGTGGTATGAGCACGCCAACGAGGTCTACTTCGATCGCCTGGTGGCGCCGACCTACGCCGAACCGGGAGAGCAGATTTCGTTACGCATGATCCTCCAGAGCTATAAGGCCGTGGCGGGGGTCGTTGACATCTACGCCAATGGCGAGCTGGTGGAGATCCCCGAGTCGCAGCGCCGGGTTCGCCTGGCGCCGGGGAGTAACAGCTTCGTCGTGAAACTCCCGGTGCGATCCACGGTGACGCAATCCTACGAGGCGGTGTTCCGCCCTGACGAGCCGGCGCTGGACGCCATATCGCTCAACAACCGCGCCCGGGCCTTCACTTTCGTCTCCGGCGGCAGCCGCGCGCTGCTGATCACCTCCGACCCCAACCAGGATCGCGGCCTGGCGGAGGCCCTGCGCAGCGAGCAGGTGGCCGTGGACATGAAAACGTCGGAACAGCTCGGCGAGTTCGATCTTCCGGCGATGATGAGCTACGGGACCATCATTCTCTCCAACGTTCCAGCGGCCACATTCACCGAGGAACAGCAGAAGGCGCTGGCGGTGTACGTCAAGGACATGGGGAGCGGGCTCATCATGACCGGCGGTGACGAGGGCTTCGGCGCCGGGGGCTGGATCGGCAGCCCCTTGGAAGAAGTCATGCCCGTTTCCTTCGAGATCAAACACAAGCGCGTCATCCCCCGCGGCGCCCTGGTGCTGATCATGCACAGTTGCGAGATCGCCCGCGGCAATTACTGGGCGAAGGAGATGGCCAAGAAGAGCGTGGACACCGTCAGCTCGCAGGACTACTTCGGGCTCCTGGCCTACACCTACTCGCCGGGCGGGGAAAACTGGGAAGTCCCGCTGGACGTCAACACCAACAAAGACGCCGTGAAAAAGAAGATCGATCGCATCCAGGTGGGTGACATGCCCGACTTCGGCGCGACGATGCAGATGGCGTTTACGGCGCTGACGTCCGGCCGGGGGCGCGACGCGGCGCAGAAGCACGTGATCATTCTCAGCGACGGTGATGCGTCCGCACCCAGTTCGCAGTTGGTGTCCGATTACATCAAGGCCAAGATCACGGTGAGCACTATCGGCATCGGGTGGGGCAACCACGTGATGGAGACGGTGCTGCGCGACATCGCGCAGAAGACAGGCGGGCGCTACTATGCGGCCAAGAACCCCAAACAGCTACCGCAGATCTTCTCCAAGGAATCCAAGGTGGTGCGGCGACCGCTGCTGGTGGAGGAACCGTTTCGCCCCTCCGTGGTACTGCCGGGCAGCGAGCTGCTTGCGGGGTTGGACCCCGGCGAGGCGCCACCGCCCCTGAACGGAATGGTGCTCACCACCGCCAAGCAGAACCCCAACGTGCTGGTGCCTCTGATCCGCTCCACCAGCGACGGCGAGGACCCCGTCCTCGCCTACTGGCAATATGAGCTCGGCAAAACGGTAGCGTTCACCAGCGGATTCTGGCCGGCATGGGGCGAAGCCTGGACCCGCTGGCCCAAGTTCGCCAAGTTCTGGGCACAACTGGTGCGCTGGACGATGCGCCAGGACTCACTGGCGAACTTCGATACCTACACGCGAGTGGAAGGCAACCGCGCCCGCATCGTCATCGATGCCCTCGACAAGGACGCGACGTATCTCAACAACCTGATGCAAAAGGCGCGGGTCGTAGGCCCGGACAACCGCGCCGTCCCCGCGAACTTCACGCAGACCGGGCCGGGCAAGTATGAGGCGAACCTCGACGTGGAGCGGGCGGGACAATACCTGGTCAACGTACAAGTGTACGAAGGCGGCCGGAACCTGGGGACGCTTCGCACCGGGCTCACCGTTCCCTTCTCACCCGAGTACCGCGATCTCAAGCCCAACGAAGCCCTGCTGCGGCAAATCGCCGAGACCACCGGCGGGCGCTGGTTGGATGGTGGTGCGGCCCGGGGCGACGTGTTTCGCCATGACCTGCCGCCGAGTGAGGCGAAGCAGCCGGCCTGGGAATGGGTCCTGAGCTGGCTGGTGCTGCCCGCGTTTCTGCTGGACGTGGCGGTTCGGCGTTTAGCAAGCCGGCTGGCGCTTTCCATCTGCGTGGAGGTCATGATACTGGTGGTCCTGCTCGTGGGAGCCGGAGTGCACGCGGGACCCTGGTGGAGCGTCGCGGGGGCGCTGCTGTTTGCGGAGCTGGTGGGGTGGACGATTCGTTATCCGTACATTCGCCCGATGCTGGAGTCCCTGACTCACGGTGTCAGGACTATGGCACACGCGGGGGAACGCAGTGAGGCGGCGCTTGGCCAGTTGAAGACCACGCGCGAGCGGGTTCGCGGGGAGCGGCTGGCCGGCGGCGAAATCGCGGAGGAGGGGGACACGCGTGGGGGGGCGGTGGAGCCCCCGCCGATACCGCTGGCCGGCGCCGGGCGTCGATTTGACGTCGGCGACGAGGCGGCCCATGCCGCTGCCGGTGATCTAAGCGAAGCGCTGGGCGGGGCGATGGCGTCCGGAGAATCCGGCACCCAACCCCCGTCGGCACGCAAGGGGAAGGATGACGCACCGGCCGAGGACCTGACGTCGCGCCTGCTGCGCGCCAAGAAGCGGGCGCAGCGGGAGAAGAAGGACGAGTAGATATCAGCGAACCAGGGCGTGGGCGGACGGTGAACCGCCCAAGTGGCGAATGTCGCGGGCCTCGAGCCGCGGGCTTCAGCCCGCGCGGCCTGAGTAGCTTGGCTCGCAGACCCACTGCGGAGCCGGTGGCAAGGAAATTTGGGCCAGGACCGGTAGTTTATGAACCTGGCAAGCAAACAACGGCGAGAAGCTGAGCCGTGCGGAACGAGAACCGGTGTGGCGTCTCGAAATTACCTGACCGTACGTGGATCGCCCTCGGGGCGGACTTTCGGCCTTCGTGGGGCCGCGCGGGCTGGAGCCCGCGGTTCAGTACGGTTAACGATCAATGAGACACTTCACTAGGAACAGCAGGTGGTAATCAGGGGACGTGAAGCGTAGTGGTTTGCTGCGGCGAACTCGCCGCGCGGGAAACGCATCGAGGAGTGCGACATGGCAACCAACATCGACCCGGCCGTGGAGAAGGCGACGCAGGAGTTTCGCCACAAGTATCAGACGCTGCGCAAGGAGATCGCCAAGGCAATCGTCGGGCACGACGAGGTTCTGGACGGGGTCCTGACGGCGCTGTTCACCGGCGGACATGTGCTGATTGAGGGCGTGCCCGGGTTGGGCAAGACGTACCTCATCCGCACCCTGGCGCAGGCCGTGGACCTGCGCTTCTCGCGCATCCAGTTCACGCCCGACCTGATGCCCGCCGACATCATCGGTACGACCATCATCTCGGAAGACCCCCATACCGGTCAGCGCACGTTTCAGTTCCAGAAGGGTCCGCTCTTTGCGCAGATCGTGCTGGCGGACGAAATCAACCGCGCCACGCCCAAGACGCAGTCGGCCCTGCTGGAGGCGATGCAGGAGCACTCGGTCACCGTGGGCGGCACGCGGCATCAGCTCGAAGAGCCGTTCTTCGTGATGGCCACGCAGAACCCCATCGAGCAGGAGGGCACGTATCCGTTGCCTGAGGCGCAGCTCGACCGATTTATGTTCAAACTGGTGGTGACCTACTCGAGCAAGGACGAAATGAAGGTGATACTCGATCGCACCACCACGGGGCACGATCCGAAGATCGAGCGGGTGATGACCGGGCCGGAGATTCTGGGCACGCAGCAGCTCGTGCGCCGGGTGGTGATGGCCCCGCACGTGCAGGACTACGCCATCCGCGTGGCCATGGCCTCGCATCCCGGCGGACCGTTCGCCGTAGAGACCACCAACAAGTACGTGCGCTGGGGCGTCAGCCCGCGCGCGGCGCAGACGCTGACGCTGGGAGCGAAACTCCATGCCCTGCTGGACGGGCGGTTCAACGCGAGCTTCAGCGATGTTCGTAAGGTCTACCTGCCCGCGATGCGTCACCGCATCATTCTCAACTTCGAAGGCGAGGCGGAAGGCGTGAGCACGGACGATGTGCTCAACGAGATCCTCGAAAAAACGCCGACGTTGAGTGAAGCGGCAGCGTGATGCGCGGATATTCGTGCTACCCCGGTCGAATAGAGGGTCGATAGGATGTACGTCGCCGTCTCGGTACAGGGCGTCCCGATCCGGCTAACGGCGGAACGGTGGATGCACATCGTCGAAGCCCGCGACGAGCTCGCGGGGCGTATGACGGATGTGCTGAACACGGTTGAACGGCCGGATTGGGTGACCCGGGGGTAGCACGGAGCCCTGGTCGCATGGAAGGCTCCCGGACGCCGCCGGTTCCTCGGCGTGGTGTACAAGGAACGGAACCGTCAGGATGGGTTTGTGGTAACGGCTTTCTTTACTTCGAAACCAAAACGCAGGAACCGAGTATGGCCATAGCTCAGCTTCGTGCACGAGACATCACCAAGGTTCTGAACGCTGTTCCAGCGCTGGTGGCGATGCCCGATTCGTCGATGTGGGTCGACTACGACTCGGGGGCCGACGTGCTGTACATCGCCTTCCAGCGTCCACAGCAGGCCACCGACAGCGAACTCCGCGACGACGGCATCATCGTGCATCGCCGCGGACGACGCGTGGTGGGAATCACGATTCTCGATGCCTCGACGAGAAAATAACCGGGAGCTTCCCTCGACACACTCGCGATGCGTTCGAGCTCGGCGGCGCTCGCTGTAGGGCGCGCCGAGGGAATCGTTAGCGCCCGGTTTGCGCCGGCGGAATCGAAGCGGATGTTGCACTGTGTGAGTACCAACTTTGGCGTCCTGAGCCGAGGGTCACACGCGGCCTAGAGGGGATGGGGTTGAACAATGGTCCAGACGCGAACCGACCGCAGCGGCCCGCTCCTTTCCCCCGACTTCCTCACCAAGCTCGACCAGCTCGAGCTGGTGAGCCGGAAGATCTTCGCCGGCAAGCTCCGCGGCGAGCGGATCAGCAAGCGGCGGGGCGAATCCGTGGAATTCGCCGATTACCGCAATTACGTGGTCGGCGACGATCTTCGCTTCCTCGATTGGAACATCTTCGCCCGCCTGGAGAAGCTCTTCATCAAGCTCTTCCTTCAGGAGGAAGACCTGCACGTCAGCGTGCTGCTGGATGTCTCCAAAAGCATGGACTGGGGACAGCCGCACAAGGGGCTCTACGCGCGGCGCGTGGCCGCCGCCATCGCTTACATCGGCCTCGTCAACTTCGACCGCGTCAGCCTCTACACCTACGCCAACGGCCTGGCGGGCGAGCTGGCCGGGGTGCGCGGACGGCGGCTGATGTTCAAGGTCATCGAGTTCCTTTCCGGTGCGGAGTACTCCGGTACCAGCAACCTGGCGGCGACCGGCAAGCAGTTCGCCCTGCGTCATCCCCAGCCGGGCATCGTGCTGGTGATCAGCGACTTCTTCGAGAAAGGCGGCTACGAAGAGGGGCTGCGTTATCTGTTGGGCCGCAACTACGATTTGTACGTAGTGCAAGTGCTCAGTCCGGAAGAAATGGAACCCTCGCTGGTGGGCGACCTGAAGTTGACGGATGTCGAAGATGAGGACACGGCCGAAGTGACCGTGACGCGCGCCTTGCTGAACCGTTATAAGATCAACTTGCGGGCCTACTGCGAGCGGCTGAAGGACTATTGTACACGCCGCGGCGTGAGCTACCTGTTCACCGGAACCGAGGTGCCGTTTGATCAGATTGTGCTCTCTTACTTCCGCCAGCGCGGGCTGGTGAAGTAGGGCGCGAAACAAAGCCGCGACCGTGGCGGAGCGGAAGGAATGCGGAAGGTCGAATGCGGAATGCAGAGGGAAAGGCACGGAGGCACAGAGGCACGAAGCGACAGAGCGGGCGGCCCACCACCTCAAAGGCGGGTGGCCCGCCGCTTCAGCGGCGAGGGAGCCGATTGTTTCGCGAATGAGGTATGGTGATTGCGAAATGTGGGATCGACGATGACGTTCCTGAGTCCCATGACCATCGCCCTGGCCGCCGGGCTGACTGTCCCGCCGCTCATCGCCCTGTATTTCCTGAAGCTCAAGCGCGTGGTCCGCCCCGTGCCGTCCACGCTGCTCTGGCGCCGGGCCATCGAGGACCTGCGCGTCAACGCTCCGTTCCAGCGGTTGCGCAGCAGTCTACTGCTCTGGCTGCAACTCGCGGTTCTCGTCCTGGCAGCGCTAGCGCTGGGTCAGCCCATGCTGGAGACGGCCCAGAAACTGGAAGACACGGTGATCCTCCTCATCGACCAGTCTGCGTCGATGGGCGTCACCGAGCCCGACGGCCAGACCCGGCTGGAGAAGGCCAAGGAGCTCGCGGTGCGGCAGATCGACGGCATGAGCGACGGCTCCCGCGCCATGGTCATCGCCTTCGGCGATCGCGCCACCGTGCAGGCGTCCTTCGACACCGACAAGGCGGCGCTGAAACGCAAGATCGCTTCCATCGAACAGACGCAGGCACCCACGCGACTGGGCGAGGCCGTCAGCCTGGCGGAGGCCTACACGCAGATCAGCCTCATGGGCGCCGAGACCGGCGGCGACGACCGCCCGCCGGGGGCAACCGCCGCGCCCGCGACGGTGTTCCTCTTCACCGACGGCCGGATCGAAGACGTTACGCGCGTAAGTCTACAGGCCTTCGACGCCTCGCGCATCCGGGTTACGCGGTTGGGGGAGCGCAGCGACAACGTGGGCATCGTGGCCATGGACGCGCGCCGCAACCCCGAACGTCCGGAGTTGTTGGAGGTGGCGGCCACCATCGAGAATTTCAGCGGTCAACCCCGCACCATCGACGCCGCTTTGTATGTCGCCGGGCGCAACGTGGACATCCAAAGCGTCACCCTTGCGGCCGCGCCGCACTCCGCTGAGACCTCTGCCGGGGACAGGCGCCCCGCCGTAGCGGCGGAGGAGCGACCCGATTCCGCGGAACCACTGGAAAGCGCGGCCACGGCGCAGCCGGTGGCGGTAGCCGCCTTTGCACCGATGGAATACGAGGGCGGGGGCGTCGTCGAGGTGATGCTCCGCGTGGACGACGCGCTCTCCGCGGATGATCGTGCCTGGGCCATCGTCGACGAACCGCGGCACGTGCGCGTGCTCCTGGTGAGCAAGCATCCCTGGCTGCTGCGCTCGGCGCTGAGTGCCATGCCGCTGACGCTCCTTACGGTCACCCCGGAAGTGTATGAGTCCATGCCTGAGGATCGGCTCCGTGAGGGCGAGCGAAGTGCGTACGATCTGGTGATGTTCGACCGGCACTCGACCTCGCGCCTGCCGCCGGGGAACTACTTTTTCTGGGGCAGCGTGCCCAGGCTCGCGGGCGTTTCCGCCGGGGATGCGATCCGCAGCGAGGTCATCGTGAATTGGGACGAAACCCACCCGATTCTGCGTCATACCGCGGTGGAAACGCTTTCGGTCTTCGAGTGGCAGCGGCTGCGGCTGCCCCCGGAGGCGACGGCGATCATCGAAGGCGAAAGCAGCCCGGTGCTCGCTTACCTGCCCGGCGGCGGCAGCCAGTTTCTCATCTCCGCCTTCGCGCTGGCGGTGGAGGATGACGAGGGCCGGCTGCGCTTCAACACCGATTGGACCGCCAACGTGGATTTCGTGGTGTTCCTCTACAACACGGTGCAGTACCTGACCTCGAACGTGGGCACGCGCAGCCGACGAAGTGTTACGCCCGGCGAGGCGGTGACCCTGCCCGTGCCGCCGCGCACCGAAGCCGTGACCGTTACCCGCCCGGACGGTTCGGAGGATCGTGCCGCGGCGGCCGAGGCGGGGCTGTTCCACTACGCGCGCACGCAGCGCGTCGGCGCCTATAGGGTCACACCTGCGGTTCCCGGCGCGGAGGCGTTCGCCGTGAACCTCTTCAACCGGACTGAAAGCAACATCCGGCCCACGGACGCGGTCACGCTGGGCGGCGAGCGCATCGAGGCCAAGGCGGAATCGCTGGCCCTCAACCGACCCGCCTGGCGCTACTTCCTGCTGGCCGGGCTGGGGTTCCTGCTGCTGGAGTGGATTGTGTACAACCGGCGAGTGTTCGTGTAGGGCGGCGCCGGCGGCGATCCACTCGGACCCGCGGACGGTGTTCCCGGCCATGAGCCTTGAAGTGCAGTCAGCGTCAACATCACCGTCGGCCTGGATCCCTGTTGCCCGGGGTCGCGCCGCGGCGCGGGCGGTTTTCTGGGGGATTCCCGCGTTCCTCGCGGCGCTGGGCGCCAATCTGACGCTGGAGCGGGTGAACCTTTCGCCGAGCGGCATATCGAGCCGCCTGGTGGACGTCAGCCTAGGCGCCGTGGGCCTGCTGCTCGTCGTGGCCGCGATCGGTTGCGTCATACCCGCGGTCCGCTGGTTGGGTTTGACGGTCTGGCCGGGGCGGGTGGGGGTGTGGGCCGACCCCCGCGAACTCTGCCTGCGGCTCGGGCCGTTTGGAACCCGGCGATACCCTGCAGCCGAGCTGGTCGTGCGGTACCCCTACGAACTGGATGACGGCGAGGAAGGATTTGAAGCGTTCCTGCCGGAGGAGGAGCAGCAGCGGCTGCTGCTGCCGCACATCAGACACCGGGGCGAGACCGAAGCGCTTCACGAGTTGATCCTCCGCCTGGCGCCGGGCAATGAGGAACGGATTGCCGCGGCACTCCGGCCGGTCATCGAGCGCTGGCGCTTAACCTGCGAGCCGCGGGACCCAACCCGGTAATCGTTGTAAGGTCGGGCAGGTGGCACTGTTGGGTGTGCCACTGCTCTTTGAGCAGTGCTGGGTCGTTTGCGGAAGTTTGGCGATGCGGCGATGGCCGTTCGGCGCGAATCGTAGGCAAAGGTCACTGCTCACAGAGCAGTGGCAGCCGCGCACGGTGAATGCCGGACTCGAAGGGTTTCGTCACGCTACGGTCAGCACCGCGGCCCCGCGCAGCCTCCCCGTCTTCAAGTCGAGCAGCGCGCGGTTCGCCTCGTGCAGCGGATACGCCGTCGTTACCGTCCGCACCGGAACCTCCGCCGCGGCCTCCAGGAGTTCCTCGCCGTCGCGGCGTGTGGCATTGGCGGCGCTGCGAAGCGTCTTTTCGTGGTACAGATGCGCGGCGTAGTCGAGCGGCGGGATGGTCGTCATGTAGATCCCCGCGAGAACGACGGTCCCGCCTTTTGCCAGCGAGGAGAGCGCCTGGGCCACGATCGGTCCCGCCGGGGCAAACACCACAGCGGCATCGAAGCGCTCCGGCGGTGGATCGTCCGGCCCACCCGCCCATGCGGCACCGAGCTGCCGTGCGAGGGCACGCCCTTTCTCGCTGCGGGTCACGACGAACGGTTCGCAGTTCCAATACCGCGCGATTTGCAGCGCGAGGTGCGCCGATCCGCCGAACCCGTAAAGCCCCAAACGCTGCCCCGGGCCGATGCCGGTCAGCTTCAACGCGCGGTAGCCGATGATGCCGGCGCAAAGCAGCGGCGCCGCCTGTTCGTCGGAGAAACGGTCAGGTATTGCATAGGCGAACGACTCGGGAACGGTCACGTACTCCGCATAACCGCCGTCGACGGTCCATCCGGTGAAATCGGCGGCCTCGCAGAGATTCTCGCGACCGGCGGCGCAGAAGCCGCAGGTAGCGCAGGCGCGGTGCAGCCACGCCACGCCGATACGCTGGCCGACGGCGAAACGTGTCGCCCCAGCGCCCGTCTGCGCTACGGTGCCGACGATCTCGTGGCCGGGGATCAGCGGCCGGCGGTGCAGGGGAAGCTCGCCCTCGACGATATGCAGATCGGTTCGGCACACGCCGCATGCCCGAACGCGGACCAACAGCGAACCGTGACCTGGTTTCGGGGTCGCAACATCGGACTCGACCAGCGAGTCGTGGTCTGCCGGCCTCGCGTCATGCAAGAGCATCGCCTTCATCGCGGTCTCGCAACAAAGTGCCGGCGGGAATGGTGCGCCGCGTCACCCGCAGCGCTCACTCACCACGGCGATGGGAAGCGGCATGCCATCACCGGCCGTGTGTTTCGGCGGGTCCTCCTCCCAGACGCCCGAAACCGTGGTGTCGCAGAACGGGCAGGCGCCGCCCTTCATGCGGTTGTCTTCCACGATGAACCCGCGGCGCTTGATGAGCCACTTTCCGCAGCCGGAGCAGAAGGTGTTCTCCCGCGGGCCGACGCCGCCCGGAAGGTTGCCCACGTACACGTGCTTCAACCCCGCCGCCTTCCCGATGTCGTAGGCACGGTGGAGTGTGGCAGCGGGCGTGCGGGGTGGATCGGTCAACTTGTAATCCGGGTGAAACGCCGTGACGTGCCAGGGCATGTCGGGCGAGACGCCGACGAGAAAACCCGCCAGCTTCTTGAGTTCCTCATCGTCGTCGTTGAACCCCGGAACCACCAGGGTGACGATCTCCATCCAGAAGTCCATCTTCTTAAGCAGCTTGATGGTCTCCAGCACGTTTTCCAGCACACCGCCGAGTTTGCGGTAGTTGCGGTCATCAAAGCCCTTGAGGTCCACCTTGTACAGGCACACGTAAGGACGGATGAACTCCAGCACCTGCGGCGTGCCGTTGCCGTTGCTGATGAAGCCGCAAGCGATCCCCTCGGCGCGAGCGAGCTTGAAGATCTCCACCGCCCAGTCGGCGGTGATCAATGGTTCGTTGTAGGTGCTGACGATCACCGGTGTTTTGTTGGCGAGCGCCAGTTCGATGAGCCGCTCCGGCGTGCAGAAGCTGGGCCGGGCGACGGCGGCGTCGTCGCGCAAGGCCTGGCTGGTGACCCAGTTCTGGCAGTAGCTGCAATGCAAGTCGCAACCCAGCATGCCGAATGACAGCGCGTCCCGCGCCGGGAAGGCGTGGTAGAAGGGTTTCTTCTCGATGGGGTCGATCTGCACGCCCGCGACATACCCGCCCGGGGCACGAAGCTCCCCGCCGGAGTTGAAGCGGACGCGGCACACTCCGCTGTGCTCGGGGAGAATGACGCAACGATGTCCGCACGCGAGGCAGCGCACCCGGCCGTCGTCATAGCGCTGCACGAGCTGCGGCGCGGAGGCCATGGTGTTGTCGTAGAGCAACTCCTTGAGCCGCACGGATGCGGACATGGTCATTCTCCGGACCGAGGAACACGTCCCCGCAGCTTTATTATACCAACTCTCATCCCCCGCGGGTGGCGGGTGGTCCATCGCTTTTGCGGCGGGGAACTCGATTCGGACGCAAACGGCGCGCGACGGTGTCACGCATGCCTCGGCGGGCTTCGCGCGAGCCATGCTCGCCGCGGGGGTTGCGACTGGGGCAGTGGTCCACCCGACCGCTCGATGCTGTCGCGGTAGTGATTCTCCATCGCTTCGTCGCGGACTTCGCCCCCGCCCGTCCCGGCCGGATGCGCGCGGCATCCGCGCAGTCCGAAGCCGTTTGCCGGGCGGCAAGGATGCAGTATCCTGAACCGCGTGACCACCTTCGGAGAGTTCTACGATGCGACCACTGTATACGCCGCTGTTCGCCGGCCTAGCAGCTTTCGCGGGCCTCGGCAGTGAGCCGACCACACCCAACCGCGTGCCCGACGATCCCGACCTCGGCACGCTCTCCTGGCTCGTTGGCGCATGGACCTCAGACGAAGGGGGTAAGGTGGTCGACGAGCATTGGACACATGCCGCGGGAGGCACCATGCTCGGCGCCAGCCGCACCGTGCAGGGAGGCAAGACCGCGTTCTTCGAATTCCTGCGCATCGAGAAAACGCCGGAGGGCATCGTATACTTCGCGGCGCCCATGGGACGACACCCGCCGACGCCGTTTCGCGCCGTAGAGCTTGCCGCCGGCCGAGTGGTGTTTGAAAACCGCGAGCACGACTTCCCGCAACGGATCATCTACACTCGCGAATCCGACGACGTGATCCGCGCCCGCATCGAAGGCACGCAGGCGGGCAAAGCGCGCGCCGAGGAATGGCTGTATCGCCGGGCGCCCGTAACGCCGGGGCAGCCGCGTCCGGGATAATCGCCAGGGGCCCCACGCGCCACCCACGCCCGCCCGGCACCGCCGTTCACCCCAGCAGTGATCGCAGGTATTCCGCCGCGCCGCGGACCGCCTCGACACCACCCATACCGCGGCCTTGTTCGATCAACAGCGGGCCGGAGTAGCCGATGGTTCGCAGCTTGCTGACCACCCGCGCGATTTGTGCCTCGCCTGTGCCCAGCGGCGCCGGCGTCCCGAACTGCTCGCCCGGTCGGGCGGAGCGGTTTCCGTCCTTCGCATGGACGCTCTCGATCCGCCCCTTCAGGAGCGTCACCGCGCGTGCCGGCTCGTCCGTGCCATAGATGACGAAATTGCCGGGATCGAAATTCACCCCGACGTTCGGCCGATCCACCGCGGACAGGAAAGAGCCCAGAACCGCCGCCGACTCGCGCCCCGTCTCCACCAACAGGCGTACCCCGCGTGCGGCGATGCGGTCGGCCACCTCACGCACGCGGGTCAGCAGTTTTGCATAACCAACGGACGATGGATCCGTGGGAACCGTCCCCAGGTGCACGGCCAGACGATCGCAGCCCAGCGATGTGCCGATGTCCGCAACCATAGCGGTCAGCTCGAGGCGGGTGGCGAAGTGCTCGTCAGGCATATACCCACCGGTTTCCGCGATGCGGGCGATCGACGCGTAATCCTCATGCTCGAAGGCGGCGAAGGTGGAGGCAATCGTGAGGCCGGCGGCACTTGTGGTCCGACGAAGGGCTTCGACGCCGCCGAACGCAGCACGCACGGCGCGTTCGGAGAAGAACCCAAGCTGCACGAGGCGCACGTCGAGCGCCCCACCGATGGTCTCCATCGCCCGCAGGCAATCATCACGGTCGATGGACCAGCTACAGACGCCTATCTCCACCCGTGCGGTCCCTTGCCAAGCCCTTGTTCACCCAACGGCGCTTTCATCGGGGGCCAGTGTCGTGCCGGCAGGGGAATGGTGCAAGCCACGGCCGCGAGCGTGGGGGTGGATCTCGAGGGATCGTGGCACGACCCCGATTGGGGATGCCCGGCACACGACGTCGAAGACCCGGCGTTGTCCCCAGCGATCCGCGTGCCACCCAGCCGTGCGCGAGCCCCTTCAGGGGCGATACCCTCTAGCCCACGGCGTAAGCCGTGGGGATCGGCGAGCAGGATGAGGCTAAGCCCCGTCAGGGGCGACACATGTATGGCACAGTGCTACGGATAGCGTGGGCGAGGGTGCGCGTCGCGGGTTGCGAGGGGAGGTTAATGCGCGCTGCGGGTGTCGCCCCTGACGGGGCTTTCCGCGATCGGCGTTCCCACCCCACGGCTCACGCCGTGGGCTAGGAAGGTGCCGCCCGCTGGCGCGGGCTGGGCCATCGGAGCGCCGCGCGCCGGAATGTGGACAGCATCGTGAAGCAAGCCGCCCGCTCGCGCGGGCTGTGTCGCTGACAGGCCCCAGGGGCTCAATTCGCCGGGGTGGTGGAATACACCGACCACAGATGCGGGCTGAGCCATCGGAGCGCCGCGCACGGAGTGTCGGGAAATGTATCGTGCCTCGATTCGTGGGATGCAAACAAGCGTGGGAACCAGTAGGCAACATCGTTACACTGCCGGCGTGTTAACACCGGCCGATGCACATGACGACAGCCGGCGCAGACGCTACCTCTCCGGCGTGTTGCTGTTGATCGGCGCCGCGGTGTTGTGGAGCCTCAACGGCGCGCTGATCAAGCTGACCGCCGACGGCGGTCGCGGCCCCGGCGGCGTCGTGATCGCCTTTTACCGTTCGCTCTTCGCGGGCCTGGTCCTGCTGCCGTTGGGGTGGAGGGGGTTGCACACCATGCGCGCGCCGCCGCTGGCGCGCGGCGCTACCGGTGGGCCGGACGGCCGGGCCAGACGCCTGCGGCCGGAGGCAATCGCCTGTGTCATCTTCTTCACCATCATGACGGTGTGCTTCGTGGTTGCGAACACCAAGACGGAGGCGGCCAACGCCATCATCCTTCAGTACACCTCTACCTTCTGGGTCTTCGGGCTTTCGCCCTGGTTGCTCGGCGAACGACCCCGTTCGCGGGACCTCTGGATCCTGGCTGTCGCTGTGGCGGGCATCGCCGTGATCTTCCTCGGCCGGGCGCAGACGGACCTGTTCGGCCTGACGGTGGCGCTGGCGGCGGGGCTGTTCTTCGGACTGCTCACCCTGATGATCCGGCGCATGCGGGATGCGGACCCAGCGGCGCTGACGGTCGCCAACAACCTCGGCTCGGCGCTGCTGATTCTCCCAGCGGTGCTGTGGGGCGCGGGTTTCGAGCTCTCCGCGCGCTCGGCGGGCTACCTGGTCTTCATGGGCGTGGTGCAGTTTGGGATCCCGTACTACCTGTACACGCTCGGGCTGGCACGCATCCCCGCCTACCACGCGGCGCTGATCACAATGCTGGAGCCGATTCTGGTCCCGGTGTGGACGTTCCTCGCCGTCGGCGAACCGGTGCCCGCGCCGACGCTGCTGGGCGGCGCCCTGATCCTCCTGGCCCTGGGGGCCTTTGCGCGTTCGGCGCGCCGCGTGGCGGCACTCGCCTCGGGGACCGAGACTCACGATCAGGGGCACTTGGCGTGAGCTGCCCCGCGGAGCAGCCCCGACGGACCGGTGGACGCGTCATGACGGACGAAGGGCGCAACGGCTACGGAGTCGGCCCCGATTGCCAGGTGGTGTCGTGGGCAGGGCGTGTCGCCGGGTCATAGAAAAGGTCGAGTACGCGCGGCTCCGACAGCGGAGTGACCTCGTACAGAACGACCTTGCCGATCTCGCGCCGGAAAAGCCTCAGCCCTTGGCCTGGAGGAAGCGAAGGACGGGTGTCGTCGGGAACGGAGTCGGCGAACACCATCACCGGCGAGCCGTTCACCCGCGCCAGCAGATGCATGGTGCGTCGGGTAATGGTGTTGCAGTAGGACAGACCTGCCACCGTGACCCCGCTCGGGGGCGGCGCCAGGTACAGCGGCTGGCCAAAGCGCTTCTCGAAGGAGCGGGCGAATTCCTCGTTGTCTTTGCACACCCAACTGGGTTTAAGCCCGCTGGACACCTCGTCACGGTAGACCGTGTCCATGCTCCGCCACGCTTGTGCGGCGTAGGCATCGACCACCGCCGCCGGACGAACGAAACACCACACCTGCCAGCCGGCGAGCGAACAGAACGCCACGGCCGCCGCCACCGCCAGCCCGCGGCGGAGCGCGGGGGCAGGTCGCGCCCGGCGGGCTGCGCTCAACGGCGACCGCAGGGTCGTCGCCGCCCGGCCGTTCGTGGATGCGGCACGCAACGAGGCGAGCGCCGGCGCTCCGGCAGCCGACGGTGTGTAGAGGCGCTTCAGGGCTTCGTCGATGCGTGCCTGGCACTCCGCCTCGGCGCGAAGCGCCGGATCGCTCCTCACGCGCCGATCGAACTCAGCGCGTTCGGAATCGGCGAGGAGCCCATCGAGATAGGCCTCCAGCGAATGCTCCGGTCTCTCCGGGGTTCCCGCGGTCATGCATGTTCCTCTTTTGCCGCCGGGCCGTTCGCCTGCCATACGGCAAGCCGGCCGCGCAGGTAGCGGCGCGTTCGGTGTACATGGCTCATGGCGGTACCCTCGGGGATCTCGAGCAACGCCGCGATGTCCGAGTAGGGCAGACCCTCCACCGTGCGCAGCAGCAGGCAGGCACGCGCCACCTCGCCGACGGTCTGCAATGCTTCCTCGATCCGCTGGTCGAACACGCGCGTATCGTCGCGTCCGGCGGGCAACGGCCCCCCTCGAAGGTCGGACCGGGCGGCGAGGGGCGTGTCTCCGTCGGCCAGGGTTGCGTCGCCGGTCGTCATGCGGAATTTACGCTCCTTGCGTGCCTGATTCAGAGCGACGTAGCGGACAACGCGGCCCATCCACGCGGTGAAGTTGGTTCCGGGCTGGAAATCATCGAGCTTTCCCAGGGCGATCAGCGCCGCATCCTGGACCACGTCGTCGGCGAGTGACGCCTCACCGACAGTGCCCGCGGCAATGAGCCACAACACGCGGAAGGACGCCTGAAACTGCGCGCAGAACTCGGCGGCATCGATACCCGCCGGGTGGTCCTGTCCGTCTGCCCGCGTGCCGCCCGTTGACCGCCCCATGGTTTCGTCTAGCCTGCTTGTCCACCTATGTGTCACCGGGGTGCCGCCATTGCAGCCGCGGCTGGGTGCCGGCAGCCCCGTAATCGGACGTTCGGCTCCGCCCTGCGCCAAGCGCCGCCGGTTCAGGGTTCGACAACGACGCGAGCGCCGCGCATTTGCGCCGGGTGCACCTCGCAGTGGTACACGAATTCCCCCGCCTCGTCGAACTGGAACGTAAACGACTGGCCCATCGTGAGGTTGGGGGAGGCCCATATCGAACCGGCATCGGCATCTTCCGGATTGCCGCTGGTGGCCGTGTGCGGCGCGGCGTCGAAGTTGGTCCACCGCACTCGTTCACCCACCTTGATGGTCACCTGGTCGGGAATGAACTGGAAACCGCGGATGGCGACCTCCGTAACCCCTTCCTCCACCGCGCCTCCCCCGGCAACGGTGCATCCGGCCAGCCACGCCGCGGCCGCGCTCATCAGGCAAACGACCCATCGCCCGCAACCCACTCGCCGAAAGAAACGTCCGTGTACCAGCGTCATCCGCATCGCTCCTTATCGGATTGCAACCCACCTATCGTTCTGCCGGGGCGGCATGCGCCAGCATTGCGCGAAGCCCAAGCGGCGGCGCGGCTCGGATCAAACGTGGCGACTGCGGCGCGCAGAGCTGCAGCCCAAGCGGCGCCCCGCCGCACGGCTGGAGCTCGTGCGCGCCAATACCGGCAGGCCGGCCGTCGCCTCCGCGCCGGGCGCGGCCGCCCCGTTGGGAGGCACAAGGCCCGTCCTCCACCACGACGATCACCACCCCGGGCCACTTGACAATCATGTCTTGCGGCCCAGGTTGCTTGCAACCCCGCGGCAGGAGATGCAAAACGCCCCGTCTCCGCGGGGTTCGCGGAAACGGGGCGTTGGTTGATTACTGCTTTCCTGTTCGCAGGCCCGAGTGCGGGAGTGCGAGCTCGCCTGCGCGGGGCCCGCCCGCGAAGCGCCGACCCGGCACCGGACGCAAGTCCGGCGAGGCTTACGCGTACCGTCGGCGGACCAGCCCGACCAAGCCGAGGCCCAGACCACCCAGCAGCGCGGCCGCGGGAACCGGGATGACCGTGGCGCGAAGCTCAACGGCCAGGTCGTTGAAGTCCCGGTCGGAGTTCGGACCAAGCGGCCCCGGCAGATCTTCCCAAAGCAACAGCCAGACGGTCTCGTTCGCCCGCGAACTGGCACCGGTGATCTGATAGGTCACCATGTGGTCCAACAGGTCGATGTTGTTGGCCTCCTCCGAGTAATAGGTGTTGCCGGTTCCCGAGCGCACCCAGTTCCACGGCGCGTTGTGCGGGAAGCTCACCGAGCCGCTGCCGGCCACGTCGAAGCCCGTGGGACCGGTCATCGTTACGTCGAATAGTTTGACGTAGCCGGAGCCGGAATCGTAGCCGAACTCCTGGGAATACCCGGCAAACTTAGCCTCTGCCGTGGTGAGCGCGATGCCGTCCACCCACTCCTGATCGGTAGTGGGCAGACCGGGACCTCCGAACACCATGTTGAGCGGGCTGCCTGCGCCGCCCGAGGGCAGGAAATCGTCGATCCGCGTGGCGGTGACGGTTCCGTTGGTGTACGACGCCGCCCCGTGCGACGACGGACTGAACCCGGCGCCGTAAACGTGGTTGAGAATGTCCGTATGGCTGGCCTCGCCGGAGGGCGGGGCGTAGACCGGCGTTAAGTCCGCCTGCGCCGGCGCCGCCCACATCCACGCTCCTATGGCCAGTGCCCCTCGCACCGTGAACCTCATCATGGCTCGCATTGGCTTCTCCTCTTTCCCTTCCACCTCCGCGGCGTACTGGGCACCGCGGGGACGCGACGTGCGCCGACGCATGCCACCCGTGCGACACGCGCGAGACGTCACTGTGTCCATCATTGCCGCAACTGACTGCTAATTCAACTTCATTCTTGCCTTTTTTCCCGGGAAAAACGGGAAAGACCCACGGTCGGGGATTGCTTATGGGATGTTCGCGCGAGGAGCAGTTGCGCCGGGCGTGCCAGGGCAGGGATTATGAGTCCACGCCGGAGTCAACCGGTTATCGGAGCACGAGGTTCAATCGCCCCAGGTACTGACTGCCCGCGCCGTCGGTGAGCACCGCCGTGATGACGTGCGCGCCGGAGGAGGCTCCCGCGGATCGCCAGACGTAGCTGACCCCGCTGCTCGTGCCGCTGACGGCGCTGACGAACATCGAGTCGCCGTCGACGAACCACTCCACGGTCGCCACGCCGGCGTCGGACGAAACGGTGGCGCTGATGGTGACATTACCCGACACCGCGGCGCCCTCCTTTGGAGAGCGGAAAAACACGCCCGAGCCCGACACCGGCGTGTTGGCGGAGCTGGTGGGCGGCGTTCCCACGCGCACCATGATCGACTGCGGCGCGGACTGCCTGCCCGCCACGTCGGTGGCGCTGAATGAAAGCTCGTGGTCCCCGACGGAAAGCAAGACCGGATCAAGGACGAACTGGTAGGGAACCCGCGTGTCCGTGGCATGCCCGCGGCCGTCGATGGACAGAACCACGTCGGCCACTCCCACATCGTCGGAGGCGGTCACGGAGACCGTCGTCCGCGAGGTAAGCTGCGTGCCCGAGGTCAAGCGATCGATGCGCAACGTCGGCGCCGCGTGGTCCGCCGTCTCGGAGAAACGCCGCGCCAGAGCCACGGCCGCGTGCGCGTTGACCTCGCCGTGGCCGAAGGTGTTGTCGCGGCCCGACGTACCCAAGTCGACGACGGAAGTGGTAAGGGCATTGGCGACCGAAGAGGGCCGCAGTTCCGGGTTGACGGACCACACCAGGGCCGCCACGCCGGAAACGATAGGCGCGGCGAACGACGTGCCGTTTGCCGCTCCGTACTCCGAACCGATGGTGGTGGACCGCACGCTCGTGCCCGGGGCAACGAGGTCCACGAAGGGGCCGCGATCGGAGAAACTCGCGATGGCGTCGCTGCCGTCCACGGCTCCGACGAACACCGCTTCAGGATACCCCGGGGCGGCCGTCGAGCCGCCGCCATTTCCCGCCGCGATCACTACCAGCGCGCCGCGGTTGAACGCCTGCACCGCGGCGGACTGGACCACGGTGTTGGACCAGAGGGGTGCGAAGCTGACGTTGATGACCCTGGCCCCGTGCCCCGCGGCCCAGAGGATGCCCGCGGCCAGATGTCGCCCGGTGGACTGGCCCTGAGGATCGGTGGCCCGCACCGCCAGCAAGGGGCTCGACCATGACAGGCCTGCGACACCCGCGGCGTTGTTGGAGGACGCGGCGGCGATTCCGGCGGCCAGCGTGCCGTGGCCGGCGACGTCGCTGAAGTCGCCGTTGTTGTCGTAGACGTTCCAGCCCTCGATGATCTTGTCCGCGAGATCCGGGTGACTCGCGTCCACGCCGGTATCGACGATGGCGATGATGACCTCCGGCGATCCGGAGGTGATGTCCCACGCCTCCGGTGCCGCGACCTGGGCAAGGTGCGGCTGCTGGAGAAAGAGTGGATCGTTGGGTGTTGCCTGCGCCTGATAGATGTAATTCCTGTGCACACCCTCGATCAGCCCGCTGGCCGCGAGGTGCGCCGCAACCTGGTCCGTGCCGCCGGCGGGCACGGACAGGGCGGTGAGTTCGATCTCCGACAGTTCGGCGATCACTTCAGCACCCGCCTCGGCGTAGAGGGCATGTAGCGATGCAACGTCCGCTCCGGGATAGGGCTGCACCAGCAACTCGTCCTCGACGTAGGGCAGCGCCGCGGTCGCCGGCTCAAGGTCATCATTGAACACGAAGGGGGGATCGGCTGACACATTGCTGTCATCAGCCGGCGCACCGGCCTGCTGCGCTCCGCACCCGAACAGAAAAACAAGCGGGAGCCAGGCGCACAGCAGAGCTTTGCGAGTCAGTGTACTCATGGCCATTCAATCGGCGGAGCCGCACCCTGGGATGGGAAGTCATGCCCGCGACCGGCACGGCGGTGGCCGCTGCAAGGTACGTCTTGCCCGACGGTCCGGTCCAGTCGGTGCCTGACAAGCCATTAGCTATCGCGGAAACCATACGATACACAACTAGTTGTCTTTACTGCATTTACGTCTCAGTTGCGTGGCTTCGACGGAGCCCGAGCGGGTGGGGAGAAAGCGCCCGGGAGGGGCGCAACGGCTGGTACTGTTTATAGGACGTACGGGCAATTCGTGCGCGTTTATTTTTTTTCGTGAAATTGCTTGCAGTTGTTCTCGGACGACATAGAATGCCGGTTGCTTTAGAGCGCATGTGCAGGAGGGAGAAACCCTAAGGTCTTTTGCTTAGCGGTTCTGTTGGTGAGAATCTCGAGCACAGTGCTCGGGTACGGCGCCTGAGCAGCTCGTAGCGGCGCCGTAAGCGGTTTCATCAGTAGCTGCTCATCGCGCGCACGTGGGGCGGGAATGAAGTCGACCAGGGTTGGTCGGTTGTACGCACCTCGTTACGCGGATGGGAGAGAGGAGTCATTTATGACAGTCCGGAAGTTGTTCTCCACAGCATGTGTCGTGGTCTTCGTTGCCTGGGTTTCTGTTTCGCCGGCCCGTGCGGACCTGACGCCGGTGTTTTCGCCGCCGTCGGGCGAGGCGACGCACGCCCAGATTCTCGACCACATTTACGGCGCGGGTTTCCTGCCCTCGACGCAGGGCTCGCCGTCGTACACGAATGGGTCCGTTACGGCCACGCGCATCGACGACACGGATGCGAGCGGAAACCCGGGGAGCAACCTGCACCTGGTGTTCGGTTCGCCGGGGCTTCCGACGACAGACCAGGTCTGGGAAGACGGTATCGCGAACGTCACCGCCGAGGCGAAGTTCGCCGCTTTCTCGCAGGAGTTCGGATACGACACGGGGTCGGGTTACGTCAAACTGTTCGATGTCGTGTTCAACGGCCCGACCGGTTTCGACGTCTCGGGCAGCGGCTCGGTCAGCTTCCCGCATAACCTGCCCTGGGATTGGGTCCGCGACGGCACGGGCAACCGCTACTACTCCAGCAACGCCTCCAACGTCGATCTGCTCGACCACATGGTCACTTATCAGATCACGGGTGCGAGCGCTGCGAATGAAACCGTTTGGCTGTTGCTCTGGGAAGACCTCCCGGGACCATTGGGTCTGAACGCCGACCGTGACTTCAACGACCTAGCGGTGGAGATTCGCGCGACGGTGATTCCCGTCCCGGCGGCGGCCATGCTCGGCCTCCTCGGCCTGGGTCTGGTGGGCTGGGCCCGCAAGCGGATCGCCTAACCCACGGTCCTTGGATCGCCGCAGCACCTCAGGAACTTGAGTGCGCCCGCTTCCTGGCGAAGCGGGCTTTTTTTTTCGCCCCGCGTTACCCGGTCGCCCGATATGCCGCACATGGAGTGGAGCTCGCTTGGTCCTAAGCCGGCCTTGCAGTCCCGTCCTGCGGGGGAAGTGCTGGACGAGGCGCTGGCGGCGACGCCGGCCATGCGCGAATTCCTGGGCGCGGCCGGCCGGGACCGTGCCGCCATCGTGCTCGCGGTCAACGACGGCGACCGCTCAACGCGGACATTCGACGCCCTCCGCGCCGTGGGCCGCCTGGTGCGGTCGCTCGCCGAGCCCCCTCGCTTTCGCGCCCTTGTGGCGACGGGAACCCACTCCTACTCCGCAACGGAGCGTGCCTCGTTCGAGGCCGCTACCTTCGGCCACTCCGGGCTGGCAGTCGATGACATCACCTGGCACCAATGCGACGCAACGGCCGACCTTGTCGCCGTCGGACCCGTGCGTTTCCACCGCTTGATCGCGCAGAGCAGGCACCTGCTGCCCATCGGCAGTGTCGAGCCGCACTACTTCGCCGGTCTCACCGGGCCTCACAAAACGGTCACTATCGGATGCCTGTCACGGGCCGATATCGAGCGCAACCACGCGGCCGCCCTCAGTCCGGACTCCGACATCTTGCGGCTGGCGGGGAACCCGGTTCACGAGGGGATTGTCTCGCTCCTGCACGAGCTCCAGGCCGCGCAAAAACAGGTACGTGCGATCGGAGAGGTAGTCGTGGGATCCGCCTTGACCGCCGCTGCGACGGGGGACCCGCTCCGTGTGGTAGAGCGGCTTGTTCCGGTGGTGCGCGGGACGTACGTGCATGTCCTCGATCACCCCGTGGATGTCCTGCACCTGAAAGTCCCCTGGCCTCTGGGGCGCAGCCTGTATCAGGCGGACAAGGCGCTGAAGAACAACCACGTGGCCGTGCGCGACGGCGGAGGCATCGTGCTCGACGCCGCCTGCCCGGACGGTGTCGGTCCCGATGCGTTTCTCTCCCTCCTGCGACGGGCACCTGACTACGCCTCGGCGAACGCGCTGGTTCAACAGCAGGGCTACCGATTGGGCGATCATAAGGCGGTCAAACTGCGCCACCTAACCGACCCGGCGCAACGCGGCGTACGCGTGGCCTTGGTGTCCGCGCGCGTCTCCGCCGCCGATGCCGCGGCTGCAGGAATGTACGCCTGTGCGGACCTCGGCGCGGCACTCGCCTGGCTCGAACGGTCGCACGTCGTCCCGCTGCGCCAGGGGTTGGTGGTCGAAGACGCGGGCTTCGTCACGGTGACGGCGCGGCGCGACGCCTGTATGCCCGGTCGGTAACGCCACTTCCCCTGGAACGCGCGGCGCGGGGTTGGTACGCTCTACGTCGGCCTTTCCAACGGAGAACCACCGTGAGCGGATCGAACACCTTCCCCATCATCCTGGCGCACGGAATTGCGCGATTCGACGCGCTATCGGACCAGTTGTTCCGGGTCGACGACAACGACGCGGCCGACGACCTCCATTACTTCCGCAACATCCGCACGCACCTGCAAAGCCACGGGTTCGTCGTGCGGCACAGCCATGTGGAATGGGCGCGGGGCGTGGACATCCGAGCCGCTACGCTGAAGCGCGAGGTCGAGCGCGTGCTGAGCGATTGCGGCGCCGAGAAGGTCCACATCATCGCACACAGCATGGGCGGGTTGGACTCCAGACACATGCTGTTCAACAACCGCGACACGGACTTTCACCGCAAGGTGGCGTCTCTCACGACGCTGGGGACGCCGCACCACGGCTCCCCGGTGGCCGATGCCCTGCTGGACGGGGTGAATCTGGCGATCGCGGCACTCAACTTGCCCATCGAAGGGGCGCGTGACCTGACGACGGAGGCTTGCGCCGAGTTCAACCGGCGTGCCGAAGACTGGGAGCGCGCCTGCGGCGTGCGCTTCCGGACCTACGCCGGAGCGCAGCGCCTGCCGGAGGTCTTCACACCCCTCAAGGCCGCATGGCTGCTCATCCATGCCCGCGAAGGCGACAATGACGGCCTGGTTTCGGTGGCCTCGGCGCGGTGGAGGGACGAGTATTTCGCCGCGCCGCCCCTGGACGCGGACCATCTGAACCTGCTCGGCTGGTGGGAGCCGTCCGAGATCTCACACGGCGTGCGGCCCGGCGAACTGGAGGCACGCATCAAGGCACTCTACCTGTCCATCGCCACGGAACTGGCGGCGGCATTCCCCATGGGAACCGCGGGGTGAGGTCGCGGCTCCACATCAAGCCGTCGAGTCGACCTATTCAGTTGATGGCGTCCGTAGCGCCGCTTCGGGAGCGCCCGGCACCCGGCTTCCGTGGAGCCACCGCGCGATCAGCCGCCGATCCTGCTCGCTGAGCCGGTCCTGGAACGCAGGCATCCGCGCCGGCTCGCGCCCGGCGGCACGATACCGCAGTTCATGCGCGGGATCGGCGATCATGAGCTCCAACCAATCGATCGATCCGTACCCGTACATGTCCGGCGCCTTCGTCGTACCCCTGCGCAGTCCCTGGTAGCCGTGGCACTCGTTGCAAACCGTGGCGAATACCTGCCGGCCACGGGTGATCGCATCCTCGTCGGTCTCAACGCGCGGGCCGTCCGGCGCATGCGCTTCGACGGCCGGCGCCACGGCTTTCGCGGATTCGCCCCCGGTGAGACGTCCGGGATGCCAAGACTCGTCCTCGAGGTACGCAGCGACCGCATCGAAGTCCTCGCTGAGCGTTCGTCGGCACTCCTCGGTGGAACATCCTTCCCGTTGGTCCGCGGTCCACTTTGCCATGCGCGTATGCGCCGGCTCGCCCTCCGGGTTCAACATGAGCCCGAAGTAGCGATCGCTCGCCGGGTTCTCGAGCAATCCGCGAACCCACGCCCGCGTCGCGAAGCCGGCCAGGTCCGATGACGTCGGCTTTTCGCCGGTGACCCAACCTGTGCCGTCGTGGCCGTCGAACCGGTGACACGAGGCGCAATGCGCCGCAAAGAGGGTGGGGCCCCGCGTCTGAGGATCGCCGACCAGCATCGCCAGTGGGCCCTGCGGCGGTACTCCGTCCTGGGCCAGCGCAAACGCGCGCCGTGCCTCCCGTTGTGCTCGCTCGCGACGGTGGTGGAAGAGCCCGGCACGTAACACACGTTCGTCTTCCGCCGTCAGGGACTGACCGCCATGTTGACGCTCGCGTGCGGCGCCCTCCAGCTCCGCCGGCGGGCGCCGGTCGGCCGCAACCGCGGACAGAGAAAGTACGCCGGCGCCGAGTGTCAGAGCGACAATGAGTATCCCCGCGGCGCGCGATCCCCATCGCGCGCCCAGCACCCGCGGAGCATAGGGACACAGCACCAGCAGCATCACGATCAGCGTCGGCACCACGATAGCCGCGAAGGCCTCGGCGACCGGGCCGTGGAAGTACTTGAGCCATTGATACAGACCCAGCGCCCACCACTCCGGCCGTGCGGGGTAGTCGGTCTGTGCGGGATCCGCAGGCGCGGTCAGCCAGTGGTCATCCACCCCGTGCGAATAGTACGTCACCCCCAGAAGGCCCAGCAGCGCGACTGCCCCGACCAGAGTCGCCGTCAAGCGGTGGCCGGTATGCCGATGGTCCTGTGCGTTCTCCGCATCGACGACGCCTGATCTTCCGATTCTGGTTTTACGGAACATCAGCAGGCCGAGCATCAGTGGAAGCACCATGACATGCAGCGTATAGAAGCGCGTTAGCGCCAAGTTCCCGATGGCCTCGCCGCCGAGAAGCAGCCGGCGCAGCGCTTCTCCGAATGCCGGCGTGCGCGCCAGGATGTTGGTTCGCACCACGGTTCCCCAGTAGGCGCGCTGGTCCCACGGAAGAAGGTAGCCGCTCAAGGCCGCCGCCAGCACGGCCGCCAACGCAGTTAGCGCCCACCACCACCGTCGCCGGTTGGCCCCCGTGCATCCCGGTACCAGCGCCAGCCACGCGACCAGCATGGCCCCGAGCGCGATCATGGCGTCTGCGGCGAAGTAATGCAGCCCGCGCAGCAACCAGCCGGCAGGCGCCTGGGCCTGGATGTACCACACGCTGCTCCAGGCGTTGGTCGTGGACGGACTATACACCGCCATCAACAGGACGCCGGTGGCGGCCTGGAGGAGGAAGAGAGTGACCAGCAGACTGACGAGAACCTCTCGCATGAGGCATATCCGTCGACCAGCCGGCCGGGACCGACTTCAGACCCCAACCGGGACTTTCGCCTCAGTCCCCGTGCGGAATTCCCTGTAAAACACCTCGACCCAGCGCCGCCCCTTCGGGTCCGGGTCGGTCACGCGGCATTCCAGCTCATCCATGTCGCGAAGAGACGGACCGCTGACCCGTCGCCCCGCCAGATCGAAATCGCTCGCGTGACACGGACAGGTGAACGAACGGCGGGTGGGGGAGTAGTCGGTACCGCAGCCCAGATGGGGGCAGATAGCCTGGTAGCAGCGAACGCTCGCGGCGTCCCCGCCTTTCACGTCATGGCGCAGAACCCACACGCTACCGACTACGCCGGGGGGGTAACGCGTGTAGGCATCCCAGCGATCTCGCGTGACGCTGAGCCGCACAGGCGTTCCCGGCGGAAGGGCTTCGAGGGCCGCTACGCGAACGAAACCCGCGGCGTCGGCCCGGTTGCGCCGGCGACCCGCGATAAAGCGCGCGCCGGGCACAAGGACGACCAGTCCCATAGCCGCGCGGAGCGAGGTGACAACGTAACTGAGCAGCTCACGCCGGTTCATTTACTGTTTTACAGCCCGGTTGTGTCATCATGCGGCGTATCCAGCGTGCCTCGCCGGACCTCAGAGCTCGACGCGCCGTGGGGGCCCCACCGTCACCCTCGCCACCACGCCGCCCAGTGCGTAGGTGAGGAAGGCCAGCAGCACGTCCAGCATCAGCGAGACGACAATCAGCAGAATCGCCAGGCAGATGGTCCCGATGCCCTCGAGCCCCAGGCGCGCAGGTCCTGCAATCAATGAGTCCAACAGGGCGAATATGTCGTCGGAACGGATTCCCGCCAGGACCGGAGGACCGCCTCCCCCGCCGGAGACCACGGTGGCTGCGCGCGTTACCATGATCGACGCCATCTCAAAGTAGTCGCCCGGAATGTTATAAAACGGCGCCAACCCCACCACCACCGCGGGGCCGAGCAGTCCGGGGCGGCGGCGCCGCGTGCACAGGCGCATGAGCGGGACACCGACGCACACCGACAGCACGAAGGGCATGAAATCCGTCGAAAGGTAGATCCAGTCCGAGCCGCGATAGTCGAAACCCGACAACCGGCCCGCGTAGCTTCCTCCGGGTTTGACGAAGGGAAACCACTGCGCCAGCAGCGTCCCCCCGTACATGGGTTTGAGCTCCAATTCGCTGACCGTTCCGCCGAACACCGTGCAGCCGAAAACATGCAGCAGTTCGTGGATGGGCACGTAGAGGAACCAGGTGACCACCATGGCCGCGACCATGGTGAGCATCGGTACCACGGGCCGGCGCACGCGCATCATGGGCTCCATGGAGGCCAACACGTCGTCCAGCGGAAGGCGGAAGAAGCTCTTCATTGAAGCCAACGCTCGCCCGAACACCCCTTGCCGCTCGCGGCGCGGTCACCGCGGCGCGACGCCCAGCGGGGCGGTCGCCCGCCCCGTGGGCGGCGGCCGTGTCGGGCCAAAAGGTACCGCGCGAACGCCGGGGAGGCGACGCACGGCGTCGGAATTTGTCGGAGACTCGCGCGCACCGGTTTCGCCGTTTGACGCACTGCGGACCGCGCCGTTACCATGCCCGCGCCGATGGAGACCCCGCGAGCGCGGAGCGGGGTCGTGGCGCCGACGCGAATTTCGGCCGCCAGGCGGCGAATCCACACCTGCCCGCTTATCAAAGCGGCGAATGGAAGTGCCAGGGTATGCTGCGAATGCTGAGCGTGTTGCTGTTGGCGGTGTTGCTGCCGGCCGCCGCCAGGGACGAAGACGGTACGGACACGGCGCCGGCAGGTGCCGCGGCGGATTCCAGCACCGGGACGACCGGGCGTGAACCAGCTCGTTCGGGAGAGGGGTCAACCAACGGCGCTGCCCCAGGCGAGGCGCGGGCCGCCGGCAGTGAGCTCCCGTTTGCGTCGGATCGGCTGCAATGGCACATCCCCGACCCCGAAGCGGAGCGCGCTCGGGTCACCACGGCCCTTGAACAAAGCCGGCGGACGGACGACAAGACCGCCGTCACCTACCAAACGCGGCTGCTGGAACGCCTGGGCACCGTGCGGCGCGCCAAGCAGTATCATCTTTCGTTGGAGGAAGCGCTGCGTCGCACGCTGGAGAGCAACTACTCGGTTCAGGCGGAGCGTTACAACCCGGCCGTCGCCACGACGCGCGTCGTCGAGGCCGAAGCGGCGCTCGACGCCGTGTTTTTCACCAACATCACCAAAAACAAGCAGGACCGGCCCACGGGGTCCCAGCTTCAGGCGGGGGATCTGGATTTCTTCGAATCGCGTTACGGCGTGCGCAAGCTCCTGCCCACGGGCATGAGCGTATCGGGCAGCTACGGTCTGCAACGAAGCAAGACGACGCTGCGGTTTCAACAGATCAACCCCGAGTACTTCAGCGATCTGCAATTCGAGTTCCGCCAGCCGCTGCTGCGCGGCTTCGGACTGGATTTCAACCGCTCGGTCATCCTCATCAACAAGAACGACCGCCGCATCAGCAACCACGCTTTCGAGCGCAAGGTCCGCGACACCCTGCGGAATGCCGAGGAGGTTTACTGGCGCCTGGTCGAGGCGAGGCGCAACGTGGTCATCACCGCCCGAGTCCTGGCGGACTTCGAGCAGATCTACGATTACCTCGTTGCCCGCCAAGCCTTCGATGTCACGCCGGTGCAGATCTCGGCCACCAAGGCGAACCTGGAGCAGAGCCGCGCTGAGTTTATCCGCGTTCGTGCCGCAGTTATGGACGCCGAGGATCGCCTGGCGGCAATCATGAACGACCCACAGGTCAACCTGGCCGAGGATGTCGAAATCATCCCCGACGATTTTCCCTCGCTGCAACGGCTGGTGGTGGACCCGCTGGCGGAAGTGCAGGTGGCGCTGGATCACCGCTCCGAGCTCAAGGAACAGGAGCTGCGCATCGAAACGGCCAAGATCGCCGCGGGCCGGGCGAAGAACGCCGAGCTGCCGCGGTTCGATGTCGTCTTTCGTTACACCATCGACGGGCTGGCGGGCACGGCGGATCGCTCCTTCGACGAAGTAACGCGCCACAACTACGTTGATTACCTGGTGGGAGTGGAGTTCGAGTTGCCGATCGGGAACCGCGGCCCCCGTGCCGCGCACAAGCGCGCCATTCTGCAACATCACCAGGCCGTCGCGGCACTCAAGGCGTTGTTTGAAGAGGTCATCCTCGACGTGAACCTCGCCGTCCGGGCCCTCTCCACCACGTACGATCAGATCGCCCCGGGGTATGAATCGGCGGAGGCCCGCGAGCGTGAAGTGGAGTCCATCGTCGCCCGCGCCGAACGCAAGGATTTCATCGTGCTCAACAGTGAGCTCAGCGCACGCCAGAGCCTTGCCTCGGCACGACGCGCGCTCATCGGCGCCATGGTGGACTACAACGTGGCGCTCATCGATCTGGAACGTGCCAAGGGCACTCTTCTGCCGTATAATAACGTCGTTGTTCCCACCGACGGCGACTAGGTCGTCGCCGCGTGCGAGTCCCGCGCCGAGTGATGCGGGACGCGGCGTCCGCTGATGAACCGCCCACTGCGTCGGTTGAACCGGCGGCGGGAGAGCGGGACGGTGGGGGGCGGCTTCGCCCGCCGAGTGCCCCACACCAGGCGGCAAAACGCATGGCGGACCATCGCAACCGGCCTGACCTGGCCTTGCGGCAACACCGCACCCACCCGCGAAGCTGGCGGGAGAACCTCTACGTTTACCCGGTGATTTCCCGTCGTAGCGGCGGGCTGAGCATCGGCATCAACCTGAACCCCGACACCGCCTGCAACTTCGATTGCATCTACTGCCAGGTGGATCGCAAGGCCGCGGTGCGTACCCGGCGCTTGCGCGTCTCCCTCCTGGGAGAAGAACTGTCGGACATGCTCTCCGCCGCCCAGAGCGGCTTGCTGTTCGACGACCCCGCCTTCTGCGACGTGCCGCGGACGCTGCACCGGATCCGCGACATCGCGTTTTCCGGCGACGGTGAACCCACCACCTGCAAGGAGTTCCTGGAGTGCACGACGCTGGTCGCCGATCTGAAGCGTCGCGCCGGCCTGTTGCATGTGAAGATCGTGTTGATCACGGATGCCTGCTACCTGACTCGCCCCGAAGTGGCGGCCGGGCTGGCGGTGCTCGATCAGAACCATGGAGAGATCTGGGCCAAACTCGATGCCGGTACGGAGGAGTACTATCGGCTGGTCAACCGGCCCAACGTGCCCCTCCGACAGGTAATGGAGAACATCGTGGCGGCGGCGACGGTGCGCCCCATCGTGATACAATCGCTCTTCATGCGCGTGCGGGGGGAGCCGCCCGGTGAACGCGAGATCGGCGCCTACGTGGATCGCCTGCGCGAAGTGGGCGCCGCGGGGGGGCGCATCTCGCTGGTGCAAGTGTACACCGTGGCACGGCAGCCGGCGGAGTCCTATGTCGAGCCGCTCGGCCGCGCGGAAGTCGATGCCATCGCCGAACGCGTGCGGACTCAAGCCGGTCTGCCGGCAGCAGCCTACTACGGCGGTTGACGCCGGCGGGCGTGGCCGCGCGACCTCACCCACGCCACCGCGTGGCATGGTCACCACGCCCAACGCGCTCCATTTCCGGCGCGTCCGCCGGCGAAGGCTCCCGCCTTACCGGATGACGAAATCCTGCGGCATCATCAGGATCACACCTTCGCGGTGGAGGAGTTCCACGCGCCGGACGGCGTTGATGAAGGCACGCGTGCGCTGGGGATCCAACGCGGCGGCGGCCGGCAGCATGGTGCTGAACAACGGCAGGTCGAGCAGCGACGAGCCGGGCCGGCCACCGAGCCGAACGGCCTGATCGTCGTCCTTGGAGCCGGTCAGAAGGTCGAGGATCGTCGGTGGTTCCGGTATGACACGGACATCGTAGTCGCTGAGATTGGCGCGCTTGGCGGTGAACTTGATCGCCTCCTCCAGCCCGCCGATCTTGTCCACCAGCCCGTAATCCAGCGCCTGCGCGCCGGTGAACACGCGGCCGCCCGCGAGCTGGTCCAGCGGCTTCTTGAGCCGATCACCCCGCGCCTTGGTCACGTGGCCGCGGAATATCTCGTAGACGGTTTCCATGTGCCGGCGGATCTTGGCGCGCTCCTGGTCGCTGAAGGGCGCGGAGCTGCTGAGCATGCCGGACATGGCACCGCGGCGCTCCGCATGCCAGTTGACGCCCAGCTTCTTCCAGGTTTCGGTGGTGACCAGCTTGCCGCCCAGCACACCGATGGAGGCGGTGATGGTGTTCTTGTCAGCGAAGACGGTCTCCGCGGCACAGGTCACGTAGTAACCGCCGCTGCCCGCCACGTTGCCCATGGAGACCACCAGCGGTTTGCCGTGCATGACCACGCGGCGGGTGGCGTCCAGGATGATCTCGGAGGCGAGGGCGGACCCGCCGGGCGAATCCACGCGCAACACCACGGCCTTGACGTTGTCCTCCTCCGCGGCCTTGTCCAGGGCGCGGCGGACGGTCGTGCTGAAGGCGCCATCCGAAGCGCCGAAGAGGCTCTCTTGCGCCTCCCCGGTCATAATCGTGCCTTCGACGTACACCACGGCGATGGTCGGCTTGTCGTAGGTCTTGGGCGCGGGATTGAGGAGCTTCATCATGAACTCGAACATGGCGAAGAAGCTGTCCTTCGGAATCTCCATGTCGTCGTCGTCCTCGCCGTAGTCCTTGACCAGCTCGGCGGAGCTGCCGTGGCGCTTCTTGAGATCGGCGACGAATTCCTGGCGGTGCTTGACCGAGTCGATCAAGCCGGCGGCCAGCGCCGCCTCCGCCGAATAGGGGCCGTCGTCGATCAGCTTGCGCATTTTATCCGGCGTCGTTTCCCGGGCGTCGGCGATGAGTGTCACGAGGTTGTCATACAGACCGTCGAAGAGCCACTGGTTCATCTGCCGGGCGTTGTCCGAGGGGCCGGTGCGGGTGATGCTCTCGGCGGCGGTCTTGAAGTCGCCGCACTGCTCGAAGTCCGGCACGGCGCCGATCTTATCCAGCATCCCCCGCAGGTAGGGCGCCTCGCCGGCGATGCCCGTGATCCACACGTCTCCGGTGGGCACCACGCTGATGTGCGACGCTCCGCAGGCGGCGGCGTAGGTCATCATGCTGAACGAGTCCGCGTGGACCAGCACCTCCTTGTCCGTGGCGCTGAATTTCCGCATGGCATCGACCAGCTCCTCGATCTGGCCCAAGCCCAGCACCGCGTCCTGGAGATCGACGACCACGGCGGCGACCTGGGGATCCTGTCGCGCCTGCTTGAGCCGCGAAAGGATGGACTTGAGCGACGTCGGGGGCTTCTCCCCGAACATCGGCGGCAACCGCGAGGGAGTCTCACGCACGTCCCCTTCGACCTGGAACCAGGCGATCTTCTTGCCGGTGTCCTCCGCAGGCTTGGAACGCGTCAGGTCGCGCAGTAGATCCAGTTGGGCGAACGCCGTTGCGGCGCCGCTCAGGAGTACGATTACGCCGACCATAAGAAAGCGGGCTTGTTTGGCTCTTGGCATGGTGCACCTCCGCGAAAAGTAACCGATAGCCGGCCTGGCAGCTTAACAGCGCTATCGACCGTCGAAAAGACGCCCGGGTACGCCGGGACAAGTCTTTACAGGCTATTCGCCCCTCGAAGCGGTTTTCCTCCGGGCAGAGTGTCGAAAGGTGTCAGGCGGGAAACGAGCGTTCCGCGCGCCGCCCTACGAAGGCCGAGGCCCCCCGCAAGCGCGATCCGGAATACGCTCAGCTGATTGCGAAGCACCACTCTTGCAGCCTGTGGCAAGACTCGTGGCATGGGCTTCCAGCCCATGGTTTCACGGGCAGGATGCCCGTGCCACATCGCACAGGCTGCTTTTCGCCACGGGCTGCTAGGTGTAGCGGAGCGGCTTGGTGGGCTTCTTCTTGGGCTTGGCGGTGAAGTACTCGCCGCCGAACTTGCGGGTGAAGCGATCCACGCGGCCCAGGGAGTCCACCATCTTCTGCGTGCCGGTAAAGAAGGGGTGGCAACTGGAGCAGATTTCCACCTTGATCTCGGACACGGTGCTGCGCGTCTCCCAGGTGGCCCCGCAACCGCAACTCACGACGCACTTCTCATACTTCGGATGAATGCCTTTTTTCATGTTGTCCTGCCGGGTGGGGGGAGTGCGGGAAAAACCGCGCTCGCACACGGGCTTCGGCCCGGGCGGTAAGCCCGCGAGGCCGCGGCCGCCACTCATCCGCCACAACCAATCGAGCCAAGCAGTTTACGGTCCGACTCCGCCTGCCGCAAGTGGGCGGGGTCGGGCGTTTTTGCGGTTCGGAGCGCCGCCCTCCCGCCTATTCCTCGTTGCGGTAGGCAACGAAATCCTGCATGAGCATGCGAGTGATCGGCCCGGGCTTGCCGTCGCCGATCATACGCTTGTTGATTTCCGTAATGGGCACGATCTCGGCGGCCGTCCCGGTGGCGAAGCACTCGTCGGCGATATAGAGGTCGTGGCGAATGAGCACTTTCTCGGACACCGGGATGTGCCGGCGGCGCGCCAGTTCCATGACCACGCTGCGCGTGACACCCTCCAGGATGCCCTCCGCCGGCGACGGCGTGAGCAGCTCGCCGTAACGTACCAGGAAGATGTTGTCGCCGGTGCACTCCGAGACGTGGCCCTCATCGTTGATCATCACCGCCTCGTCGGCCCCGGCGTCCTTGGCCTCCAGCTTGGCCATGACGTTGTTAAGGTAGTTCAGGGATTTCACCCGCGGGCTGGTGGAATTAGCGTTGTTCCGCACCACGCTGGAGACGATGCAGCGCAGCCCGCGTTCGTACACCTCGGGGGGGTACAGGGCGATCTTGTCGGCGATGACGATGAGCATGGGGCACGCGGTATGGCTGATCGAGATCCCCAGCAACCCCACGCCGCGGGTGCACACCAGGCGGATGTAACCGTCGCCGGTGATGCCGTTGGCGCGCATGGTTTCGTACATGGCGGCGCTGATCTCCTCGCCGGTCATGGGCAGCTCAAGCCGGATGGCCTTGGCCGATTCGAAGAAGCGCCGGATATGCTCGGCCTCCTTGAAGATGCGGCCGTTGTAGATGCGGATGCCCTCAAAAATGCCGTCCCCGTAGAGCAACCCGTGGTCAAAAACGCCAACACGGGCCTCGGAGACGGGCACCACTTCCGTTCCCATCCAGACCTTAAGGTCGGCGCGGGGGGCAAAGGGATTCATGGGGGTGGTCCTCACGGTCGACTCGGTCGCTACCGTTGTCATGGTGCCACTCTCCTCGTGGCTCTGGGAGCCGAAGGGCGGGGGCCTGCGGTCTCGCTCGCCCGCACCACGCCGTCTGCCAACCGCACCTGCCGGTGCGCGTGGGATGCGACTTTGGGGTCGTGCGTGACCATGACAATCGTTTGGCCCGCCTGATTCAGCTCCGCGAGCAGTTTCAGTATTTCCGCTCCGATTGTCTCGTCTAGGTTACCCGTTGGCTCGTCGGCAAGCAAGAGGGTAGGGCGATTCATCAGCGCCCGGGCGATAGCCACTCGCTGCCGTTCGCCGCCGGAAAGCTCGTTGGGGCGGTGGGCGATTCGGTGCGAGAGCCCCACGCGTTCCAGGAGTTGTGTCGCGTCCTGCCGCACTCGCCCTCGGCTCCTCCGCCAGCTCCAGAAAGGATGCGTCACCAAGCCGGGAATCATCACGTTTTCCAGGACGCTCAGTTCCGGTAACAAGTGGTAAAACTGGAACACAAAGCCGACCTCACGGTTGCGGTAGCGTTCCCGCGCGGCATTACCGGTCGCGGCTCCGAACAGCTCGCGCCCCTTGAATTCTACGCCTCCGCGGTCGGGGGTATCCAGCGCTCCGAGAATGTGTAACAGGGTGCTTTTGCCTGATCCGCTGGCCCCCATGATGACCACGAACTCGGCTTCCTCCACCGCCAACGAGGCGCCGCGGAGGACCTTTACCTCGACCCGATCCAGGCGGTACGTCTTGTGAATTCCCGTGGCGCGCAGCATGTCTACTCGTACCTCAGCGCCTGCACCGGCCAGACACGGGCGGCGACCCGCGCCGGGATCAGAGAACCGATCATGGACGCCAGTACCGCGATGGAGGCGATCCATGCGGCATCGGCACGTTTGACCACTTCCGGAATCTTGTCGAAGGTGTAAACCTCCGGGCTCCATACCCGTAGCGCGGGGTTGAGCGCGGCCAGGAAGTCCTGGATGTCGTTGATGTTCCACACGAACACGCAGCCCAGGGCCGTACCCAGCAAGGCGCCGCAGATGCCCACCGCGGCGGCGTAAGCAATGAACAGCCCCGCGACTCCCCGACCGGACGCACCCAAGGCCTTCAGAATGCCGATGTCTCGCGTTTTTTTCTCCACGATCATGTAGAAGATGCACCCTACCAGCGCGATGGCCACCACGCTGATGAGCGCGAACAGAATGGTCACCAGGACCTTCTCCTTCTCTACCGCGGCGATGAAGGGGCGTTGCAAGTCCTCCCAACTGTAGACGCGGACAAAGCCCAGCAACCGCTCGTCCGCTTCACTGACCGTCTCGCCCAGGGTTCCGAGGAACCGCAGCCACACCGCGTCGATGGCGTCGCGCGCGGCGTTGAGTTCCACGCCCGGTTGCAGCCCGATCAGCAGTTGATTAACGCGGGGCCGGGTGAATCCTCCGTCCACCAGCGGCTGCGCGTCCATGGCAAGCTGGTGCTGTAACATGTCGGCATCGACGTATACGCACAGGCTGTCGATCTCGTAGATTCCGCTTCGCGAGTCGTCCGCGTAGCGCAGGGGGAGCTTGACCGGCGGCTCGCCGGTCGGATTCCCCGCCTGACTGAGAGGCATGAGCGTCAGGGCGAGATCGGCGCCGCGACAGAGGTGGCGGTCGAAGTTACCGTCCGCACGACGTTCAAAGAGCACGTCACACCCCACGATGACCCCGTAGTTTTCAGGCTCCGCGTAGTGCGGCCCGCCCACGTCCACGGCAAACACCCGGTCGCCGGGAACGGCAGGAGTAACGTAGGGGCGCGGGGCCTTCTCGAATGGGTTCCGCAGGTATTCCTCCACCGCTTCCCGGTCGGACTCCGACTCGCGCCAGCGGGCATTGGCGGCTTCCAGGTCGGGCGGTAGTCGGCCGGCACCGTTTTCGTCGAAGCCGCCCACCGGCAGGGGCTGCGGGGCCAGATGGGTCGTGCCGGGATAGAATCGCTCGTAGTAAAGCCCCTTGCGGAAATCGTTCACCTGGACGTACTCGCCGAGCCGGATGCCAAGCACCCGTACCGGCTTGGTCTCCGTGGTGGCGGGGACGCGCAGGATGCCGTAGCTGTAGACGACCGGCGTGGTGAGGCGCACGACCTGCGGAAGCTGGGCAGAGGCGTAGCGGGCGAACTCCTCGTAGTAAGGAAAGCCCTGCAACGAGCCGGCCTCCAGCACGATCTCGCTGTGCAGCCCTCGAGAACGGGCGCGGATAGTGTCCAGAAACCCGCCCATCACGCTCATCACCACCAGCACCATGGCGACGCAGAGCATGACGCTGGCGATGCCGAAGAAGGCGATGAGCTTGGTGTGCAGGTAACGCCAGGCGAGAAACCACTTGTACATGCCGGGATTATAACCGCGCGTAGCAGCACGGGCGAACGCACCGGGACGCGCCCCCGACGCGTCGTTTCCGAGGGCGACACCGGCCACGCCGGACGGCTCCGGTAGAGGCCACAAGGACGAAGCCGCCACCGCGAACAAACGACGCCGACGACGGGGGTGGGCACCGGTGCGCGCGCGGTTCTCTAGCGCTCGTCGCTGCGCGGCGCCGGCTGGGCTCCCGATGTGCTCGGCCGTTGAAGCGGAAACAGGATCACATCGCGGATACTGTGGCTGTCGGTCAGGAGCATCACCAGGCGGTCGATGCCTACACCCAGACCGCCGGCAGGGGGCATGCCGTACTCCAGCGCCGTGATGAAGTCCTCGTCCATCACCGCCATGGTTTCGTCACCCTCGCCCGCCACCTTGCGCCGCAGGTTCGCCGCCTGGACCTCGGGGTCGTTCAGCTCCGTGTACGCGTTGCCCAGCTCCATCCCGGCCACGAACGCCTCGAACCGCAGCGCGATGGAAGCATCCGTGGGGTGCCGCCGGGTAAGGGGGCAAATGGCGGCGGGGTAGTCGTAAACGAACGTGGGCTGGACGAGGTGATGCTCGACGGTGGCCTCGAAGACTTCGTTGGCCACCACGGCGTCGTCCTTGCCCGCGTGTTCCAGCTCCAGCTTCGCGGCCTGGCGGCGCACGGCGGCAGCATCGGTCATGGCCACGCCGGCGTGCTCCTGTAGCAGTTCCGCGTACTTGCGCCGCGGCCAGGGGGGTGTAAAGTCGATCACCTTACCGTGGAACACCGCCTGCAATCTCCCCGACGCGATGCCGGCGCACGCCTGCCGGTATTCGGCCAGATGCCGCTGTTTCGCATACGCCGTCGCCGCCTCCTCGCCGTGTTCGGCGCCCAGGCGACGACACTCCTCCTCCAGGGCGGCGTATCGCGCGGGGACGCCCTGGCGCGCGCTGGCGGCGAACGCCGCCGCCGCCATCTGCTCCACGCGTTCCATCATGACGCCGTAGTCGGCGTAGGCCTCATACAGCTCGATCATGGTGAACTCGGGGTTGTGCTTGGTGCTGATCCCTTCGTTACGGAAGTTGCGACTGATCTCGAACACCCGCGCCATGCCCCCCACGAGCAGCCGCTTGAGGTACAGCTCGGGGCTGATGCGCAGATAGAGCTTCATATCCAGCGTGTTGTGGTGGGTGACAAAGGGGCGGGCCGCGGCGCCGCCGTACATCGGCTGGAGCACCGGCGTTTCGACTTCATAGTAGTCCTCGCCTACCAGACAAGCACGGATGGCCTGAATGACGGCACTGCGCTGGTGGAATACCTCGCGCACCTCGGGGTTGGTGAAGAGATCGACGTAGCGGCGGCGGTAGCGCAGGTCGACGTCGGTGAGTCCATGCCATTTCTCGGGCGGAGGCTGGAGGGCCTTCGTCAGCATGGTGAGGGTCTGGGTCCAGACCGTCAGTTCGCCGGTTTTCGTCCGGCCGAGCGTGCCGTCCGCCCCTACGATATCCCCAAGGTCCAGCTCGCGCAAGATCGCCCACTGCGCGTCGCCCACCTCGGACTTGCTGATCCCCAGTTGGATGGGGCCCGCGCCGTCGCGGATGGTAAGAAAAGCCAGCTTGCCCATCACGCGCAACAGGGCGATCCGCCCCGCGACACGGGCACGGCGATCGGTGCGCTCACCCTCGGAGATGGGGCGCGCGTCCGCCTGCCGACGTACGGCTTTCGTCGACATGACGTCGGCAAAACGCCCGCCGTAGGGGTCCACGCCCAGCGCCCGCAGAGCGTCGCGTTTGGTGAGCCGCTGCGCCTTGAGATGATCCAAGTCGGTCACACGTCGATCCTAGTCGATGGACTTCCACGCGGCAATCACGGCGTGCGGCATGGCTCTCGCGTGCGTGGCGTGTGGCATGGCCCACGCTTGCGTGGCCATGCATGGCGCGGGGCGACGACGATCGTCCGACGCACCGACGGATTGGCCGTGGTCCAGCGCCAGTGCCGGCGCCTATGCGGGGGACGCGCGTGACGAACCGACCATCGAATCGAGTGCACCTCGCGACAATCCGCGCGGGATGAACCGGGAACGACGAAGGCATGGCCACGCAAGCGTGGGCCATGCCACACGCCCTCCTTCTTCATAGTTTCACCCGCCACCCGTCCGCCGCTACTTCCGACCCCGGGTCACCTTCTTTCCAGAAACATACCCAGGACGGTACGGCGTACCCCGCGTGGAAGCGCCGCTGACTACGGGCGAAGCAACCCGACGAGGTGCGCCAGCTCCGGCAGAATCAACCGTTCCATCGCCAGCCGCACGGCCGCCGGCGACCCCGGCATGGAAAACACCGCCGACCCGCCGCAGACGCCGGCGACGGCGCGCGAGAGCATCGCCGCCGCGCCCATTTCCTGAAAACTGAGCACCCGGAACAACTCCCCGAATCCATCCATGCGCTTCTCCAGCAGCGAGACCACAGCTTCATGGGTGGAATCGCGGGGTGAGAGCCCCGTGCCGCCGGTCAGCAGCACGACGGCGCACTCGCCGCCGCACAGCTCCCGTACCCGCTGCCCTACGGTGGAGGGATCGTCGCGCAGTATCTCGTAGTGGTCTACGGTGTGCCCACCCGCCTCGAGCAGGCGGCGAATGAGGGCTCCGCCGGCGTCAGTGTCGGGAGTGCGAGTATCGCTGACCGTGATCACGGCGCAGTGCACCGTGGACGGGTCCCGCGCACGATGCGATCCCGCCGTCACGGCTTGTCGTCCGTCCCGCGTTCCGAGGCGCGTTCCTTGATCGCCTGGATGTCCGGGTCTTCAATGCGAAAGCCCCACTCGTACTGTCTGACGAAGTAGGCGATGAAGCTGTCGCGGGCCTCGCGCATCTGTTTGGCGCGCTCGTCGGTATCCCGCTTGCTGACCACCGGCGAACCGCGGCCGGGGGACCCGCCGCGCGCCGCCTCCTCCGCCTTGGCGTTTTCCGTCTCCAGGCGGCGGTACTCGCGCTCCGAGGCCTTGATCGCCAGGCGCCAGAGGCGGACGAGTTCGTCGTCGCCGTCCGGTCCCGCGAAGATAGCCGCTTGTTTCATCTCGTCCTCAAGTTTGCGGACGTCGTTCAGGGCATTGGTGTACTCGCTGCGTTGTTTCCCCTCGAGGGACTTCGCGTCGCGCAGGATCTCCCTGGCGTGCTGGATGCGATCGCGCGCCCAGGCCCGTCCCGCGGCGGCAAACACCCCAGGGTCGCTCAGCGGCTTGCCGTCAAACTGGCCGTTGGTGCTGCGCTTGAGGACGGCGGCGTAGGCCTGGGAAAAAACCGCCACGTTCTCATCCGGCGATTTGGCGATCTTGCGCAGCGCCTTCTGCGCCTCTTCAAACTTGCCCTCATGGAGCAGGCAGACGCCGTCCAGCAGCCGGACCTGGTCCTTCTTAACGTCCGCCATCTTCTTGAACTCGTCGGATTTCAGCAGCTCGTCAATCGCCGTTCGGGCATTTCCGGCGTTGCCGCTGAGCAGCTTCTCGGCGGCGCGCTTGATCTCCCGATCCGCGGTCGCCAGAACACCGGCCAGCCCCAGCCCGGCGACACCGCCGCGGACCTGCTGGAGCTCCTCGACGTTGGCACGTGACACGCCGTCAAGCTTGAACTGGATGGGCGTGCGTGTCGCGGCAATGGTCGCCTCGTAGGCGCCCTCGGCGAACTTGCCCGTCTTCCGCTGGTCGTCCTTGAGAGTCAGCACCTGCTGCCCATCGTCCTGCCGGTCGATGCGAAGGATGTCGGCGAAGGCAATGTCCACCTTGCCGTCCTTGCCTTCGAACTTGGCGCTGCCGCGGACCTCGGAGAGCACCAGGTGACAGACGTCTGTGTCCAGCACGTAGACACGGCCGGGAGGGGACTCCCACTGATGCTTGTCGGTGCGGAAGGCCACGGCGCTGACGCTGTCGAACTTGTGCTCCTTGGCCGCGTCGGCGCCCTCCGCCTTGAACTGCACCCCCGCGGTGAGCTTCGAGGCGGTGATGCGGTTACCGCCCTCCAGGAACAGGTGCGAACCGTCGTCATTGGTCAGAACGTAGGCGATGGCGGTGGTGGGGAAGTCCGTCTTTCCCAGGGCGGAGTTCCAGGTAATGGTCTCGGTGGCGATGTTGCCGTAGCTGCGGTCACCACCGGAGAAAAACAGGGCATCACGGTCCTTACGCCGCTGCATGCCGGGGAGGTTGAGCGGCTCGCCCTCGCGCGTGAGTGCCTCCATGAAGGGTGTCACGTCGGTGCCTTCGGGGATCTTGCCCAACGTGAAGGCGTATTGGATGAACTGCGCCGTAAGCTTGGCGGGCGCCAGGGCCGAGTAATTCCCTCCGCCCGTGTCCTCGCGGCCCTCCGGCGGCTGCATCAGCGTGACCGTGCCCACCAGGAACCCGGCCTCGTCTACCATCGGACCGCCGGAGTTGCCCGGCCGCGCCGGCACGTCGGTGAACACTTTCCGGACGAGGCCCCCCGGGGTGCGAGGAAACTCCAACACCATTCCGGAGGTGATCGTGGCCTTGGGGTGCTTATCGTCCGAGACTCTCTGGCTGTCGCCCCCGGGGTAGCCGATCGCCCAGACGGGCAGTCGCGCCTGCAAACGAGCGTCGGGCAGAAGCCGCAGGTACTGCGGCGTCCTCAGCTTCCCTCCGTTTTCCTCGAGCGCCTGGAGGATGGCATGGTCGGCGGCGTGGTTCTGGTAGAGCTTCTTGGCTTCGTATTTCTTCTCGTTGTCCGTGCCCGGGTCGGTGAAGATGGTGTAGGTCAAGGTCCCGGTTTCGTAGTTGAACTTGTGCTTCTGCTCATCGGTGACCATCAGGTGGGTGGGGTCCACGACATGGTTGTTGGTAATGAGCAATCCGTTGCCGTTGATGAAGTACCCGGAGCCGCTGCCCAGCACTTCGTCGCCGCGCGAGTCCTTCGACGCCGCGGTGAACACCAGCACGGCCGCATGGCGAACCCTGGTCTCGACTTCCGGCTTAAGATCCTCGGCGCGGGCCGCGGACCCAAGCCCGGCGCAGAGCACCGCTCCCAGCAGCGACGCGCCGTGCAGCAGAACCACTGACCCGCTTACCGTATCCGTTGTACCCATGTCTACCCTCGAAACGTAAGTGATGAACGTGCGCCTGACCGTCGCCGCAAGCCGGGTGAACGTCGGCCGGCCGCACCGCGGTACCCTTCACCATCGCCCGCCTAGATGGTAGTGTTGCAGGCGGTTTACTGTCAATTATCGACGAAGGAGCGCGCATGCCCCGGCCGGTCCATACTCAGTCCAGCGCCGCGGAGGAAACCTGGCGGATCTTCCGCATCATGTCCGAGTTCGTGGAGGGGTTCGAGGCCATGACCAAGGTCGCGCCGGGCGTGTCCATCTTCGGCTCGGCGCGCTGCGATCGGGACGATCCGTATTATGCCAAAGCCGAGGCGCTGGCCGGCAGCCTGGCCCGTACCGGCTTCTCCGTCATCACGGGCGGGGGACCGGGCATCATGGAAGCCGCCAACAAGGGGGCGGCGGAGGCCGGCGGGGTCAGCGTCGGGCTCAACATCGAACTGCCTCAGGAGCAGAAACCCAACGCCTATCAAACGGTGGCCCTCAGCTTCCGCTACTTCTTCTGCCGCAAGGTGATGTTCGTGAAGTACGCCGCCGCGTTCGTCTGCTTCCCCGGCGGGTTCGGCACCATGGACGAGTTCTTCGAATCGCTCACCCTTATCCAGACGCACCGCATCGAGCCCTTCCCCATCGTCCTGGTGGGGCGGGAGTTCTGGTCGCCGCTGGCGGAGTGGATACGAACCGTCCAATGTCAGCGCTTCCGCTACATCAGCCCGGGGGACGTCGACTGGTTCCAGATTCATGACGACGTCGACGAGGTGGCGCGCCTGATCGCGGAATACTACGACCGTCACATCGCCCCCCGCGCCACGCCGTCGACCGCCGCCGGGGATCAATCTCCGGTCCGGCCGCGGCACGCACGCATTCCCGGCATCGGGCGCGGCGATCTGATGCCGTAACGGCTTACCGCAAAGTCGGCGGAAGCCGCCGGCCGCCTCGGAGGCTCAAACCCGCGCCCCCGGCGAGGCTCGGTAGCGTGTGCCACATCAGCGCGCAATTACCGTAGCCGCAGCACGTTACGTGCGCATCCGTACCCATCGGCGGTTCGTCCGCCGGCAAGCGCCGCTCACAGGCGCGCAGGCTTTATGTGGTTTGGGCGCCAATAAACTTCGCTGTACCATGCCGCTTCGGCACGCGGTTTGCGGCCCGGTTTGACGGGCGGATGGCAGCGGACGGGTCGTTTGCCGGTGTCCGCGAGGCGTGGGCGTGCGGCTGCCGGCCTCGACCCGGGGGACGATGCGTGTGCCACCCCGCCCCTGGGTAACCGCGTTCGTATGAAAGGAACCAACATGGCCCCAAGTGGAAAGAGCGTGGCCGTCATCGGTGCCGGAACCATGGGGCGGGGTATCGCCCAGGTGTTCGCCCAGACCGGGCACGATGTGACCCTGTTTGACGCCATCCCCGCGGCCCTGGACGCCGCGGGCGCCGAGATCGGCAAGATGCTCGACAAAGCCGTCGCCAAGGGGAAACTCGCGGCCGACGACGCCGCGGCGACGAAGAAGCGCCTGCACCCTGTGCGTAGCATTGGCGAGATCGGGACGCACCCGGTGATCATCGAGGCGGCCACGGAGAGGGTCGACGTGAAAGCCGAGATACTCCGTACCGTGCAGGCCCGGCTGGCGCCTGAGGGCATCCTGGCCACCAACACCAGCAGCATCAGCATTACGCAGCTCGCGGCGACCACCAACTGCCCCGAGCGCTTTATTGGCATGCACTTCTTCAACCCCGTGCCGCTCATGCAGCTTGTGGAAGTGGTCCGCGGGCTGCAAACCAGCGAGGACACCGTCAAACGCACCGTCGCGCTGGCGCAGGCCGTGGGCAAGACCCCTGTAGTCTGCAACGACCACCCTGGGTTCGTGTCCAACCGCGTGCTCATGCCTATGATCAATGAGGCGGTGTTCACGCTCCAGGACGGAGTCGCCGACGCCGAGTCCATCGACTCGATCATGAAACTGGGCATGAACCACCCCATGGGGCCACTGGCCCTGGCGGACCTCATCGGGCTGGACGTTTGCCTGTTTATTCTCGAGGTTTTGCACCGCGACCTGGGCGAAGACCGCTACCGCCCCTGCCCACTGTTGCGTAAGATGGTGCTGGCGGGCCGTCTGGGACGAAAGACCAAACAAGGGTTCTACCGCTATGAGTAAGACACAAGTACGACTCGGCCTCGACGGCCCACACGCCACGATCACGTTCACCACCGACGGCGGCATCAACGTGCTCAACTCGGAGGTGATGCGCGAGTTTCAGGCGGTCATCGCCAAGGTCGCCAAGCAGCACGACGTCCGCAGCACCGCGATCCACGCCGAGGGCAAGGTGTTCGTCGCCGGCGCGGACATTAAAGAGATGGCCCGCTTCACCCCCGACCAGGCCCATGCCTACGGGCGGATGGGGCAGGAGGTCTTTGGCGACCTCGCGGCGTTGCCGTCGATCACGGTAGCGGCGATTAACGGCGCGGCCCTGGGTGGCGGATGGGAACTGGCGCTGGCGTGCGATTTCCGCATCGCGGTCAAGTCCGCCAAGCTCGGCCTGCCGGAGACCTCGCTGGGGTTGATCCCCGGTTGGGGCGGGATCAGCCGATTATCCAAACTGGTGGGCCCGGCGCGGGCGAAGCGGCTGTTCCTCAGCGCTCAACCGATCTCGGCCGAGGAGGGACTGGCGTTCGGCTTGGTGGATGAGTTGGTCAACGCGGCCGACGATCTTCCCTCCCGCGTGGCGGCGTTCTGCAAGTCCTTCCGCCGTGCGTCCCCTGCGGCCGTAGCGCTGGCGAAACGGGCGTTGCGCGACGGCGATGATCTGACGGCCTTTGCCGATTGTTTCTCCTCGCCGGAGAGCCGGGAGGGGATGCACGCGTTTATTGAGAAGCGATCCGCGTCTTGGATGGAGTGATATGATTCGAGGCTCCCTGGAACCGGCTGCGGCCATCGGCTCGGACACGACGGAAAAGCCCTTCGTGGGGCCCGAGGACATCCGGATGTTCGAACCCGCCCAGGCCTTGGGCGAGCCGGGCTGCTTTCCCTTCACCCGCGGCGTGCATCGTACGATGTACCGCGAGCGGCTGTGGACCATGCGGCAATTCGCCGGCTTCGGTTCCGCGGCCGACACCAACCAGCGGTTCAAGTACCTCCTGTCGCACGGGCAGACAGGCCTGAGCACGGCGTTCGACCTGCCCACGCTCATGGGGCGCGACAGCGACGACCCGCTGTCGCTGGGCGAGGTGGGGCGCTGCGGCGTGGCCATCGCCTGCCTGGCGGACATGCGCCGCCTGTTCGACGGCATTGACCTGGGCGAAGTCAGCACCAGCATGACCATCAACGCCCCGGCGGCGATCCTGCTGGCCTTCTACATCGCCGTGGCCGATGAGCACGGCGTGGCGCGCGACCGCTTGCGCGGCACGCTGCAGAACGACATCCTCAAGGAGTTCCACGCCCAGAACGAGTATGTGTTTCCGCCCGGGCCCAGCGTCGGGCTGGTGGTGGACACCATCGAATACTGCACAGCTCATCTGCCGCAGTGGAACACGGTGAGCATCAGCGGCTATCACATCCGCGAGGCCGGCGCCTCCGCGGCCGAGGAGCTGGCCTTTACGCTCGCTGACGGCATGGCCTACGTCGAGGAGACCATGCGCCGCGGATTGGAGGTGGACTCCTTCGCCCCGCGGCTGAGCTTCTTCTTCGACGTGCACAACGACTTTTTCGAGGAGATCGCCAAGCTGCGCGCTGCGCGGCGTCTCTGGGCCCACGTCATGCGCGACCGATTCGGCGCCAAGGACGAGCGTTCGCTGAAGCTGCGCATGCACTGTCAGACGGCCGGCGTCACGCTCACCGAGCAGCAGCCGCTCAACAACCTGATCCGCGTGGCGTACCAGGCCATGGCGGCCGTGCTGGGCGGAGCCCAGTCGCTGCACACCAACAGCATGGACGAGACGCTGGCCCTGCCCAGTGAGCTGGCGGCCAAGCTGGCCCTGCGCACGCAACAGATTCTCGCCCACGAAACCAACGTGCGGCAAACGGTAGACCCGCTGGGCGGCAGCTATTTCCTGGAGAAGCTCACCAACGAGATCGAGGCGAAGGCCTACGCCATTTTCGACCAGATCGATGCCATGGGCGGAGTGCTCAAGGCCATCGATCGCGGTTATTTCCGTCGCGTGATTGCCGAATCGGCGCAGGCCCAGCAGCGCGACCTGGACGCCGGGCGGTCGAAGATCGTCGGGGTTACCGATTTCACCGAGGATGGTCCGCCCGGCATCGACATCCTCAAGATCGGCCAGGAGACGGAGGACGCGCAGGTGGCACGGCTGAAGCAGCTCAAGCGCGGCCGTGATCAGCGGCGGCACCAGGCGGCGTTGGAGCGCCTGCGCCACGACGCTCGCCAGGGCGTGAACGTGATGCCGGCGCTGATCGACGCCGCCAAGGCAGACGCCACCGTGGGCGAGATGATGGACACAATGAAGAGCGTCTTCGGAGCCTACGACGGCGGCCCGGAGTGGTAAGCGGCCGGGGCGTCAGCGTCGATCCACGGCCGCCGCCCCCGCGTCCAGCATCTCCTGTATCGTCCGCTCCAGCAGCGCCCTTCCGCCGAAGGCCATCCCCAGCCCCCGCAGGCGAGATGTGTCAATCTGGTGCCGCGGGCCGCGCTTAAGCGGCGGGATCTCGCTGCGGCTCTTGGTGAGGGCCTTGGCGATTTCCGCCACGTCCTGCTCTGCCACATACATGTCATAACAGTTGTAGCACTGCCCGGCCGTGCCCGGCACGGTGAGCAGGATGCCGACCGCCCTGGCCACGTCCGCCACGTGCACTTCTTTGCCGCCCTTCGCCGAGGCCACCGGCTCGCCTCGGGCCACGGCCTGCACCAGTCCGTACCATCGACTTTCGTTCGCCGGCCGCGCAAGCCCGTAGATGCCCGTGGGGCGAAGCGCGCAGATGTTGTAGCCCTCGCCCAGTCCGTAGCTGTGCACGAACTTCTCGATGGCCGCCTTGTGCGCCCCATAATGCGAAGCGGGCCAGAGGGGGTGCGCCTCGTCCAGCTTACGGTCGTCGAGGATCACCTCGTGCACGGCGCAGGTGGAGATGAAGACGAACCGATCGCAGCCGGCCATCCGCGAGGCCTCGATCAGCCGAATCGTGCCCACCACGTTGCGCTCGACGAACGTCGGCAGGTCGCCCTCGGCGTTGCGGAAGCCCGCGCCGGGGCGGTCGAGGGCCGCATGGATCACGGCATCGGCCCCGCGCACCAGCTCCGCCATCGAGGCCGCGTCCGTCAGCTCCCCGCGAACCCACTCGATGCGATCTTGGAATCCCTCGAAGCCGCCACGGTCCGATCCGCCGCGGAACCAACAACGGCAGGCATGCCCCGTCTCGCACAGATGTCGCACGATGTACCGGCCCAGAAACCCCGTGGCGCCAGTGATCGCTACCATCATGGGCTATCTCCTTCTCAGGTTCGTGCCTTTGGATCATACTGCGGTCGCCAGCGCCGGCCAGCAGGCCGCGCGGTTGAATCCGTGCGGCGCGACTCGGCGCCAGAGGAACAGACCCGCGACCGTCAGGGGGCGGGCGGCCGAGTGCAGGGCGGCCGGGTATCGCGCGCCGTCAGCCGGCCAGCAATGTAGGTAAGGAACACACAATGTCGGAACCGGTGCGAGCCCCGGAACTGGAATCACCGCACGGATGGTTAAACACCGACCGTCCGCTGCGCCTGGCCGGCGAACTGCGCGGGCAGGTCGTGGTGCTGGACTTCTGGACTTACTGTTGCATCAACTGCATGCATATCCTCCCGGACCTCGCCTACCTGGAGCACAAGTACGGTTCCGATCCTGTCACCTTCATCGGCGTGCACAGCGCCAAGTTTGCCAACGAAGCCGCGCGAGAGACGATCCGCGCCGCGATTCTGCGTTACGAGATCAAGCACCCCGTGGTGATCGACGACCGCATGCGGCTGTGGCGGGCGTACGCGGTGCGGAGCTGGCCCACGCTCGTGGTCATCGACCCGCGTGGATACGTCGTGGCCGTCGCCGCGGGGGAGGGCAACCGGGAGATCATCGATGCCGCCATCGCGCAGACGCTGGAGCAGGCCCGTGTGGCCGGAGCACTCGCGACCGGACCGCTGAGCCTGCGTCGGGAGGGCAGTGTGCGCGCCGCCTCCGGTCTTGCCTTTCCCGGCAAAGTGCTGGCGGATGCGAACGCCGGGCGGCTGTTCGTGGCCGATTCCAACCACAACCGCGTGGTCATCGCGCGGCTTCCCGACGACTCCGGCCGGGCGGAGGTCCTTGCCGTGGTCGGGACGGGCGCCGCCGGCCGCAACGACGGACCGTCAGACCGCGCCACGTTTAATCATCCGCAGGGTCTGGCTTCGGCGCATGGACGGTTGTACGTGGCCGATACCGAGAACCACCTCATCCGCGCCGTCGACCTGACAAACTTCGAAGTGACGACCATCGTCGGCACGGGTGAGATGTGCAACGATCGCGCCGGCGGTGGTATGGGAACCGAACAGGGCCTGAACTCCCCCTGGGACCTGACGATTGAGGGCCTGACGTTGTACGTGGCGATGGCGGGGACTCATCAGATCTGGCGTATTGACCTTCCGGTCGGGTTCGCGCGGGCGCTGGCGGGAACCGGCCGGGAGAATCTCGCCGACGGACCCACGGAAACCGCCGCCCTCGCCCAACCCTCCGGCATCTGCACCCATGCCGGCAACCTCTTCTTCGCCGACAGTGAAGTGAGCGCCATCCGCGGCATCGACATGGCGACGGAGCGCGTCTTCACCGTCATCGGTGAGGGACTCTTTGCCTTCGGCGACGTCGACGGCGTCTATCCGCAGGCCCGGTTGCAACACCCGCTGGGCGTAGCGTCGTGGAAGGCATCGCTCCTGGTGGCGGACACCTACAACCATAAGATCAAGGTGGTCGACCCCGGTGGAAGATCAGCCAAGACCCTCTACGGCACCGGGGCGCCCGGCACGGAGACGCCCGGGTACAAGCCGGCGTTCAACGAGCCCGGCGGCCTGAGCGTCGCCGGAGATAAGCTCTATATTGCGGACACCAACAATCACCGCATCGTACGCATCGACCTGCTCACGCAGCAGTGGTGCGAAGTGGTTTTCGACGGGTTAGCGGCGCCGCGCGCGGTCGCGGACACGCCGGTTCCTGAACCGCAATCGCTCCGGGTGCCGCCGGTTGCCCTCGCGGCAGGCCGCGAAATCGAATTGCACCTCGAGCCCGCGCTGCCGCCGGGGGCGCACTGGAACGCCGAGGCCCACTGGTCCGCACGCGTGACCGCGTCCGGTCGCGCGCTTCTGCAGAAGACAGGTACATCCCGGTCGCTTCCCATCACGCTCCTGGTCCCCGCGGGCTGTGTCCCCGCCCGAGAGGAGACGTGGCACGTGCAGGCGAGCTTCGCCTGGTGCATGGATTCGCAGGGCGGCGTGTGTGTACCCGCCGAATGTGCCTGGACGGTGCCGGTGCGCTGCGGCGGCACAGCGACGGCCATCACCCTTCGCGGCGAGTAGGCAGCGGTGAGAGGGGTGGCCGTGGATGCGCTCGGGTGTGGGCCGGCATTCCCAGACCTGGACCGCTATGGGGGGGCGGCTTCCTGCGGCAGCAAGGCACGAAAGCCGGCAGCTTCCGCCGGACGGTCCCAGGCGTCGTAGAGCTCCGCCAGTTTGCGCACCACGCCGATGGTCTGTGCGTGACCCTCGCCCAACGCGGTGCGTATGCACGCATACGCTCCCAGCAGCTCGTGCTCCGCCTCGTCGAAACGCCCCAGCTTGCCCAGGCATCGCCCGTAGTTGCCGCGAAACGCCGCGGTGATCCAATGGCTCTCCGAAAGCGTCCGCTCCGCGGCGGCCACGGCCTCCGCGTAAAGCGAGACGGCCTCCCCGCTCCGCCCGGCCTTCTCCAGCAGGCTTGCGAGGTTGTTGGTGGCGATCAGCGTATCCAGGGCCTCCGGACCGGCGATGCGGCGGCGGGTCTCGAGGGTGTGCCGCATCAACGCCTCCGCCTCGGCGGTCTCGCCCTTGGTGGTCAGCAACATCGCCAGATTGTTCATGGAGAGCAGCGTGTCGGGGTGATCGTCCCCCAGAGCCTCGCGCCGAATGGTGAGCGCGGTGCGGTAAAGCGGCTCGGCTTGGGCGGAGTCACCGACCTCCTCGATCAGATGCGCCAGGTTGTTGGTGACGAGGGCCGTGAAGGGGTGGCGCTCGCCGAAGGTCCGCCGACTGGACTCCACCAACTGCCGCAGCAGCGATCCCGCTTCCTCGTGTTTCCCCTGGTCGTCCAGGGATCGGGCGAGGTTGTTCATGGCGGTCAGGGTTTCGCGGTGCTCCTCCCCCAGCGTGGCGCGGTGCATCTCCAGTGACTGCCGATGCAGCGCCTCGGCCTCCACCACCTTGCCCTGATCATGCAGCAGCGCAGCGAGGTTGTTGATGCGGTTGAGCGTCACGGGATGTCGTTCGCCCAGCACGCGGCGGGCGAAATCCAGCGCTTGGCGGTATAGAGGTTCGGCATCAGCGAGCCGACCCTGAAGCTTGATGGTCAGACCCAGGTCGCCCAGCGCCGCGATGGCATCGGGAGATTCCAGTCCCACGGTGCGAAGGTAGGTTTCCACGACCTCGCGGTTGATGCTTTCGCCCTCCGCATAACGGCCCTGGTCGACGAACAGCGTCGCCAGGTCGCTGAGCGTCTGCAGGGTCTCGCGGCTTTCCGGTCCGTTGACCCGGCGGCGGCGCTCCAGGACCTGGCGAAGCTGCTGCTCGGCCTCGACCGGCTTGCCCTGGAGGCGCAGCAGGTGCGCCAGGTTGTGCCGCGCGCGAAGGGTCTCCGGTGCATCGGTGCCCATCTGTCGCGTGCAGAGCTCAAGCGTGGTCCGCAGGAACGGTTCCGAATCCGCCATGCGCGTCTGGGCGACGATCAACTGGCCCAGGGCGTTGCGCGATACGAGCGTCTGGGAGTGTTCCTCGCCCAGGCGCGCACGGCGCACGTCCCAGGCGGCGTGGAGATGCTCGTCAGCCTGCGGGTAGAGTCCCAACGCTAGATACGTGACACCAATGGTGTGATGCAGTGCGGCCGCGATCTCCGGCTGGTCCTTCAGTTCCGCCGCGATGCGCCGCGACGCCTCTTCCAGCAGTTCGCGCATGAGGGAAACGTCGCGCCCGCGCGCCTTGGTCGGGTCCACGGAGGCCAGCATGCTCTCCAGGAAGCCCTGAATACGCCGCGCTTCTTCCGCGGAATCCTGCGCCGCCACTCGCGCCACGCGCTCCGCGTCGCGCGCCAGGCGAGTGTCGCGGTACAGCGCCGCCATGGCGATGGCGAATCCCACGCACAGCACGGCCGCCGCGACCACGGCGCCGGCGGCCAGGCGGTGACGCCGCACCGTGGCGCGCAGCACGTACCAGGCGCTCTCGCGACGCGCCGCGATGGGCCCGCCGTCGAGGTAGGCGCGCAGGTCCGCGGCCAGCTCTCCCGCCGTCTGATAGCGACGATCCGGCTCTTTGGCGAGGCACTTCAGGACGATGGTGTCCAGATCGGCATCTACTTCCCGCCGTAGCTCGCGCGGATGCGGCGGCGCCGTGCGCACGATGTTGCTCAGCGTCTCGCGCAAGCTGCCGGTGACCGGGTAAGGAAACACTCCGGTGAGCGCCTGAAACAGCAGCACTCCCAGCGAATAGACGTCGGTGCGGATGTCGATTCGCCCCGTAGCTCCCTCCGCCTGTTCCGGGCTGGCCCAGGGGAGCGAACCAAGGAACTGCCCGGTGGCGCTGACGGCACGCGTGACCTCTCCCGCGGCGTCGGCGGAGAACTTGGCAAGCCCGAAGTCCAGAATGTGCGGGCGGCCGGCAGGGTCCACTCGGATGTTGCTGGGCTTTAGATCGCGGTGGATGACTCCCCGCTGGTGCGCGTAGTTAACGGCGTCGGCGATCTCCACGAAGAGGGAGACGGTCGTCCGGACGTCGAGCCGCCGGGGGCACGCCCCCTCGATCTGCGTGCGCGGCGGTTCCGTGAGGTATCCGTCAAGCGGTGTTCCCTCAATGTACTCCATGACCAGGTAGGGCCGACCGTCGCTCGTCACGCCGCTGTCGTAGACGTCGATGATGTTCGGGTGCCGCAGAGCGGCCACCAGGTCCACCTCGCGCTCGAATCGCCGCCGCTGAGTCTCCGACGCCAGCGAACCATCGAGCAGCACCTTGATGGCTACACGGCGCTTGGTAGACCGCTGTACGGCGCGATAGACGATGCCCTGCCCGCCGCGGCGAAGCTCCTCCACGTCGTCGTAGCCGTTGATAGCAGGGGGCGAGACGCGCCGCCCGTACCCACGGCGGAGCTCGTCCAGCAGGGTCGTCGGGTCGCTGTACCATTCGGCTCGAGTGGACATCGTTTGTCCCAACGCCGCGGCAGCATTCGGTTCCGCCCTCGCGCGTTTCCTGCGGCGCGCGGGCGTTACCTGTCAGCACCGATGATCCGGCGCTACCCGCGGCGAAACCCGCCGTCGCCGACCGCGCTGCCGCACCGTCCAGTCACTGGTCTCCTGTGTGGCGAATCGGGTGGTCATAACGGTCGGGTGTTGCGTGGCTCAGCCCTCTTCCGCGGTTTGCGCCTCGATGAGCCGGCTGATGCGCTTGAGGATTCGGGATTTGGCTTGATAGACCTGGTCCACCGTCATGCCCATGGTTTCGGCCGTCTCCAGCGCGCTGCGGCCCTGGACGGCATATGCGTCGAACGCAGCGCGGTCCGCTTCGTTAAACTCCGCCGCGATCATGCGCATGGCCAGCCGCAAGTGGTACTGCCTCCACTCCGCCTCCCAGACCTCGTCGACTTCAGGGTTGGCGTCGGCGGCGCCGGTCGCGCTCTCAACACTCGTTAGCGGCACGTCCCCGCGTTTCTGACAGGATCGGCGAAAGATCGCGTGCAGCACCGCCGTCTTCAGGTAGGAGCGGAACCGCCCCCGGGCGGGGTCGTACTGGAAGCCGGGCATCGACTTAGTGAGGGCCAGAAGGACATCCTGCACAATGTCGTCACAGTCGGCCGGCTGGACGTGCTGCCTTCGGGCGAAGCCGCGGATCAGCTCCCCGTACCGGTCGCAGAATTCCCGCCACGCCCCCGGATCCGAGCCCTCCGCCACCTTGGCCAGCAGCGTCGCATGAGTTGTCGTTTGGGCGAACACCGCCCTCACTATATCGCGAACCGCCGATGAATTCCCACAGATTTTGTCAGACGTGACACCTCGCCCGCTAGGGCCCGGCAGAACACGTGCGCACGGCGGACGTCGGGTCCGCGACCATCGATTGGTGGCGGTTGGTGCGGCGGTGAAAGGGAAGCCGCAACGGTGCGGTGTCCCATAATTCTACGATGCTGGGAGGCGGATCATGAGTCGGTGGGCGAATGGGCGAAAACTGGGGCTACTGGGACTGCTTCTGGCGACCTGGGGAATGGGACCGGCGGCGCATGCCGCGGCCGTGCAATTCACCAGTCGGGCCAACGGCTTCTGGGCGGACGCCAATACCTGGACGCCGAATCCCGCAGGGGACCACAACTTCCCGATCATGGGAGACACCGCCACCGTGAACCACACGGTATCGTTGGCGGCACACCAGTCGGTCAGCAACCTCTACCTGAACAACCCGGGCCAGTTCACGCTGAACGGCTACACGGTCATGTTCAACGGCGTTGGCGGTTGGACCGGCGGAACGGTCAACGGCGGAACGCTGGACCAGGCGGGTGATTGCACTCTCTCCGGTAACGGCGCCAAACCGCTCGTCTCCGCCACCCTGGTCAACCACGGCACGATCACCCACGACGGCGGAGGGAATCTCACCCTGTCGCTGGGCAGCGCGCTGAACAATCAAACGAGCGGCACGACGGCGGTGTACCGCATTCTCAGTGACGCCGATCTGGTCGCCGCGGGCGGCGGGGCGGGTAGCGCGCCGTCTATCGTTAACTCCGGCGTCATCCGCAAGGAGGCCGGCGCGGGCACGACTACCCTCGGCGTTGCCGTGGGAAGCAACGTAGGCGGCGTGATCGAATGCCAGTCCGGGGTCCTTGAGTTTCTGGGGACGTCGGTGACCAACACCGGAGGCACGATCCGCGCGGCCGGCGGAGACGTTCACCTGCTGAACGGAACGGTGGTCACCGAGGGAACGCTGGACCGCACGGGAGCGTCCGCGATCCGCGGCGTTTCGGGCACCGTCACCCTCAACGACGTTACGAACTCCGGGGAATATGTCGTCCATCACGGGACCGTTACCGCATTGGGCGGCACCCTCTGCAACAACTACGGCCGCATCCTGCTCAACCATGACGCCGCCTGCTTTGGCACCAGCCTGCGGATCGACGGAAACTTGCTCCTGGGCGGCAACGGCGATCTGCTGCTGAACTGTCTCAGCGGTGGAGGAGCCTCGTTGGACTCCTCAGGCGCCAACGTGCTCACCAACGGCCCGGCCCACACCATCCACGGTATGGGTCGAATTACGGCAACGTTGGACAACGAGGGTGAGGTCAACGCCGACGTTACGGGCGCCGCAATCGGGATGAACACGAACAACGCCGCGAACAGCGGGCAACTCATCGCATCAAACGGTGGCGAGCTTTCGATCGAAGGAATCGTCGTGACCCAGAGTCCGACTGCCGAAATGCTCGGTGACAACGGAGTCGTGGCGCTCCGGGGCGGTACCGTAGTGGGCGGACTGTTGGATACGGCTAACGGCGGCTCGGTGCGATCGGTCAGCGGTACCAACACCCTGACCGACACGCACAACCTGGGGGATTTCATCATCAACTATGGAACGGAAACCAAGGTCAACGGCACAACGCTGACCAACGACGGCACCGTACTGGTGAATCACGCGGCGGCGTGTTTCGGCACCAACCTCACCTTCGACGCCGACGTCATGCTTGTGGGCGACGGCGACGTGCGACTGAATTGCGCCAGCGGCGTGGGCGCCTCGCTCAACACCGGCACGGGGTACACGGTTACGCAGGCGGCGACCCACCTGATACATGGCATGGGTCGCATCACCGCGGCGCTGGCGAACGCGGGAACGGTCGATGCGGACGTAACGAACGAAACTCTGGCGCTAAACAGCAACAACAAATCGAACACCGGCGTCTTGAAGGCCAGCGACGGCGGCACGCTCTACATCGACGGCGTGCAGATCGACAACACCGGCGGCGACATCCTCGCTGACGGGGGCGCCGTAGCGCTGAGCAACAGTTCCATCGTCCGCGGGGTGCTGAACACAACGGGAGCCAGCAGCATTTCCGGCGTGGGCGGCACCAACACGCTGACCGACGTGTCCAACCTTGGCAGCTACGTCATCAACCACGGCACAACCACAACGATCCTGGGCCCGAGTCTGACCAACGCCGGCACCGTCCTTCTGAATCACTCCGCAGCTTGTTATGGAACGAATCTCACGTTCGGCGACAACGTGCTGCTTTCCGGCGGGGGAGAGCTGATCCTCAACTGCGCCAGCGGCGTAGGCGCCTCGGTCAACACTGCCGCCGGTGCCACGCTCACGCAGGCCGCGAATCACGTAACCCGGGGCATGGGCCAGATCACGGCCGCTCTAGCCAATGAGGGACTGGTCCACGCCGACCTGGACAGCGCCACACTCACGCTGAACGGTCAGAACAAGACCAACGACGGCACCCTCAAGGCCTCCAACAACGGGAACCTGGTCATCGACGGCGTCACGATCACCCAGGGAGGGGCCGGCCTGGTCGTGGCCGACGGCGCCAACGTGTGGCTCAACGGCGCGGCGATCGCCGGGGGTGAACTGCAAACCGCCAACGGCGGCGTCATTCGTGGAAACGCCGGGACCAACACCCTGGACACCGTCATCAATTCGGGCGATTTCGCGGTCCACCATGGAACCACCCTGCGCCTGGTGGGTTCGACGCTGCTCAACAACGGGACACTGCTCGTCAACCACGACGCCGCCTGCTATGGCACCACCGTGACCGCCGACGACAACGTGCTCCTCACCGGGAACGGTGACATGCGGCTGAATTGCAACAGCGGCGCCGGTGCCAGACTCGCCAGCGGGACGGGCTTCAGTGTCACCAATGACACGACGCACCTGATTCACGGCATGGGGCAGATCAGCGCCGCGCTCGTCAACCACGGAGTTGTGAACGCCGACGTGACCAATGAGTCCCTTCTGCTGCACAACCTGAACAAAATCAACCACGCGACGTTGAAGGCCTCGAACGGCGCCGCCCTCGACATCGCCGGCACGACCGTAACCCAGTCGGCCACCGGCGAGGTCTTCGCTGACAACGGCACGGTCCGTCTGAACAGTGCCGTGATCGACGGCGGCACGCTGCGCAGCGCCGGTACCGGCGTCGTCTACAACGTCGCCGGCACCAGCACCTTGCACGAGGTGACCAACCTTGGCGAGTACGCGGTGCAGCACAGCACCGGAACCAGCGTCACCGGGTCGCAACTCGTCAACCAGGGCCACATCCTGCTCAACCACTCCGCCACTTGCTACGGCACGCCGCTCACCTTCAATGACGACGTGTTGCTCACCGGCACGGGAACCCTGCAACTCAATTGCAGCACGGGCGGCGGCGCCACCGTCGACACGGGCCCGGGAAAGACCCTCACGAACGACGCGGGACACACCATCTACGGCATGGGCCGCATAACGGCGTCGATGGTCAACGACGGAGTGGTCCGTGCCGACGTCGCCAACGAGCGGATTCTGCTGGAAGGCAACACCAAGACTAACCACAACGACCTGATGGCCACCAACCAGGCGTACCTGGACATCAACAACATCCGCGTCGAACAAGGCGGCGCCGGCGAGATCCTCGCCGATGGCGGCACGGTGCGGCTCGACGCCGCCGTCATTGCCGGCGGCGTGCTGGACACGGCCAACGGCGGCACCGTCCGCAGCACAGGCGGCACAGTGACGCTGGAGAACGTCACCAACCTGGGCAGCTTCCTTCAGCACCACAGTACCGGAGTGCTCGTCAAGGGCAGCGGTCTGGTCAACGAAGGTACCTTCCTCCTCAACCACAGCGCCACGTGCTACGGGACATCGCTCGCCTTCGACGGCACGTCCGTGCTTTCCGGCAGCGGGCGGGTGACGCTTAATTGCAGCAGCGGCGCCGGCGCCTCGCTCGATACCACAGCCAATTCCAGCGTAAACCAGGCCGCCGGCCACACCATCGACGGCTTCGGCCGGATTACCGCGAACATGATCAACTACGGTACGGTGGAGGCCAATGCCGCAGAAGCGATCAACATCGAACCGGCGTCCGATGCCAACTTCAGCAACGCCGGGCTTCTCCATGTTACGGGTCCGGGCGGCATGGTCATCAACAACCCCGCCCGGTTCAACAACGCTGGGCAGGTGGTGATCGACGCCACGCGAGGCCTGCGGTCCAACGGCAGCTACCGCCAATCCGCGGGCAGCACGCGCGTAGAAGGCGAGCTCTGGGTTCCCAGCGGCGTCGTCGATCTACAGGGCGGCGTGCTGATGGGCACCGGCCTGGTGCGCGGGAACATCGACAACGACTTCGGCATTGTCGCCCCCGGAAGCTCGGCCGGAACGTTGAACGTGCAGGGCCTCTACACGCAGTCCACCGGCGGCACGCTGCGCGTGGAACTCGGCGGACCGAACCCCGCCGATTCGGACCTGCTGGCGGTCACGGGTGCCGCGAAGCTCTGCGGCGGCGAGCTCGACATCCGCTTGATCAACGGGTTCGTCCCCAGCGTCGGGCAGTCGTTCGTCGTCCTGACGGCGGCATCAGTGGACGGCGACTTCTCGCGTGTTTCAGGACGCTGTATCGGCCCGGGCGTACTCCTGAACGTAACGGTAGGGGCCAACAACGTCACGCTCACCGCCGCCGCGGGGGTCTGTGCCAACGCCATCGCGTCCAGCAACCCGCCGCAACTGGCCATCGATGCCCGCCAGGACGTGAGCCTCAACGGGGCGACCCGCTACGGCTGGGACACCGTTGACCTGACGTTCAACGGCAGCGCTGCGGGGGCCGTGCCCGCCGATTTTGCCCTGGTCAGCACTTCCGGCACGCCTCCCACCGTTTCGCAGGTCACCGTGAACGGCAACGTGGCGACCGTGAAGCTCAGCGGCCCGATTCCCGTCGGCGCCTGGACGACGATCAAGCACAATGCCAGCCTGAGCACCGTCACCCTGGGCTACCTGCCCGGTGACACGAATTCCGATGGAACGGCGAACGCCCGGGATATCATCTCGCTGATCAACCATCTGAACCGCGTGCACCATCCGCCCATGCAGCTCTGGCAGTGCGATCTGAATCGCAGCGGCGCCTGCAACGCTCAGGACATCTCGCGGGAGATCGACATCCTCAACGGCGCCGGGGCGCTGGTGCCCTGGGTGAACATCGCCGTGCCAAGCTGCGTGCTGCCGTAGCGCGGCCGCGCCGTGCACCGCGGGATTCGCCCCCCGTGGGCAAACCGGCGCGGCGTAGCGGGCGGTGGTATGCATCACGGTGGGGTGGGCATGACCCGAGTGCCCACCCCACGACTTTGCGCCGCGGCGCGTCCGGCCGCCGGACCGTGCATGCGCCCCCGGCGATCGCATCTCCGATCTGCGAGACTCGGATCAGGCCGCCAATGCTACGTGCCAGGTGCCACTGCTGTGTCAGCAGTGGTATACGGCGGGTGGCCCATCCTTTGCGATAGCAAAGGGTGGGGTCACGATGATCGAGCGCCGATCGCGCTTCGAAACAAGAGCGCTTCACCACTCGATCGGCCGACGCCTGTCCCAGTCCATCGAGCGGGTGCCACTGCTGTGTCAGCAGTGGTGTACGGTATTACGCGAACCGTATCCGTGTTTGGCGGGATGCTCCAGCAGGGCCGATGGATCCTCTGCACACGATCATCGCGCCCCCACCCATCGCTGCGCGATGAATGGGGCACCCGCCGAACAGGCCATGGTACAACTGCTTCACGGGCGATCGGTCAGCGCCACGATGCTGGGCACGCACCCGGAAAACACGCAAATGTTCACAAGAGATGGACTTTTTGTCTGACTTTAGTTAAGCTGATTGCGATGAAGGTGCCGGCTCGGGATCGAATGGCGGCTGCGTTCGTCAGCGCGGTTGCGGTCTGCGCATCGGCCGCCCGGGCGGACGGCGTGCTGCACCGCTACGACGGCGACGTATTGCCGTACGATCCCTCGGCGGGGTGGCTGGTGTTCCAGCCGTGTTCCGGGGCCTGTAGCGAGGCCCTTATTGATGGACGATTCATACTCCGGTGGACCGACGGCGTAGACCAGGTTGCTTTCCATTATTTCATCGCCGACGGTCCGGCCGAGGAGCCCCCTTCGCTGTGGGTCGAATGGCGCTTTCGATCAAACCACTCACGCGCTGCCGCTCCCTTCTTTGGGTGCGACGCCCATGTAACGCTGGACTACCGTTCGATGCACGACGTTGTCGATTTGTTCGGCGACGCCGCCAGCGACATTGAAGGCGGCCAGTTTGTTACCGGGTTGGCGCTAGGCGACTTCCACACGTATCGCTTCGAGTGCCTCGACGGGGCAACCTATCGAGTTGCGGTAGACGGCCACTTGTTCATTCAGTATACCGACAACGAGGCGCAAGGTGTTTCCTACATCCAGTTCGCGGGCTGGGGTGGATGCGTGTCTACCAGACCCCCCGTTGTGACCAATGAGTGGGATTTCGTCCGCTTCGGCACCATCGGTTTCGGCGAGCAGATCATCGCCACCGAGCCGCCGGCGGGGGTGCTGGATCCGCTGGTTTATCCCAATCTCGATCGCTTCCTCGTCACCTACGATTCACCCAACTACGCCTACATCGACGACATTACCGTCGAAGTCAGCAGCGGTGTCGCGCCGCAGGTCATCGCCACGCGGCGGCGGGACAACGGCAACCCCGAAGACCTCGAAATCGTCCTCGACCGGTCGATGCCGATCGGCGCCACGACGCGCTTCACCTTCAACGACGGCGTGACGCAGAACCTCGTCGAATACACCCTGGGGATCCCGGGCCTCTGCTGCCTCACCGGTGGTGGCTGCGCCGCGGCCTTCGACCCCACCTGCACCAACGCCGGCGGCACGTTCGTTCCCGACGGCGCGTGCACGAGCGCGCAGCCCTGCTGCCTGCCCACCCGGCAGTGCCAGATCCTTGACCCTCTCTGTTGCGCCGCGAATAACGGCACGGTCCTGAACTCACCCGACCCCTGCGAAGGTGACACCGACTCCGACGGCACCGACGCCCTGTGCGGCGACCAATGCCCGAATGATCCCGCAAAGCTCGCCCCCGGCCTCTGCGGCTGCGGCCTCAGCGACACGAGCGATGCCGATTCCGACTCCGTGCCCGATTGCACTGACCAATGCCCCGGCGCCGACGACGCGATCTTCGCCCCCGGCTGCGCCGTGGCCATCCCGGCCGTGTCGCAGTGGGGCATCATGATCTTAGCCCTCGCGCTGGGCGTGGCCGCGAAAGTCCGCTTCGGGCGGTCGCGCGCTGCGGCGCCGCGCCGCCTCCGCGACGGCTCCTGACGACTTCGGGAAGTGACTCCTGCCCCCGCAGTACCGCGCGTGCCGCCGAACGCCGCCGGTTGGCAGCGCGGGTTCGCGCACGGCCGGGCACGCGCTGTGGCTCCCGGCGTGGACTTCCCACCTGGAGCGCGGTACCGTGGAATGCGTTCGCGGCCGGGCCCAGTCGGCCACCGAGCGAGGCGACTCGCTCGCGGTCTCGACCTTTCGCCCTTCGCATAAGGAGATGACGATGTCCAGGCAGCAATCCCTGAGGCGTTCGACCCTTATCACCGTGAGTGTAACTGCGAGTGTGGGCATGGCGGTCGCCCTCTGCGCCTGCCGTGTTTCGCCCACCGTTGGAGGCGCGCAGGCGGGCAATTCGGAGTCGTCCAGCGCCGACGGCACCTCGGCGCGTGAGGTCACCTCAACGCCCTTCGCGGAGGATGAGTTCTGGATCCTCGCCTCCGACACCACCACCGGGGAGTCCGGGCTGGCCTATCTTTCGCTGGCCGGACTGGGAAACTCGGTCGACACCATGGACGTGGTGACCGATATCCTCGAGGGCAAGCGCTGCCGGATTCTCTCATCGATCCCCTTCATCGCGGACCCGTTCGCGGAGGGCGATACGCCGCCGGCGGTGCAGTTCGAGTTCGACGGCCGGCGGATGCGCGTGGTCGCCTCCGGCTACAACGAAGACCTGACACGCGCCTGCACCGTGGAGCTCACGCTCGACGTGGATGCGGTTGGCACACAACAGGTTCTCCTCAACCTCAACGCCTTTGACGCCCGGGTTGTGGGCGAGGCGCTGGTGGATGGCGAGCGCGTGACCTTTGGGCCGTTGCAGCTCAACCGCGTACGCAAGCCGGTGCCCATCCCATGCGACGAACCGCTCGCCTCGCTTGAGGGGTTGAACTGGTCGCTCTCCAGCGTCAACTTCGCGTCGGCGACCTTCAGCCCGCTGCCTCCGAGCCTGGATGAGACAGTCGTGACGCTTTCCGGCGCCGGCGATCGGATCGACTACGCCGATGTCACCAGCAGCGTCGACCGTGCACCCGACTGTTACGGCTACACCGGCACCGTCACGTTCGACGGCACGCGTTTGACCCTGGAGGCCGAGCTTGACGGGTTCAGCGAGGTCCCGCCGTCGCTACCCGAGCCCCCTATCGACAGCGCGGGGGAGGACTTCACGGGTGACGGCCAATGCGTGGATACGTGCGAGTTTGCCTTCGATGCCGAGTGCGACGACGGACGCGACGGTGCGGTCACGGACCTGTGCCCGCTGAACAGCGACTGCAGCGACTGCGGAGGCCTGGCGGCCGGCACGCCCATGCACGAACGCCAGACGCCTAACGATAGTACCTGTTCCGTGCAGTTCACCGGGCTGGTTTCGGAGTGCGGCATCTATGTCGCCCCGCTCACCGTTTACGGCATCGCCGCGCAAGTCATCCGCATTGACGGATCGGGCACCTACACGCAGAACGGCGAGACCGGCAGCTTCTCGACGCTTTACCTCACCGTCCAGCGCGGGGGAAACGGCAGCCTTTGCGGCGTGGGAATGATCGGCATGCTTCCCTTCGCCTTCCTGGGGATCACGGGCCTGCGGCTGGCGCGCTCGCGGCGGTAGAGGCCGCATTCGATAGCCCGGTCATCCGCTACCGACCGGGCTCCGCGTCGGTCGTTCGGAAATCGATTGCTCCCATCCGCGCTGATGGCGGCGGGGGCGCGGTCGGACCCGGGCGTTGGGAAACGCCGCCCGGGGGCGACCATTCCACACGCCGCCGCGCAGTGACCCCCAGGCTCCCTGCCCCGGTCGCCCGGCCGGTTCCGCTACGATCCGAAGGCTGCAATTGCCGATATCCGATAGGTGCTTCCGCCGGCCTGCGGCGCAGTCGGGATGACCGCGCCGCCGCCCGTCGAAACGCGAGCGCTACCGTATGACGGCAAGCTACGAAAAGAAGATCGTTTCGCTGAAAGACCTGGTTGCTGCCGCCGAGCATGCCCGTGCCGCGGGCAAGACCATCGTCCAATGCCACGGCTGCTTTGATATCGTCCATCCCGGCCACATCCGCTACCTGGAGTTCGCACGACAACAGGGCGACGTGCTGATCGTCACCCTCACGGGCGACGCCAACGTCGATAAGGGCGTACAACGCCCCTACATCCCTCAGGAGCTTCGCGCCGAGAACCTGGCGGCGCTGATGTTCGTGGACTACGTACACGTCACGGAGGAGGCCACGGCCCAGCGCGTGCTTTCCGAGGTTAGACCCGACGTGTACGTCAAAGGCCGGGAATATGAGTACTCCCGCGACCCCGGCTTCCTCGCGGAAAAGAACGTGGTGGAGGGTTACGGCGGACGGATCATCTTCTCCAGTGGCGAGATTGTGTTTAGTTCGACGGCACTGGTCGAACAACTTCCCCGCACGCCGGAGACCGAGTCGCACCGTCTGAACCTGCTTTGCCGGCGCTACGGCATCACCGCCGCCTCTCTGGATCAGACACTGAACCGTTTCCACAATCTGCACGTCATCGTCGTGGGCGACATCGTCGTGGACCGTTACGTTCTGTGCGATACGCTCGGCGTGGCCAGCGAGTCGCCGATTCTGAGCCTGGCGCACCGCGACGAGCGGACCTTCGTGGGCGGGGCCGCCATCGTGGCGCGGCACGTTGCGGCGCTGGGGGGGCACGCCTTCCTGCTCAGTGCCGGAGCAGCCGACGCACAGACCGACTTGGTGTCCGAGGTCCTGGAGACGGAGGGTGTCGACGTCCACTTGATCCGCTCCCGGCCGGCACTGGTGGAGAAAACGCGGTTTCTGGCGGACGACACCAAGCTGTTCAAGGTCGATCGCGCCCGATGCCTGCCGCTGGACTCCGTGGCCGAACGCCGCGCCGCGCTCATCCTGGAGCAGCAGTCCAAGCTCGCCGACGCGGTGATTTTCTGCGACTTCGGCTACGGCATGATTACGGCCGGGTTGCTGCGCCGCGTGCTCCCCTCGCTGCGGCAGAACGTGCGTCTGATCACCGCGGACGTCAGCGGCGGGCGAGCCAACCTGCTCAATTTCCAGAACGTCGACCTGCTGTGCCCCACGGAGCTCGAGGCGCGGGCGATGCTGAACGACTTCGACTCCGGCCTGTCCGCCGTTGCCTGGGAGCTGCTGGGCAAGACTCAGGCTCGACACCTGTTCATCACGCTGGAGAAGCGCGGCATGGTGGTTTTCGAACGTGCCAGTCAGCAGCGGGGGACGGCGGAATGGTCGGGCCGGCTACGAAGCGAGGCCCTGCCGTCGTTTGCCACCCACGCCGTCGATCGGCTGGGTTGCGGCGATGCCCTGCTGGCGGCCTCGACGCTGTCACTCGCCGCCGGGGCTCCACTTCTTGCCGCCGCATATCTGGGCAACGCCGCCGCCGCCCTCGAAATCTCGGTGCTCGGCAACCATCCCATCGAGGAACCGTGCCTGCGCGGCTGGCTGCAAGGCCGTCGCGAATTCGCCGCATCCGAAGCGATGCGCGAACCCGCCGGGTCGCGGTCCTGACGCACACGCCGAGGTAACCTCGCTCGCCGGCTCGTCCCCGGCGTGGCCGCGGTTAACGCGCGAGCCTGCAGTGTAGTCCCAGAGTTTCGACCTTGTCGCAGGAGATAGGATGCGCCCACCACAGGTGTGGTCGCGAGAGCGATCACATCGACGACCGACCCATAAATACCCGCGGCGGGGTGTCCGGCACGAAGCACGGGCGAAGGCGATGACGCACTCCCACCCCGCCCTGTGCAACGCTACACCCGGAATGCCGATGATCGAGGCGTATGGCCATGAGAAAAGATCGCCAAGCCGCAGTCGCGCCGCGCGCCGCACCGCCCGCGGAGGTGATTCTGGAAGCGCTGGATGCCATCCTATTGGTGTCGGACCTGCACGGGGTGGTGAGTTATCGGAGCGCCCGGGCGCGGAGCTGCCTGGCGGCGGGGGACACGCTACAGGCCGTCTTCCGCGGCGCGCGAACCCTCGAGCCGTTTGCGGGCTGGGAGTCCGAACTCACGCCGGTGGTGCGGGAGGGAGCTCCGCGCCGACTGGACCTGTTCGTGCCCTCCACGACCGAGGTCGGGGAGCTTTTCAGCCTTCGCCTCACCCGTCTGACCGCCGCGCCGCCATCGGAGCAGGCGATGGTGCTCATCAGCGCTCAGCGGCGCGAGGTGGACACGGCCTTGGGGGACCAGCTCGAAGTCTCGCAGCGGCTGGCATCGCTGGGAAAGCTCGCAGCGCGGATCGCGCACGAGTTGAGCAATCCGCTCGACGGTATCCTGCGTTACATAAACCTGGCGCTGCGGGTCGCCGGGGAGGCGCCGCCATCGAAGCTCACGGCGTATCTGGCGGAATCGCGCACCGGATTGCTGCGCATGATGCAGATCATCGACGATCTGCTGGAGTTCTCGCGCAGCTCCGGCGCGGAACTCGGGGACCTTTCGGTCAACCAGATCGTGGAGCAGGCGGTGCAGCAGACCACGGCCGCCGCGGACATAACCCGCATGGTGGTGGCCCTCGACCTTCAGACCCAGCATATGCCCCTGGTGCGCGGCAGCCGTCTGTTTCAGATCTGCCGAAACCTGATCAAGAACGCCATCGACGCCATGCCAGACGGCGGACGCCTGACCGTAACCACGGGCCTGGTGGACAACCAGGTCGTGATCCGCGTCGCCGATACGGGCATCGGCCTGCCGGAGCAGGCCGGGCGGATCTTCGAGCCCTTTTTCACTACCAAACCGCCGGGCAAGGGAACAGGTCTGGGGCTGGCGATCTGCAAGGACTTCGTCGAGGACATGCAGGGGACGATCACGGCCGAGCGCGGAGAGGAGCGGGGCGCGGTTTTCACGGTGCGAATCCCCACCTCGGCTTTTTCGTCCTGGTCGCAGCCTGGACCGCCGCCGGCAGCGCAGGAACCATGACGGCGGCCGACGTACGGAGAGGGCGTATGGCTACGAGCGAATCAACGTCGCGCATCCTGGTGGTCGATGACGACCGGATCATCCTGGAGTCGCTGGCCGAGTTCCTGCGCCTGGAGGGGTACCAAGTGGAGGCAGCGCCGGGGTTCCACGCGGCGGTGCAGATGCTGGATCGTCAGTCCGTCGATCTGGTCATCAGCGACGTCAACCTGCCCGGGGGAAGCGGCTTCGAACTCCTGCACCTGGTCCGCAAGCGCGCGCCGGAAACCGTGGTCATCATGATCACCGGCTACGGCACCATCGAAAGCGCCGTCGAGGCCATCAAGATGGGCGCCTACGACTACCTCACCAAGCCTATCGTCGACGACGAACTCAAGCTGTGCGTGGAGCGTGCCATGGCGCAGCAGGCCATTCTGCGTGAGAACCGGCTGCTTAAGCAGCGGCTCGACCTACGCTACGGACTCGACAGCATCATCGGGCACGACTATCGCATGCTCAAGGTGTTCGACCTGGTGGAGGCAGTGTCGCGATCGAAGGTAACCGTGCTGCTTCAGGGTCCCTCGGGCACGGGCAAGTCCCTCATTGCCCGCGTAATCCACCAACAGAGCGATCGCCGGCAGGGGCCGTTCGTGGAGGTCAGTTGCGGCGCCGTCCCCGAGACCCTGTTGGAGAGCGAACTGTTCGGGCACGTGCGCGGCGCCTTCACCGGCGCCGTGGCCAACAAGCACGGCAAGTTCAAGGCCGCCGACGGCGGTACCATCTTCCTCGACGAGGTCTCCGCCGCCTCACCGGCGCTGCAAGTCAAGCTCCTGCGCGTCCTCCAGTCGCAGCAATTCGAACCCGTGGGTTCCAACAAGACGGAATCCGTGGACGTCCGCGTCATCCTGGCGGCCAACGTCGATCTTGAGGAAGAGGTGCAAGCGGGGCACTTTCGCGAAGACCTTTTCTACCGCATCAACGTGGTCACTCTGCAGATGCCCAGCCTGGCGGAGCGCGTCGGCGACATTCCACTCCTCGCCAAGCACTTCCTGGAGCGCAACTGCGCCGAGATGAAACGCGACGTGCTGGGGTTCGAGGAGGAGACCATCCGCGCGCTTCAGCGCTACCACTGGCCGGGCCATGTGCGCGAGCTGGAGAACGTCGTGGCCCGGGCCGTCGTCTTGTGCAAGGGACGCTACATCACGGTTGACGATTTGCCTGAAAAGCTTCGTGCCGCGGCGCCGACGGAGCGCGCTGACGCACCCTATCAACCCATGCCGTTGCGCCAGGCGCTGGAGCAGCCGGAGAAACGAATTCTGGAGGCGGCGCTGCGGGCCAACAACTGGAACCGCCAACTCACCGCCGAGCAGCTTGGTATCAACCGCACGACGCTCTATAAGAAGATGAAACGCTACGGGTTGGACGTCGAACCGGCGCGGCTGAGCTGAACCCCACCCGCCTCGGTTCGTTGCCGCCGCCGCGACCGGAACCGCCGCGCCTAGGGATTGATGGTGGCGTTTACCGCGGTGGTGAAGACATTGTTCAGGAACGACGCGACGCTGCCGCGCGCGGCGTCCTCTACGAACCCGGTGGTGCATCCCGCAATCAGGGTTACCGCCAGCATCAGGAGACCCATCGCCACGACGCTACGTAACCGTTTCATTCGCCCGTTCCTTGTCAAACCGCATGTCGCGGGGCGCGAACCGCGCCCGGAGTTCGGAATGCTCTCCGGAGCCGATCCCCGCCTTGGGGTTATCGGAAGCCCCAGGGAGGAGGTTAAACTGGCGTTCGGCGTCCGCGTCACGCCCCGGGGACGAGGCGGTGGCCGCCGGCCCCGGAGGATCGCCCGTGCCTAGTACTCTCAAGCCGCTGGCCGGTATCGTCCTATGCGGCGGAAAGAGCGTGCGCATGGGCAGGCCCAAGGCCTGGCTACCCTTCGGCGAGGAAGTCCTGTTGCAACGAATGGTGCGGATCGTCCGTAGCGCGGCGGAGCCGGTTCGTGTGGCAGGCCATGCGGGACAGGCGCTGCCGCCGCTGCCGCAGGACATTCAGGTGGTTCACGACGCCGTCGTAGACGGCGGGCCGCTCGCGGGGATTGCCGCGGGAATGGCGGCACTCACCGGCATCGCCGACGCAGCGTTCGTCACCTCCTGCGACCATCCGTTGCTACGGCCGGCGCTGATCGAACGGCTGTTGGAGCTGCTGGTGGCCGACCGCGCCGTGGTTCCCGTCCAAGACGGGCAGCTTTTCCCGCTTACGGCCATTTACCGGGTCGACACGCTCCCGTTGGCCGAGGCGCTCCTCATGCAGGGCGAAGGTCGGGTACATCGTTTCGCGGAGGCGTGCGGCGCGCGGCACGTCGAGCCGTGCGAGTTCGCAGCCGCCGACCCCGCGTGCCAGTCTCTGCGCAACGTGAATGACCCGCGGGCGTACGCGGAAGCGCTGCGTATGGCGGGGTTCGCGGATGCGTCACGCGAGTTTTGATCGGCCGGATCAGTAGCTTACGGAGCAACATGCGCGCAGCCTGCGCGCGTTGCGTTACGCCGGGAAGGCCGGACGATTCTCGGTCGGAGACTCCTCCCCTTAACCGAGGTCCAGCGCCACGATCGACTTCTTGTCTCGAAGGTACACGGTCTTTCCGACGAGCGTCGGCACCGTCCAGGCGACCTTTTCGAGCACCGCGGCCTTGCTCTGCACGCTCAGTCCCTCGGGGCTCGCGTTCACCAGCGCCAGTACACCCTCCTCGTCCAGGAGCAGCAACCGGCCATCAGCATAGAGCAGCGTCGCCTTGGCGAACCCGCGTTCCCGCCAGGCGATCTTGCCGGTCTTGGCGTTGACGGCGGCCAGGAACGCAGGCCCGCCCGTGGCCCCGCCCGTCGACCCGTATACGTATTCGCCCACGCCAATGGCGTTGCCGTGGTAGAACTGAATCTTGGGCGTCGACCACGCCTCGGTTACCTCGGTCTTGCCGTCCTTGCGCGTGAGCTTCAGCGCCCTGGCGCCGGCTTCCGGGGAGGAGAAAACCAGCAGGTTATCCGGGCCCCAGACGGGCATACACACGTTCTGCTTCCACTGGTTTTCGTGCTTGTACTCCCATTTCAGGTCGCCGTTGTTGGGATCCAAGCCCACGATTTCCGTCGCCATGAAGGAGACAAGCTGCTCCTCGCCGTCGACGTTGATGAGCTTGGGCGTGGAGTAGCTGTTCCCGAAGTTCTGTTTCTTCCAGGCGATGGAGCCGTCCGATTGTTTGAAGGCCACGAACGCCTGTTCCTCGCCGCCGACCAGCACGATGACGGTGTCCTTGTACGCTACTGGGCTGGAGGAGTAGCCGTGGTTGAGCACCGTACCCTTCATCTCACCCCACAGGTCCTTGCTCCAGAGCACCTTGCCGTCGGTTTTGTTAAGACAGTGCAGCCTGCCCGCCACGCCGATCGCAAACAGACGATCGCCGGAGATCAGGGGCGTGGAGCGCGGCCCGTCGCCGAACTGCATGACGTGCGTTTCGTGGGGCGCCGACTCGTACTTGTGTTCCCACACCGTCTCGCCGGTCTTAGCATCCAGCGCGATGATGCCTTCCTTACCGTCGGCGCGGTACATGGTGTAAAGCCGCCCGGCGTCGGCGAGGATCGCCGAGTAACCCTCGCCCAGGCTCCGCGACCATAGCTTCTTCGGGCCGTTCTCGGGCCAGCTCGCTGCCAGTCCCTTAGCATCTGTCTTCCAATCCTGGTTCGCGCCGCCCCATTGCGTCCACTGGGCGGTGGCCGTCGGGACAGTAACCTGTAGCGAGAGCGCCACGGCCGTGAAAGACGCCAGGTTCCGGATGAGTCCACGGGGACGACGGGCACGGATCGATCTCATGTGCATTCCCTTTTGTAGAGAGGCCGCCTGGCGCGACCCATTCGCGCGTAAGAGGCGGCGCAGGCCAAATCGAACTATCCAGGGGGAATCTCGGGTCGCCGCCCGGCGGTGCACCGGGAAGGGGCGTGCTCACCGCGAATCGAATCGTGTCGGCCCCTGGGCGTAAGCCGGCTACGAGCGTAACACCGCGAATTTAGCCGAAGACCGCCGCAGCGTCCAGAGCCATCCGTTGGCCGCCTGTCGAAACCTGTGCCGCGTATGCGTAGTTTTACTGATGCTTTTCACGAAGATCATCTTGCGATTTCGTTTACATCGTTATTGCAATGATGCGTACCATCGTGTACGATTCCAGAACAGGTAGTACTCACGGTCTTGCGGTTCGAAGCGGCATGTATTCACGCAACGCTGAAGACGCCTCCTGCCGCGCTGTGCGCGCGGAGCCCGGTGCCGCGGTACCGGATTTCCTTGCGGTTCGCGCGCTGTGCGCCCTCGACGAACTTGCCGAGGCGCTTCGGCTGCGGTTTCGCGTGTTCGAGCCCTACGGTGTGGTGGCGGAGGAATGCCGCCGCGCCGGCGCCGGCATCGATCTGGACGAGTTCGATCGGTTCAGCCTGCATTTCGGCTGCTTCGACACGAGCCATTCACAACGGTTGGTCGGGTGCACGCGGTTGATCACTCCCCGTCACCAGGAGGCGCTGGATCCGCTGCTCTCCCGAATCTCGTCATCGACCGGCGACGCCACCCTCGATCGGCTCTGGCAGCACCGGCCGGGCTTCCGGCTACTGCTCTCCGAAGCCTGGCACGGGCACGATTTTCCGGCTGCCCTCCGTGACGGGCGATCGCAGATCGCGGAGTTGAGCCGTGTCGGGGTGTGCGAGGTGTACCGCCGGCGCGGCGTTGGCGGTCGGCTGGTCCGCGTGGCCGTTGACACCGCCCGCGCCACCGGCTTTCACGCAGTTCTGCTGGCTTGCGGGCTCTGGCATGTTCCGTTTTACGAGCGGTTGGGATTCCACGTCATACCGGGCACCGGCGAGGCGCCGTTCCGCAGCCAACCGTCCCGGGCCATGTGCCTATACCTGTCGTGAGCGCACCAAGGGAGGAGATTATGTTACGAGAAACACCGGCCGACGTTCACGGTCGCAACATCGCCGGCGGCGCGTTGTTGCTCCTGGGGATCGTGGGATTGCTCGGCTACGCCAAGCCCCCGATCAGCTTGGATCCTAAGTGGCTGGTCACGATCGAGATCATCTTCCTGTTCCTGGGAGTTTCGATCCTGTATCCGCCGGCCAGGCAATACCTCACGCCGCTCGTGGACCTGGTCATCACCCTGCTCACCGGTCGGCGTTTGCCGCTGCGCGGTCCCGAGGGCCCGGGCATCGACCCGCCGGCGCTGAATCCCAAGTCCGGTATCACTGCGTTGCCTCGCCCCCAAGTCGATGGAGGGCTTGGGCCCCAGGCGGCGGAGGTTCCGCGCCAGCCCCTGGCGGCGGTGGGCGGCGCTGCGGTAGCCGCTGAAGGACGGGCGCCGGTCGCGCACGCGGCCGCAGTGCCGCTGAACGGCGAGTTCCATGTGCCGGACTGGAGCGTGCCCACCTATAGCCTCGACGCCCGCTTCAACATCCAGTGCTGGAACCCGGCGTTCGAGATGGTCTTCGGCACCGTTCCCACGCTGCTGGAGGGCAGTCACGTGTCGGAATGGTGTCAGCACTTGCGGAACTACGACAAGATTCTCGATCGCGCCCGCCGTGTATTCGGCAATGGCATTCCCCTGGCCGACGTGGAGGATCTGGAGTTCGCCTCGCGGGAGTTCGGGCTGATGAACTTTACGAAGCTCTCGTCCGCGGTCACCAAACCGGGAACCATGGAATGCGTCCGCTGGAACGTGGCGCTCAACGTCAACAAGGTGGAGCGAAGCAAGGAGTTTGAGGAACGCCTGCGCCGCACGCTCGAAGACCAGGTCTGCTGGACCGCGATGGCCCCGGTGTACGACGAGCTGCTGCCCAAATTCGGCGAGTACGTCCGGCTCGCCGACCTGCACCTTTCGGCGGCGCGGGGGTGTCAGTCCGTGCTGGAGTTGGGTGCCGGTACGGGTTACCTGACCAGCAAACTGCTTAACGGCAATCGCCGCGTATGCGCCGTCGACTTTAACGACGCCATGCTGGAGCGCCTGCGCGACAACTGCGGCAATCGCGCCACGCTCACGGTCAAGAAGCAGGACATTCGCTATCTCCGCGGCTTCATGCCCGGGAAGTTCGACGCCGTCCTCATGATGAACGTGGCCTTCTCGGTGGAGGACACCCAGGCGCTGTTCGATCGCGTCGCGACGCTGCTCCCCAAGGGCGGCGTCCTGGCCTTCAGCGTGCCGCGCGAGGGGTCGGACCTCGACACGCTCTTTGCGGCTCTGCAGCGGGACCTCGAAGACAAGAAGCTGTGGGAAGGGCGGTACGAGCAATTCCAGAACCTGCGGCAGCACAACGAGCGCATGCGTACCGGGAACAGCCTGCGCACTTTCACCGCCGAGCAACTGCGGCACATGCTCGGCAAAGCGAATTTCGAGACCATCGACGAGACCGTGGCCTACGCAGGCCAGGGGCTTTTCGTCAGCGCGCGAAAGGGGTGACCGGACCGGCATCGCCGGGCCAATGCCGGCCGCCGCGCCAGTGGCGCACGCCGGCCACTCACAGTCCTCCCCGAGCGCCGGACGCTGGCCATGGGCGGCGGAACTCGTTTCGCGCGGGTGAACGCCGTGGTCGGACGATCAACCTGCACCGACATCCGGATGCTTTTTTTCGCGGCAACCTTGACTTCGCTCTCGCCGACCCATAACATGGGTGAGTCGTCTTCGCGGGGACGTATTCACATCTTCAACTCCCGGCACGCCGCCGCGGGGACGCACCACGGGGCTCGGGGCGGGCGGTTGTACGGCACCAGTGGCAGCCGCTGGCCGAACGGTTGGCATGGGGGTGCCCAACGGGGATGGCCCGCGCGGCGAAGCCAACGAGCGGCGCGGGGGTCCCATCTGGGGCAGGCGGGAGTGCAAATCAATGCAGCCGGTATCCACTCTGTCGAGGTGGGGGAGAGGCGCGCTATCGTTCGTTTACTTCGTAACATTATGCCTTTCCGGGGCGGTGCTGAAGGCGGCCATGCTGGAGCCGGAAACGGCGGAACGCGCCGCCGCGACCGGCCAGGGCGCCACCGGCGGACGGGACGGACCCGGAAGCGTGGCGGGCTCGGAGGCAGCGGCCCAGGCGCTGCCGCGGGTCATCCCCGGCGGTGCCAGGATCGTTCGACACGTCGCAGAAGGTAGCAGCGGGATCGTCGGTGAAGGCGAGGCCGGCACTGCGACCGGCGAGAGACTGATCTACAGCAACACGGGTGGGACGCTCGCGTACCCACCCGGAGCGAACGTTCGCGTGGCGGACGACCTCGTCTCGGAAGCTGTGGGCGCCTGCGGGCTGACGCGCTATCGCGTGGCCGTCACCGGCGGTGTGCCGTCGGGGACGGGCGTCTTCAGTTGTACCGTGGCGCTGTGGACGGGATGTCCGCCGCCCCAGGGCACCGGCACGCTGATTGCAGGCACGGAGTCTACCTTCACGGGCCTATCCGACGACGCCGCGGTCGTCCATGAACTGGAGGTGGATCTGTCGGGCGCACAAGTATCCGTCTCTCCCACGATCTGGGTTTCAGTACAATTCGACACGCCCACCGCCGCGTGGATCGTCGGGAGTTCGGCGGAAATAGGTTTCTCTGGCGACTACTATCATGGCCCGCAGTTGGGATGCAAATCGTGGTTTGGCGGTTGTCCGGTTTGTGCGTCGTTCTACATCCAGCTTTTCGCCGAAGAGCCCTGCGAGACCCATCACCTGGCGTACTCCGCCGTCGGTGCCGGCCCGGGTTCCCTGGCGTTGGGTGCGGGCATGCGCGGCGCCGAGGACCTGCTCCTAACGAGTCCGAGCTGCGAGCTCAGCGCGCTTGAGGTCTACCTGCGCGGAACTAGCGGTGCCTACCAGGTCGAGTTCGACTTCCGCAACCCGGAGGATCCGAATCCATTGCCGGGGACGGAGCGAACGTTCACCAGCCACCCACAGGCGGGCAACGGCACGCTGCAAGTCGTGCGTTTTTTGTTTCCGCCGGGCCTCCAACTGCCGAACCCCGTGTGGCTGGTGTGGAAGGCGAACCGCGGCAACACGGGGCCGATCTCCGCCGCCCGGGTAGAGGTTGGCTACACCACCCCCACCATTTGCGCACTCGATACGCCGACCTGGCACCTCTGTAAGTACCCATTGCCGGGAATCGTCTCGGCGAGAGTGTATTGCCGTGGCCAGCCGCCTCCGGGCGCGTGCTGTCCGGATCTGCAGTCGGGCCAAGCACCGGTCTGCACCAACGGGTTCTCAGCCGCCGCCTGCGCCGGCGGGCGCTGGATCAGGGGGGCAACCTGCGGAACCGATGCCGACGATCCCTTCGATCCGCCCTGCGGAGCGCATGCTTGTTGCAAACCCGACACAAACTGCAGCGACTTGACGGAGGAAGAATGCCACGCGCTCGTCGATTCTCAGACTCCGCCGGTATCGTGCGAAGATGATGCCGACTGTCCGCCGAACCGACACTGTCAGGCCGACGGCACCTGCTCTGCGCGCACGGGCATTTGGCAGCCGGGTCACTTCTGTACGGATTACGGATTCCATTGCCCCTACTACCCGTGCCATTTCTCGCAGGGCGGTTGTTTCCAGGTTGATCCGGAGCTCCTCTGCGAGGATGACGATGATTGCCCCGGCGAACGAATATGCCTCATCTCTCACTGTGCGAGCCATCCCACCATTGAATGCGCGAGCGATGCCGACTGTCCCGGCGCCGACTTCTGCCAGCTAATTGGCAACCACGTTTGCGACGACCGCCGCGGCTGCGGAAACCTGACCTGCTGTGACGAGGTCTGCCGCTACGACCCCTTCTGCTGCGAGTTCGGCTGGGACGGCGCTTGCGTGGCGCTCGCGTACTCCCTCTGTGAGGTCGTGCCGGGAAACGACGTCTGCGGCGATCCCAGCCCCATCCGCGGCGCGGCGGAGATCACACTTATTCGCGCCTCGGACCCCAACAGCTACTCTGGCGCCGCTTCGGCCAACAACCGTTATGCTACTACCGGGACTCGGCCGGGCGACATGGACCCCGTGGCCTGTTGCGGCAACAACGGCTTCAACCCCCGGGCTACGGGCAGCCTCTGGTACTACTTCGTCATGCCCGATACGCCGCAGCACCATACGACGGCGCGAATTCACACGTGCTTAACGCCGCCCTCGGACACCGCCACGGACTCGATCATTCAGGTGTTCGACGTCGGCGATTCGGCCAACGAACTGACGGCCTGCAATTCCCTGCGGGTCATCGGCTGCAACGACGATGCTTCCACGTGCAGCAACCAGCAATTGTCCGACGTCTGTGTGGAGGGCCTGCTTACGGGGCACCGGTACTACATCCTGGTCGGTGCGTCGGCGAGCATCTTTCAGGGCCCCTACCATTTGGACGTTCAAGTTCCCTGCCCGCGGTCGATGCCGGTCAACAACACCTGCGGCAACGCCATCGGTCTCCCGGTAACCCCGACGGACCTGGCGATTCCGTTCAACCTGCACAACGCTACGCTGGACTGCCCCACAGAGACCTGCCTACCGCAAATGAAGAACGACATTTGGTATGAGTACTTCTCGCCGTGCAGCGGAGCACTCACCATCGAAACCTGCGGGCCCACGCCTGCCGATCCCGACCCCCCGACCACGCTCGCGGTGTACCGGATACCGGACCCCGCCGATTCATGCGATCTCGACATTGAGAACCTCATCGGGTGCAATCAGGATGCGGCGGTAAACCCGTTCGAGCATACACTGCGCTCCCAGACGTGCGAGTTCCTCGGACAGTGCAGCGGCAATAGCGGCATCCCGTGCAGGCTGGGAAGCGGGGACTGCCAGAGTGATGAGTTCTGCGTTCAAGTGGAATGTGATACGGATAGAGATTGTCATCGGCGTTGCAACCGAAGTGGAGAGCCGTGCCTTGGTGATGGCGACTGCAATGCGTGCGCGCTGACGGGTGCGCCGTGCGTATCGAACGTTGATTGCCTGCAATGCGGCCTTGGCGGAGCGCCCTGTCGAACCTCGGCCGATTGTCCGCCGGGCGTTTCCTGCCAGTTCACCCAGGCCTGCGTCGTCTCGGGCGACGTGTGCATCCCGGACGCCTGCGTCAGCTCCTGCGGGGCCGCCGCCGCAGTAACCGTCCCGGTGTTCGGCGGCCGGGCCTACCGCATCCGCCTCGGGGGCGAAGATGGCGCGCAGCCGTCTGGGACGCTCTCCATTCGCTGCCGCGAGGACGATTGCCAACCCAACCTCATCCCTGACCTGACAGACATTCGGGACGGACGGAGCTCGGATTGTAATCAGAACGGTGAACCTGACGAGTGCGATGCCGCGGCTTGCGACAACGCACCCTGGTGCGACGATTGCAACACCAACGAGGTGCTCGACGGCTGCGACATCCGTAGCGGCTTTTCCAACGACCGTAACGCCGACGGCCGGCCCGACGAGTGCCAGTGCCCTTCGGGCGCAGTCGCCTGGCTCGATCCGCCTGACGGTGTCGTTGACGCGCGGCAGCCTTCGCTGGTGACTGACGCAGCAGCGCGGCTGGGCATCGACACCATCGTGGTCAGCGCGCCGCTCGGAGCCGATGAGCACTGCTGGCAGCTCAGTGAGTCGGCCACGGCCGGAACGCCGAACGCTATCGCCGACGTTCACGAAGTCTCGGGTACCTATTCCATCCGGCTCTCACGACCGATCACCCCCGGCGCGGCGACGACGATCACTTACCGCGGCACGGGCGGCGACCCGGCGGCGCACTTCATCGCCCATCCCGGCAACGTAGACGGCGATACGTACGCGAGCGCCCGCGACATCGTGCGTTTCGTCGATTGCTGCATCAACGGCGTGTGCCCCCCGCGCTGGGGAAGCTATAGCTGCGATATCAACCACTCCGGTGCGGTTACCGCGGAGGACATCTGTCGATTGGTGGACGTGCTGAACGGTGCGGGGGTGTTCGAACCCTGGCACGGTACCCGGCGGCCGATGCCCAATTAATACCGCCTGCATGGGACGCCGGAGGGCAACAGGTAGCGCGACCCCGCCGAGCGCTCCACGTGCCCGTCAGCCTGCAACACGGCGGAAGGCCCCGGCGTTTGTAATTGGCGGTACCGCACGTGTACGGATCGTGGCCTCCCGGTCTGCGGCTGCGATGGACGTTGTTACGAGAACGAGTGCTACGTCGGCCTCGCGGGCGTGACCGTGGACTACCCCGGCGTCTGCCGCCGGTAATAGGCGCGGACGAGATACTCCTGCACCATGCGGTGGGTGGAGAAGTACGCGCCGTTGATGGCCACGGCGTGCTTCATTACGTCCACGTAGCGCGGCGTGTCGCGGTAGAACATGGGGAGGATGATGTACTCCAACTTGTCGTAGAGGAAACGGGCGGCGGCGGGGCGGCTGCCGGGCTCACGCGCATCCACCCGTTCCGCGACGCCGCGCTCGCAGAGACGGTCGTGGCCGATGGCCCAGCCGGTGACCCCCTCGATGCACCCTTCGACCCACCAACCGTCCAGCACGGACAGCGACGGCACGCCGTTGAGCGCTGCCTTCATGCCGCTGGTGCCCGATGCCTCCAGCGGCGGCTCCGGAGTGTTGAGCCACAGGTCCACGCCGGAGGTCATCAGCCGGCAGACGTCGATGTCGTAGTTGGGCAGGTAGGCCAGACGGACGTCGCTCCTGAGCTGGTCGCGGGCGTGGAACACGCGGCGGATGATCTCCTTGGCCCCGGTGTCGTGCGGATGTGCCTTGCCGGCGTAAATGAGCTGAATGGGACCTGCCGACCCGTGGATGTGTCGCAGGCGCTCGAGGTCGTCGAAGAGCAGGTCGGCCCGCTTATAGGCGGCCGTGCGCCGGGCGAAACCGATGGTGAAGCTGTTCAGGTCCATCTCCACCCCCGTCTGGCGCTTCACGAACTCCAGCAATCGCTGCTTGGTCTGCCGGTGCGTGGACCACACCTCGTGGTAGGGGATACGCAACACATGTCGCAGCACGGCGCTGTCCTCGGTCCAGTGCGGGATGTAGCGGTTGTACAGCTCGCGGAACAGCGGGGCCACCCAGGTGCGCGGGTGCACGCCGTTGGTGACGGCGTCGATGGGGTGCGGAGAGAACAGCCGCCGCGAAACCTCGCCGTGACGCTGCGATACGCCGTTAACGTAGCCGCTCAGATGCAACGCCAGGTGGGTCATGTTGAGGGACGAGTCCACGCACGCCAGGCGCCGCAGGAGCGACAGCACTGGCGGCTCCAGCACCCGTGCTACGTCCTCCATGGGGAAGCGGTCATGCCCCGCGGGGACCGGCGTGTGTGTCGTGAACACGCAACGCTCGCGGATGGCGTCCACGTCGCCCTGCGTCGGCTCGCGGTGATGCGCCGTTTGCAGCCGTTCCAGCAGCAGCTCCAGCGTAAGGAGCGCTGCGTGGCCTTCATTGATGTGGAATCGGTCGAGGTGGTGATAGCCCAGGGCGCGAAGAATGCGCACTCCGCCGATCCCCAGGACAATCTCCTGACAAAGCCGATAGTGCCCGTCCCCGCCGTACAGGTGGTCGGTCAGCGTTCGATCCCAGGCCGAGTTCGCGGGCAGGTCGGTGTCCAGCAGGTACACGGGCACGGTGTACCCGTGCGGCGCTGAGATCTTGTATTGCCAGGCGCGGATGGCGACCGGCCGGCCTTCGACGGACACCGTCACGCGCGCCGGGGCTTCTTCCAGGAATTCCTCCACCGTCCAGGTTTCGCTCTCTTCCGTTTGCCCGCCGGAGCTGTCCAGCCCCTGTCGAAAGTAGCCCTTTCGGTGCAGCAAAGCGACGGCCACCATGGGGAGCCGCAAATCGGCGGCAGCACTGATGGTGTCACCCGCCAGCACGCCGAGTCCGCCGCTGTAGGTGGGCATGGCGGCGGAGTGCCCGATCTCCATCGAGAAATAGGCCAGGCTTCGAGGATCGCTCATGGTCGTCTGATTCTGTATCGGATTACCGGGCCGGTTCGGCGGAATCTCGGCGCGCCGTGGCTTTCTTTCGGTTCATGTTCACGCCGGTTAATATCGAACGTCAGGCCGGGGCACAAGAGTGTTCCGACGCTGCGTGGCAGATTGTGGCCTTGCGGACGTCGCGTTCGTCCCCCTCCCCGCGGGGCGCGTCCGGCTCCCGGTAATTCCCGGACGGTTAACGGCGAGGTGGCATGCGCACTGAGGGCTCCGCGACTCCCGACCACCTGGGTGCACACTGGAACGGGCAGGGCGTGGGGTTCGGCGTGTTCTCGGAACATGCGGCCCGCGTGGACCTATGCCTGTTCGATGACCCGGGCTCCGGCCGTCCCGTCCGCGAAATCTCGCTGCTCCCGGCTTCGGACGGGCTTTGGTACGCTTACGTAGAGGGGCTGGCGCCGGGACAGTTGTACGGAATCCGCGCCTGGGGCCCTTATGAGCAACAGCCCGGCTTACGGTTCAACCCCTACAAACTGCTCCTGGACCCGTACGCCCGCGCCGTCGCCGGCGTGGTACGCTGGGATGATTGCGTGTACGGGTATGTTCACGGCGGCGCGGCAGCCGAGGACTCGTTCGATTCCCGCGACAGCGCCGCGTACGTGCCCAAGAGCGTCGTGGTGGACCCGACTTTTGACTGGGGCGACGCTCACCCGCCGAACACACCCTGGAGCCGCACCGTCGTCTACGAGTGCCACGTCAAGGGCATGACCATGCGGCATCCCGGCGTGCCGGCGCCGCTCCGCGGCACGTTCCGCGGCCTGGCGAGCCCGTGCATCATCGAGCATCTGCTAAGCCTGGGTGTGACCGCGGTGGAACTTCTCCCCGTACACCACTGCCTCTCGCGCCGAGCCTTGCAGGAGCGTGGGCTGTGCAACTACTGGGGCTACGACAGCATCGCGTTCTTCGCACCCGACGCCCGTTTCGCCTCGGGCGATCGCGGTGAGCAGGTCGGCGATTTCCAGGCGATGGTCAAGGCGTTCCATGCCGCGGGGATGGAGGTCATTCTCGACGTGGTCTACAACCACACGGTGGAGGGGGATCGCCTCGGGCCGACGCTTTGCTTTAGAGGCCTGGACAATTCCACGTACTATCGCCTCGACCCGCGTCAGCGGCGCGAATACGAGGATTTCAGCGGATGCGGCAACACCCTGCGCCTGGAGCACGCCGCGGTGCTGCGTCTGGTCCTCGACAGCCTGCGCTACTGGGTGCGCCATATGCACGTCGATGGGTTTCGCTTCGACCTGGGCACGGCGCTGTCGAGAACGGCGGAGGGTTTCTCGCCTGAAGCCCCGTTTCTCCAGGCGGTGCAGGCGGATCCGCTGCTTTCGCACGTAAAGCTCATCGTGGAGCCCTGGGACGCCACACCGCACGGCTACCGCCTGGGCGCGTTCCCCGACGGATGGGCGGAGTGGAACGACCGGTATCGGGATACGGTGCGCCGCTTCTGGCGCGGCGATGCCGGTCAGGCGGCGGAATTCGCCTCGCGCCTCACCGGCAGCAGCGACATCTTCGCCGAGCGCGGCCGCCGACGGGGACCGCTGAGCAGCGTGAACTTCGTCACCTGCCACGACGGCTTCACGCTCTGCGACTTGGTGACCTACGCTGAAAAGCGCAACCACGCCAACGGCGAGCTCAACCGCGACGGAGCGGGGCACAACTACAGTTGGAACCGCGGCGTCGAAGGTCCCACGGATCGCCGCGACGTCCTTCACCTGCGCCGCCGCGATCAACGCACGCTGCTCGCCACGCTGGCGCTCTCCAGCGGCGTGCCCATGCTGTGCGGCGGCGATGAACTGGGCCGCACGCAGGCCGGCAACAACAACGCCTACTGCCAGGACAACGCGGTCTCATGGGTGGACTGGAGCCCGGGGACGGAGCGGCAGGGGCTTCTTGGCTTCGCCCGACGTGTGCTGGCGCTTCGCCGCCGGTTCAGCGCGCTCTTCGACGATCGCTACTACCAGGGCGTGGCTCCCCCGGGCGAACCGTTGAAAGACCTTACCTGGCTGCGCGAGGATGGACGGGAAATGACTGAACCCGACTGGCGGGATGCCGCGCTCCGCACTCTGGGTGCCCTGTTCCATCGTGCCGCCGCGAAGACCGGCGAGACGCCCGGCTCCCGGGCGCAAACGCTGCTGCTGCTGCTCAACGCCGGCGCGCGGCGTACGCGTTTTCGCCTTCCCGCGTGCCCCTCGGGCGGCCGGTGGCGACGTGTGCTGGATTCCGGGCGGCGGCAAACCCGCGAGCGGGAGTTGCCCGGCACGGCGGTAAGTATGTTGCCGCACTCGCTGGTAGTCCTGACGATATAGACTATGATGCATGAGATGGTGGCACATCGCACGGGTGTTCCCCTGCTTGCGGGCGCGGCGCTGGAAGAAGCTCGGCGGCTGCTCCACGGGCAGAGCGCTGACCCGCACCGCGTGCTCGGTGCCCATCCGGTTACGCGCCACGGCAGCCGCGGCGTGGTGGTACGCACGTTTCATCCGGACGCCGCTTCGGCCGAGTGCCTGCTGTTCGAGGGCTCGGGCGGCACCCAAGGCCAAGCGATCCCCATGGAGCGCGTTCTGGACGGCGGCGTGTTTGCCGTCTTTCTGCCGGACCGGCAACTTCCGCTTTCCTACCGCGTCCGCCTCCATTTCGCGGATGGGAACGTCTGGGAGCGCGACGACCCCTACCGGTTCCTTCCCACCATCGGGGACCTCGACCTGCACCTGTTCAACGAAGGTTCACACCGGCGTCTCTGGGAGTGCATGGGCGCTCACCCGCGTCGGGTGGACGGCGTGGACGGGGTGGCCTTCGCGGTCTGGGCGCCGAACGCCGTGCGCGTCAGCGTCGTGGGCGATTTTTGCCGCTGGGACGGCCGGTTGCTGCCTATGCGACAGATGGGCGTCTCGGGCGTGTTTGAACTCTTCGTCCCGGGCCTGACGCCCGGCTGGCTGTACAAGTACGAAATTCGCACGCAATCCGGACCGTTGCGCATCAAGGCGGACCCTTACGCCTTCTGTGCCGAGCCGCCGCCGGGCGCCGCTTCGCGCGTTTATGCATCCAACTACACCTGGAGCGACGACGCTTGGATGGCCTCGCGCCCCAACCGCGACATCACCCGCGAGCCGCTCGCCGCCTACGAGGTCCACCTGGGCTCGTGGCGCCGCGTGCCCGAGGACGGCCACCGCCCCTTGACCTATCGTGAGATCGCGCCGCCGCTGGTGGAGCACGTGAAGAACCTGGGCTTCACGCACGTCGAGCTGCTGCCCATCGCCGAGCATCCCTTCGGTGGATCGTGGGGCTATCAGGTGACCGGCTACTACGCCCCCACGGCACGCCATGGCACGCCGGACGATTTCCGTTTCTTCGTCGACTACTGTCATCGCCACGGCGTGGGCGTGATCCTCGACTGGGTTCCGGCGCATTTCCCCAAGGACGACTTCGCCTTGCGCCGCTTCGACGGCACGGCGCTGTACGAGCATGAGGATCCACGACTCGGCGAGCACCCGGACTGGGGAACCCTCATCTTCAACTACGGCCGCAATGAAGTGCGGAACTTCCTGGTCGCCAACGCGCTCTTCTGGCTCCGGGAATACCACGTTGATGGGCTGCGTGTGGATGCCGTTGCGTCGATGCTCTACCTGGACTACAGCCGCCGCGAGGGTGAGTGGTATCCCAACCGCTACGGCGGCAAGGAGAACCTGGAGGCCATCGACCTCATGCGCCACGTCAACGAGGTCGTTCGCGAGGACTGCCCCGGGTGTTTCACCATCGCCGAGGAGTCCACGGGCTGGACGGGCGTCAGCCGTCCGGCGCGCGAGGGCGGCCTGGGCTTTAGCCTCAAATGGAACATGGGCTGGATGCATGACACCTTGCTCTACTTTTCGCGCGACCCCGTGCATCGCCGGTTCCATCAGGACGACCTGACGTTCGCCATGCTCTACGAGCACTCCGAACGCTTCATCAACCCGCTTTCGCATGACGAGGTAGTGCACGGCAAGCGCTCGCTGCTGGAGAAGATGCCGGGGGACTATTGGCAGAAGTTCGCCAACCTGCGGGTGCTGCTGGCCTATCAGTTCACCCGGCCGGGTAAGAAGTTGCTGTTCATGGGCTCGGAGTTCGCGCCCTACTCCGAATGGTACTACGACGCCAGCCTCGACTGGCACCTGCTCGACGATCCCCTGCGCCAGGGGCTGATGCGCTGCTGCGCGCGGCTGGGACACCTCTACCGCGAATCCCCCTGCCTGTGGCGGGGCGACGCCGAGGGCCCGGGCTTCTCCTGGATCGACTGTGCCGATCGTGAACAATCGGTGCTTTCCTACATCCGCCGGCACGGCGACGACCTCCAGGTGGTGGTGCTGAACCTCACCCCCGTGCCGCGGGACGGTTACCGTATCGGCGTGCCGGCGGCGGCGGCCTACGCGGTGCGGCTCAACACCGACGAAGCGGCCTTCGGCGGCAGCGGCTATTCGACGGCCGCTGGCGCGGCGGTCGAGCCGCTCGGCATGCACGGGTTCCCCCAGTCCATTCGCCTGTCGCTGCCGCCGCTTTCCGCCCTCGTCCTGGCGCCCGCGTGAAACCATGCCGGCCCGTCCACAACTCAGACGACTTGCCGCTGCATTCGGGATCCTTCCCGGCTACGTGGACACGCAGAGCAAGCTCCAACCAACCCGCGACGCCACGCGCGAGGCGCTCCTGACCGCGATCGGGTTCGACGTTTCCACCGAGGCCGCGGCGCGGCGCTGTTCGGATCAGTGGGAATCTCGTCATCGGCACCGGCTTGTGTCGCCCACGCAAGTGGTGCGCAACGCGCCGCGCTACGTACACGTCTCTCTGTCGCCGTCGGCGACACGGTTGCCGGGAAGAGCCGATTGGAGGCTGGAAGTCTTTACCGAGGACGGCGATTCGCGCCGGCTCGAGGGCCGCGTGCGTGCCGTGGGCGCAGGCCTTCGGTTGCCGCTGTCCGGCGAACTCCCGCCAGGATGTCACTCGCTCATCCTGACTCTCGACGCAGCGGGGCAGGTGCACATCGGCGAGCAAACGTTGATCGTCGTACCGCCGCGTTGCTATACCTGCGACCAGGGGCTGCAAGGACGGCGCGGTTGGGGCGTGTGGGCGAACCTGTACAGCATTGCGAGCAAACGCAACTGGGGCGTCGGAGATTTGTCGGACCTTTCAGCGATCCTCCGGCTGAGCGCCCGGGCGGGCGCGGCCTTTGTGGGGATCAACCCCCTGCACGCGGTCCGAAACCGCCCGGGCGAGTTCTGCCCGTATTCCCCCGTCAGCAGGCTGTTCCGCAGCATCGCCTATCTGGACGTGGAGGCGGTGCCGGAACTGCGCCATTGCCCGCCCGCGCGGCGTCTGCTCCGCGAACCGGACATGCGGAGTATCCTCGCGAGCCTGCGAGCGTCCGAGCGTGTTGATTACCCGCAGGTCGCCGCGATCAAGCTCAAGGTCATGCGACTACTCCATCGGACCTTCCTTGAGCGCGAGCTGCGGGCAGACACTCCACGCGCCCGGGCCTATCGGCGCTATCTTGCGGAGCAGGGGGAGCCGCTGGTTGATTTCGCGACGTACATGGCTTTCGACGAGCATTTTACGGCACGCAACTCCGGGCCCGGCCTGATGCCCGGCGACGGCCCGCCGCTGGGCTATCGCGCCTGGCCGCGGGCCAGCCATGACCCCCGGTCGCCGCAGGTGCAGGAGTTCCGGCGGACCCACTGGCAGTCGGTGGACGTTCAGTGCTACATCCAGTTCGAACTCGATCGACAGCTCGGCAAGTGCGCCCGCACCGCCCGGACTGCCGGGATGCCGCTCGGTGTGTACGGCGACCTCGCACTCGGCTCCGCCCCAGGCGGCAGCGATGCGTGGACGTTCGCGTCGCAGTTCGTGCCCGGCGTAACGGTCGGTGCGCCTCCGGACGCCCATGCCCGCGAGGGTCAGAACTGGAGCTTTCACCCCGTCTCGCCGCATGCGCTTCACGACAGCGGATATGCCTTATGGCGGCGGCTTCTGAAAAGCGCCTGCGGGCACGTGGGCATGTTGCGTATCGACCACGTTCTGGGGTTGTTCCGCCAGTTCTGGATTCCCGCCGGCCGGCCGGCAAGCGAGGGCGCGTACGTGCGCTACCCCTCCGAGGATCTGTTCGGGGTGGTCGCGCTGCAAAGCGCCCGCAGTCGAACCGTCATCGTGGGGGAGGACCTGGGAACGGTGCCCCGCGGGCTGTCACGCGTGCTGGCGCGGTGGGGCATTCTCTCATCGCGCGTTCTGTACTTCCAGCGCACGCGCCGTGGTGCGTTCCACCCGCCCTCGGCCTACACACACCGGGCGCTGGTGACGGCCACCACGCACGACCTTCCGCCGCTCACCGGATACTGGACGGGGGCCGACCTTGCCCTGCGACGGAAACTCGGTCTGCTGCGCTCCGACCTGGACTACGCCGCGGCCGTGGTGGCTCGACGCCAGGAGGTAAGGGCGCTGCTGCGACGTTTGCATGCCGAGGGGCTGCTGGACGCGGAGCGTGTGCCCGTCGCGCCGGAGGTCGTGCAGGCCGTGCATGCCTTTCTGCTGCGCACCCCGGCGGTGCTGGTGGGGCTTTCGCTGGATGACCTCGCCGGCGAAACCGAGCCGGTGAACCTTCCCGGCGTGGGGCTGAGCCGATTTGCGGGTTGGTCGCGGCGCATGCGGCAACCGGCCACCGCGCACTGGTTTCGCGAGTTGCCCCGCGTGCGTCCAGCGCCGCTCAGTCGCGCCCGCGAACGGGCCGCTCGTGAGTCGGAGCCGCAAGAATAGTGACACGGGAGGAGCGACGAAGCGGCGAAGGATCAGCACCGCGACAGTATGGAGCGGTTAAACGGAGCCGCGACCGTCAGGGCGCGGGCAAGACAGCGGGTAGCGGCGCAGGATCGCGCACGGCCAACTAGCGCTGCGACGCACGCAATCCTTCAGATCGGGTGGCATGCCCAAGCACGGCACAGCCGTGCGCCGGCATGGCTTTCCTGGGCATGGCGGCACTGCGCTTGGCAATGCCACCCTAAGAATAGGCCGCGTTGGAGCACTAGTCCTTTCCCGGTTCCTTCTTCTCGGCGGGCTGGGCGGCGCTGTCGCCGCTCTGGCCCTCGGGTTTGACGGGCTGCGGGGCAGGCTGAGCCTTCGGCCTCTCGGTCTTGCTCGACTGAGTCTTACGCACGGTCGACTTGGCGGCCCCGCTATCGCTCGCCTTGGCGTCCTGCTTCCCGTCCTGTTTCTCCGCCGGCGGCTTGGCGTCGGCGGGGGCCTCGGGTTTCTTCTCCTGGGCCGGAGGCTTCGCCGCAGCGTCGGAGCCCTCGCCCGAGGGAGCCGCGGGGGCGGCACCGGCCTCGGCAGGTTTCTCGGAGGCCGCGGTCTTGGGCCCTTTGGTGTCCAGGGCGCGCTTGTTGGCTTCGTAGCGCTCGAGCTGTACGGAATTGAGAAGCCCCTTCAGCCGCGACTCCATCTGCGCGAACAGCTCGTACACCGGCTCGAGCAGCTTCTTGCGCTCCGCCTCGGCGTCGGTACGCTTCTTGTAATCGCGCTGCTCCGTCGCCTCTTTGATGGCGTTCGCCAGTCGCCCCAGCTCGTCTTTGTTGCCGCTACGGAAGTCGGCGACCTTGTCCTTGTACTCTTTGAGAATAGAGCGTGCGGAATCGATCTGGCCCTCGTCGAGCAGGTAGTCCTTGATGAACTGCTCCACGAAGTTCTCGAAAACATTGTCGGTCAGGATGGGCCCGCGGGGCAGGCCCTGCATGACGGGCTTGGGGGGAGTCGGCGGTCCCTTGGCCGTCGGCTGCGTGGCGGGGAAAATCGGCGCCTCCACCGGCTTGCCCTCCGCCCAGTCCTTGAAATTGCGGTCGATCTGCTCGAAGGTCTTCTCCATCTCAGACATGTCGAAATCGTGGACCTTCTTCTGCTCCGGGGTGAGTATCTCGCGCCATTCCTTGTTGGCGCGGATGATGGCGTCGCAGGCGAGCTTGGCCAGCGGCCCGGCCGCGGCGCCGATGCGCTTCATCTCCTCGACATCCGAGGGCGGGCGGGCTCCGAGCTGCGCCGCCAGCAGGTCCCGGATCAGCGGCCAGACCTCCGCCTCGTGATCCTGAAGGAACTTAAACACCTCGCGCTTCATCAGCGCGTCGGTCTCCGCCGTTTGTGCCTCGTTGAGGTTGTAGCGCGCGGAGATGCCGCGCACGGCGTTGGTGAGGATGGTCTCGATGGTGGCCATGCTTGCGGCCACCGTGGGCTGAAGCTCCAGAGAGGAACTGGCAACCGGCGCCGGGGCTTTCCCGGCCTTGGGCGGCTGCGGTTCCGCGGCCGACAGCACGCCTGCCGCCGCCGCTGACACCACCGCCGCCAGGCAACCTGAGCGAACCAATCGTCCCATAATTCCTACCTTAGACATCCTGGATCGGACCGTATTGACCACGCACATCGCATTAAGAGCTACCAGGGAATGATACCGGGTGTCAACTGTCCGGGTTGCAGCCGGGCGTCAGCGGCCGAACGGACGCCAGCGCAGCAGGGCTCCGAGACGCCGCGCGTAGAACCGCAGGCGGTAGCGCCACAAACGCTTACGAAGGAGCTCGACGATCCGGTTGTCGGGATTGTTCCTTGCCGCGCGCTCTAACATGCCGCGTGCCTCGCGCCACCGGCCCAGGTGCAGGTATCCCACTGCGGCGTTGAACATGGCGGTGCCGAAATCGGGCTTATAGCGGATCGCCTCCAGGAAGTGATCCAGCCCCGACTCCGGCCGACCCGACTGGAACAAAGCCAATCCCAGGTAGTGGTGCGCGAAGGGGGTGCGCACCTCCTGGGCAATCACCCGCCGGAAGCAGTTCGCCGCCTCCGCGGGCTTCTTGTCGCCCAGCAGGCAGAGCCCCAGGCCCATGAGCGCCTCGACGCTCGTCGCCTCCAACTCGACCGCGGTTTCCAGGTAGCGCCGCGCCTCGCTCAACCGCCCCAGCTCGAGCAGCGCCTGGCCCATCCGCAGTTCGAGGCCGGGCAGATCAGTCTCATCGTCATCCCGCTCCGCCAGGGCCTCGAAGCACTCCAGGGCCTTATCCGGCTTGCCCGTACGCAGCCAGACGCTGCCCAGGGCGAAGCGCGCCGGGCTATGGTCCGGGTCGAGCTCCAGAATCTGGTTGAACTTGGCGGCCGCCCCCGCGGCATCACCCGATTCCAGCGTGAGATCCGCCAGGTCGTAGAGTAAATCGGTGTTGCCGGGGTCTTCGCGAAGCTCCCGAACGAAGTACTCCCGCGCCAGGTCCAGCTTGCCTTGCATGCGGTAGGCCTGCGCGATTCTCCCGTTGACGCCGATGTAGCCCGGCTCCAGCTCCAGGACCCTTTGCCAGCAATACAGCGCCCGTTCGATCTTCCCCCGCGCCGCCAGGGACGCCCCCATGTGGTAGAAGCAGTGCGGACAGGATTCGTTGAACTCCTGCGCCAGGTAGAAGATCTCCTCCGCCTTCTCATGCTGACCGAGCTCGGCGTAAGCGCTGATGCGCGGACAGTACGCGGCTTCGTGTTCGGGGTAGAGGCGGGCGATCTCGTTGAAGATTTCGATCGCGCGGGCGAAGCGCCCGAGCTGTATGAGGCCGATCCCCAGGGCCGTGGCCACGTCGCGATCGCCGGGCTCCAGCGCCAGCGAGCGTTCATAGGCGCCTATGGCATCCGCGGACTCGCCCAGTTCGTCCAGCAGGTAACCGCGCTGCGCGTGCCAGGCAGCGTTGTCGGGGTTGATGGATAAGGCGATGTCGAGCTCAGCGAGCGCTTCGGCGTACCGTTGCGACTCGGTGAGCTGTTGGGCCCGTTCGACCCGCTGTTCGGCCTCGAACCAGTCGTTCATCTCGGCTCTTTCAGCCCGGCACCGCCGGCGGCGGTCCAATCCGTCCCATTCTACGCGGCTTATCGGATAAGGGCAACGGGCAATGTAACCCCGGACCGGCGTTTTCGCCTGTACCCACCGGGCTTTCCGGGCGGTCGGCGGGCCGTCCGGCGGCGCGGCAGTCACAGGCGGCCCCGTGAGCCGTCTGGGGCAGGGCACGGGTCCAGGTTCGAGCGCACCTCGATGGGTAGCCCATTGCCGCGGGAGGCATACCGCGCGAGGCGGCCGGGCTACGGTCCCTCCTCGGCATCGCGCGCGCCTTCCCCAGGGCCATTCCCGCGTCCGCGCTCGCGCCGAACCGCATTGCGCAAGACGTACTCGATCTGGGCATTGAGGCTGCGCAGTTCGTCCTTGGCCCAACGGTTCAGGTCCGCCAGCAGGTCCGCCGGAAGACGGAGCAGGAATGGCTTCTTTTCGGCCATCGCGATGACAACCGTTTTTGGGCCATCCGCGGAAGCGCGAGAAGCGCGACACCACGCCGGCGGCCGTCGTCTGGTCGGCGCTAGTGATACAGGGTTCCGGCGTTCACCACCGCCTGCGCCGGCGCGTGTCCGCAGAGAACCACGAGCAGGTTGCTCACCATGGCAGCCTTGCGTTCCTCGTCGAGCGCGATCGTCCCCTTGGATTCCAATCGCTCCAGCGCCATCTCCACCATGCCCACGGCGCCGTCGACGATGCGTGTCCGGGCGGCCACTACCGCCTCCGCCTGCTGCCGCTGGAGCATGGCACCCGCGATCTCCGCCGCGTACGCCAGGTGGCTGAGGCGCGCCTCGTCGATCTGCACGCCGGCCTTGGAGACGCGTTCTTGCAGCTCGCGTTGCAGCGCCGCCGAGACCTCGTCCATGCTTCCCCTCAGGGACAGCGCGTGCTCCTCGCTGGTGTCGTAGGGGTAGGCGCTGGCAAGATGCCGCAGCGCCGATTCGCTCTGAATGGACACGAAGCTCTGGTAGTCCTCGACATCAAAGACGGCCTGCGCCGTATCCGTCACTCGCCACACCACCACGGCCGCGATTTCAACCGGGTTCCCCCGGTGGTCGTTGACCTTGATCGTCGCGCCGTTGAGGTTGTGGGCACGCAACGAGACTTTCTTGGCGACTGGAGCCACCAGGGGGTTGGTCCAGTGGAACCCGGCGGTCTTCACGGTGCCCAGGTACTTCCCGAACAGTGTGAGCACCGCCGCCTGGTTCGGCTGAAGCATAAAGTACCCGAGCTGTAGCACGATCCAGACGAGAATCAGGAGCGACAAGGTCACAATGGACCAGACCTCGACCGCCCGACACGCCCGGCACATCAGCCAACCAAGCAGAGCCCCGGCCAGCAGCAGTGCCGTCAGCATCGCCCACCCGTTGAACACCCGTCGTTCGATTTCGCGCATTTGCATCGCCGTTCCTCCAATAGCTATGCGATATTGAAATAATATCATATCAACGGGAACTGTCAAACCTATTTCGAGCCCATCGCGCGATTTCGACATGAAACGACAAACGATCGTGTCGATTATCGGACTTAAATGGCGGCGGCGCTAGCCCAGGTTGCGCAGTTGGGCGAGTGAATCGGGCCTGGGGGCGGCGCCCGGGCCGATTGTGGTCAAAAGTCTTCACTACATTTCCGGGGGTGTCCTATCGGATGGCGGGCGGAGGCGGTGGGCGTCGGTCACGTCG
>JACQXM010000022.1 GCA_016208685.1 Planctomycetota bacterium | reverse complement strand
ATCGCCCGGGACGGGAGGCCTCTGGAAACCACACCCGGCGCGCTGGACCTGAGCTTCGAGGTGTTCACGATCCAGTCGGTGCCCGGCGAGACGGTGGATGCGCTCTTCGAGTGGACCGGCGAGAAGATGGGCTGGGACATTTACGGGACCGGCGCGGCCTACGAGCACTCCTGCAACGGGATCTCGGTGAACGCCGGCGGCATCGTGGCGTCGGCCGGCTTCGACCCGATCACGAAAGAGTACTGCCCCGACCACGGCAAGCCCATCCCGGTCACGCTGCCGCAGCAGCAGGAGCTCACCGTCGGCGGGTTCTGGAGCGGCAGCCCCTTCATGGGAATCCTGGGCGCGCTGCCTCCCGGCGAGGGAGGCCTGAATCCCAACGGCGGGTTCACGTACATGTGGCACTCGCACACCGAGAAAGAGATGACGAACTGGAACATCTTCCCCGGGGGCATGATGACGATGTGCATCGTCGGGCCGCCCTGGGCGATTCTTCCGTAGCCGAAGGAGGGAAGAGCCATGAACCGCGCCATGATTGAGAAGTACCTGAGACGTGCGGCCCTGGTCTTCGCGGCCTTCGCGCTGACGGCCGGCGTCGCCTCAGCCGCGACGTTCAACCTGAGGGCGGAAGCAACGACCCTGACCATGCCGGACGGTGCGTCCGTGCCCGCGTGGGGCTTTGCGGACGACACGGCGGGCACCGGCACGGTCACCGTGCCGGGCCCCCGCCTGACAGTGCCGCCCGGCGACACCACGTTGACCATCAACCTCACGAACAACCTGCCCGAAGCCGTCTCCCTCGTGATTCCCGGCCAGCCTGCCGCCTTGGCGCCCGCAACCGTGACCGACGGCTTGGGGAGGACCCGCGTCAAGTCCTTCACGACGGAGACGGCAGCCGGCGCGATGGGAGTCTACACCTGGACCGGCCTCAAGCCCGGCACCTACCTCTACCAGAGCGGCACGAACCCGGGCAAGCAGGTTCCGATGGGGCTTTACGGGGCCGTGACCGCCGACGCGGCCGCGGGCCAGGCCTACACGGGCGTCTCCTATGCCGCCGAGGTCGTCCTCTTTTACAGCGAGATCGACACGGCCATTAACGCCGTGTCGGCGGCGGCCAAGCCCCTGAGCTATACGCCCGAGTACTACCTAGTCAACGGGCAGCCCTTCAACGCCGCGGCGCCGGTGTCGCTGGCGGCTGGGATAGCGTATCAGCCGACGCTGCTGCGGCTTCTGAACGCCGGGCTCAAAACCCACGTGCCGACCCTGCAGGGGGGCTACTGGAAGGTCGTGGCCGAGGACGGCAACCTCTACCCGTACGCGCGGGAGCAGTACTCGGCCATGCTGGCCGCGGGTAAGACCCTCGACGTGCTCTGGACCCCGGCGGCGCCCGGCGAGTACATGATCTACGACCGCTCCTTGCACCTGACCAGCGCCGGCGCCTACGACGGCGGCCTGCGCGCGAAGCTCGGCGTGGCGCCCGCCCTGGCCCGCGACGCGTCGTTCACCTACACGCCCAACCTGGGCTTCTTCGGAGTGGACACGTTCACGTACCACGCCGCGAATGCCGGCGGCCCGAGCGCCTCCGTCACGGTGACGATCACCGTGAACGACCCGCCGGTGACGGTGGCGGATGCCTACGCGGTGGCGGAAGACGGAATTCTGACCGTGGTCGCTCCGGGCGTGCTCGGGAACGACACGGACGCGAATGCCGGAGACCTTCTCATGGCGATGCTCGTGGCCGGACCGACCAGCGGCGTGTTGACCTTCAGCGCGGACGGCTCCTTCAGCTATCGACCGAACGCCAACTTCAACGGGACGGACTCCTTCGCGTACAAGGCGAACGATGGCAAGGCGGACGGCAACACGGCTGCCGTGACGATTACGGTAACCCCGGTGAACGACGCCCCGCTGGCCGCGGACGACACCGCCAACACCCCGAGGAACGTGGCTGTGTTCGTCAACCTCGTCCAGAACGACTACGACCCGGACGACCCCGCCGGCGTCTTCGGCAACATGCCCGGGAGCACGATCAATCGGAACTCGATCACAATCGTCACCCAGCCTACCCGGGGCGGCACGCTGGTGGTGCTGACCGACGGTGTCAACTACACCCCCAAGCGGAATTTCCGTGGAACCGACGTATTTACTTACCGCATTCGCGACACGGCCGGTGCGTTGTCCAACACGGCCACGGCCCGGGTGAACGTGAGATGACGGCCCCGGGCCCCGGGTGCCGGCAACGGCGCCCGGGGCCCCGGGTGCCTGGAGGTGCGTGATGATGAGAATTTCTCCATTGCTTCGCGGCGGCTGGCTGTCTGGAAGATTGGCGGCCTGGGCGCTCGTGTCGTTCTTCACCGTGGCCGGCGCGCGCGCGGACCAAGCGGCAGTCGCCACACCCGCCGCGCGCACGGCCGCGGCTCAGATCCTGGCCCTCAACGCGAGGTGGGGCGTCGAGGTCGTGGCCGTGCGGCTCGCGGCGGCCTCCCGGATGGTCGACTTCCGCTACCGGGTGACCGACCCGGAGAAAGCCAGGCCGCTGTTTGGCCGCAAGACGAAGTCCGAATTGCTCGACCAGGCCTCGGGCAGGAAGCTGACCGTGGCGAGCACGGCGAAAACCGGGCCGTTGCGCAGCTCCAACGATCCAATCGCGGGCAGGACTTATTTCATGTTCTTCGGTAACCCCGGGCTGGTGAAGGCCGGGAGCGCCGTGTCGGTCTCGATCGGCGAATTCACTGCAGCGAACCTCGTTGTGGAGTGAGCGACATGAACGCATGGCTGGGACGGATTGGCGT
>JACQXM010000021.1 GCA_016208685.1 Planctomycetota bacterium | reverse complement strand
TGCCCGCCGCGGTGGAGTACCTGCGCCACCGCCGCCAGACGGCCGCCAACCCTTAACGCAACGCGACCGCCCCCACCAGCCGTTCTTCCTCACTACGCCGTGACCATCCGGTCTTCAGACCCAGGACGAACCAACCCAGCGCCAGCACACCGGTGGCGAAGATGGTGTCTCCCACCACGCGCAGCCAGCGCAGGGTGTCCATCAGCGGAGTTTGGAGGAACTCCGCGGAACGTGCATACCACATGCCGCGCTCCACGCTGGCCCAGGTCTGCAAGAGCCCCAGTGGCAGCAGGCTCAGCAGGACCATGAGGGCCAGCCCGAGGTTGATGGACCAGAAGGCGTAGCGCAACGCGCCCGTACGCCAGACGAAATGGGGGGTCAGCCCTTTCAGACAGAACAGCATCAGGCCCATGCCCAACATGCCGTACACGCCGAACAGCGCCGCGTGGCCATGCACCGGCGTGGTGTTCAGACCCTGCATGTAGTACAGCGCGATGGGCGGGTTAATGAGGAACCCGAACAGCCCCGCCCCGACCAGATTCCAGAACGCCACGGCCACGAAGAAGTAAATCGGCCACTGGTAGGCCGACACCCAGGGGCGGGCGCGGCTCAGCGTGAGGTTCTCGTAGGCCTCGAACCCGATCAGTACCAGCGGCACGACTTCCAGGGCGCTGAAGCTCGCGCCGAGGGCCAGGATCGACGTCGGTGTGCCCGAGAAGTACAGGTGGTGGAAGGTCCCGATGATACCGCCCGCCAGGAAGATGGTCGTGGAGAAGAGCACGCTCGTGGTCGCCGAGGCCACGCGCAGAAGCCCCATCCGCGTGAACAGGAAGGCGATTACCACCGTGGCGAACACCTCGAAGAAACCCTCCACCCACAGGTGGACGACCCACCAGCGCCAATACTCCGCGATGGCCAGGTGCGTTTGCCGGCCCCACATCAGCCCGGCCCCGTAGAACAGCGCGATCGCCGTCGAGGCGATGAAGAACAGCACCAGCAGGTGGCGGTTTTCCGCCGGCTTGCGGATGGCCGGCCACATGGCCCGGCCCATGAGCAGCAGCCATACGATGAGTCCCACGAACAGGAAAAGCTGCCAGAACCGCCCCAGATCCACGTATTCGTAGCCTTGGTGCCCGAACCAGAAGTTGGCCGCCAGCCCCAACCGCTGTTGCACGCCCAGCCACTGGCCGGCCAGCGATCCCACGACGATGACCAGAAGGCAAACGAACAGGAAATTCACCCCTGCCCGCTGCCACTTGGGCTCATAACCGGACACCGCGGGAGCCACGAACAGGCCGGTGGCCAGCCAGGCAGTGGCGATCCAGAAGATACCCAGTTGCGTGTGCCAGGTGCGCGTCACGGCATAGGGGAGAAGCTCGGCCAGCGGAATTCCGTAGAATCCCGATCCCTCCACGCCGTAGTGCGCCGTCACCGCTCCCAGGCCCACCTGAACTACCACCAGGGCGGCGACCACCCAGAAGTACTTGAGCGTAGCACGCATCGAAGGCGTGGGATGCAGGGCGAGCAGCGGATCCTCGGCCGGCGCCGGATCGGGCTCCGCGTCGCCATGTCGTTGCACCGCGAAGTACCAGGCAAGAGCTCCGATGCCGGCCAGGAGGAGCACGAAGCTCACCACCGACCAGACGACGACTTCGCCCGTCGGTCGATTGCCCACCAGTTCCTCGGCGGGCCAGTTGTTGGTGTAACTCACCTCGCCGCCCGGCCGGTTCGTGACGCAAGCCCAGGAGGTCCAGAAGAAAAAGGCGTTGATTGCCTGCCGGCGTTGCGGGTCCTTGAGGGCGTTGCGCGGGATGGCGTATGCGTCGCGCAGCTCGTCCATCGCCGCGTCCTCGCCGAAGAGGGCGGCGTAATGTCCGCCGACAGCCGCGATGCCCCGTGCTCGCAGGGGGGAGACCACCAGGTCGCCGGAGTTCACGTCGTAGGTGTTGGTTCGCAGCTCCCGGGCGAGTCGTTCGCGGAGGGCGGCCTGCGTCTCACCGGCGAGTGCGTCGTAATTCGCGGCGCCCGCTCCCCGAGCCCATGCGTCCAGCAGCCACACGGCCTCACGATGCAACCAATCCGCGGACCAGTCCGGGGCCACGTAGGCACCGTGTCCCCAAACCGAGCCGACTTCCTGCCCGCCCATGGACTGCCAGACGTTCTGCCCATCTCGGATGTGCTGCTCGGTGAACAACACCTGCCCATCGGTCGTGACCACACGCGCCGGCACCGGCGGCACGTTCCGGTAGAGCGTGCGACCGAAGTAGCCAAGCGTTGCGAACGATCCCCCGATGACCAGGGCCAGCGCAGCCCAGTGCTTGTGAAGCCTCATGGCGTTCTCCTCGATCCGCGGGCCTCCGGGGCGCTCGAATCCGCCCGTTCCAGCCCTTGACCGTGGAGAAGCTACCGGCCATAATCAGGATGTCAAGACCCTAATATCCTGTATTGGAGCACCGGTGATCTCGCAGACCGCGGAATACGCCCTCCGGGCCGCCGTGGCGCTGGCACAGGCCGGCAGCGCCACCGTGCTGACGCCGCAGCTTGCGCGAACCACGCGCGTGCCCCAAGCCTACCTGGCCAAGGTGTTGCAAACACTGGCCCGGGCTGGGTTGGTGCGTTCGCAGCGCGGGCTAAGGGGCGGGTTTGCGCTCACCCGCCCGGCTGCGGAGATTACGCTGCTGGAAGTGGTGTCGGCGGTCGACCCGGTCAAGCGCATCGAGCGCTGTCCGCTGGGGCTCGATGGGCACGGCACGAACCTCTGCCCGCTCCATCGCCGGCTCGACCAGGCGACAGCCGAGGTCGAGCGGTCCCTGGCGGATGTCACGATTGCCGACATACTCGACGAACCGGGGCGCAGCACGCCGCTTTGCCAACCGGGCGACCGCCCGGCCTTGACGCCCTTGGAAACCCCAATGCCCCCGCCGCCGGAGGACACGGCAGCTACGGGCAACCCGCCGGCAGGGCGAAGGGATACGCCCCTCCCTGGAAGCCTTTGACCGTTTGGAACACGTCCGTGAAGTTCAAGGTGACGTTGGGGATCTGCGGTTCTAAGTCCACCCAGGTGAGCGGCGCGGCCGCCGCGTTGCCCTGGAAGTAATGGATGGATGCTTGGATGTCGTTCACGTTCACGAAGCCATCGGGCCCGGCCCACGTGCCGGCGAACGCACCGACGGTGTCCGCCCATTGTTTGACGCCGGGCTTGGCAATCGTGCTTACCGAGAGCGGCGCCGTGAACACCTGGCCATCGGCCGTGGCGCGGATCTCATATTGCGCCACCGGCACTACGACACACCCGGTGGCGTGGATCATCGGTTCCGTCCACACACGCGGCGCCTGCGGGGCGCTGACCAAGCGCCCCACGTTGCGGGCGATTTCGGTCGGACTCGCCGGTGGGGCGACCCACATGGTTCGGCCGCTCCCGACGTGCCGCACCTGGAAGCTGACGGCGATGGAGTTGTTGGGAACGAACGAAAGATAGCGGTTCTTCGGGACCGCCTGCGGTGCGCCGGCGGGCAGCGGCGTCTGGGTTTCGCACGCGTCGGGCACGCCGTTGGCGTTGACGTCGGACGCGAGCCCGCCGGCGATGTCGCACTCGTCGGGACGGGCGTTGGCGTTGCAATCGGCGCTGACCGCCTGCTCGATGTCGCACTTGTCGCGCACGGAATTGCCGTTGCAATCGCTCTCGGCCTCGGGATGCGAGTCCGCGATGTTGGGGTGGAAGTCGGAGCAGAGGTCCACCTGAACCGCGAGGTTCGGATCCAGATCGCTCACCCACGGGTGCGGCGTGGTCTGGTCGAGTTCTACCGGCGCCGTGCCCGCGGCGAGCGTGTCCAGCACCACGCTGGTTCCCGGCGTTCCCACCTTGGTGAACGTGAACCGCGGTTGGACATAAAGCGTCGAGACATAGGTCCCGCCGTTTCCGTGGTTTTTGGTTGCCGTCAACGTGCTCTGCGGCGTACCCGGTTGCAGTCCGCCCGGGGAGAGACCCACTTCGACATCCCACTGCTCCGGCGATTGCCCGCCGTTGTAGGTGACGGTGATCGGCGACGTGCTCACCATTTTGAGTTGAGCTATGTCCAGGTTGACGGTCGAGGGCGTGAGCGTGGGGACGGCACAGCGGTCAAAGGGATCGCCGCTGCGCTGGATTACCGTGTCGGCGTTGCCGAGCCCCGGCACACCGAGCGGCGCGCCCTGCACGCACACCACGCCGCCGAACACGTCGGAACCGGCCCCGAAAAACCCTGCCGGGACCGGGTCGGTTTCCGGGGAGCCGAAGTTGTGGCACATACTGCCGCCGGCATCGGACACCCACGCGTCACTGTAGGGACCTCCCGGCGGGCAACCCCGGCGGTCGATGCGCCGCGGCGGCTGGGAACAATCCACCGGCGGTCCGATGACGTGCACGAACACGGTGCCCCCGCCCTCGGGGACGATCACCGCGTTCTGCTCCGGGCAGGTGCTGCCGGCCCCGAGGAACAGCCCGCCGACACCGGCGGGCGGCGGCGTCTCACATTGAATCTGATTGGTTTCGACACAGGCGGTGTTGCCGTCGAAGCAACAGGCGCCGAAATCGATGCACTGGTCCGACGCCTCGTCGCAGATCTGCTGAGTTGTACACGGACTGCCCGAAGACGCGCAACGGCCGGTGATGGTATCGCACACCTCGGTTCCCGTGCAGTAGCGGCCGTCATCGCATTGTGCGTTGCCGGTGCAGGCGTCCACATGGATCACGGCGGGGACGAAGGAGGTGCCGGAGAACTTCTCGCCAGCACAGTCGGCGACGAACGAGACAGCGGGATCCTCGATAAACCCAAGGGTGTAGTTCCCCAGCGCGGCGGCGGGCACTTCCACGATCAACGTGCCGGCATAGCGCTCGGTTCCGGTGTCCGTGGGGCAGTTATCCGGGCTGAACCCGATGCTGAAGCCGCCGTAGGCAAAGTCGAGCGAAGTGCTGCGCACCGCGCCGAGCGGCTGGGCGGGGAAGACGTAGGCGGGATTCGGGAGGCAGGTTCCGCCGCCCAAGCACTGCGCCGAGGACGTGCAGTGAGTTCCGGGGTTGGTTCCGCCGCTGCAAACGTTGGTCGAAACGTAAACGCCATCCGCGGGCGTGGCAGGATACCCCAGCGGAAGCAAGGCATCTCCGCCGCCGCTGGAGAAGCCCGAACCGTCGAGGGTCACCTGGTAGAGCCCGATCGTCGGCGCGCCGTCGAGATTGAGGTCCCAGCCGGCGACGTACACCTCCAGTTTCACCTGCTGACCGCCGCCGTTCATCTGAATCTCGTTGCCGACGATAGTGTGCATGCCGGTGGCGCTCACGGGGCGCAGGCGGACTTGCGGCGGAGCATCGGCGAAAAGATCGCACTGGTCCGTGGACTCGACGCACCCGCCGCCGGGACAGGGATACGGGCCGGGAAGACAACGACCCGAAGCACAGGTCTCGTCGCCGTTGCAGAACAGGCCGTCGTCGCAGTCTCCGTCCTCTTCACAGTTGCATTGCATGGCGCAATCGGAAGGGAAGGGATAGGGTAACGCCTGGAACGCCTTGAAAACCCAGTAGGTGTCCAGAAAATCGGTGTTCGCGTCGGGGCAAGCTGGGGCGACGTCCGTCCAGGTTCCCGGGGCCACGTTCGCAGCCTGCTGAAAGCCGAGTACGCACGCAAAGACGTCGAGAATGTTCACAATGCCGTTGGGCGGCGTGAAGGACCCACCGACCAATGCTCCCACGCAGTCGCCCCAGGTCAACCCGGGCAGATCCGTAGTTGCCAGGGTAAGCGGTATGCTGAGCGTCGAGCCGTCCGGTGTTGACTGAATGTCGTACGAGTTCTGCGGCGCGATCTCGCAACCGGTCACGCGAATGACCGGCTCCGGCCAGACACGGAACACCGGAGCCCCGGCGAGGCGGGAGATGCCCGCGGCATCAGGGGCGTCCACCCAACCGATCCGGTCATCCGCCGCCCGGCGAACGCGGAATGCCACCGTGTTGGCACCGCTGTCCGGCGTGAAGGCGATGTAGCGGTTCTTTACGGCATCGTCGGGGGGCGGGGGAACAAGCGGGGGCGTGCCCTGGCATTCGTCAGGCACTTCGTCGAGGTCGACGTCAAGCGAAGTGCCCAGGGCGATGTCGCACTGATCCAGAATGCCGTTGGGCTGGCAATCCTCGCCCGCCCCCGAGGCCAGATCGCACTCGTCGGGCACAAGGTTGACGTCGCAGTCATCCGAGCCGCCGGCCGGCAGAAGGTCGCATTCGTCGGGGACGCCGTTGGGCTGGCAGTCCAGGCTGCTTGCGTCGTCGATGTCGCATTCATCCGGAGTACCGTTGGTGTTGCAATCCTCGCTGGTGCCCAAGGCGATGTCCTCGGCGTCGGGAACGCCGTTCGCGTTGCAGTCGAGCTGCCTCCAGACCGACAGTCCGGCTGAGGGAGTGGCGTCGGCGATCGTCTGGTCGCCTCCGACGAAAAGCGCGGGGAAGCCGCCCAGCGTGTAGGCGCCCAGGGCCGTGACCACGTTGCCGTTCACTCCCGAGCCCGGACCGTCGAGCGCTGACCACGACGCCCCATCCCATCGGGCGATTCGCGCGGCACTCACGCCGTCCATGGCCAGGAACTGACCGCCGGCGTAGAGCGCCGACCCGCAGGAATCGGTGAACACCGCCAGAGACTGGATGCCGGCGCCGTCGGTTCCGCTGCCCACCGCGGACCAGCTGACACCATCCCATCGAGCAATGTCCACGGCCGCGACGCCGCCGGCGGTCGAAAAGCCGCCACCCACGTAGAGGTCCGGGCCGCCGCCATCGTCAAAGACGGTCAGTGCCGCCACGAACCCGTTGGTTCCGGTGCCCACGGGTGACCACGAAACACCGTTCCATTTGGCGATGAAATCTGCGGAGACGCCCCCGATAGAGGTGAAATCGCCGCCGGCGTACAGGGCGGGTCCGCCGCCATCATTGAAAACTCCAAGCGCGTGTATCGCGGAATCGGCCGCGCCGCCGACGGTAGTCCACGCCATGCCGTCCCACCGCGCGACTTCGAAGGGGTTGCCAAGGCTGAAGCTGCCCGCCGCGTATAGCGCGGCTCCGCCTCCGTCGTCGAACACTTCAATCGCGGAAACGGGGCCCAGGGGTGAGCCTCCGCCCACTGCGGACCAGCTTGTACCGTTCCACCGCGCGATGTTGAAAAAGCCGCCGGCTCCACCCGCCATATTGAAGCTTCCGCCGACGAACAGCGACATCCCGGAGCCATCGTCGAACGCCTCGATCGCGCTGACGCCGCCGCCAACGCCGCCAAAGTCGGTGACGCCGCCGGAGAGCGCGGCCCAACCAGAGCCCGTCCAGCGCGCAATGTTGTTGGCGATCGTGCCCCCCGCCGCCGGGAAGCTGCCGCCGACATAAAGTGCGGGGCCGCCGCCGAGGTCGAACACACCCAGGTCGTCAACGCCGAAGAGCCCATTGCCGCCGCCAAGCGCGGACCAGGAGGCGCCGTCCCAACGCGCAATACTGGAGGCGACGACGTTGTCCGCAACGCCGAATGAACCACCCACGAACAGTTCCGCTCCGCCGCCGTCATCAAATTGCGCAAATGCGTTCAGGTAGCGGTTCGCGAATCCACCCGCGGGAGCAAGCCAGTTGGAGCCATCCCAGCGGGCGAAGTTGGCGGCCGCCACGCCACCCGCGGTGTTAAACTGTCCGCCAACAAGCAGCGCCGCGGTCCCGCCGACGTTGGAGACCCCGAGAGCGTCCACCCGGACCGAGCCGCCGCCCAGACCGGACCCCAAAGCGCTCCATGCGGCCCCGTCCCAGCGCGCCACGCCCGCCGAAGTCACGCCACCCGCAGTGCCGAACGCGCCGCCGGCGTAGAGCATCGGCCCGGTTCCGTGATCGAACACGGTGAGTGAATAGACAACGTTGTTCGCTCCGCCTCCGACGTCGAACCAGGCGCCGCCGTCCCATCGGGCGAGATTGCTTACCGTCGTGCCGCCGGCGTTGTTAAACGAGCCGCCGACGTAGAGCTCGGCGCCTGATCCGCTGTCAAACACGGCGAACGCCCTGGCGGAAACACCGCCGGCGTTGCTGAGCCCGCTTCCTATGGCGGTCCAGGTGGAACCGTCCCATCTCGCGACCCGGCTGGCGCTTACGCCGCCGGCCGAGGTGAACGTACCGCCCGCGTACAATGCCGCGCCGCCGCCGTCGTCGTAAACGGCCAGCGCCAGCACGGGCTGGTTCGTGCCGCCCCCCACATCGGACCAGACGCTCCCGTTCCATTTTGCCAGGTGGCTCACCGGGCTTCCCCCCGCCGACGTGAACGCACCGCCAACGTACAGGGCGGGACCGGAGCCATCATCGAAAACCGCCAGAGCGTTTACCGAGGCACCAGCGGAATCAAGTCCGCCGCCCAAAGAGGACCAGGATGTGCCGTTCCATCGGGCGAGATTGCGCGCCACGACCGGCCCCGCAGTGTTGAACGTCCCGCCCACGTAGAGCGCGGGGCCGGAGCCATCATCGTACACCGCCGCGGCACGCACCGCCCCCGAGACGCCGGGGACGTGAAACCCGGAAGCCCATTCGCCGCATTGTCCGCCGGCAGAAGCAAGTTGTGTGAACAGTACGAGGCCCACGGAAAATCCCGAAATGACGCTGCCGCGGCCCTTGCGCCCACCGGTAAACGTCGTATGCATGCGAGGTCCCTTTCACACTGTGGACGCAGTGGCGGTACACCGGCTCCCTGTACGGGGAGCGGCCCCGCACACCCAAACCGGATTTCCGCACTGCCAAGCCGGGGAATGCCGTGCTCTGGGCGCACGGCGACGACACTGATTAGCCGGAAGCTACCGCGATGACGGGGTCTGTGTCAAGCATATTCCTCAGGTGGGAAGAAAGGCATTCGTCCTGCCCCGTTCCAGTGGGATCGACGGGGCAGTGCCGAGCGGACATACTGTCGCGATCGCCCGACTAAAGGGATCCGATCATCCCCGCTGGCCGGCGACTGCCGACGGTCCGCGACCCCGCCGGACCCGAACGCTGGGCCGGTGCCTGGCGCGGGCAGCCAGACGGCCACCACGTTCAACGCCGATCGACGACGATCACACCGCCCTTCATCACAACGGGCGGGCGGCGGAGTACGGAGATCTGCTGGAGCGGATCGCCGCGGACGGCGATCAGGTCGGCCACCAGCCCTTCGGCGATCCGGCCCAGATGGTGCTCCCGGCGCAAGACCTTCGCGGCAATACTGGTCGCGGCGCGAACCGCCTGCTCCGGCGTCATGCCGTATTCCACCATCAGTTCCAGCTCGCGCACGTTCTCGCCGTGAGCGAAAACACCCACGTCGCTGCCGCAAGCGATGGTAACGCCGGACGCCAGTGCCCGCGCGAACATCGCCTTGCTCTCCGCAACGCGCGGGTCGTCCGGCATGCCCGGCTTCCAGCCCGCGTAGCGAGCCACCGCCTCCAGCGCCGTCAGCGTGGGGCACAACACCACGCCGCGTTCGCGCATCAGCTCCAGCACTTCCTCCGTGGCGCCGAAGCCGTGCTCGATGGTGGCAACCCCCGCCATCGCGCAGCGTCGCATGGCCTCAGGCGTGGTGGCATGCGCCGCGACCGGCAGCCCGGCACTCCTGGCTTCATCAACCAGTGCGTTGAGTTCCTCTTGGGAGAAAGTCGGAGTGGCGAGATCCCCTCCGCGCCGGCGGTAATCGGCGTACACCTTGATCCAATCGGCGCCCGCGGCGACCTGCTGGCGCACCGCCTTACGCACACCGTCCACGCCGTCGGCTTCCTGCGCTCCCTTGGGCACGTCCCAACGAGGGTCGAAGCCGGAGGGGCCGTAGCAGCCACTGGCCACGATCGCCCGGGTGGTCGCACAGACCCAGGGGCCGGGGATGATCCCGCGCGCGAGCGCGTCGCGCAGCGCGACGTCGGCAAAGCCCGCGCCCTCGGTTCCCAGATCGCGCAGTGTGGTGAAGCCGGCCTCCACGGTGGCCCGGGCCGCCACCACGCCGCGTATGGTCCGAAGCTCCAACGGTTCCTTCAGCACCTGATCCTCCCACGTCGCCTCGTTGTACGGATGCAGCAGCAGGTGCGAGTGCAGGTCGATCAGGCCGGGAAGGAGCGTGAATCCCTGGAGGTTCAAACGAGACACGGCCTCCGGCAGCGGCAGTTCGCCGCTGCGGCCGATCCGGGCGATGCGTTCCGCAATCACGAAGACGTCGTGATCCTCGAGGTAGCCGCGTCCCTCGGCGTCGAGGATTCGCGCTCCGGTTATGACCAGCACCGGCGGAAGACCGCCGGCGCTCGCTTGAGGCGCCGGCGCCAAGGCCAGGAGCAACAACGCGACCCATACACATGCAGGCATGATTGGTCTCCTGTTCGACGATCGCGAAATCGGCACGGAGGAGTTCCGTCGACCGCGAGCATTCTTCCAGAAACGGCACCGCGATCAACGATCCGTAAAGATGGGCAAGGGTTAAAATCCGCACCTGACGGGGTATTTCGCGCAGCGGCCTTTGGGGGGCGCCAGATTGGACCGGCGGGTGGGCGCCGAGTAGGGTTGGCGGTGCCGCGCCGGAGCGCGGCGGCTTGGTGACCGGTCCGCCGCCGGGCTCGCCGGAGTTTTTTAGCCCAAAGCCCGTCCTCGCCGGCCTGTCGGGAACGGGAATTGCTCCGGGTCTGCCGACCGTTTTTACGGGAGGAGCTGAATGATTCGACTCAGTCGGAATAACCTGCGGATTCCTAAGTTCCAGCGGCCGGTGTTCGTCGTGGGGGCCGGGATGACCGATTTTCGCAAACGCTATCCGGAGAAGAACACCTGCCAACTCTGCATGGAGGCGATCCGGATGGCGGTCGAGGAGAACGACCTCAAGGTCTCGCCCGAGGAGTACCGCCGGTCCGTCAACTGGTGCGTCTATTCGCAGTTCGCCGATCACTTCGGCGATCAGCTCCTCGCCGCGGCGAAGGTGCACGATTACCTGGGCTTCGATCCCCTGGGCAACATCGAGGTCAAGACCGGTGGCGCCACCGGCGGATCGGCGGTGCTCGCCGCGGCCCAGGCGATTGCCTCCGGCTACGCAAGTTGCGTGCCGGTCGTCGGATGGGAGCGGATGGACGAGGTGTCGACCAAAGTTGGCAACTCCTACATCGCCAGCGCCGCCTGCAAGGACTTCGAGAGCGAACTGGGCTGGATGTACGCCAGCTACTACGCCCTCATGGCTCAGCGTTACCAATACGAAAACAACGTGCCCCGCGAAACGCTGGCGAAGATCGCCTGCAAGAACCACGAGTACGCCCGCTTCTCGCCCTATTCACAGAACCCCGGGCACTACACGGTTGAGGACATCCTCAAGAACGACATCGTGTCCGATCCGCTCTCCTTCCTGGAGTGCTGCGTGATGAGCGTGGGGGCGGCGGTGCTGCTGCTCGCCGACGAAGAGACGGCCTACAGGCTGACCGATCACCCCGTGCAACTGACGGCCATCTGCGGCGGTACGCACACCCTGCGAACCGCCGACCGCCGCCACATGCCGATCCTGCTGCTGCCCAACGAAACGGAAGAGACGTACGCCGATTACTTCCAGGGGCGGCGGTACGAGTGGCCGGGCTTCAGCTCCTTCCTTGCCACGCGCATGGCCGCCTACCTGGCTTTCAACATGGCGGGCATCAAGGACCCGGTCGAGGACCTCGACCTGCTGGAAACCCACGACGCCTTCACCATCAGCGACATCCAGACGTATGAGGACCTGGGTCTGCGGCCCTACGGCCGGGGTCGGGAATTCATCGACTCGGGGGACGCCTACTACGAGGGACGGTTGCCTACCAACATGTCCGGTGGGCTCATCGGCACCATGCACGCCGTGGGAGCCACGGGCATCTTCCAGTTGGGCGAGCTTTTCTGGCAGCTTAACGGCTGGTGGGACAAGTTCCACGCCGACCCGGCACGCTGGGCGCGGTACGGCAAGCAGAAACCCAGCGACTTCCGCAGCCTTCAGGTGCCAGGCGCCCGGCGGGGCTGTGCCGTGTCGCACGCGGGAACGGGCAGCCACGTAACCGTGGCCGTTATGGAAAGGACCTAGCCGATGAGCGTTGAGTTAAACGGCAGCGTCGCCACCATCGTTTCGGAAGAGCCGTTGATCATTCAAAACCCCAAGAACTGGTACCATGCGCATAGCTACGGGGGGTGGGGCCGGTTCTTCAAGGGGTTGCGGCAAGGCAAGCTCCTGGCCACCAGGTGCACCAACTCCGCATGCGCCGAGAAGCGCCTCTGGCTGCCCCCGCGTTGCGAGTGTCCCGACTGCTGGCACCCCACGGAGTGGGTCGAGGCTCCGACGATTGGCGAGGTTTTCACGCACAGCACGGTGAAGTATCCCGGAGCGCCGTTCCGTGCCAGCACCCCCTGTCCGCTCATCAGCGTGGCCATCGAAGGCGTGTGCACCAAGCTGATGAGCTACCTTAAGGAGGGTACGCCGCGCATGGGACTTCCCATCCGCGCGGTATTCAACCGCGAACGCCCCACGAACACCATCCTGGACCTTGCCTGGGTGCCGCGGTGACGGGGCCGCCCGGCTGCCGGGGCGTGCAGGGGGCGCACGGTCGCAGCGCGACCCACGTTACCTTGGACCCCGTGGCGGAGCGCGGCGCCGACACACCACGATGGCGGCGCGCCTTCGCCGGCGCAGGCGGGCGATGGTGTGTGTCTCTCTGCCGGCGGAGGTTGAACGCGCCCGACGGAACTCTCACCCGAATTGCGCGATCCAATTCGCGCCATGGCCCGAAACCTCTGGAGGGGTTGGCACCCACTTCGACGAACGTGGCCTCACGAACGAAAGAACGCATCGCTCGACGAAGTCTGTCTCCGTCGCCCCGCCAACTACGCGATCGGATAGAACGTGAAGATTACTCCGAAAACAGTGAGCTTTCGGGATTACTCCCACGAGCCTCCGTGGAGCATGGCGAACGCTCATCCACGTACCATGCTCTACGGGTGACATCGTGACGAGTGGTAAGCTCGCCCCCTTAGCCCGGCTGGCAAGGCCGAGTTTACCGGGTAATGCGCACCGCCTGAATGGCGTCACGGGACTCCGTCATCCACAACTTTGGGGTATATCTCGTCACGGGAACGTGTTGACGTTTCTGACGACACGAGGCCGAAGCCTCAAGCGCAGTCCTTGGTGTACGTCCTCAAGAATGTCATGCGTCGAGCACGGCGTCGCGCGTTTGACGTAATGAAGCAACGATGGCAACGTCGGTATCTCGCAGGCGTTGAGGGGGCCGAATTTCCGACCGGTTCAACGGCATCGTACGGATGGGAGAACTCGGTTACTGCGGGAAGCACTTTCCGAACGCCACCAACAGCTTGAGCGAACCTTCGAGCCGAATCTTTCGCCGCACCAGCGCCCACACCACGTTTCTTTCCTTCCTCAGAAAGCCGATCCACGTCTGCGAGTCAGCGGCAATGTGCAGATCGGGCTGACCGACATGCCCCTCTTTCACGTTGATCTTCTGGTGCTGAATCGCGACGGTGCACTGCCGCCGCTCATGGCCGGTGAAAGTGAAGTGGAACGTGGCGTTCAACCCTGCCGACTTGCCTGGCTGAAACATGCGAGGCATTCCGGTAAGAAAAGCCTCCACGGTGTTCGGCCGTAGGCTGTTGCCCACATGCTTGAACTTTTTGTGGGGAAACCGTTTGGCGACATGATCCTCGGCGTCGGAGTTTCTGGTCACGTAAACCGTCTCCACTTTCTCTTGGAGTGGTTTGACGACGTCTTTCAGGTGCGATTTCTTGTCGGCCAGGTATGGGCCGATCACGTCTTCTCCGGCTGGGCAGACCGCCAGACAGTACGCCGCCTTGTAGTTCGCCCCGTAGGACAGACTCTGCCACATCGAGGCCGACTCTGCATCGCTGACCCGACTGCGGTAGTCGCGGGCGTTCTTGCTCTCGGCCACCTGCTCCACCCAATCGGTGAAGCCGCCCATGAACTCCCGGTAGTTATGGGTGTAGCACGCCGAACCGTTAAAATCTCCATCCGGCGAGATGGCTCCCACTGGGCATGCAGCCACGCACAGTTTGCATTCCAGGCAAGGGTTGTAGTCGATCTGCCGGCTGGACTCCGAAATCTCGGCATCTAGCAAGATGGTCCCCAATAGGATGAAATTGCCGAACTTCGGATGGATTACGTTGCGATGGATGCCCATCATTCCCAGCCCTGCCGCCACCGCGACCGGCTTGTGTGACACGACCCAGACCTTACCGGGGAACCGGTCCATCTCCATCGGGAAGCCCATCGCCGGGTTCATGGCACGGATTCCCCGGCCTTCCAACGTCTGAACCACGCTCCGGGCAATGTCGTTGACCTCATCCCCGCTGTGGTGAAATTCGAGGTTGGAGACCGAGCGCTGCGGAGTCCGAATGGCCTCTCGATTCATGCGAACCACGAAGCTGATCAGTGTCCTGGTGTGGGGAAATACCTTGAGGATGTCTTGGCGCTGATCGTCCAGAGCCGGTCTGCCGATCTCGACAAATCCAACATCATCGGCGCCAGCATCGAGGACCAGTTGCTTCAGCCAGCCGGCATCCGGCGACTCCGTCCTGGGTCGGATGGAAGGCAACGTCTTGAGACGAATCCGCTGCACGGTCGGGTGATCTTCGAGCTTCACGGTCATCTCCTTGTATATGCAACTAGGGTTCTAAAAAAAGTCAGCTTGCCGCACTCCCCTTGCTGACTCGCTTCATCGCCTGGTTCAACTGACCCACGAACCCGTCCCCGAGAACCTTCTTGACCAGTTGTTGCGCCTCGCTCCAAGCCGGAACCGCCTTTTCGAGGAGCTTGCGTCCCTGTGGTGTCAGCCGAAAAGGCTGCGAGCGGCCATCTTCATCGGGCACAACTTCCAGCCAGCCGCGAGCCTTCATTCGTTCGACGTTGCGACAGAGGGTCGAAACATCGAGATGGAGATGTTCGCAAACGTCGATGGGGCGAGCCGTACCCATCTTGGCGGCGGCAACCAGAACGTTCATCTGGCTCACCTTCAGGTCGAGCGGCCGCAGGGCGTCGTCGTAGATGTTGGTGATGACGCGATTCAGCATGCGCAGCCGAACGGCAACGCACTCGCTAGCGACCTTTTCAATCATCGTGCGCATGAATCAGCTCCCAGGTCATGCCTTCCGGCGTTAATTGTATATGCAACTATCGGTTTGTCAAGAGGAAAGCCCGTGATTTTTTCAGAAGGATGCCGAAGCCGGGCGGAAGGTCCGCAACTTCGCGGGGCCCGAGGCTGGCCCACGAGGAGCCATGTTTTGAAGCCGGGCTTCACCACAACTTCATCGGAGGAATCGAGCGCCGCGAGAGGACCGTATCTGTTGTGCATATCGGCAAGGTGGCCAAGGCTCTGGGCGTCCGGCCGGGCGATCAGGGCACGCGGGTACGTCCATGACTCGCGCTATCGTCGCAAACCGCACCGCTACAGTTCCTGCGGTTCGGACACTTCGCCACTTGCGGCAGATGGCGCCGTTTACGGGTTTGCGACAACGTCTCGGGCCTGGTGCAATTGGGCTGGTGACCACTCACACTGGGCACCCTCAGCGCGACGCAGGATCGTGGACTGCCGCGCGTCATCGAACTCAAAGAATGGAGCGTGATACGAGAGTAGTGTCAAGGGTCCGACAGGGGCCGTAAACCTGTGCACTGCTCCGCGCGTGAACAGCACGATGTCGCCAGCGTCGGCGACCGCCGAGCGAAGCTCGCGTGACCTTCCCGGATCCGGCAGGCAGTGAAACACGCCGAGTCGCGACGAAACCACCACCAGCTGATCCGACGACTCGTGAACGTGCAGCGGAAGATGCTCCGTGCCCCCCCGCAAACCTGAGATGCACCAGGCCGTCATCGCCACCGTCCCCGGGTCGCCACGAACCGCCTTCGACGCCCGGATTACCCTCGAACCCTGCATCTACGCGAATCGGGTGCGACGCAAGAAGCCCGTCATGTAACGCCTTCGTTGTTCCCCACTTCGATGCTTCCGTCAGCCGCCCGAACCGCACGACCGCTCCGTCCGCTGCGGCCTTGCCCGCACGCCCGATCGCCGCACGCATCGTCCGAAGCCACGCAGCGAGCACGTTCTCCCCCTCCGATCCGTCATCCTCGCCCACCTCGAACACAGAACCTTGACCATCCGCAAACGCCAAGCACAACCGACCCACTTCCCACCGTCCTTCCGGCATCGCCAAACCGACGCGTTCGCGCGCCGACGGCCCGACGGATCGCCTCGACCGGACGAGGCAGCCAACGGGTTACGTACGTGTTTGGTGCGCCGCTCTTCGCGCTAGTCCAGCTAGGGAATGGAAGAATCTCTACCGCCTGAGTGACCGGTTCGCGGCGGCCCTCTACGGGCTACGCCTTGACCACCCTGTTTCGCCCGGTTCGCACGCCGGACGTGGCGTTGCGGGTGTCGACCACCAGCCGCGCATGGCGCACCAGCCAGGGGTAGTCGTAGGCCGTGTGGTCGGTGGCGATGAGCACGCAGTCATACGAGGCGAGCATCTTGGCCGTCAGCGGCTTGCTGACCATGCCCAGGTTGTGCTCGCGCTGCCGCGGCGTGCGCGGGATGTGCGGGTCGTTGTAGTCGACGCGGGCTCCGCGCCGGCGCAGCATCTCGATGATCTCGATGGATGGCGACTCGCGCAGGTCGTCCACATCCTTCTTGTACGCCAGGCCGAGCACCAGCACCCGAGCGCCGTTTAAGGCGCGCTTACGGGCGTTGAGGGCCTCGGCCACCCGAGCGACCACGTACGCCGGCATGGCGGTGTTGATCTCCCCCGCCAGCTCGATGAAGCGCGTGCTCATGTCGTACTGCCGCGCCTTCCAGGTCAGGTAGAAGGGGTCGATGGGGATGCAATGCCCGCCCAGCCCCGGGCCGGGATAGAACGGTGCGAAGCCGAAGGGCTTGGTGGAGGCCGCCTTCACCACTTCCCAAACGTCGATGCCCATGCGATCGAAGAGCATCTTCAGCTCGTTGATGAGCGCGATGTTCACGCAGCGGTAGACGTTCTCGAGAATCTTCGCGGCTTCCGCCACCTCGCAGCTCGACACCGGCACCGCCCGGCGAACCGCGGAACCATAAAGGGCCGTGGCGATGCGCAGGCTCCGGGGTCCCAGGCCCCCCACCACCTTGGGGATGGTCTCCGTGGTGTGATCGGTGCGCCCCGGGTCCTCGCGTTCCGGCGAGAATGCCAGGAAGAAGTCGCCCTCGGCCTTCAGCCCCGTGGACTCCAGAATGGGCCGCACGACCTCGCGCGTGGTTCCGGGATAGGTCGTGCTCTCCAGCACCACGAGCTGGCCGCGCTGAAGGTTGTCGGCAATCAGATGCGCCGTGTTCTCCACGTAGGTCATGTCGGGATCGCGCATGCGGGTCAGCGGCGTGGGGACGCAGATAAGAATGGCGTCACACTCGCGCAGCGACCGGGGATCGTCGCTGGCGCGGAAGCGGCCCGCCGCGACAACCTTCCTGATCAGCGCCGAGGGGATGTGTTTGATGTAACTCTTGCCGGCGTTGAGCTTCTCGACCTTGCCCGAGTCGACGTCGAAGCCCAGGCAGTTGAAGCCGGCGGCGCAAAAGGTGCGCATGAGCGGCAGGCCGACGTAGCCCATGCCGATGATCCCCACCCGCGCTGTGCGTGCCTCAATGGCGGCGTGCCACTGGGATTCTGAAAGCAGGAGCCCGGGGTTTCGTTGCGGCGAGCCAGGCGCTCGGCCGTTGTTCGTTCGTGGTTTTCGCATGGCGGTTGGCATAGCAGGTTCGTTGGGCTGCCGACAACATATCGACGCCCCTGCCAGCGTACTATAATGCTCCGCCGTCGGGGGGACCAACACGGCGCTTTCCGGAACCACGATGATTCCACCCATTCCACTGGCACGACCCAACCTCACGCAGGCGGAGATCGACGCCGTGGTGGCCGTGCTGCGCACTGCCGATCTTTCCCTGGGCCCCAAACTGGGCGAATTCGAAACCGCCTTCGCCGCCTACTGCGGCACGCGCCACGCCGTCGCCTGCTCCAGCGGCACCACAGGCCTGCACCTGCTGGTTCGCGCGCTGGGAATCGGTCCGGACGATGAAGTGATCACCACGCCGTTCTCTTTCGTAGCGTCGGCGAACTGCGTGCTCATGGAGGGCGCTCGTCCGGTCTTCGCCGACATCGACCCGCACACCTGGAACATCGACGCACGGCGCGTGGGGGCGGCCATCACGCCCCGCACGCGGGCCGTTATTCCCGTGGACGTGTTCGGACAAGTCGCCGACATGAACGCCATTCGCGCTGTGGCGCAGCGGCATGGGCTTCGCGTTATCGAGGATTCGTGCGAGGCGCTGGGCAGCCGGTACCACGGCCGGGCGGCCGGCGCCCTGGGCGACGCCGGCGTGTTCGGGTTCTACCCCAACAAGCAGCTCACCACGGGCGAAGGGGGGATGATTGTCACCGATGACGAGGACGTCGCCCGTCTGTGCCGCTCGATGCGTAACCAGGGGCGCGACACCCACGGCGGCTGGCTGTCGCATCCGCGGATGGGTTTCAACTACCGCCTGAGCGACATCAACTGCGCGCTGGGACTGGCCCAGCTTCGCCGCATCGGCGAGATCATCGCCCAGCGTTCGCGCGTGGCGGCGCTCTACCGGGAGCGACTGGCGGATCAGCCGCGCGTCGTCTTGCAGCGCATCGACGCGGCGGTGGAGATGAGCTGGTTCGTGTTCGTGGTGCGGTTGGCGGATGAGTTCTCCGCGGACGACCGGGATCAGATTCTCGTCAGGTTGCGGCAGCGCGGGATCGGCTGCAGCAACTATTTCGCTCCCATCCACCTGCAACCGTTCTACGTCGAGCGGTTCGGCTATCGGCCGGGCGATTTCCCCGTCTGCGAAGCGGTCGCCGCACGCACCGTCGCGCTGCCGTTCCATCATGAGCTCTCGGCCGGCGACGTGGACCGTGTGGTCGCGGAGCTGTCGGACGCCATGTCGCAACTTCGAACCCGCCGCTGAGCTGCCCGGGCGACCGGGCGCGCAAGGGAACGCGCCGGTGCACCGACCGATTATCAGACGCCGCAGTGGGCGCAGGCCGCCGGCACCGATCGCCCGCGCGACGACCGAAAGTCGCTACGCACCCGATCCGACAAACCGTAAAGCGACCGTTGTTTGCCGGAGCCATCCGCTGAAACCGCCGGCATCGGTCCGCCGTGGTTTCGGGATGCGATGGACGCCGGCAAGAACGTATTGACAACGGGCGAAGTGGCCAAAATCTGTCACGTGGCACCGCGCACGGTGTCCAAGTGGTTCGACTCGGGTCAGCTCCGCGGCTATCGCATCCCGGGCAGCAAGGACCGTCGCATCCCCGTCGAGCATCTCGTGCGCTTCATGCGCGCGCATGGCATCCCCCTCAACGGGCTGGACACCGGGCGCACCAAGGTGCTGCTTCTGGACGGCGACGCGGCGTTTGCCTCCACGGTGCAGCATTCATTGACGGCGCAGGGCAGCTATGACGTCGCCGTCGCCACTTCGGCGTTTGAAGCGGGCGTTGCGGCGCACGAGCTGAAGCCGGACGTACTGGTGGTGGACGTTGGGTTGCCGGATGTGGTCCCTCGCGGCCTGGTGCGGGCGCTGCGCGCCGATGCCGGCCTTCAACACACGCAGCTCGTAGGGGTTTCCTCACAACCCCTCACCGGCGAGGGCGAAGCGCTGCGGCAGACGGGCTTCGCCGGGTACCTGCAAAAACCCTTTGATACGCTGACACTCATCAGGACGATTGAGGCGGCGCTGAACGGTGCGGGGCAGCACGCCGGCATATCCTAGACGCACGATGCAGGGCAAACGGCAGGGGCCGAGGATCGCGGCGCGGTCCTCGGCCGGCAACGGACCGAGCCGCCCGCCGGGCGACGCGCGGATCGCTTTACCCCGCTTCACGGGGCCGCTATATAGACCATTCCGGAAAGAAGTATCATCGCGCCGGCGTGAGGAATGCGGGGCGGACGACCGCGGCGCGGCTTGCGGAACGCGTTTCGACCACCCGAAGCGAGGGTCTCCCAGGCCGGCGACCTGGCGGCGGGCGGTCGCCGTGGAGGAGCGGCCTTACGGCCATTCGGTTTGTCGAGCGCGGCCTATTCGGGAGGGAGCTCGTGAGCAAGCGCTGGTTGATTTCGCATCCCGCGCCGGGTTGCACGGACGCCGCGGCGCGCTGGCGCGTTCCGCCGATCATCGCTCAGCTCCTCATCAACCGCGGCGTCGCCGCCGACCAGTCGAGCGCGTCGTTCCTCTCGCCGCAGCTTAAGGACTTGCACCCACCGCGGTTGCTTCCCGGTGCCGAACAGGCAGCGCCCCTGCTGGCCGCCGCGGCCCGCGCGCGAACCAGAATCGTTCTTTACGGCGATTACGACGTGGACGGAATCACCGGCGTTGCCCTGCTCTGGCGGCTGTTGCGCGCCGCGGGCGCCGAGGTCACCTTCTACGTTCCGCATCGCGTCGAGGAAGGCTACGGCCTGAACCTGGAGGCCGTTCGCCGCCTGATCCGCGAGGGCGCGGGGCTGATCGTCACCATCGACTGCGGCGTGACCGCGGTGGAGGTCGCGGAGGCGGTACGCCAGGCGGGCGTCAAACTGATCATCACCGACCACCACGCGCCGCGGGAGACGCTGCCGGAGGCCGACGCCATCGTTCACCCCGCGATCCGGGAGGGCTACCCCAACCCGGACCTGAGCGGCGCGGGCGTGGCGTTCAAGCTGGCCTGGGCTGTGGCGCAGGAGCTCTGTGGTGCCGAGCGCGTGACACCCGAGCTGCGCTCCGTGCTGCTGGATCTGCTGCCCTTGGTGGCCCTGGGCACCATTGCGGACGTGGTGGCGCTGCGGGGGGAGAACCGCATTCTCGCGCGCCACGGGCTGGCGGCTGTGCCCGACTCGCCGCTTCCTGGACTGGCGGCGCTCATCGAATCCGCGGGCCTGACGGGCGAGAAGATCAGCGGGTACGACGTGGGCTTCAAGCTCGCGCCGCGGCTCAACGCCGCCGGGCGCATGGGCCACGCGCGACTCGCGGTCGAACTCTTCACCAGCGCCGACGCCGCCCGTGCCAGGGAAATCGCGCTTTACCTCGAGGAACACAACCGCTCGCGACAGTCCGTGGAACGCAAGATCCTGCGGCAGGCGCGGGAGATCGTGGAACGGGACCACCTGGCAAACGACGCACGCCGGGCGCTGGTGCTCGCCTGCGCGGGGTGGCACCCCGGCGTCATCGGAATCGTCGCCGCGCGGCTCGCGGAACAGTACCACCGCCCGGCAGTGCTCATCGCACTGGCAGGCGGAGAGGGACAGGGGTCGGCGCGGAGCATCGCGCCGTTCGACCTTGCCGCGGCGCTGGCGGACTGCGCCGAGCACTTGATCAGCTACGGTGGGCACGCCATGGCCGCCGGGCTCAAGGTCGCCACCCCCCGCGTGCCGGCCTTTGCCGAGGCATTCGTGCAAATCGCCAATCAGCGTCTGACGGGCGAGGACCTGCTTCCCAAGTTGCGCCTGGATGCGGAGGTAACACTCGAGCAACTGGACTTGCCGACAACGCAGGCCATCCTGGACCTGGGTCCCTTCGGAGTGGGCAACCCCCGGCCACGACTGGCGACCGATTGGGTGGAGCTCGCCGCCGAGCCGCGCTGCGTGGGCAAGGGCAGCGACCACCTCCAGGCGGCTTTTCAGCACCACGGCGTGTGCATCCGCGGTATCGGGTTCGGACTGGGCGGTCACCTGGAGGACCTCAAACATCACCGCCGCTGCCGCGTGGCGTTCGAACCGACGATTAACGCGTTTAACGGTCGACGCAGCGTGGAGATGCAGATCATCGACCTGCAGTTCCCCCCCTGAGCCGCCCGCGATCGCGGGCCCGGCTCGGCCGCCGCCCGGCAATGAGAGTCGACGCATGCCCCTGTTCGAACGTCACGTGTTCGTGTGCACCAACGATCGCGCCGCGGGTCACCAACGCGGGTGCTGTCGCGCCAAGGGATCGGAGGCGATTCGCGAGTCGATGAAGGCGCTCGCCGCGCAGCGCGGCCTCGAGGGCCGGGTGCGGATCAACACCTCGGGTTGCCTGGACCAGTGCGAGCACGGCGTTACGGTCGTCGTTTACCCCGAGGCCGTGTGGTACGGCTTCGTGACTATGGCAGATGTGGAGGAGATCGTCCAGTCGCATCTGGTCGAGGGCCGACCCGTAGCGAGGTTGCGCCTGGCAGGCGACTGTATCAACACCGCTGCCTGCCGACACCGCGGCGGCGGCGTTCAGCTCGGTCTGGGCGGGCCTCGCTGAGCGTACCTGGAGTGTGGCGCGCCGGGTTGCCGAAGGTACCTGGCTGAAGTAGCCTGCGGTGCCGCATTCTGTCCCATCGGACGTGAAATGGGGTGCCACGGCGCGCCGAGTCGCCCGTGCCCGGCACGGCGGCGCTCACGCGTCGCTCCCCCTGGCTTTCGGAGGAGGAACATGCCCAAGTTTCTGATCGAACGGGAGATTCCGGGTGCCGGCAAACTGACACCGGCCGAGCTGCAGGCCATCTCGCAGAAGTCGTGCGCCGTGCTGCACCAGATGGGTCCGCGCATCCAGTGGCTGCACAGTTACGTGACCGACGACAAGATCTACTGCGTGTACCTCGCCCCCGACGAGCAGTCGGTGCGCGAGCACGCCACTAAGGGTGGTTTTCCCGCCAACCGCGTGTCGCGCATCCGAAGCGTCATAGACCCCACCACTGCCGAGGGGTAGTCCGCAGCTTGCGCGCCGTGCTCGCCGCCGACCCGGATGTGCGGAGACATTGTGGCGCGTGATCGGCGCCGGACGCCCCTTTCCGTGCGCGAACCGTGGAGAATCCTTGCCTTGCGCGCAAGAAAATTCTTGGTTCGCGGCTCGGTGTTTGGTAGCTTGGTCTGAGGGCCTATCGCGCCGGCGTGAAGGCCGGTTGTGCAGTTCCGGGCGCACCATGCCGGGCGGACATTCCGGCACAGCGCGTGGTCCCGGCGGCGGCGGAAGCGTTCATGTCCTTTCTGCGGAACAAGATTCCTCACCCGCCTCGACCCTTGCCGGTACATCGGTCCTCTGAGGCGGAGTTATCGCCCCTGCGCCAGGTTGCGGCACCTGGCCGGCCGGTCCGGCCAGGCGCGAAGACGTGGCGCGCCGCCCTCGTGGTACGTCTTTGCATCCTGGGGTTCACCGCCTGCCCGGCGGCCCAGGGTGCCGTCTGGCATGTCGACGACGACGCCCCGGGCGACCCGGCCCCCATGGACCCCCTCACCGGCGATCCCGCCGAAGACGGCACGGACGCCCACCCGTTTGATGCCATTCAGGAGGCACTCGATTCCGCCTCCGCCGGCGATGAGATCATCGTTCGCCGGGGGTTGTATACCGGGGCCGGCAACCAAGACCTGGATTTCGCGGGCCGGGACATCCATCTGCGTTGCGAGGCCCCGCCGTCACCCTTTGCCTCCTGCGAGATCGACCTGGAAGCCCAGCCAGGGCTGACCGCTGTGCGGTTCGCCAATGGCGAGGGCGCGGGAGCGATCCTCGAAGGGTTCCGCATCTCGCATGGGGGAACCGGCATACGCATCGTGGGAGCCGGACCGACCATCCGCGCCTGCCTAGTGGAGTTCATGTCCGGCCCCTGCATCGACGTTACGGCCGGGAATCCGGTTATCGAGGCAACGTCTGTTTTCGATTGCATCGGCGCCGGCGCTCGGTTTACGGCCCGGTCGTACGCGGTACTCGATCTCTTCTACGCCCGCGGTGTTGCGGGCTCGCCCCCTGACGGCGGCGCCATTGACCTGGCCGATAGCTCGCTGGAGCTGATCGACGGCGAGCTCGTCTCGAACTTCTGCGCCATCCGGATCCGCGATGCCGCGCAGGCGAGCGTCCGCTCGACCAAAGTGCGAGACACCTACGACGCAGGCGGGGTCTTGTGCACCGGCGGTTCGACGCTCGTGGTCGAGGACTCGGAGTTCTCTGGGAACAGCAACTGTTGGACGAGCGGCGGTGCCGCCGGCCTGACGGACTGCGATGCGACGGTGGCGCGAAGCACGCTCATCGGGAACGACACGTGTTACGGGGGCGGCGGAATCAGCGCCGAACGGGGCCGGCTGGAGATCGCCAACAGCATCATCGGCAGGAACTTCGCGGCGGACAGCGGCGGCGGCGTCAGCGCCGTGGATACACCGGCCGCCATCCGCAACGGCACCTTTGTGTGGAACGAATCCCAGCACGGCGCCGGCGGCCTCTTCAGCGCCGGCCCGCCATTCCCCGCACCGACTCAGGTAGTGGTTCGATCCTCCGTGTTCTGGGCTCCGTTAGGGGAGGATCAGAGCATCGCAGGAGCAGCGGATGTTGCATACAGCACCTTACCTTATCGCCACCCCGGGCCGGGGAACCGAACCGCCGATCCGAAGTTCGTGAACCTGGGGCCCGATCCCGCGCAATGGAACCTGCGACTGGCGAATGTCTCGCCCGCCATCAACCGCGGCGATCCCGATTACCTGCCCCCGCCGGGGGAAACGGATTTCAATCACGAACCCCGACGACAGCGCTGTCGCGTGGACATGGGCGCCTATGAGTCCCCGATGCTCGGCGCGGACTGCAACGGCGACGGCGTCGCCGATAGCTGCGAGCTGCTGACCGGTGCACAGACGGATTGCAACGGCAACGACGAACTGGACAGTTGTGACGTTGAAAGCCCGCCGATCGTGTTCCAGGAGTCATTCCCCGACGCGTACCTCGATCCGGCCGGGTGGGCGGACAGTTCCTCGGCAGAAGTCGTCTTGCACGGCGGTGCAAGCTACGCGCTCCGCATTTCTCAGGGCGGATTCGCGGAGACTCGCAGCATGGACCTGTCGGCAGCGTTGCGCGCGTCACTGCGGTTTGATTTCTCGTGGGAGTGCTGCCAGGGGTACGGCGAACTCGAAATCCACTACTGGGACGGTGGGGTGTGGCGACTGACGAACCGCGATGTCTTCGACGCCGGCTTGGGCACGGCGGCCTCGGGAATCCGGACCGTGGACCTTCCCCGCGCCGCCTTGCATGCGTCGCTACGATTTCGCCTTGCCCTCCGATTCGCGTTTGGTACGCGTATCACGATCGACAACATCCTCGTCACGCGCGAGGAGGGAGACTGTCCTGACGCCGCAGAATGCAACGCCAACGCCTATCCGGATGCTTGCGACTTCCAGAGGTTCGTGCTGGGCCGGAGGGACGATTTCGACGTCGGCGCCTATCCGCAATCTCTGGTCGCGGCGGACTTCGATCAGGACGGCGACGCCGACCTGGCGACGTGCGACAGCGACGGATCTCTGCATGTCATCACGAACAACGGTTTCGGCGAGTTCGATGACCTGGTGGCCGTCACCGGGGGTTATCCGCGGTCGTTCGTCGCCGCCGACCTCGATGCCGACGGGGACATCGACCTGGCCACTCCGCTGTTTTTCGCGCGCAACCTGGGTGGGCTTTGGTGGGGGTTCGCGCCTTCCGTAGCACTCAGCTTCCCCGGCTCCGGTGCCACTCCCCAGGCGGTGGTTTCCGGCGATATCGACCAGGACGGCGATCCCGACCTGGTCGCGACGTTCGGCACGCTGGGAGATGGCTTCGGGGCCGCGTCGGTCCTGCTCAACGATGGAGTGGGTCACTTTTCCGCCGGAGGGTCATTCGAGACCCGCGAGGCGCCGCGCTCGCTCACTCTCTTCGACGCCGAGGGCGACGGCGATCTCGATGTGGCGGTGATCAATCAATCCAGCTACGGCTTCGTGGGGGCGCTGCAAGTTGCGTTGAACGAGGCCCGTGCCGGCGAGTCATGGCCCGACTTCGGGCTCCCCATCCTCTTCGAGGGCTACGAGTTCGGATTCGACCAGCCCTTCGCGGTGGCCTCCGGCGACTTCGACGCTGACGGATACGCGGATCTGGTGGTCGCGAATGCCTCCTACGACCCGCCCGCCACGCCGGAGTCGAAACTGTCCATTCTGCTCAACCGGGGTGCAATGCCAGGCGGAGGCTGGGCCGGGTTCGCGCCACCTGTCGAATTGGTCCATGGCCGGGCGCCTTTCCAGGTGCGTGCGGCGGACATGAATGGCGACAAGCAGTTGGACCTTGCGGCCGTCTACGGGGACAGCAACGAAGTCGGCGCTTGGATGAACCTGGGTTCGCAGCCCGACGGCACCTGGGGAGGATTCGCGCCGGTGATCGCCTACGCGGTGGGCACGCGGCCGACGGACCTGAGGCTGGCGGACTTCAACGGCGACGGCGCGATGGACATCGCCGTGGCCAACCGCGCTACGGGGAACTTTTCCGAGCCCCTGGGGACGCCGAACATCTCTGTGTATTTGCAGATCGCCCCCGCCGACACTGACTGCGATGGCGACCTGACGCCGGATTCCTGCCAGGCGGCAGCGGGCGCCGGCGACTGCGACGCGGACGGCGTGCTCGATAGCTGCGAAGCCGACTGCAACGCAAACGGCATTCCCGACGATTGCGACCTGCTCGCCGCCCCGGGACTGGACTGCAACGCCAACGGCCGACCCGACGAATGCGACCTTGCCTCCGGCGCCGCGGCGGACTGCAATGCGAACGGCGTCCCCGACGAATGCGAATCGTTGCGGACGTTCGTCGCCCAGTCGGGCCTGCTGTTCCCCCTCGTCGACGATTTCCCGCAGGCGTTCCGCGTGGCGGCCCCCCCGCCGGCCGGGTCCGATGTGTTGGTACAGGTGACGATGGAAGCCTACCTGGACGTCGGGGCGCGCTACGCTACCGTGCTGCTGAACGGTCAGGAGTTGGGACGCATAGCCTCTCCGGGGCCGACCGGCTGCCCCGGGACCCTCGGCGCCCCGCCGTTTCGCGCCCTGTTTTCGTTGGAGGCGGCGGCGTTCGACGCCCTGGTATCGCCGACGGCGGCCGCCGAGTTTGTCGTTACCACCACCAGCAGCCTGGGTTGCACGCGACGCCGCAACAGCATCCACGCCTCGCAGCCCTACGTGCAGATCCGGCTCTCCTACGACGTGCTCGGCACATTCGACTGCAACCGGAGCCGAACGCCCGATGATTGCGACTTGATCGCCGGCCACAGCGTAGACCTGAACGGCAACCAGACGCCAGACGAATGCGACGGTCTGGGTGATGGGAACGGCGACGGATCACGCGGCCTTGCCGACGCTGCTTTGCTTTCCGCGTGCCTGAGGGGACCGGCAGAGGCGCCGCCGCCCTCGTGCGCGCCGTTCGACTTCAACACCGACGGCCACGTGGACCTTTTCGATGCCCACGGGTTCATGGTCAGTTTCGGGAGATAGATTGCGCCGGGAGCGGCGGCCGGCGCACGCTTCACGAACGCCCTACCTACCATGCGTAGCAGTGGTATCGACCAGCGGCAGAACAGCTCCCGGGGATCCGCGCCGAATCGCACCGATCGTTTGGGGCGTATGCAAGCGGTCGTCTGCCATGCGGCGGTGTCCATTCCACGTGTCACCCGCGTCGCGTCGCCTCGTCAACGCGCGCGATCTCCGCCTCACTCAAACCGTACAATTCGTACACCAGTTCGTCGATGCGGCGGTCTGTAGCGTCGATCTGGCGCCCGATTCCCGTTTGCTCGTCGGGCGTTCTCGCCACCGCGAGTCGTCCATGCAAGTCAAGCATGCGCCGGACGAATTCCTCCACTCGCTCTGCGCGTGGCCCACGGGCGCCACCGGGAAAAGGCAGTGAGCACAGGTCCTTGATGGTGACCTGGGCGAAATCATCCTTGGTCGCCTGCGTTACCTGTTTGACATATAGATAGGATATCAGTCCGCTATTCAGCACGCCGAGAATGAACGGTAAAGACTGCCCATCACGGGGCAAAATCGAGTACAGATTCTTGTTGGTGATAAAAACATCCTCCGTCGCGCACGCCATCAACCGAAACTTCCGGCTTACCAGTCGACGAAGGAGGATACGCGGCCGATCAAACCACTTCCGATCGCGCGGTCGTTCACGAAGGGACTGATCGAACGCGACGAACCGCTTTGGCCCGAATCGAATCACATAGCGGTAGATATCGCCCTCGAAGTAGATGTCGCGGTGGCGTTTCGTCGGCCGGATACTCAAGCTGTCCGCTCCCGGTAGGATACCTCGTCGCACTTCGACCACTTCCCCGAATGTTGCACCGCAACGGTTCTCGAGCGTGGAAAGCAGCCGCCGAGCCTCCGGATCGAGCATGATGCGATGCTCAGGATCGGAAAGCCACTCCGTCTGCCTGATCCGGGCATATTCCAGATCCCTTAAATCGGTGATTGAAGCGCGTTTCGGAAACTCGTACGTACGTACCGTGTGATCCCGCTGGGGTGCCTTGCCGCGCCGCAGGCAGATGATACACGTGTCGATATACGCATCCCGGAAAACATCATACGGGAGCAATATGGTATGCTCCCACAGCGCATTCGTGAGGAGCTTCCTCCTCGCAATCCGGTACATGGGACCGCCAAGCAGCGCCGAAGGCACAATCATTCCCAAATACCCGTCCCGCCTGCACAACGAGAGCCCGGCGTCCAGAAAGGCAATGTAGGAGTCGGAGTGCGCGGCAAACGACTCCCACCGTCGCGAAAGGTACTCCTGCTCAGGCGATGAAAGGTCTCCGCCGTACGGTGGATTCCCGATGACCGCGTCGAAGCCGCCACGTCCCATGATTCTCGGAAACTCAGCATTCCAATCGAACGCGTTTATCCGGATGCGATCCTCCTCATCGAACAATTCGAACTGGTGCTCGTCGTAGAAATCCAAGCCGATCAAACTGTTACCGCACTTGATGTTGCGGCCAAGGTCAGGCAGGGCGCGTTCACGGAAAAGTTTCAGCTGGTGATCCAGGGTCTCCTGTGTCTCGCCCTCCAGAACGCGCAGCAACAGCGCCAGCTTGGTTACCTCGACGGCTTGGGGATCGATATCGACTCCGAAGATGTTGTTGACTAAGAGGCGCTTCTTCTCCGCCACCGTGAGTTGCCATCCACGTGATCCGGAGTCGAACACCGGCGGCGTCCTCTTCTTCGCCCAGGCCTTCGGATCGTTCTCGCAGTACCATCGCAGATGCCAGTCAAGCAAACATTGGTAGGCGCCCAGCAGGAACGACCCGCTGCCACACGCGGCATCGAGCACGGCCAGTTTCTCCACTCTTCCGGGCTTCCCCGCGCGGTCGAGCAACTTACCCACCGTGTGCCGGACGAGATAGTCGACAATGTACCGGGGAGTGTAGTAAACTCCACCGGCCTTCTTGACCTCAGGCTTGTACTCTACCTTGGCGCGATGCCCAGTGCTCAGCGTAATAACCTTGCCGAGAAACTGCTCGTACACCTGCCCCAGGATTTCGGGGGGCATGACCGAGAATTCGTATGGGCAAACGGGATAGTATAGTCCCTTGATAATCGCCTTCAGTACCGCGTCGTCGATCGTAAGGTCCGGCGTCAGCTCGTCGGGCGGCTCGACGCGCGTTGCCTCCGGCTCAAAGTGAAACAGCCCGGAGTTGTACCGTTCATCGGCCCGACGAAAAAGTCCAACAAGGCGGGAGTAGATTCCGGGGGAGCCAGGAAGCATGCGGAGCTGTTCGTACGTTTCCACGCCCCGATCCTCGCACATGCGCAGGAAGACGATCCGGTCGATCGTCTTCCCCACGGCGTAGTTGAGTTCCCGGACCGAGAGTCCTGGGTTCCGCAAGGCGATGTTCCGCGCCAGCTCATCGCGCCACCCCTCGATTTCCTTAAGAAACTCGTCGTCGACCGCGGCCGTCCCGCGCTTTCGGCGATTCGATTCGGCGTACTTATCGAACGATCCCTGGAGAATCGCCTCTTTGGAGAAAATCGCGGCGACCTCATTCCACCGTTCGGGGTAGTCGGCGTGCCTAAGATAAAGGATTCGCGCGGTCGACGGCTTGTCCTCGGGTTTGGGTCGGACGCGGCAATCGTAGACTGCGAACTCCTCGAAGTCTGTCACGATCGACAGGGCAAGCTTGTTCGACCAGGCGTACCGGCGGAGCTGGTAGGCAGGGCCGGGATCGTCAGAAAGGGACACCGACGGCTTCTTGGCTTCGACAAAGAACTTTCGCACGCCGCCGATGCGGAAACAGTAGTCCGGAGCTTTCGTCGTTCCGCCGACTTTGATGGCGTCCTCGTGAATGACGTCCTTGTAGGCCTCAGCGTGTCCCGCAGTGTTGTCGATGTCCCAACCCAACGCCTGGAACATCGGGTCGATGAACTCGCGACGCACTTGGGTCTCGTTGTATTCCTGCCGATGGTAGGCGTCGGCGTGCAGCCTGAAGCGCGCGACCAAGTCAACAACACTTTGCGGACAGCGGCACTGCCGGGGTTCAGCGTCGTCGGCCATGCCGGCATGCTAGCACGGGGTGGAGTAGTCCTGCAACGCTCTGCTTCGTCGGGGCATTTCCCGAGTATGCCGGATGTAGGCCCGTGGGAAGCCGCCCTCGACTCCACCCCCGGGGCCACGTGGACCTTTTCGACGCCCACGGGTTCGCCGTGAGCTTCGGGCGATAGGCTGCGCGGGCGTTATTCGAAGTCATCCCCGCAGGCCACGGCGTGGTCGATTTGCAGCAGCATCTCGTGCACGCGCGGGTCGCGGCGCAGCGCAGTGATCTGGTCGTCGTAGGGTTCGCAGAGGCGAGCGTCAAACGGCAGAGGCGCTTCGCCCGGCCTGGCCTCGGAGCCGTCGGGGGTGTAACGGCGCAGCAGGTAATCCACCCAACCGGCGAGGTAAGCGCCGAAGCACGAGGCCACCAGTTCCGCGCCCGGCGTCCAGGGATCCCAGCGAATGACCGCACCCTCGGCGAGGCCGTGCAGACTCATGAGCCAGTCGCGCTCGCCCGTGGTACCGCCGTGAATGGGCAGCAGGCCCTGCGGCGCAGCGACGGCCGCGTCGCCGGTGAGGGCGGCCAGGATCTCGCGCGCCCCCCACAGGTGCAACTCCGTTTCGCTGCCGGCGCCGCGGATGCGCAGGCCGTTACACGTGGCCAGGAAGATGGTGAACTCGCGGGGAAGCGGACCGGCGACCGACTCCAGCTCCGCCAACATCTCGGCGCTTGCCGGCGGATGCACCAGTAGCCGCGCCGCGAAATGCCCGGAAAGCCGGTTGAGTGCCGCGTCTACAAGACTCTCGCGAAACATGAGGTCATCGTCCTTTCACTGACCGGTTGCGGCCGCGGGCGCCGCTTCCGCCGCCAGCTCCAGGCCCGCGGCGATCGCCGCCAGGTTCGTCTGCCGATAGGAGCCGCCGACCAGCGCGTCCGCCGCGGCACGAAGCTCTCCAGCGTCGGCCAGCCCGGCCGCCGGCAGAGCGCAGGTGAGCGCCGCCAGCGCCGCGGATTCTTTACCCACGCGCTTCTCGACCGTCTTGAGTGGCAGCACGCGCACCCGCGCCGGCGTATCGCCCACCGCGATGCCTTCGGCGGCCACCACCAGGCTCGTCGGCAACAGCCCGGCAAGCGACCCCAGGCGCTCCAGCCCGTCGGGGGACAGCACCACCACCAGGTCGGCGTCGTCGAGGCTGGTGTAGCGGATCGGCGTACAGGCAACAATGAGATTGGAGAGCGAGAAACCGCGGCGAACCGTGATGGGAAAATCATCCTGCTGGGCGGCATACAGGCCGCAACCCACGGCGATTTCGCCGATGACTCCCACGGCGGAGCGAATTCTCTGTCCCGCGGAACCGGCAACGCAGATTTCCCGCCGGCCGGGCCATGCCAGCGTCGGCGCGGCGGACCATTCGGCGCCCCGTTCGCGCTTCGGCGCAGCGCGCGGTGCATCCACCGGCTCCGCGGCGCCGTCACCCGGCGAGCCTTGCCGCAACACGCCGAACGGCAGCCCGAGCTTCGTGGAATACTCCTCCAGACTGCCGCGGCTCAGCTTGTTGGCAGGAACAAAGTAGGCGGTGCACAGTTCCCACACGTCCACGAGCACGAAGCCCGGGCAGGTGAGCGCGCGGTGGAAGTTCTCGACCATGGCGTCGTCGAACACCGAATGGCGCGCGGCGTAGGCGGCACCGTTGACCCCCACGGTGGTGCACAGGTCGAAAGGGTGGTCCGGCGCCCCGTTGGGCGTGGTGGTCGTGAGTGCCGTGATCGGCGTGGTGGCCGAGTGCTGCCCGCCGGTCATGCCGAAGTTGAAGTTGTTGCAGACGATCACCTTGATGTCGGCGCAGCGCCGCGCGGCATGGATGAGATGCGCCGTGCCGATGCCGCAGCCGCCGTCGCCGATCAGCACCACCACCAGCATTTCCGGCCGGGCGCGCTTGATCCCCTCGGCGTAGGTGATGGACCGCCCGTGCAACCCGTGGAACGTGTGGCAGGAGAAATACCGGTCGGCCGTCCCGATGCAGCCGATGTCCGACACGATGCACACCCGCTCGGGCGGCAGGCCCAGCCCGTCGATCGCCGCGCCCAATTGCTCCAGCACCATGCCGTGCGAGCACCCCGGGCAGTAGCACATGTCGCCGCGCCGGGCGGTCAGGACCGACACGTCTGCACCTCCTCTGCGGGCCGCCCCGGTGTCCCGCAGCGTACGCGGCCTGCGATGGTCGCCGGCGAGATCAAGCCGCCGTCGAAGCGGGTGATGGAATCCACCGGCACGTTGCGGATCACGCGGCGGAGCTCGTCGGCATAGAGACCGACGTTGAGTTCCGGGACGATCACGCGGCGTATGCCGGGCGTGACGGCGCCGCCGAGCGCCCTTTCCGGCACCGGCCAGAGGCGGTAGAGCGTCAGGTGCGAGACGGCCGTGCCCTCGGCGCGGAGCCACGCGATGGCGTCCCGCGCCGCGCCGTCCGCCGTGCCGTACGACACAATGAGCACCTCTGCGGCCGCGTCGGTGTCGGCCTCCGCCAGTTCCCAGTCCGCGGCGTGCCGCAGAATCTTGTCGTGCAGGTGAGTGAGTTTGGCGGCTATCTTGCCCCGGTTGGTGGTCAGCACGCCGTTTTCGTCGTGAATGGAGCCGGTGAAGCGCACGCGCTGCGGGCCGCCGAGGGGAGCGAAGGCGGGGACGGCGGCTGACTCCTCCACGGCGTAGGGGCGGAACGGCGCGCCGCCGCGCGCCGCAGTGCGCTCCCTTCGTGGTGACACTACGATGTCATCCAGGTCCACGGTCTGCCGCGTGAGCGAGATGTCCTTCGAAAGCAGCAGGACGACTGGCGTGCGGAAGCGCTCCGCCAGGTTGAAGGCTTCGTGGCAGAGCCGGTAGGCGCTGGCGGCGTCCGCGGCCGCCAGAACCGGCAGGGGATAGCCGCCGCTGGTGACGTGGCGGGCGAACAGCACGTCGCCCTCGCCGGTGGCGGTGGCGCCGCCGGTAGCCGGCCCCATGCGCTGGCAGTTGACGATCACCAGCGGAACCTCGCCCATCTGCGCCAGTCCGATGTTCTCGCTATACAGGCTCAGGCCCGGCCCGGAGGAGGCGGTAAACGCCTTGGCGCCGGCCATCGCGGCTCCGATGCACTGCCCGATGGCCGCGATCTCGTCCTCCGTCTGCAAGGCAACGCCGCGCCCGTCGGCCAGGGCCCGTACCATGTCGCTGAGGATGGAATTCGCCGGTGTGATGGGGTAGCCCGCGAAGAAGTTACAGCCGGCGCGGAGCGCGCCGCGGACAACCGCCTGGTTGCCGGTAAGAAACTCGCGCATCAGCGGCGTTCCTTCACCTTCGGCGCCGCGCTCGGTCCGTCGAACACGTAAAGCCCCTGCCAGCCGGAGAAGAGCGTCGCCTCGTGCGCCACGCCCGCGGGAATGTAGTGCGACTCGCCGCGACGGTAGGTGCGCGTCACCCCGTCGATGGTCAGGTCCATTTCGCCTTCCAGCACGATCCCCCATTGCGCTCCGTGTCGATGCAGGGGTACGTGCACGTCGCGCTCCGCGGTCATGAAGATGATCCAGCCCTGCGCGCCGCGGAGAATGCGCCCGGAGAGTCCTTCCGCGCCCAGGCGTGCCGCGGGCCACTGGGTCACGAACGCCGGCCATGCGCTTTCGCGCAGCGCCGGCGGCACGACGTCCAGCTCCACCTCGGTGAGGTCCTGCTCCTGCGTTTTCATTGCCAATTCCCCATACCGCCGAGCGCGTGAGCCACGCGGCTCCGGCCCGACTCCCACCAAGGCAGCCCGCGCAGCGCCCCCCCGGCGGAGGCACCATTGGCCGCGGGCGCACAACCCACCGCGGGTTTCCTTGCAATCCGCGTACCGGGGGCGAGGACCCGCAAAAGCAGCTCAGAACCGGCGAGATTACCGCCGCGAACGGCCCGTTGCGGCGTGCGAACCCCGGCCTGCGGGCTGCCCCCTGGGGCAATGCCCGCAAGGGGCGGCCCGGGATGCCGCGCAATACAAAGGGACCGGCCTCCCCCCGATCGCGCCGGAGGAAGGCCGGTCCCGGCCACGTCAACGAGCGCCCGGCCCGGTTACGGGCAGAGATCCGGGTTGGCGAACGGATACGCGTCGCCCTGGAAGGCCTTCACCAGATAGAAGATGTCGGTGAAGTTGGCCACCTCGTTGGGCACCTGGTCGTGTACGTCCACCCAGGTCAGGTGCGGCGCCGAAACCAGGCCCTGGAACTTCTGAAGCGCCGCGACGAAATCGCTGACGTTCACCACGCCGTTCGGGCCGCTCCAGACTCCGGCGAAGTCACCCACCGTGTCGCCCCAGAACTTGGGTGCCGGCTGTGCGATGGTGCTTAGCGCCAGCGGCGCGGAGAACACCAGGCCATCCACGGTCGTTGAAACCGCGTAGGACGCCACGGGCACGATGGGACAATCGCCGATGTGCACCGCGGGCTCCGGCCAGGCGCGGAGCACCGGCGCCGCGACGATCCGTGCTATGCCCTCGGCATCCGGCGTGCCGACGTAGCCCAGCGCCCCCGGCGTGCCCGGCCCGCCAGTGAGCTCGACACGGAAGCCGACCGTGAGCGTGTCGTTGTTGGGGGCGAAGGAAACGTAGCGGTTCTTGAGGGTGTCGTGCGGCGCGGGCGCGGCAGCCGGCGGCTGAACCGTGGGTGTGACATCGTCCCCCCAGATCTCGATGTCATCGAGGTTCCAGCCGGGGTAGGTGGCGGAGCGGTCCGTGGGGCCCATCCCCCAGCGGATGTACACCGTGGGCTGCCGATCGGCGAGCGCCGAAATGTCGACCGCCTGGGCCACCCAGGAAAGGTCGTTGAACGACCCGCCGGCATGGTTCCACACCGTGGTCCAGGTAGTGCCATTGGTTGACACCTGGATGCTGGCGTGGTCGTACGTGGCGCTTTCCACGCCCAGCCACCGGCGGAAACGCAGTTCCGCGTTCTCCACGTAGAGGCAGTTGAGGGCCGTCGTGGTCAGGTACTGCGTAGTGCCCATGTCGTTGGCGTAGTCGCCGCTCAAGTTGTAGCCGTACACCGTGTTGCCGGTGTAGGCCGCCGTGGGGTCGCCGCCGTTGGACCCGCCGCCCGTGGGTTTTCCAAACGCCCACTGCCCCTGGACGCTCCATCCGGGGTTGGCGGCGAGAGTGACCTCGGCAATGTTGGATGCCGCGCCGTTGTCGGCGCGGAAAGTAAAGGAGTCGAAGTCCAGCGGGAAACTGTGGATGACGCCGGGGGCGCGTACCGAAGCCGCGGCGCTGGGCTCATAATGCACCACGTTGCCGTCCGCCAGCAGCGTGTAGGGCACGGAGGAGATGGCGCCGCCGTTAGGGTCGGAGAGCGTTCCGCGGGTGGGCAGCGACTGGATGATGTACTGCATGGGGCCGCTTCCGCCCGGCGCCGAGGCCACCAGCGTGATGTCCACCGGGCTGCCCTGCGACACCACCAGCGTCTGATCCGCCGCCAGGGGTGGGCACCCACCGCCGCTGGGCGCGATGCGCAGTCCCCAGGCGTTGAGGGTTCCGGTGTCGGCGCCGGCGTTATCCGACACGGTGAGGGTCCAGACGCCGGCGGAGGGTTCGGTATCGAAGTCGGCGAGCGTACCAGGGCCATCGGGCGCTGTTCCCTCGTCGTCGTAGGTCAGCACGATGTTCTCCGCGGTGCCGCCCGTACGGTTGTGCAGGCGTACCGTGGTGTTGCTCGGCGAGCGCAGTTCCACGATCAGATCGCCGATGTAGGTGTGCGTGATGTCCATGTCCACGTTCACGTCGCCGATGCAATAGTTGTCGGTGACGTTGACGACGCTTGTGATCGTGGAGTTGTCGTTGATGGGCTTGGGGACGTCGGAGGAGACGTACACCAGTCGCCCGACATCGAGGGCGATGGGCCGGCTGGTTCCCCCGCCGCCGCCCATGAGGTTGGTGAAGTTGACCGTGCCGGTGTAGATGCCCGGTGTCAGCGAGTTGGCGGCCGCCGAGTAACCGATGGTCACCGTGTCCGAGTCCCCCGTGCCGCTGAGGTTCAAGGTGACCGGTCCGGCGCCGCCGTTGATCGCGATCCAGGAGTCGCTCGCCGCCACCTGCACGGAAACCGGCGTGGGACGTTCACTGGTGACGGTATACACAATGGACCCGGTGAACGGTCCGCCGATGGGGCCGCCGGACTCCAGCCCTCCGGCGGGCGTGACGCTGACGAGCGTTTGCCCGATCTCAACGCGATGCTGGCGCGTATGGGACAGTGCGTTGGTGAGATCCTGGAACACGACGTCCTCGATGTACACGCCCGCAGGGAGCGCGTTGATAGCGAGCCCCAGGCTCACCACCACGTTGACGGTGCCGCCGGAAGCCGTCAACGTGCCCGACACCGGAGCCGTGCCGCCGTCCAGCAGGATCCCGAAGGAGGCCGTGAGAGAAACCTGGTAGTTGACCGGATCGGGCGTGGGGTTCGTGAGGGTGTAGGTGACGCTGGGGTTCGTGAACGGCCCGCCCGCCAGACCGATGTGGTCGACGTTCCCCGCGGGAGTGACGGTCATACCGCCGCCGGAGATAGTATCAACGGCCATCGCCCCCGTGCTGCCGGAGTCGAGCCAGTTGCTCAGGCGCGTGCTGTTGGTGCCGCCGCCGTTCCAGGAGATCGAGAACCGGCCATAGTAGTCCGAAAGGTCGCTGGCGCCGCAGGCGGAGGGCCCGCCGTGCAACTGCCCGATGACGCGATGGTTGACGTCGAACAGCGGCGAGCCCGACGACCCCGGCTCGGTAACGCCCAGGCTCCAGGTGGCGTGAACGTGCGTTCCGTCGCCGGGAACTGCGGGGTTGTTATACGAGGTCGTGGTCGTGGGAATGCTGTAGAAGGTGATGCGTTTTTCATCCGTGTTCGGGTGATGAATGCACACGCCGCTGGGCGACTCGCCGCTGCTGCGGCTCCACCCCGCGAAGCTGAGGTTCCACGCCGGATTCGGCGGATCGTCCAGCTCGACGAGGGTGAAATCGGAAGGGCCGTAGGCGGAGCGGAAGAACGAACCGGTTTGGAACGTCGAGAGCGAACCGTCGCCCGGCCCGCCGCTCGCGGGGCTGCCCACCGGGCGGCACCAGGAGTTCTGATAGTTCCAGAAGACGACCAGGCTGGCGGCGTTCCCGGAGTTAATGCCGCAGTGGTTGGCGGTCATGAAGTAGGGCTTGAGGTCCTGCGCCGTGCTGTTGACCATGAACCCGGTGCAGAACGTGCTGCCGCCCGTGGAGATCACGCCCACCGCCTGAATCTCGGCCTCCCAGGGGTCGCCTTCCGGGCAGACGACGTCCACGTTGCAGGCCCCGGACTTCTCGCTGCGCAGGTCGCCGAAGCCGCGGTAGCCGTAATTGATCGACGACAGTTCAAGTTGCAGGTGGCGCTCCTCGGCCAGCGGAACGACCGCTTCGACGATGATGTCGTCGGCGATGATCGGCGGCGTCCACAGCTCGCCGTGGCTTTCGTTGTCCGCGTCCGTAAACGGCGGCAGGACCGTGCGGCGATCCACGGAGTAGATGAGCAGTCGGCCGCCCGGGGGCATGGAATAGTGCCGGAAACCGAGGTTAAGCGACACCGCCAGGGGGGCGGAAATCCGCAGCCGCCAGACGCGGGCGTCATCACGGATCGTCTCCCATGTGCCGTGCGTCGCGGGCGTAATCAGCGTCGGCTTCGGGACGGCATACCGTGGGGCTAATCCCAGTCGCTCGCGCTGGGCGTCTTCCTTCCCAACCGCTTCGAGGTCCACCGGGTCCAGGCTCACCCGCCCGATCTCGTCAACACTTCGAACGGCATTCGTAAGATCAACAGGCTCGGCCCTGGTCGCGTCCGCCGCCCGCACCGGCAGCACCGGAAGCAGACAGACGGCCAGCGCCGGCCACGACCACGTTCCTAAACGAAGGGTATGCGCCATGGGAGATTCATCCTTGTGTTATCGCACATCGATCCCGCGGGACACACAGCGTACCGGCGATCGGCGCTCACCGCTTGCGGGAAGCCCGCCGCGCCGCACCCGACGCCGTCATTCCCCGCGAACGCTCCGCCTCACCGGCCAACGCGCCGATGAGGAAGTTGAGAAAAAACCGCCCCACGAACGGTAAGAGGCCATTCGTGGGGCGGTATGACTCATGTTCCGTGACTCCCCGCAGCACCCCCGTGCGGCGCTGACGAGCGGGGTTCCCGGTTGGCTAAGGCCATCGCTGCATACAACACGCCTTAACGCCTTACCTAGGCCGCGGAGAGGTTGCCCCGCGGCCACCGACTCGCACTCGGAGCCGCCGACCGATGGTCGGGGCTCCGAGTGCCGTATCCTCTTGCCCGCCTAGGCCGTGGCGCTCCGCCGGCCGAAGTACACCTTACCGGCCGCCAGCAACATCAGCGCCAGGACGAGCATGCCCCACTGCGACACCGTGGGAATCTCGCCCACGCAGCCCGGCGCGAACACGGCATCGTCAACGCCCGGACACAGGTCATTGCAGTCCGGAACATTGTCGCCGTCGCTGTCGCCGGTTTCGGCGACACCGCAACCGCACAGCCCCGGCTCGGTCTTGTTCGGATCGTCATCACAATCCTCGCAGGCATTGCCGTAGGTGTCGTTGTCGTTGTCGGCCTGGTCGGCATTGGCTACCGACGGGCAGTTGTCGCAGAAGTCGCCCACGCCGTCCGCATCGCCGTCCTGCTGCTGCGGATTGGCGGTGAACGGACAGTTGTCGCAAAGATCGCCCAACCCGTCGCCGTCGGAATCGAGCTGCGTCGGGTTCGACACGTTCGGACAGTTGTCGCAGACGTTGCCGAAGGCGTCGCCGTCGTTGTTGGCCTGGTCGGTGTTCGGCGTGTTCACGCAGTTGTCGCACACGTCGCCCACGCCATCGCCATCGCCGTCGGCCTGATCGACGTTGGCCACGTCGGGACAGTTGTCGCAGAAGTTGGGGATTTCATCGCCGTCATCATCGTCAAACGGCGGCCCGCCCACCGGCGGAACCGGCGGATTGACAATGACGGTGTAATCCTCCGTCTCGCCGTAGCTGAACGTGCCACAGGCCGTGGTCGTGGACTCGGAACCGCTCTCGCGGACCACCACACGCATGCGCGTGGCGCCCAGGGTCGCCCCGCCTGGAACGGTTACGCTGCCCGCGAACGGGAACGAACAGGCGGACGAAGTTGCCCCGGAGGTATAGACCTGTTCGCCCACGTCGGCGAAATCGAAGTCCTGGTTCCAGTCGATGAAGGCCTTCGCCCACTTGGCATAGCAGGTCGGCCCGCTGCAATCGCCCACGGTGATGGTGATCGGGACGAGCGCACCCTGGTTCACCGTCGTGGAGATGCCCGTGTAGTTGGAGTACGTGGAGCAGATCCCCGCGGTATTGTTGTCGATGGTTCCGAACTGCACCCGGTCGCAGTCCGAATCCAGCAGCGACGTTGCACCCGAGGTGCAATACGGACCGCAGTTGGGATAGGTGGAACAGGCGGCGCCGGAGGCGATGGTCAGCTCCGTCGTTCCGGTTGCCGTCGAGAATCCGCCCACCGCAATGAGGTACGTCTTGCCCGGTTCGGAGCACCAGGTGATGCGCGACTTGCGGTTCAAGCCGCCGATCTGGCATTCCGGCGCCGTGGTGTCGTCGTTACCACCGACACAGAAGGGCGTCGTGCAGTTGTTGCACCACACCTGGATCTTGGTGTCGTAGGTAGTCCCGGGGTTGCACAGGGACGCGGTGAGCTGCGTTCCGTTACCAACCACCGAGTACCAGATCGCTTGGTTGAGCGAACCGGTAGTGCAGGTGGCCGTCGACTGGGAATCATCGGTGGCCAGAACATTGCTTTCGATGTCCGACCCGCCAATGGAGATCGGCTCGGCAGCGGTGCAGTTGTCGTTCGGCGGCGGCTGCGGGCAGGGGTTCGGAGTGCAAGTGGTGAAGTTGCCCTGGTACGTGCCGCCCATACCGGCGCACGCCCCGGCCGTCACCTCGCTGCACGCCCCGGCAACGCAACACGCGCCGCTCGCCGTGGAGCACGACAGATCGAAGCTCGTCGGTCCGCCGCCCTCACCCACGCCCCAGTCACCGACCTGGAACCAATAGGTCGTTCCGCCGACGGCGTTGAATGCCACCACCATCGGTTCCGGCTCATCCCCGCACGCCACCTCGGCGAGGTTGTTGCAATCCGGACCGGAGTAGGCGGCCACGATGCCGTCGTAGGTCGGCGAACCGTAGTTGGGATTGACCGTCAACAACAGGCCGCAATCCGACGGCGGGGTGTAGCTGAACCACGCGTCGTTCTGCATTTGCGTGGTGCCGCTGCTGTTACAGCTTCCGGCCGGCGGACTGGGTGCCGCGGTGTTGTTGTCAATAAACGTGAAGTAGGGAACGCTGGAGATGACCGTCGCCACGCCGCAGGTTTCCGCGACGGGCTGCGGGCAGGTGAACGCCGGGCACGACTGGTCTTCGAACCACACGCCGCCCAGAGCGTTGCACTGCGTTTGCTCATTGGTTGCAGCGCAGGAGCCGGAGACGCAGCACGCTCCGGTGGGGATGGTGCAATCCACCGCCGGCGAGCAGGCTCCGCTGGAGGTAACCGCCAGTTCGGCTGTACCCTCGGTGGAAGAGAACCCGCCGACCAGGATGTAGTACACCTGGCCCGGTGCCGAGCACCAGCTCACCTTCGACTTGCGATTCAGGCCGTTCAGCGAGCACTCCGCCGGAGCGCCGACGGCGTCGTCGTTGCCGCCCACGCAGAGCAGCGGGTTGCAGTACCCGCACCAGACCTGAATCATCGTGTCATAGTCCGTACCTGCCAGACAGGTGCTGGCCGTGAGCGTCTGGCCGTTTCCGACCACGGAGTACCACACGCCCTGGTTCGGCGAGGAGACGCCGCAGGTCGGGGTTCCATCGTCCTGGCCGACCTCGTTGTTGGAGATCAGCGAGGGACCGTCCGCGGTGATGGCTTCCGCCGTCGCGCACGTGTCGTTCGGCGGTGGCTGCGGACACGGATTCGGCGTGCACACCGTGCCCTCACCCTGCCACTCGCCGCCGACGGCGCTGCACTGGGGGATGTTCTGATCGGAAACGCACGAGCCATCGCCCGGGCAGCAGGCGCCCTGCGGACAGTTGTCGCAGGTGACGGTGGCGTTGTAGCCCGCGCCGCACGTCGTGCCGGTAAAGCCGGAGGGGGCGACGAAGAGGTACCAGGTACCCGGCGCCAGACAGGCGGTCACCGACCCCTGCCCGCATGCCGTCGTCGTTCCCGAAACCAGGAACGCGGTCACGCCGGAGCAGCTATCGATCCCGAAGTTGTTCACGATGCCGAACAACGCCGGGAATTCCGCCTGGACCTGCCAAGTGACCTGTTGATAGTCCGGAATCGTCAGCTTGTACCAGTCGGTGTCGCGGTACTGGTCGGGGCCGAACATGAAGTTGCCCGACTCGCCGCAGACCGTCTGACCACAGGAGATACTCGAGAACACCGGCGGTGTGGAATTGCACCCGCCGTTGAACACGTCGTCATAGTCCGGCCCGCAGACCGGCTCGCCCTCCGCCGCAGCGCCGGCGGGACAGACCAACCCGCAGAGCGTGCAGGCGTTCGGCGGACAGGTGGTAAAGATGCCGTCGAAGGTCCCCGACTGGGCCGCACACGCCGAGGGGTTGAGTTCCTGACAGCTCCCGTCGGGCAGGCAGCAGGCGCCGGTCGCCTCGCCGCAGGGCGGGTTCAGGTCGGCGCAGGTCGTGTTCGGAGCGAAACGCGACGGCGCGGGGCAGTTGCTCTGCACACAGTCCGTGCACACGCCCGTGAAGTCATCGCAGCAGGCGCCGTAGGGCGGATTGCCCTGGAAGCCCAGCACGCAGAACGCAGTGTCGTACGGCACTGCAAACACCGTGGGGTCGCTACCGGGATCCCAGCCGGGAGCGTTCGGACCGTAGTTCACGTAGCACTCGAACGTGCCATTGGGCTGGGCCGTAACCCACCAGCCGGAATCAAACTGCCCGCCGCCGAGCGGAAGGCTCTGCACCGGCCGCATGCCGATCCAATAGGTGCCGGACAGCAGGAACTCGTTGAGTCCGCCGATGGAGTAGAACCACACGGGGTCACCAAAGAGGGTATCGCCGGTGTTCAGGCGCGTGGCGGAAACGCCCAGCACCTCAGTAACCAGCGTACCCGGCGTGCCGCCCGGCCCGTCGTTCTTAAGAATGATGTAGTCCGCAAGCTGGCCGCTCCAGTTGAAGGTCACCGGCTCATTGCCGAACCAGTTAAGATCGGTGACGTTGGTGTCGGCCGCGAAGTTAACGTCCTCAACGATCCAGCGGGCGATCGAGTTGTCCCCGGCGCGCCAGCAGGAAAGGGCGTTGGAGTTAGCGTCGTAACCAATGTTCGAGTACAGCGCGCCGGTGCAATCCGCACCGCGGGCTGCGGCGCCCTCGACATTCGTTGCCCCGCCGGCGCCTGATTTCGTCTGCGGATAAGCCGGGCCCGTCGCCCCACCGGCCAGGAGCCGATGAGCCGAGGTCAGCGGCCCGGTGGGCAGGTCCTGAGGCCTCATGATCTCGATCTTCGCCTCAGCGCCGAACAGGTGAACCAGAACCGCCGACTCGTCGGCGTCGGTTAAGTCCACCTCGACTGCCACCGTGTCCGCATCGGGCATCTCGATTTCCAGCACGCCCTTGGCACTCGCCAGGTCTTTGAGGTAGTGCGTGCCGTCCGAGGCGACCGCGGCCCGAGTCGTCCCCGCGTCGTCGCTCCAGGACACGGACGCATCCGTGACCAGGCCCTGCTGCTCGTTCACCACGGCGATCTGGAGCGAGCGCCCCGGCTCGGCAGCGACCATGCCCGGCCCCAACAGCAGACCGGCGACCATGCCGCCTAACAGCAGTATCAAACTCGCCTTCCTTCCAGTCCCTACCATAGCTCATCCCTTTCCTAACGCTGACCACGCACAGGGTAATATGGATACCGAAGAAGGTCTCGACCCCAAAAAAAGGGCCGACCTGCAAGAAGTCCGCACTTGCGAACATTGTTGACCAAGGTTGTGCTGGAGGCCTATGCTGAAGCGGGGTGCCGAGGGGTTGATGCGAGAAGAGTGGACGGGCGTGCCACCGAGGTAGACACGCCGCCAACCAAACCTCCAACGGGCGTTGGAGGCGTTGCCATATACATGTCGCCGAACCATGCGAACTCGCATCGCCGGTTCAGGCCCGTGAACGCTGAAGATCTACCCAATCTCGCGACGCTGCCACGGCGCCCGGGGAGTATGGGCAACCTTGTTTCGCTACGGCGCCAAACCGCTATCAACGCTTGGAGAAGCTGGGCGCCCTCCACACCAACGGCGCGATAATACCACTTTCACCGTTCCCTAAGCAAGGGAAAAGCACCGTAGGGATCAACATTTTCAGGATTCCGCTTCACGAACGAGACAGGACGACCAACGAAGCGCCCGTTCGGCCCTTCGAGCCCAACGTCGCAGTCTGCGCGCACGGAACCGACGGTGGGTGGCGAGATCGTTAAGTGTCGATACCATCAGAAGTTGACTGCCGGAAACGCCCCGCCGCCCGGAGAGGGCACCAATACCTGGGAACTCCCCTCGCGCTCGGCCATCGTCTGCCAGGCACCGGTGGCCAAGAATCATAACTCCTTTATAAGCAGAACGTTACGCCTTGCCCAAGCCGACATCGAACGATCGGACCATCGATCGACAAGGTAATCTGTAATTGCGACAGTTGCAGTAAAATGCGTTTTCGGATCGGCGTGACGGCACCCGGAAGGCGCCGGGCGCGGCGAGAAAACACCGCGCCGTGTTGCCGCTACCGCCAAAGCGGCCCGGTCGTTGCCCACCAATGCCGGCGGCCGCGGTGGTCAAGCGGTGACCAGGAAGCTGGTGACGAGATTCGCCAGCCGGGCGACAAGCAACACCAGACCCGCGCGGCCATGCCAGGCGCTGGGTCGCCCCCGCACCTTGCGCAGCCCGGTCGCGATCTGCCCCACATACAGCGCCAGCACTGCCACGCTGATGGCGATGTGGACGATCATCAGCGGCCCCAGGTGCTGGCGTGCGATGCCGATGGCGTCGCGTGTGATCTCCAGGTAGAGCACCAGGGCGAGATCGACAACAAAAGCGGTAAGCATCAATGGGATATGGACTCGCGGGCGCCGCCGCAGGGTGTATCCCACGACCAGGGCAATGCACACGAGTACGCTGATGAGCTTAAGGGGAGTGAACAACTCAACCTCCGGTCGCACCACCCGCGCTGCGGGCGGGCGTGAAACGACACGGGACAACGTCGGCGGCCCGCGACCGCGCCGAACCCCATCGACCGCCTAGGTCACCTCCATAGGCTGCGAGGCGAGCGGGATTCCCTCGAACAGTGCCGTGCCGATCCGCACGAACGTGGCTCCGAACTCGATGCCGTATTCGAAATCGTTGCTCATGCCGAGGGAGAGCTCACGAAAGGCCGGTCCGCACAGACGCCCGCCCACGATCTCGTCGAAGAGCTCGCGCACTCGCTCAAACGCCCGTCGGATGATCGTGGCGTCGTCGACCAACGGCGCCATGGCCATCAGGCCCCGGACTTCCAGGTGCTTGAGCGAGGTAATCTGCTCCGCCAGGTGCGTCGTGGCCGCGACGGCAACGCCGCTTTTCTGTGGCTCACCCCCCGCGTTGACCTCCAGCAGGACGGGCATGACGCGGTCCAGCTTCGCGGCACGCGCGTCGATCTCCTCCGCCAGGCGAAGACTGTCTACGGAGTGGATGAGGTCCGCCCAGGGCAACAGGTCCTTTACCTTGTTGCGCTGCACGTGGCCGATCATGTGCCAGCGCGGCCGCGGAAGGCTGACCGCGGAAGGGTCGATGACGCGCCGTCCCAGCCATTCCTGGAGCATCCCGGCGCGGCGGACCAGTTCGCCGACCCGGCTCTCGCCGAGGTCCTGGACCCCCATTTCGACCATGAGCCGCACGACATCCGGCGTGGCGCTCTTGGTCACGGCGACCAGGGTGACGTTGCGAGGGTCGCGCCCGGCACGGGCGCAGGCGTCGGCGATGCGCTGCTGCACTCGCTTGAGATTATCGAGCAGCTTGCGTTTCATGCGGGTCGGTCCCATCGCCGACGATGGCGGCCTCGTCCCGCGGTGTGGCACGTGCCAACAGGCCCCGGCCGCGCGGAGGCCGCGTTGCGTAGTATACGCCCTCCCATCGCCGCGTGAAGGAACCTCGGCACCGACGGAAACACCACATCAACCCGCCGGTTCCAGGATCAGCACGTACCGCTCCTCGACGACCGTTGTGCCCCACAGCCTACTGCGGCGTTCCTCGACTTTCTCGAAGCCCAATTGGCGGTAGAGACGCGCTGCGTCCGTCAGCGCGCTCACCGTCCAGAGGAACACCGACGCATAGCCGCAGCCGCGGCAAAATGTGATAGCCTCCAGGAGCAGGGCCCTTCCCAGGCCGAGGCGGCGCATCGAAGGCACGACGAGAAACCAGCGCAGTTGTGCCTGCGCAGGGGCCGCCCCGACGATCGCCACGCACCCCACGATCTGCTCGTCCCGCGCCGCGATCCACAGTCGGTCGCGGGCCGTGCCCTGGCGCACGAACTCGGCCATCGGGCCGGCGACATAGGCCTCGAAGGTCGGATCGAAACCGTATTCGCGCGCGTACAAGGTCCCGTGCAGACGGACGATCTCGCCCAGGTCGCCGGGACGAAGCTCCGTGCGGATGGTCCACGGCACAACCGGCTCACCGGAGGGCATGACGGGCGTTTCCATTCCGCCGATTGTACCGGCCCCCACCTGCGCGGTGCACTTCAGGTGTTCAGGGCTGCAGCCGGCAAGGACACCGTTGCGTGCGCGCGGTGTGCTGGGCACCCGGCCCGGTGGGTGCCCCCGCGCGTCAAGGCGAAGTCGGCGGCGGGTGCTCCGCCGACGCCGCGGCGGTGCGCAGCTCGGCCAGTGCACGGGTAACCTCGCCCGTCCGCGCGTGGTCCGCCCCCAGCGTCCGTTGAAGGATGCCAAGCGATTCGGTCAGCGCCGCCTCGGCATCCGCGAAGCGCTTCAACGCCGTGAGCGCTTTGCCGTGCAGGGCCAGGAAAGCGCCCGTCTGCCAATGACCAGCGGGCAGGGATCGCCGGGCGCCGGCGACCGCGGTCGCGGCGAAACGTTCGGCGTCTTCCTCCTGCCCACGGTGCAGCAGTGTGCCGGCGACGTGATAGTAGGACGCAAGCGTGGCCGGGTGCTCCTCTCCCAGGGACTCCCTGCGGATCTCGAGCGCCGTTCGATGCAGCGCCTCGGCACTCGGCCAATCGCCCCGGTCACTCAGAACGTTGGCGAGATTGGCCGCGGTCGTGGCCCCCGCGGGATGCCGCTCCCCCAGCAGGCGCTGCTGCATGTTCAGCGCCTGCCGGTAGAGGGACTCGCACTCCTCCAGACGTTGCTGCTGCTTGAGGTTGGCGGCGAGGTTGTTGATCGCGATGGCCACGTCCGCATGTTCCTCTCCCAGCAGGCGGCGCTTCATGTCCACTGCTTCGCGGAGCAGCGGTTCGGCCTCCCGGGTCCGGCCACGATCGGTCAGGACCGTTGCCAGGTTGGACATCGTGGAGGCAAGGTTGGGGTGGTCCCCGTGCCGGAGCCGGCGGTCCATCTCGAGCGACTCGCGGAACATCTCCTCGGCGCCGGCGAGATCCCCAGCGGCGTGCAACACGAGGGCGAGGTTGTTGAGGTTGGTCGCCACCGAAGCGTGATCGGAGGGGGTCAATCGCCGGCGCATCGCCAGCGCCTCGCGCAGCAGCCGCTCGCCCTCGGCGGAGCGACCCTGGCGATGCACCAGCAACCCGAGGTTGTTCAGCAGCTTGGCAACGTCGGCATGATCGCCGTTGACCAGGCGCCGCTGCATGTCGAGCGCCTCGCGGAACGCGGACTCGGCCTCCGGGTAGCGACCGCGTTCCTCCAGCAGCCGCGCCGATTTGTTCATTGCCTGCACCAGCGATGCGTGGCCGGAGGCTCCAAACTGCTCGCGGCCCAGGGCCAGCGCGCGATCGAGATGCGTCTGGGCAGCCTCGTACTGGCCCATGGCGCGATAGGCGTTGCCCACCGTGGTTTCCAGGGTAACCACCACCGACGGTCGGTTTGCCAGCGCCCCTTCGGAGATCCTCCGCGCCGCGCCGTCCAGCACTTCGCGAAGCGTCACGTCGGGGCGTGACGGATAGACCGACGGGTCCGCGGCCGCAAGGAGGTCCTGGAGGAACTCCGTCACCGACGCCGCGGCGTCGCGCTGTTCATCGGCGGCGCGGCGTGCGTCGGTTTCGCGGTCGCGGGCAGCGAGCGCCGCGCTTCGCTCTCTTCCCAGCCGCACCGCAAGCGTCCCCGCCACGACGCCGAAGGCCAGGACCAGGAGTAACACGACCGCGGCAAAGGCGAAGGGCAGCCGATGGCGGCGAACCAGCTTGCGAAGCTGATAGCGCAAACTGGGCGGCCGGGCGAGAATGGGTTCGTGGTCGAGAACGCGCCGGATGTCCTCCGTCAGCGCCGACACCGCGGCGTATCGCGCCGCCGGCTCCTTCTCCAGGGTTTTGAGCACGATAGTCTCGATGTCGCCGCGCAGCGCCGGCACCAGTGCGGCGGGGGAGGCGGGCGGCTGTTCGCAGATAACGCGCGCCGCCTGGGTGAGCCGGTGCGGGTCCACCGGGTAGGGAAGGGCGCCCGTCAAGAGCTGGTAGAGAATCACCCCGAGGCTGTAGAGGTCGCTGCGAACATCCAGGTCGCCGGATTCGCCGCGGACTTGCTCGGGGCTCATGTAGGGCACCGTGCCGGACACCCGTCCCGGCTCCGTGAGCACGCTGGGCGGGGAGTCGTCGCTTTCCGCCTCCAGGACGCGCGCCAGGCCGAAGTCGAGCACTTTCGGAATCCCCTCCGCGGTGACCAGGATATTCGACGGCTTGAGATCGCGGTGAATCACACCCCGCTGGTGCGCGTAGGACACGGCGTCGCCGACACGGATGAAGAGCCGGAGTCGCAGCTCGAGCGACAGCCCGTGGCGGTCAGCGTATTCAAGCAACGGATCGCCGGCGACCAGCTCCATGGCAAAATAGGGGCGGCCCTCAGCGGTGTAGCCGGCGTCGTGGATCGCGGCGATGCCGGGATGTGTCAACCGCCCCAGGGCGCGGATTTCCCGGCGGAAAAGCCGCTCCATTCGCTCATCACCGGCGGCGGTTCCATGCAGGACCTTGAGCGCCACGCGACGCTCCGGCTGCGCCTGGTGCGCTTCGTATACCACGCCCATGCCGCCGCAGCCGATCTGACGCACGATGCGGTAATTTCCCACATTCCCCGCCACGCCTGCGGAGGCCGCGCTCCCCGCGCGGCGGCGCAGCCAGGCGCCGACCGGCTCGGCGACGCGCAGGTTCTCCTCCACTTCCGCCAGACGGTCGCGGCACTCCGCACAGGCCTCGAGGTGGTGCCGCAACTCGGCGCCACGCTGCTCAGGCAGCGCGGCGGTGGCGTACTGCTCGATCTCAATGATTTCCGGGCACATGATCCTTCCACCGGCGCCGAGAAGTGCCGGCCTGTGTCACTTGCGGTGGCGGCGGGCTTCAGGCCACCTGTTCCCATTGCGCGCGCAGTTCGCGGATGCGTTTCAACACGCGGTGCTTGGCGTTGTACACCGCCTTGACGGGCATGCCCAGCGTCGCGGCAACGTCGGCGGCGGAGCGTTGATGGGTCACGGCCATCTCGAACGCCTGATAGGTGGCGGGTTCCACCTCGCGCGCCACCTGCTCCAGGCACTGTCCCAGGATCGCCTGCTCCCATTCCTGGTCCCAGGATTCGGACGCGGCGTGCTGGTCGGGGACCTGGGCCCACAGCGCCGATGGCGCGCCGGTCCCGCCGGCGCGCTGCCGGGCCGCCAGGCGGCGCTCCTTGAGCGCCTGGCGGTACGCGATGCCGAAGAGCCACCGGCTTAACGCGCCGCGGGTGGGATCATAACCGCCATTGCGATAGGCGTCCGCGAAGGCCGTGAGGGTCTCCTGGGCCACGTCCTCGGCGTCGGCCGCCGTCAAGCCGAGCTGGAGCGCAAACCCCACGATGGGCTGGCGAAACCGCCCGGCCAGCCGCCCCCAGGCATCGGCGTTGCCGTAGTCGCGCAGTCCGTCCAGGTTGGTGCTGGTGGTGTCCCAATCCAACCGCTGCGTACCGCCCATCTGAAGACTCCGACGCGCAGGGGATTATACCCGTCGGAGGACCATTCCTTGCGTTGGTGAGAAAAACGCCCCCGGGCGCGCAATACGGCAACCAGGGCGGTCGCCGGGGGACTTATGGGTCCATGCGGACCCAAGGCCGCGCGGGGATCGCCCTTGCGGCTCGGCCTTCAGAACCGGCGGAAGCAGGAGTGGTCCAATGCGTCGAAGCAATCTGCGTGAACGGACATGGGGCATCGCGGTGCTGCTGGGCGCCGCCGGTACGCTGCCGGCAGCGGAGTTCTACCACTCGAGTTTCGAGGGCACGGACGGCGGGTGGACCCGCAATGCCACGTGGGACTCCGCGGGCGACTGGGAGCGGGGGATGCCGGCGCCTGGCCCGTTCGCCGGATGCACCTTTGGAAACGGCCCCGGGGCCGCCATCGACGGAGTGGAATGCTGGGCCACACAGATCGACGCCTGTTACACCAACGCCAACGGCACCAGCTTCCTGCGCCAGACCTTCGACTTCTCCACGGTAGTTAATGGAACCCTCTCCTGGAGGCAGTTCCGGCATGTGTTCGTGCAGCCGGGCGATACGGGGGTCGTGAAGATCAACGGCGATCAGGTATACGCGCTGCCGTTTGTGAATACGGCTTCCGCCGGTTGGGAACTCATCACCGTCGACCTGATTCCCTACAGCGGCCTGCCGAGTGTCGAGATCGTGTTCGAGTTCTTCGCCACCTCGAGCACCAATGGACCGGGCTGGTACCTCGATGATATGGTCATCACCACGGTGATCGAACCGAATCCGGGGGACCTGGGGCTGTTGGTCGGCGACAACCCCGACCCGGTCACCGGGGTCGGTGATCCCGTCGTCTACTCCGTGACGGCCGTCAACCACGGCGATTCGGCGGCGTCGAGCGTCGTGATCAGTGGCATGCTCGACCCCGACACCGTGTTCAACGCCGCGCTTTCCGACCCCGCCGTGATGCACGACGGGGCATCCTCTGGCGGGGCGTTCGGCATCAACGTCGGGAACATGCCCAGATTCAGCGCGCGGACTTTCGCCGTGGCCGCCGATACCAGGCGACTGGGCGTGGTGTCCATGTCGACGACCATCACTTCCGCCGATCCGGACCCGAATTCCGCCAACAACACGCGCATGGAAACCACCACCACGGCGCTTATTCCCGACCTGCTGGTACGGCTGACCTCGGACCAGGACCCGGCCGTCACCGAAGTCCCGTTGAATTACACGTTGAGGGTCAGCAACCTCGGGCCGTCGGACGCCACGAACGTTGCCTGGCAGGTGAATCTCCCGGTGCAGGCAGAGTTCGTGAGCAGTAACGAGGGGGCGCACGACGGAGCCTCCTTGGGCGGAGTCGTTTCCGGCGTGGTGGTGGCGCTCGACGCGGGTTCGATGCACCAGGTGGAGGTGCGGCTCCGGCCGATCGTGGCCGGAAGTCTAGTCGGCGGGGCCGCCGTGGCGACGACCTCGCCGGACGAGCGCGATCCCGACTTGGCGAACAACGCCGCGATGCTGACCCTCGGGCACGTGGACAGCACCGCGCCATTCGCCCGCCCCGAGCTCAGCGGGACGGACCTCGACCCGGCCGGGGGCCACCCCCCAGGAATCCCCGACCGGAACCTCACTTTTTTTGCCCGGCCCTACACCAGCCCTGACGGGAATACGTGGGGCGTGGTTGCCGACTTGGAGAGTCTCTCGGCAGCCAATAATCAAGTGTTGATCCTGGTCACGCCGGCCGGGGCTCAAACGGTCATCTACGAGAACGTGACCGCGCTTCCCGATGTCCCCGGCGACACCGTGGGGAATATGAACGGCAAGATCTCGATCAACGACGCCGGGTGTTATGCGTTCGCGCCCGATGCAGCAAGCAACAACCTTGACGTCGTCATCAAAGGTTGTGGAAACAACGTGACAGGCGGCGGAACGCTCGCGGTGGTGGCGCGGACGAATAAGATCATCCCCGGCGACCTGCAGAACCGGCAGTACATCCTTCCCCTTCGCGACCCACAGATCGACAACAACGGAGTGGTACGTTTCGTGGGGAAGAAGCTGATCTCCGTCGGGCCGACAGTGATCGAAACGGTCGCCTTCGAAACCCCGGATGACGGGCAGACCGTCACCCAGTCGATCCGTACCGGGCTGACCATCCCGGCAAATCAAGCGGGCGGGGGCAGTGCGTTCTGGGAGGCCTGGGACCAGGAGTTCGGCTCGCAGGGAGTCGGCATGCAGGTGACGGGCGACGGCATGCACATGCTGCTGCGAGGCGACCTGACCGGCGCCACGACCATGGACGACGTCCTGGTGGTCGACAACAGCGTCGTGCTTCAGGAAGGGGTGATCGCCGATCCCGGTTCCACGTCGCCCGCCAATGAGCCGGCCTTCGGAGCCCACCTTGCCCCCAACGGCGATTGGTACGCCCGCGGGCGCAACGCCGACGGGCAGGAGTGGGTCATCCGTAACGGCGCCGTCGTGGCCCGAGGCGGGGACCCGATTATCCCTGGGAGCGCGGAGTTCTGGGCGACGACCGGCTCGTCGCCGCGCTTCTTCGTCGTTGCGGGCGACGCAGCGGGCAATTACCTGGTGGGTGGGGCGACGGACCTGGCACCCCGGGGGGTACTGGTCTATCACCCTGCCGGATCCCGCGGGTCGCGCGGCAACGGCGCCCGAGTTGTTAGCCGCAGCGGCGATCCGATGGATACCGACGGCAACGGTCGGTTCGACAACGACGCCAGGGTGTTTTCCTATTCGCCTGAAGGCGCGGTGCTGTTGGCCAATGGGACGGCCATGGTGCTGATGTCCGTCGAACATCCGATTCCGTTCGCGGGTCGGGGCGGCACACCCACGGTCAGCGTGGCGGTCAGTCGCGTGCCGCTAAAGCCGCAGGGCGCGTGTTGCTTCTACGACCGGCGCGGGGTTCGCGGTAGCGACGAGTGCGACGACCCGTATACCGAGGAGGAGTGTGACGACGAAGGCGGCGTCTACCGCGGAGATGGTTCGGAGTGTCGTGGCGACCGCGACGGCGACGGGCTCGATGAGCTCTGTGAGAGCTGTTCTTCCGCCCGCGACGCTTCAGGGGCCGCTTGCGACGACAACGATCCGTGCACGGACGACCTTTGCGGGGTCGACGGATTCTGTCTGCACACTCCGCGTGAGTGTGACGACGGGGTGGCCTGCACGCGCGACTACTGCGACTCCGACACCGGGCAGTGCGTCTTTGACGACGGGCTATGTGAATTCTGCCTCTACAAGGTGGAGTGCATCGACGGCTCGTGCGGGAGTTGTAGCGTCGGGCTCGAGGGACAAACCTGCCGCGAGCAGCGTGTCGGCGATTGCAACGTGGGTACGTGCCAGGGGGCGTATCGGACGACGTGCGGCTCGGGATGCTGCGTGGAACTGACTCCGGCGGGATGCGGACTCCCCGCCGGGCGCCCGATGTGCCCGGACTTCATCGCCGATTGCACGTGCAGTCCCCAGCTCGGTGCCTGCTGCCTGTTTAGCGGCGGCTGCCAGCTTGGTTTCGAATCGCAGTGCACGGTCGGCACGTACATGGGCGATGGAACACAGTGCGGTCCTACGCAAGCCTGCTGCGACGGCAGCCTCCAGTGCGTCGAGCGACCACGAACCTGCTGCGAGGCGGAAGGCAAGCCCTCGTTTCCCACGCCGTGCAGCGCCGAGACGGAGTCCTGTGAAACCGCCGGCGGCTGCCTGCCGGGCGCGAACCTCACCTGCTGCAATCGGCCGTTCGAGGCCTGCTGCCTCCTGGACGGCTCGTGCGACAATCAGAACGCCGCGTGCTGTGTGGCCGCGGGCGGCGTCGGGGTACCGGGTGAATCCTGCAGCGCGGCAACCGCGTGCTGCCTACCCGATGGCACTTGTGCGACACTCGACCCGGCCTGCTGTACCGCGATGGGCGGAACACCGCGGCCGGGTGGCCAATGCAGCGCTCCGGAACGATGTTGTTCCGGCGCCACGGGGTGCACGGATGTGGACCCGGTTTGTTGCGCGGCACCGCGTATTGCGGCCGGCCCCGGGACCTGTTCCGCGCCGCAGGCGTGTTGTGATCCTTTCATCGGGTGCCTTATGGACGAACCCGCCTGCTGTCAGGCGTTCATGGGTGCCAGCCACGACGGCGAGACCTGCGGTGCAACCGATGCCTGTTGCCTGCCGGACGGTAGCTGCGCCATGTTGGAGCCGTTCTGTTGTTCTGATTTTGGTGGTTTCACCGTGCCGGGCGGGAACTGCGGCCCCCCCGAAGCCTGTTGCGGGTTGCTGGGCGGATGCCAGAACCTGGCCCCGGTGTGCTGTAATCTCGCATTCGGAGTCCCCACCGGTCCCGGATTGTGCGACCCGCCGGAAGCTTGCTGCATCGCCGGGCAGGTTTCGTGCATCCATGAGGATCCGTTCTGCTGTGTCCGGGTCATCGGGGGGGCCCATGCGGGGACGGGTTCGTTCTGTTCCGGCGGCGATACCTGTCCGATTCCGGAGCCGCAGGCGTGCTGCTTCGGCGATGGGACCTGCCAGGACCTGATCCCGACGATCTGTCACAATCAGAGCGGAATCCCGCGAGGCTTCGGCACGCAATGCGAAGGCGACGGCAACAACGACGACGAGGACGACCAGTGTCGTGAACCGGGCGATGCCGATGGCGATGGTGAGGTGACCTGCGACGACGCGGCCGTTCAGGTTGAGTGTCTCAAATCGGCCGGTCCGGGGACGCCGATGCCGGCGGGCGGTGGATGTGTCCACACCAACATGAACGCGGACCAGTCGCTGGACCTGCGCGACGTTGCGTTGCTCTACGCCAAGATCGAGGAGGGCTGCCCCGCGGCGCCTTAGCCCAGGTTGCGCAGTTCGCGAAGAATCGTAGCGATTTTTGGCTGGATTTGGGGGGCGGAACCGCCTTGGCGGTAGCGCCAGGCGTAGTCCGTGCGTCGCAGGTGCGTGTAGTGAAGACCTACCCCATTGCATTC
>JACQXM010000074.1 GCA_016208685.1 Planctomycetota bacterium | reverse complement strand
TCCGCTTCATCGCCTCGCGGTGGCGGAGCGCGGCAAGCTGAGCGGCAACAGCGACGCCCTGGATCAGGCGGCCACCCGCGTCGGCCAGGCGTGGTCGATGGATGTGCTGGGCAACTGGGTGGGCGTCGATGCCGAGGGTCTGACACAGTACGTACCCAATGCCGCGCCGGGTCTCGACGTTGAAGCCCCCACCGCCACCGAGTCGCACCTCACCGACAGCGCCAACCGAATGCGACGGCGAGTGCTCGACGCCGACGGCGCGGGCGGCGGCGGCACCACCATCGTCAACCACGCCAACGACGCGGCGGGGAATCTGCTGCTCACCGCGGCCCACTTCTTCACCTACGACCCCTGGAACCGCGCCATCGAGGTGCGCGAGAAGGGCACGCTCAGCGGCAACCTGCTTAACGATGCCCTCACCGGCACGCCCGGGGCGCTGGTGACGCGGATCGAGTACGACGCTCTGGGTCGGCGCATCGCGGAGAGCCTCAGCAGCGACGCCAACGCCGGACCCACCGACTACTTCTACTACGACGGCAACCGCGTCATCGAGCACGCGACCGCGCCTTCCGGCAATCCGCCGCCGCCGCCCCCGCCGCAGGAATACTCGCTGCGCCTCGACCCCGCCCCGCACGATGTGGGCACCGCCGACACGGCGCGCGATGCTGTCATGCATCCGTCAGCGGACGATTCCGCCTCTGCGCGGCCGACGCTGGCGGCCGAGATCAGCGACGGTGATTCCGGTTCGCCACGCCGCACCGGGTCGGGCAGTCCAACGCTAGTGCCCACAAGTGGCACGATCGTTCCCGTCCACGAGCGCCGTCCGGGAGACGATCAACCGCCTCCTCCTCCGCCGATTGCGCCGCAACCCGGTGCCCGGCTGTACGTCTACGGCGTCGATGATTTCAGCGAAATCGTCGCGTTTTACGACGATCCCGCCAACCCGGCCGCGGAGCCGTGGTACGTCATTCAGGACGCGAATTCCAACGTCACCGGCGTGTTCGATTCAAACGGCACGCCCGCGGAGCAATACGCCTACACCCCCTACGGCCTGGAGCTCGCGACCGAGAACGGCTCCGGCGTGCCGCTGGCCCCCGCCGCGCCCCGTGCCCTGTCGCAACGCTTCCAGGGCATGTGGTTGCATCCCACGCTGGGCGTGTACGTGTCCACTTCCGGTCGGCTCTACGACCCCCGGATCGGACGTTGGCTGCAGCGGGATCCCAATGAAACGGCGCTGCTGCTGGCCTCGGTGATGCGCTCCCGCGGGCAGATGGCGAGCGGGTTCGCAAGATTCTCGCCCGGCTCGCAGTACATTGACGGAGCGAATCTCTACCAATTCGTGTACAGCGGTCCCATCAACCACACCGACCCGAGCGGCCTCTCAGCGGACATCTGGGACGAGGTAGGCGATATCGCCGCCGAGTACTATGCCGGGCGCGCGATGTCGCAGGCAGCTTTGATTCTGCAGGCACAAGGTCTCGCCCGGCGTGCGCTGGCACGCGGCGCCGCCATGGGCAAACGGCTTGCGCTCGAAATCGCGGCATCCACCGTTTGGCAACCAGCTCCCTACGCCTTCGCGGTCTACGACGCGGGTCAAGATCTCTACACGATGTATGAACACGGGGTCAACTGGGATACCGCCGCTAGTCTTGCGATGAGTCTGTACGGCGCCAAGGCCGCAGCAGGTGCTGCGGCAGGAATGGGGGCGATCGTCCGGGTTGCGGACCTCGACTGGCACACGCTAAAATACAACTTGCGGTATGGGCTGGCCTCCGAACGGAGCGGCGCGCGGCGGGAGTTCCGCGGAGGGCCGTATCGGGCGATCAAGGGCGGTGGTTACCACGCGCACCACATGCCGGCGCAAGCCGCCTGGACGAAAGCGGGCAAGAGTGTTGATAACGCTCCGGCCATCCAGTTGGAGGATGCGGATCACTACAAGACCGCAAGCTATGGTGGAGGACCGCGCGGCGACGCGTACCGATCCAAACAAGCGGAACTTATCAAAGCGGGGCGGTGGCGCGAGGCTCTGCAGGTGGACGTCAACGACATTCGGACGAAGTTCGGAGACAAGTACGACGCGGCAATCGTCGAAATGATGGATTACGTTGATTCAGAGTTTAGGCCATGAATGGACCGAGACCGGTATTCGATGTCGTGCCTTATGAGCAGGTGGGGCCCTTCCATTTCGGCATGCGGCTTTCAGAGCTTGAAGCCCTGCTGCGGACCCGCAGTGAGAGGATTCATTCCTTCGACGAAGTAGGACTCGCACGGGCGTTCTTTAGTGGGCTCGGCCTCTTTGTGGATTACTGCCGTCCCGATATCTCGGTAGGGTTCGAACTGATTCGGCCATGTGATCCGATTTTTCAGGGAATTCACCTTCTCGACACACCATTCTGCGACCTTCGCGAAGCGTTTGCGATGTTGGACCCATACGTAGCCGACTACGATAGCGGGTTCACATCAATGGCTTTTGGTATTAGACCCTACGCCCCGTTCCACTTGAGTAACCCGCTCGAAGTACCGGAGGCGGTTTATATCTTTGAACAGGGGTGTTTTGAGAAATACGGGGGCTGATGCTGTTGGTGTTTCTCTGCGGTTCTAGCGAACTATCCGGGTTCCATTTCAGCCGCCCGGCGGGATCCTTGCTTTTATCTTGTAGTTGTCCGCCGTGGCAGTTGCTGTGAGTCTGGATGGTTTTTCGTCGACATGTTGTGACCGAATGGACGGCCGCTTCATGAGACTTCCGACCGGCCCGGCCTGGACGGCGAATTCCCCGCCGCCACCGAATCGCACATCACCGACAGCGCCAACCGGATGCGACGGCGAGTCCTCGACGCCGACGGCGCGGGCAGCGGCGGCACCACCATCGTCAGCCACGCCAACGACGCGGCGGGGAATCTCGTCCTCAGCGCCGCGCACTTTTTCACCTACGACCCCTGGAACCGTGCCGTCGAGGTGCGCGAGAAGGGCACGCTGGCGGTAAATGGCGACGGCACGCTTACCGGCGCGCCCGGGGCGCTGGTGACGCGCATCGAGTACGACGCTCTGGGCCGGCGCATCGCGGAGAGTATCAGCAGCGACGTCAACGCCGGACCGTCCGATTACTTCTACTACGACGGCAACCGGGTGATCGAGCACGCGACCGCGCCTTCCGGCAATCCGCCTCCGCCGCCCCCGCCGCAGGAATACTCGCTGCGCCTCGACCCCGCCCCACACGACGTGGGCACCGCCGACCCGGCGCGCGACGCTGTCATGCATGCGTCAGCGGACGACCGCGATGGCCCTCCGGGCGCGGCCGACGAAACCCTTTCGGGCGGGGCAGACGAAACGCCTTCTGCATTCCGCATTCCCCATTCCGCGTTGGTCCGGGTGGCCCCCCGCTTTGGCGGTGGGGGAGTCGATTCCCCCGACAGGGTGGCCCCCCGCATTGGCGGTGGGGGAGTCGATTCCCCCGACAGGGGGGCCCACCGCTTTGGCGGTGGGGTGGGCGATTCCGTCGATACG
>JACQXM010000028.1:15205-26654 GCA_016208685.1 Planctomycetota bacterium | reverse complement strand
ACGCGGACGCGGACACGGATGGCGGCGCGGTGCTCCTGGGTCGGCTCACCAACATCACCACCCAGGCGACGCACGATCAGCTCACGGCCGCGAACATTGATTCGCAGGGCTAGGCCGGTTGACATAGCGTCAGGCGAAGCGGCCTGACGAACGTTGTACACACAGGGCCCGGCGGTTTCGATCGCCGGGCCCTTTCTACGCGCCGCGCTGGGTGCGTGCCGTGGGTAAGCTACCGCGCGTGGCCGCGTGGCGGGCGCTCAGTACCGCGAGTGCCGACGAGCGGTCTTTGCTGGGGGTGAAAGCGCCAGGCCGGGGACCGACCACGGATCGTTCACCGGCTCGAAGCGCAACGTCTGGCGCTGATCGAATCGCCGGCGGCGCCGGACGGAAGACCGCTTCGCACTACATGGGGCCTGCGGCGACCGAGCGACCCTCCCCCGGGCCGGGGGTCGCTACGCTACAGGTTCTCCACGAACAGCGACCCGTGCCGCAGCGTCCGCATGTGGTTGCGAACCAGTTCCGCGACGCGATCCGGTTCCGCCACGCCCACCAGTGATACGCTCCTGTCCGTTGTATCCGTGGTGAGCAGGGTCACGTTACCCACGCCGACCATGCGGTTGAGCAGCGACTTCTCGATACGCACGTCATCGACGCGGATGAGCTCCGTCTGGTCCACGGTCTGGCTAAGGATGCCGCGCTCCACGAAGAGCCGCTGCGAGGTGAGTCGATAGCGGGTGCTCAGGACGCGAACCACAACACCGCCGACGATGAACAGCCCGGTCACCGCGACCCATCCGGCGATCATCGCCGCTGCGCCGCCGGCAGCGATGGTCGGGGAGCTCCACGCCCACCATCCGGCCAGCACGGCGGCGGCGAGGTTCATCGCCGCCCAAGCCAACAGCCGGCTCGCGAAGTATTTCCAATGCGTACGCCCGACCCAGACCTCGACCTCAGCTTCGGGGACCGCCGATTTGGCTGCCATGACCGGTTCCATCGTCCGGCGATGATAGCCGACGTGCGGCGGTTGTCATCGCCGTCTGCGGGGCCCGGAAGCCATTCCGGTCGGCGTTGTGCACCCAACGAGCGTCCCCGGCGCCGCTTCGCGGGCTGTGATTTCTGCCCGCCGGAGGCGTTCGCATCGCCTCTGGCTCGCATCGGGCATGTGCGTCGTGGCTGAACGTTTTACATATTGGCGTGGTGAAGTTTTTCCTTGACGCCACGGGTTTGGGACATAGACTCTTCGCGGCTTTTGGAGCGAGCAGTCGATTCGACGGCTGTGTGGTGCGCGGTTTGCATGGCAGTAGGCCTGCCCCGGGGTGCGGGACCACAGGGTGGCGCAGGCGTCGTCGGAGACTGTTAATGTCGGAGCAACCGATGTCGAATCAAAATACAGCGAGGCGTCCGCGCGGCGCCGGTGGAGTGTCCGGGGGGAAGGGGTCGGTGCCCGTTCTGTTTGCCCGCAACGAGGAGGAGGCGGATCGCTATCGCGCGCTCCTCGAGGGGGAGGGAATCCCGGTGGTGGTAGCGGATCGCGGCAAGCGCGCCGGTTTCCGCTTCGCGGGCACGCCGCTGCTGGTGCCCGAGGAGTTCCATGAGCGCGCCAGCGAGATCATCGCCACGCGCGACGCCCTGGACGCCGACGACTGGGACGAGGAAGAAGAAGACGACGATCTGTTTGACGACGACGAGGACGACGAGGACGAAGACGACGACGAGGAAGAGGAGGACGACGACGATTTCCTGCCCGACGACGACGGCCTCGACGACGATGAGGGTTTTGACGAGACCGATGATTGAGGGCGTCACTCGCCCGGGGTGAGGGGTAGGGCGCAGAAGCAGCGTTCCAGCGGAACGCGCCGGCCGTGGTCGTCGGTCAGCACGGTTGTCTTGGGGTTCTCATCACCGAAGCACACATCCGCCGTGATGCAGGTGGCGGCGCGGGTGAACGAAAGGCACGCCATCTGGTAAGGTCCCGGCGTTCCTTCAGCCGCGGGCGTGGCCGGGTCGGAAATCACGGCATAGAAAACCTCACCCGCGACGGGGTCAACCTGCAGCGACACGACGCTGGTGAAGATGTCGTCGTCGTCGCACGGGCCGGCACTCACGAAGGTCAAACACGCGGGGTCGTATTGGAGCAGGAACTGCCCACCGGTAACCACCTGCGAGCCCTCGCCGATCTGGATGACGAGGTCGACGGTGCGACCGTCGTCGGTGCAGTCCGGGTCGTTGTTGTCGCAGACGCACACACCGCGCGTCGGCCCGCAGTCCGCGTCGGTCAGGCACGGCTCACCGCTCACGGCGCACACCTTGGGGATTGGTTCTACGCAGAGCGGCGTTTGTTCCGGGCAGAAGCACATGCCGGTGCCGAGGTTGCAATGCCCCGGCAGGCACTGGGCATCTACGGAGCAGGCAAGTGAATTGATGCTCGTGCCGGTGCACAAGCCGGCCACGCATTGGTCGTCAAAGGTGCACGGAACCCCGTCGTCGCAGGTCACCCCGCTGAGGCCCGGGTGCGAGACCGTTCCCGTCTTGGGGTCGCACACATCGCCGGTGCAGATGTCGCCGTCGTCGATGATGGTCACACCGCCGGTGGCCGGGTCGCAGCACTCCGTACGCGAGTGGTAGTTGCGGCGAGTGGTGCAGACCCCGGCGGTGCAGAAGTCGACAGTGCACGCGCTCCCGTCGTTGCAATCGGTGTCTGCGGCGCACGGCACGCACCCGGGCAGTGACACCCCGCGGCAGATGCCGTCCTGGCAAACGTCGTCCACGGTGCAGGCGTTGCCGTCGTCGCAAGGCGCGGGGATGCAGGTGTCCAACACCAGGTCCACGATGGCGGAAGCGATGTCGGTTCCGGGCGTACTGGAAGAGAACACCTGGCCACCCGTTCCGACGGCCAGGTCCGCCGCCAGGGTGAGCACGCAAGCCGTCGACGATGTGCCGGTGATCGGGGACACCGTGACGCCGTGCAGGTTGGCCACCGTAATGGCGTTGGTGATGGCGTCGCGGTCGTCGCCCGGGTCGTTGCATCCCTCCGGCAGGTTACCGTTGCAGGCACCTTCATCGCTGATGGGGACGATGACGCGGACGGCATCCGGGCTCCAATCAAACCGCTCCGCCACGATGGCGGTCGCCGGGCCCCAAGACTCGAACGCCGAAAAGGTATCCGGGAAGGCGCAGCTTGCGGCATTGCCGGGCACCGACCCCCCGAGGAGCCCGACCACGTGGTTGCTCAGGCAGGAAAACGGGCTGTCGGGCCCGTTGGGCGCTTCCGTAATGCCCAGGATGGTCGGAAAAACGTCGATGCCGCGCGACGCGAGGTCGTCCACCACATGGCTGATGTTCGTGCACAGGGCCAGCGCCTCGTCGGTCATGGAGCCGGAGGTGTCCATGATGAACACCACCTCGACCGGGAAGCAGTCCGGAGGCAGGTCGCACGGCAGGCAGCTCGGCGAGATCAACGTGTTGGAACATGTCCCGCCGGTGCAGATGTCCGCGGTGCACGCGTTATGATCGTCGCAGCCGGCGTCGCTCGTGCAACCGCCGCCGCCCCCGCCACCGCCTCCACCCCCGCCACCGCCTCCACCCCCACCGCCGCTCGGTCCGCCACCACCCCCGATTCCGGAAGGGGGTTGAACCCCGCAGCCGGTGGCATCGACGAGCGTGCCGGGAAGCGTATCGGCGCAAGAGTCGGCGTCATCGGTGACTCCGTCGCTGTCGGTGTCGCGCTGATTGCCGGCACAGCCGAAACGATCCACGGTGCTTCCGGCCGCGGTATCCGGACACCGATCCACGTCGTCGCGCACGCGGTCCGCGTCGTCGTCGCGCTGGCTGGCAGCGCAGCCGTCGGCATCCACGATGGACTCGAACGGAGTGCGCGAGCAGCGGTCCAGGTTGTCGGTCACGCCGTCGCGGTCGGTGTCGAGCTGATTGGAGGCGCAGCCACCGGCGTTCACGACGGCTCCCGCGGCCGTCCCCGGACATACGTCGAGGGCGTTGTCGATCCCGTCGCCGTCTAAGTCACCTACGACAAGCTGCTCCGCGGAGCATCCATCGGCATCCACGGAGGCGGCAGCGGGGGTCTCCGTACATTGGTCATCCGCATCCGGTACGCCATCCTCGTCGGCATCAGCGGGAGGCGGAGACGTAGGGACTGGGCAGCCCCGAACGTCCACCACGGTGTCGGAAGGAGTACCGGCGCAGGCGTCGGCATCGTCAGGGACGCCGTCGCTGTCGGCATCGTCAGGAACGGTCTGGCCCGGGGGCTCGGTGTCGGGCGCCGTGCCGCGGCCGTCCGATAACGGAATAGAGGGGCATCCCAGCAGCCAAACGGACGCGAGTGCCGCGAGCGCCGAAATGCGCATGCCGCACCGGGTCAACAACACGGCGCGAGGAGGCGCAAGCGGACAGCGCGGCGGTCGCTCGACCTGGATTCTTCTTTCCCTGGCCATCCCCCTGCAATTTCCAGCTATGTATAGGCAGAAACTCGCGTCCCCAGCGGCATCCTTCCATCCATGCAGATTTCGGCCCGCTTGCTGCTTGGGACCCATCCTGAGTCCGTTAAGCGGGCAGCCCCCCGGACTGCGCTTGCAACACTTTAGCCCATTTGCGCGAAAAAGGCTATACCTGCGCTCCTCCATTCTTTCCGGTTCCGCGCTTACGGTCCGCTATAGACCCCCCGGAATGCCTGGTAGTCCGTAAGGTCCACATCGCCGTCGGCGTCGTAATCGAACAGCCTGGCGCACTCGGTCGACGGGGGCTGGTAGCCGGCGTCCCCCACGGATACACCCAGGCAGCCCAGCAGACCGGAGAAGTCCCGCAGCCCGACACGGCCGTCGTCATCGGCGTCGCCGATCAGGCAGCCCGCCCGACAGGCCGCCGAGGGGATGCACTCCGGCGTGCCACCCGCGCCGAGGCAATCCTCCGGCGTCACGCAGCATTGGCCGAAGTCGCTGTAGCAGAAGCCCCCAAACTCCGGGGGGAAGCAGCAATCGCCCACCGGCGGGCAGGTGCAGAACCCCAGGGGGTTGGTCGTCGGACACAAGTCGAAGCAGTCGGTGATGTGGTCGTCGTCGGAGTCGTTGCTGAAGTCGCCGTCGCAATCGTTCGGGATGCCGTCGCCGTCGCAATCGGCCTCGCATTCGTCGGGGACCAGGTTGGCGTTGCAGTCACTGCTGAACACGCCGTTGTTGTCGGGGTCCGACGGGTTGACGTCGCAGGTGTCCGGCTCGTTGTTGGCGTTGCAGTCGCGCTCGCACTCGTCGGGGACCGCGTTGCTGTTGCAGTCGGTACTGGTGGCGCACGGCGCGCCGCATTCCGGACCGCACGCCAGATCACAGGCGTCGGCGAGGGCGTTGCGGTTGCAGTCGATCAAGCCGCGCTTCGGGCCGATGGTCGTAGCGGTGACGTCCGGGTACGGCCCGGGTTTGAACAGCCCGATGGTCACGGTGGTCGGCTCGGGCTCCGCGTTGGTGATGAACCGGAAGTTGTAAAGGGTGCTCCAGCGCAGCGCATTGGCATCGGCGTTCATGGCGTAGGGCACGGTCGACCAGGTTACGACGTCGTTGTCCGTGTCGTGCGCGCCCGGCCAGTCCGTCGCGTCGAAGGGCTCGCCGCTGTGGTAGTCCACATCATGGAAGCCGATTCCGGAGACAATGGCGGCGTCGGTTACGGGAACAGTGAAGGATCCCGCGGACCGGTCGGAATTGAGGTTGAACAGCGCGTATTCGTACTCCCAGTAACCCGTTCCCAGGTCGGTCGCCTTGGCGGCCAGGATGAAGCGCCCCTCGGCGGGGAGTTGTACGTCGGTCTCGACCACCTCGGGATCCCGTAGTTTCCAGGCGCGAATGGCCGGAAGCTGTTCCTGGGTCGGGCCAGTGACCTTCATGAGGAAACGCCCTCCGGCGGCAAATCCCTCGCTGAACATCTCGCGATGCGAAGCGTTGTTGGCGCCGTTGCCCGAGGTTGCGTCGTCGGGGGTTACGTAATGTGCCTCGATGAAGTACGTCGCGCCGGGGTTCATCGCCGGTTCGATGTCGCCCTCATGGACCTGCAACCGGCGGCAAATGGGGTTGCCGGAGGGGCAAGACGCGGCGCTGAACGGGTACGGGAAGGCACCGGTGAAGGCGTTGATCTGCGATCGCGGGCCCATCCCCGGCGGGTCGGAGTTGAGTTGCGCGTTGTAGGGGTCGGAACAGCCTACCCCCAGCATCGTGCCCAGGCTGCCGCCGGGGTTCTGGCACGAGGTCCCACATGCCGAGCCCATGGTGGCGAAGAAGCCGTGTTTGACCCACGCCATCCCGATCTGTTCAAAACGGCCGGCCTTCAGCCGGTACATGTTCTGGGCGATCACCGGGTGCTGGTTCGTCTGCGAGAACCAGTTGGCGGGCTGTGTTCCGAAGTTGCAGGAAACGGTCCCAATGGCGAAACCCGAGATGCCTCCCTGGCTGCCCGTGTGTTTCAGTTCACCGGTTGCTTCGATGGGCGGGAAAAGGTCGACCACGACAACGTCCGGACCGTTAGCTGCGATGGACGCGCCGGTTGCCGCGATGGCGAGGACGCCTGCCAATCGAACCAGATTCGCGCGGCTCATGCTCCTCCTTTGCGGGCGGATCATGGGGAAGCGGGGGCCGCCGGCGTCACGGCTGATAACAAACCGCTTGGGTCTACAACTCCGAGGCGGCGCAAAGCGCCTCGCAGTTCCCGATGTGGCACTGGCCCCTTCCCGCTCGACCCGCCTCCGGCCGGCACCGGCAGTACCGGTCGGCCTGACCAGACACTCTAGCCCGCTGGACTGGCGACTTCAACCCGGAACGTGCCGCGGGGCGGCCTTGCCTGCGAGAGAAAACGCCAAGATCTCCGGCCGTTGCCGGGGATCAAGCGACGCGCACGACGTCGATCGAGGCGAAGTCGTTGGCGCCGACCGTGGGTGGGCATCTTGCGTCAGAGGGGGGCACCGCGCCGACGGGTCAATCCGAGTATGAGAGATTCGGCGCCTGCGGCGAGGCGCAGTGGAAAACAAGAAGCCTAACTTCTCCACCGGGCGGGCGAGGACTTCGGTGGGGAAGGCAGGTTGCGGGGTGCCGCGCCGCGGAACCTATGGGTTTCTCCTTAGGGCGATTTTTCTCTTGGTTAAGGGACCAACGGGCGTTAACGTATACCCAGGTTTCCAGACTCACGGCGATTGGGGCTAACGCCAGATCGCGATGACGCGGTGCCGTCCGAGGGGGCGGCGCATCTCTTGTGCGTCAGTGCGGCTCACGTGGGCCGGGGAACCCCCCAGTGGAACGGGACGTCGTGCGGTTCGCCGACTCCTTTTCACTGGTTCTGTTTTCTGCCTTAGGCTCATCGGGAGTGCAGCTATGTACGGTTCCTGTGGACTATCGGACTTGCGGCGCTGTGTCACGTTTGTGTCATCTGCGGAACCCCGCGCGCGACGCGGTCCGGCGCTTGGGGTGTTGCTCGGCGTGCTGGGCCTGATGGTGCTATCGCCGGCGCCGACACCGGCGTCCGCTTTCACGCTCGTGGATTTCACGGTTGACCCAGGCCACGCCGGCCCGCCCCACACCGTGTTCTATCCCGATTTCGACAACTTCGAGCTCTGCATCACGGGGACCTTCGACACTTCGAAGTGCTACACGGTGAAGATCGAGCGCAGCGGCGGTTCGGATTGCGGCTCGGCGAATGACAGCGGTACCGACTCCATCCTCCCCGGCGTGGACAGCGATTTCCCAGGAGTTTTCTGCAACGTGCTGGACGTGTCCGCGACTTCGATCCGCGCCGACATTTCGCCCAACGCGGCCGCCAGCTTCAAGCGCGGCACCGACTGGCAGATCGAAGTGCGAGAACGCAGCGCCAGCTGCTCCGGATCGGCGACCTTGATGGTGCATCCCATCCTGCTCACTATCGCGGGCTGCAACGATACGTGCTTGCTGAACGGGACCACGCTGGTCGCCAACCCCAATCCCACCGCGTGTGACGGAGTCACTCAGCTTTGCGCCACCGCCGGCGGGTCGGGGAATCTCCGTTTCGACTGGGACACCGACGGTGACGGCGCTTGCGACGATGCCACCACCTACAGCCCGACGAACTGCCTGGACGTAGCCCTTCCCGCTACCACTACGGTGAAGGTGTGCGTGACGGACCTGGGCACCAACGTGCCCTGCACTTCGAGCGCCACCACCACGGTGACCGTGGGAGCCAGCAACTGCAACGACAACAACCCCTGCACCGACGACGTGTGTGTTACGGGCACGGGGTGCGTCTACACGCCGGACGACACCAATCTCTGCTCCGACGGCGTGTTCTGTAACGGCGCCGAGGTTTGCTCCGGCGGGGCCTGCCAAGCGGGCACGGATCCCTGTCCACCGGACGCCGTGGACTGCACGGTGGATTCCTGCGACGAGACCAACGACGTCTGCCTGCACACGCCCGTGGACGGCTTCTGTGACAACGGGCTGTTCTGCGACGGCGTCGAGGTTTGCCACCCTACGAACGGCTGCCAGGACGGTCCCGACCCCTGCCCGGCTCCGACCAAGTGCAGCGAGGAGCTTGATCAGTGCGTGGCCTGCCTTTCGGACAACCAGTGCAACGACAACCTGTTTTGTAACGGCGTGGAGACGTGCGTGAACAACGTCTGCGTGCCGGGCGACCCGCCGGAGTGCGGCGATGCGTTCGAGTGCACCATCGACGGCTGCGACAACGTTCTGGGCTGCACGCATACGCCGGATCATGCGGTCTGCAACGATGATAACATCTGCACCGATGATGCGTGCGTGGTCGGCGCCGGCTGCCAGCACACCAACAACACGCTGCCTTGCGACGACGGCAACCTGTGCACCATCAACGATCAGTGCGCCGGCGGCGCCTGCGTCGGCACCCCGAAGGACTGTTCGCATCTCGACGGTCCGTGCACGCGGGGCAAGTGCGCCCCCGCCACCGGCATCTGCATCGCCGAACACATCAACGAGGGCGGGCCGTGCAGCGACGGCCTGTACTGCACCGACCCCGACACCTGTCAATCCGGCGTGTGCACCGGCCCGCCGCGCGACTGCGGCGACGAAGTGACCTGCACCAACGACTCCTGCGACGAGGCCAACGATGTGTGCCTCCACTTCGCCAACGACGCCAAGTGCGATGACACCGTTTTCTGTAACGGCGCCGAAACCTGCGATCCGATCCTGGGCTGCCGCCCGGGAACGCCGCCTTGTTCCGATACCGTAGACTGCACCATCGTCACCTGCGACGAGGCCGGGGACTTCTGCGTGATCACGCCCGACGACGCCTTTTGCAGCGACGGGCTTTTCTGCAACGGGCAGGAATTCTGCGACATCGACCTGGGCTGCCAGCCCGGGGTTCCGCCGTGCGCTCCGGACTCCGTGGACTGCACGCTGGACTCGTGCGATGAGGTCGCGGACGTGTGCCTGCACACGCCCGTGGACAGTGCCTGTGACGACGGCGCCTTTTGCGACGGGGCCGAAGTCTGCGACCCGCTTCTGGGCTGCGTCGAGGGCACGCCGCCGTGCCAGGCGCCTCTGCAATGCGACGAAGTCACCAACCAGTGTGTCGATTGCCTGTCGGACGCCAAATGCGACGACGGCTTGTACTGCAACGGCATCGAGACCTGTGTCAGCGGTACGTGCCAGCCGGGCACGCCACCCTGCCCCGACGACGGCGTACCCTGCACGGTGGACACCTGCGTGGAAGGGCCGGGCGGAGCCACCTGCCTGCACACGCCCGACCACGAGTTCTGCAGCAACGGCCTGTTCTGCGACGGCATGGAGCTCTGCGACGCCCAACTGGGCTGCGTCGACGGGCCCGATCCCTGCGTGCCCGACGGCGACCTGTGCACCTACGACGTATGCGACGAACTGACGGATACCTGTCAGCATCCCCCCGTGATTTGTCCTTCGGACGGCATGTTCTGCAATGGAACGGAACAGTGCGACCCGGGCAGCGGGGCCTGCGTCAGCAGCGGGGATCCCTGCCCCGCCGACGGCATCCCCTGCACGGACGATCTGTGTAACGAGCAGACCGACACCTGTGAGCACGTGCCCGTGGATGGTCGCTGCGACGACGGAGTGTTCTGCAACGGGTCGGAGGTCTGCGACGTGAACGTGGGGTGCGTGGACCAAGCCGACCCCTGCCTGCCGGACGAAGTGCTCTGCACCAACGACTTCTGCAACGAAGACAAGGACCGCTGCGAGCACGTCCCGGACGATGCCGTCTGCGACGACACCATGTATTGCAACGGCGCGGAAAAATGCGACCCCGTTAACCCGGCGTCGGACCCGGTCACCGGCTGCCGCGACGACGTGGATCCCTGCATACCGGATGAAATCGCCTGCACCAAGGACTCCTGCGACGAGGCGACGGACGCCTGTCTGCACACGCCCGACGACATGAACTGCACCAACGGGCTGTTTTGCGACGGCGTGGAGCGCTGCGATCCCGGTGCTCCCGGAGCCGACCCGCTCACCGGCTGCCGCGACGACGCCGATCCCTGCGCGCCGGACGCCGTTGCCTGCACCGACGACGTCTGCAACGAGGGAACGGACGCGTGCGAACACATTCCCAACCATTCCCTTTGCGACGACGGCGACGAGTGCACGGATGACGTTTGCACCGGTGCCGCGTGTGAGAACAACAACAACGGCCTGTGCGGGGCTTGCTGCCTGCCGAACAAAGCCTGCCAGGGCAACCTGCTCCAGGCGAGCTGCGAGGCCCAGGGCGGCAGCTTCGTCGGCGCGGGCACAAGCTGCGGCCAGGATGCCGACGGCGACGGTAACGACGACCACTGCGACAACTGCCCCGGCGTGGACGATGCGGTGTTCGGCGGGAAGACCTGCTGCAAGACCGGCGTGCCCTGCGGAGACGATTCCGACTGCGACGCCGGCATCGAGGGCAACGTGTGCAAACCGGCGTGCCAGTGCACCGATGTTCCCACCGTTTCGCAGTGGGGCCTGCTGGTGCTGACGCTGCTGCTCCTGGCGGCGGGCAAGGTCTACTTCGGGTATCGCCGCGTGCCGGCATAGCCTTCCGCCGCCCCAACGGGCGATCGCGTTGTCGCCGGGCGAGAGGCGGCAGTTACCATCGGCCGGCGGTTTCCCGGCTTCGGCCCGTGAGGGAGGCCGGCGGCCCCGAATAACGTCCGACGGGTTCCCAGCCCGGCCCCGGACTGTTCGGACCTCGGCGGGAAGAGATACGAATTCCTCGCCTGGCATGGAGTCGACGGGGCCATGCCTGCCACCTAGCCGTTACATGCCGATCGACAGGACGTCCGATAACCATCCCCACTATAGAATGGCTACGCCCGCGCTTTGAACGCACGCCGGTCACGCGCTATAGTCGTGCAGGTTGTCCTGCCTTTTGAGTGGAGGGGGTTCAATGAACGGCTGGAAAGTCACGTTCGTGGTGGTCGCGGTCTGCACCGGTGCCGGGGCGGGTGCTCGAG
>JACQXM010000028.1:0-15174 GCA_016208685.1 Planctomycetota bacterium | reverse complement strand
CGGGGCGGGTGCTCGAGGGCAGACGAACGATGCTTGTGCCAACCAGGCGACCGTTCGCGGCGTGGGGACGTTCGCGTTCGCCAACGCCACGGCCACGCCCGACGGACCGAGCCATCCGGCTTGCGTGGACGCATCCGTCAGTCCGCTGGGCAGCATCGACAAGGACGTTTGGTTCTGCTGGACCTCCCCCTGCTCCGGCGCGGTTCAGTTCGACACCTGCGGGCAGACGACGGTGGATACCAAGATCGCGGTTTATTCCGGCTGTGCCTGCCCGGGTACGGACGCGCGGCTGTTGGCCTGCAACGACGATGCCTGCGGGCTGCAATCGCGAGTGACCTTTCCGGCCCAGACCGGCCAGAGTTACCTCATCCGCGTCGGGACGTACCCCGGTGACGGACAACCGGGCAGCGTCGGAGCTCCGGGCGGGACGGGGACCTTCCGTCTCACTTGCGTGACTCTGCCATGCGATCAGCCCGGCGCGCAGTGCCAACCAGTGGACATCACCAACGGCAACACCAGTGACCGGTTGAACTACGTGGCCGCGGAGAACTTCGTGGTCGCCGCTAACGACAGCATTACGGAATTGTGCTGGTGGGGCTCGTACCAGAACGACGTACCTACGCCGGATACGTTCCTCGTGACCTATTACGCCGGCGCCGGCGGGTTTCCCGGATCGGTGATCGGAGGCCCGTTCTCGCAGGCGGGAAGCACGTTATCGGTTACAGGGCCGGTCGACATCGCCGCCGGCGGCGACTTCCCGGTGTTCGAATACACCGCCACCCACGCTCCGGTGCCGGTATCGGCCGGCAACTGCTACTGGGTGGAAATCTCCAACGCCACCGATGGGACGCAGTCGTGGTTCTGGCACTACGGCTTCGGTGGCGACAGCAGCGCCCGAGTGGATGGGAACCCATTCAACGGGTACGAGGCGAGCGATATCGTCGGCAACGACCTGGCGTTCTGCCTGGATGTTCCGCTGGACGACGCCATTCTGTGTCCACCGCCGCCGCACCCGGCCTGCGTTTCCGCGACGGGCTCGTGCTGCGCCGCGCACGCCACGCCGGCGTGCGACACGCAGAGCTGCTGCGACCGCGTTTGCGCTTGCGATGACTTCTGCTGCACCACGGCTTGGGATTCCAACTGTGCCGGAACGGGCCTCGTGCCGGGCTGTGGGGCGGCCCTGTTGTGTCGCGGCATGTGCGTCGGCGATTTCGACGATGATGAAGACGTGGACCTCGACGATTACCGCGCGTTTCAGGATTGCCAGTCCGGCCCCGGGCTGCCACCGGCACCCACACCGCCGGCTACCCTCGGCGCCTGCCTGGCAGCGTTCGACATCGACACCGACCAAGACCTCGACCAGGTCGACTGGGCGGCGTTCGAACTCATCTTCAGTCCTCCGTAAGGCGCCGGCCGCCCTCCGCTTGAGCTGCCTTGGTAGAGTTGCCGCTCCTTTTGGGGATGGACGACCGGCGCGATTCCTGGTTTCCCACGGCTTGGAACGCCGGGCGCAAGGCGTTAAGATAACGGAGCTTGGTACCTGCACGTCGCGGGGCGAGGGAATCACGGCCGCATGCAAGGCAAGACGGTCTACCTGGAGACGATGGGCTGTCAGATGAACGTGCTCGACAGCGAGCTGGTTCTGGGCCAGCTCCGCGCGCTGGGCTACGAACCGACGACGGACATGCGCGGAGCGGACGTGGTGCTCATCAACACGTGCAGCGTGCGCGACCATGCGGAGCAGAAGGTCCTTTCCCGATTGGGCTCGCTGCGCCAACCCACGCAGCGCCGGTCGGACATGGTGATTGGGGTCATCGGGTGCATGGCGGAGCGCGATCCCGACGGCATCTTCGCCAAGATGCCGCATGTGGACTTGGTGTGCGGGCCGGGCGAGCTCAACAAGGTGCCGGCGCTGATCGACGAGGTGCGGGGACAGCGCACGCGTGCCATCGCGTTGGCACAGTCGCTTTCCCGCAGGAGCACGCCGCTGGCCCGAGCGCTGGAGTACGACTCGGTCGAGGCTCTGGATCTGTCGCGCGAGCCGGCGCCGGGGGAGAGCGTGTTGCAATCGTACATCCGCGTGCAGCGCGGGTGCGATAAGTTCTGCACTTTCTGCGTCGTGCCCTTCACCCGCGGGCCGGAGCGCAGCCGTCCGGCAGCAGTCATCATCGACGAAGCGCGGATGCTCGCGGATCGCGGCGCCAAAGAGATCACCCTGCTGGGCCAGACGGTCAACAGCTACGTCACGCAGGAGAACGGCCGGCCGGTACGTTTCGCGGAGTTGCTGGAGCGCGTCAGCGCGGTTCCCGGCATCGAACGGGTGCGCTTCGTCACCAGCTATCCCGGCGACTTCACGGAAGACATTTTCGAGGTCATGCGCGATTGCCCCAAAGTGTGCGAGTACCTTCACCTTCCGGTGCAGAGCGGCAGCGACACCGTGTTAGGCCGCATGCGGCGACAGTACAGCGCCGCCCGCTACATCGAGCTCCTCGACCAGGCGCGCGAGTACATCCCCGAGGTGCGCATCGCCAGCGACTTTATCGTGGGCTTCTGCGGGGAGACCGAGGAGGAGCACCAGGCCTCGCTGGCGCTGGTCGAGCGCTGTCGCTTCAAGAACATCTTCGTTTTCAAATACTCGGAGCGCCCTGGTACGGTGGCCGCCCGGCGCCATCGCGACGACGTGCCCGAGCCAGTCAAACGCCGGCGAAACCGCGAACTCCTGGAATTGCAGGCGAGCCTGGCCATCGCCGCCAACCAGCGGATGGCGGGTCGCACCGTCGAGGTGCTGGTCGAGGGATACAGCAAGGCGGCGCTGAAGGCCCAGGAGGCGGAGCAGACGCGCGGCGAGGAAGTGAGCTGGCGACCGTCCGATCAACTGGTGGGCCGTACCCGCGGCGATGAAATCGTCGTGTTCAAGGGGGAGGCGGCGCACCTCGGCACGTTCGCGCAGGTGCGCATCACGGCGGCAACGGCATTGACACTGCATGGGACGCTGGTTGCGATCGCAGATCGGCCGGGCCGATCGGGTGGAGACCGCTCGCGGGGCGAGACATCGCCGGCCGCGCGTGTGGATTCGCCGGGCAACGATGACGGGACCGGTCGGCTCGGGCATTCACTGCCTGTGCTGCGAGGCACCTGACGGACGCGCCGGATGAGGCCGGCCGGAGTCTGGCCGGCACAGCCGCAACGCGCGTCGGGGATGGGCGCCGGGCCTCCCGTGGCCGCGTTGGAGCAGTTGGGATGAGGGAGGGGAAAGGCATGTCGCCTGGTTCGCGTTGCGGATCGCCGTCCGGCCGCGTATGGCTCGCATGTGCGATTCTGGCATTTGCCGGCGTCGCCTCTGTGGCAGACGAGGAGCAGGCCCGGGACACGGCGCGCGAACCGACCGCGGGTCTGCACAACGTGGTCGAGGTGTTTCCCGGGTTCATCAACGGTTCGGCGCCGGAGGGTGACGCGGGGTTTGAGTCGCTCCGCGCCCTGGGGGTTCGCACGGTGATCAGCGTCGATGGTGCGCCGCCGGATGTCGAGCGCGCCCGGGCGCGCGGCTTGCGCTACGTGCACCTTCCGATCGGCTACGATGGCATTGGTCCCGAGGAGGCACTGAAACTGACGCGCGTGGTGCGGGACCTGCCCGGCCCGGTGTACATCCACTGTCATCATGGTGTGCATCGCAGCCCGGCGGCGGCGGCGGCGGTGATGGTGGGTCTGGGTAAGGCGACGGCGGAAGAGGCCACAGCCTTCATGCGCCGCGCGGGAACATCGCCGCAGTACGCGGGGCTGTATCAATGCGTCGGCCGGATGCAGCGCGCGGAGGCCGCGGCCGTGGACGCCGTGCCGGCGGAGTTTCCCGAACGGGCGCGGACCTCCGAGCTCGTCGACGCCATGGCGGCGGTGTCGCGTTCGTTCGAGTACCTCGAGGCGGCCGCGGAACAGGACTGGTCGCCGCCCGCGGGACATCCGGATCGCACGCCCAAGCACGAGGCGGTGCTGATCGTCGCGGCGCTGGGCGACCTGATGGAACAGGAGACCCTCCCCGCCCGCGGCTCGGATTTTCGCGACCTGCTCGCGCAGGCCGAACGCTCGGCGCGCGAACTCCAGGCGGCGCTGTCCGCCGCCGATGCCGACGCGCGTCACGTGCGATTTACGGCTCTGCGGGCAAGCTGCCGAGACTGCCACAAGCGCTATCGCGATCAACCTCTTGGGAATCCCGTGGGGCGCTGATGCCCCTACCGCGCGCTGCGTCCCTGTCGGCTAGGGGCGAATCCCGCTCCGGTCGGGCTGGTCCTCATAACGGTCGCGCAGCGCCTCGACGCGCAGCGCGACGACGCGACTCGGGTCGCCCCCCGCTTCATCTCCATGTGCGCCCAAGGCTGCCGCGATCCGCGCGGCGATGCCCGGGGGCTCGGTGATTCGGTTCTCGAAGGGAATCTGCCTCGGCTCGTTCCCGCCGCGGCGAACCACCAGCCAGCGGTGCATGGTTACGTCATCCAGGTCGAGTCCGGCGCGTTGTACGCCAGCCGCCGCCCGGTCGCAGAGAGAACGCATCTCGCGGCGCAGCCGTTCCGCATCGATGGCGTCCACAGGCCAATCAACGGCGGCGGACTCGGTCAACAACACCTCTTGTTGGATCATGAAACGCTGGGTCTCTCCGCGTTCGTCGCCCGCTCCGATACGGTTGCCGCCTCCCCCGGCGGTTGCGGGCCAAGCCCCGCCATTCGCATTCCCCGAACGCCGGTATCCCCGACGGCCGAAGCGACGGCCCGCCCGGCGCAGGCCTTATGGGACGCGCGTACGACTTCGCACCCGTGGTCTCGGTGGATCGTTCGACCCGGACCCGGGTGGGCTCCTAGAATAGACCGTCACGTTCGATCAAGAAACGGAGGGGGGTCCAGATGAGGGCTTTCGTTGTTCTACTGCTACTGGCCGTGTTGCCTGGATGTTCCATGAATCAGGCGGTTCGCTCGGGCGCGCCGTCGCAGGCGGCCGTGATCCGCGCCGACGGTGCCCGTGCCGCCGGGGCGCCCGGCATTCGGCTCGAGAGCGCAGCGCGGCACGGAGTTGCGGTCCGCGCTGTTTCCGTTTATCCGCACGGTTCCGGTGCGACGCTCCGCGGACGAGTTCAGGCGTCGCCTCAGGTGGGCATTCTGGCCGGTCGCCGAATGCTGGTTCAGGCGCTGGATAAAGACGGCAAGGTGGTCGCAGAACGCGAAGTGCCGATCCAGCGGAAGCCGCGGGTGCGGCACGGCCACTACCCGCGCCAGGGAACCTTCGCGTGCTCGCTGCCCGACCTGGCGGAAATCGAGGCCCTTCGGTTGGAACCCGTTCGCGCGGGAGCCTCGCGATAGCGGGAGGCTTCTCCGGGCGGACGGCATTCGCGAGGGCGATCGCAGGGAGCGGCGTGGACCGCGCATGCGCGTCGCTCCTGCAACGATCCGCGGCGCCGGTCGGCGGATCTACCCGGACGGCCAGCGCAGGACGGCCGTCAGGTCCAACGGCGGCGCGACCCGACGCCGTAGCGGGGGATCGAGGAACTCGAAGGGAACGAGTTCGTACTTGACCTCGCGCTCGTAATGATCGCACTGCGATGGGCTGCACCGGCAGAGCACCGCCGAGATCGCCCCATTGCGTGCCTCGAGGTACACATAGGGCCCCATCGCCACCGGGCCGTCGTCCAGCACCCGAACCACCAGCACATCCGGTGTTTCGTCCACCGCGCGTTCGACGGCGAACGACCGGCCAGGCAACGGATCGCCATATTGCGAGCGCGCCGCCTGCTCGAGGGACGCGGAGACGAACAGTATCCGCCCTGGTTCGTCGCCGCTAAGCACCTCCCATACCATTGGAAAGCCGTCGGTCCCCAGCGTGATGCGCACCCCGCGGTACATCGGATCGGAACGCGCGCCGCCCCGACCGGACCTTCGCCCGTTGGGTGGCGAGGCCGCCTCGTACCACCATACGTACACCAATTGCTCGTGGCTCGTGCCCCCGAGAACGACGAGGGACGCGGCGGTATAGACAGTCGGAAGGCTCGGGTCGACGGCGAACCGGCGCGCACTGGCGTCGAAACGGACCGCACCGAACCCTGCTGCCGTGGGGGCGGCAACGCCATTGGAAGCCCTTGCCTGCTGGACGATGAGCGGCGCGAGTTCCGCTTCGCGCAATCCGGCGTCCTCCGGGCGGGGCTTGTAGTAGTCGCCTCGATCGAAACGCGCCGCGGCGCGGGCGCGGAGCTCGGCGGCGCGTTGATCCGCGATGGCGGGCAGGGCGCTGCGCGCGCCCGGCCGGCACCCCGCCGTCGCGACCAGCACCAGGAATACCACAGCAACCCCCGGCTGCTTCACACCCTAGCCTCTACACAAAGTGGCGACGGTTCACTCATGCACGGGTCGCCGGTATGTGACCGACAACATCCGTCGCCCGCAAGGCCGCGACCCGGCGTCGGCACGCTGGTCCCGCGCAAGTGGGACGGGGGCATGTGCGCCGGCGCATCGCTCCAAGGCTCCGTTTGGTGTGCTGGTTCGCCGTTTGGTTCTGATATATGTGGATGTTTCGATCCACATTTGGTCCTCGCGTGTGAGGCGCACCGCCGCGGCTTCCGGTCTTGCTCCCACAAGTCAGCCTCGAACGACGCGATGATTCATCGCCAAAAACGGCTGGAACGAGAGACTTGCTTGACATGGCGGCGGCAGATCGCTACATATAAGGCTTTCAGTCAACGGCTCACGGCGGCTCACATCGTGTCGGAACCGGGCGCCGCGGCTGTACAGGCTAAGATGGTTGCAGGTGCTGCTGCCCGCCTGTCGGGCGCGGCGCGGGAGAGGCGGAAGATGGCAGGGGTACGGCGGAGCTTCGTCAACAGCAGGCTGGCGCTGGTGGTTGCGGCCATGCTGTTGGGCGGCTCGGCGGTCTTCGGATCCGTCATCACCCTCTCGCTCGTCAATCCCGGGAGCAATTCGGTTACCGCCGGCGCGCCGGTGAATCTTGAGGTTCGTGGCACGTTCGACACGCGGCTGTCCGCCGTTTCCTTCCGCCTGAACGCCACGGGGGCCGGCGGCGCCATGATGACCGACCGCTCGCTGAACCCCACGGGGACCAACGGGCTGACGTATGTGTCGCGTACCTCGCAGAGTCCGTTCGCCAGCGGCTTGCCGCACAACCTGAAGACCTTGGCGCTCATCGAGGCCGCGTACGACGCGGACGTCGGCGGGGTTCCGGGCAGCGTGTTGGACGGGGTGCCGGCGGGCACCGACGTGCTGATCGAGCAGATCACGGTCGTCCCTTCCGGCAGCGGCAGTGTCACGATCAACCTTACGAACGTCAGCGCCGCGCACACCACGACCTCGCCGGACGGCACCCTGTTTGACGTGGCGGGCGTGGGTGTAGGTTCGCTGGTTTTGACGCTGGTGGCTCCAACCGGCGACGGTGACGGGGATCACGACGTCGACCTGGCGGACTACCGCGACCTGAGTGAATGTCTGACCGGTCCGGGCCCCGGTCCGATCGGTGCCGGATGTGCGGCGTTCAACTTGGATCCGGATACGGACATTGACCTGCGCGACGTGGCGGGTTTTCAGCGGGTGTTCGGCAGCAACCCGTAGCCACGATCGGCGCGGGGATGTGAGGGCGTACAGAGGCCGATGGGATCATTCGCAGTACACTCCGGTCGCTTTGCCGGCCCCAGACGGGCGGTGGGCGTGCTCGGCGCGCTGCTTCTGCTGGGCGGCTTTGCGGCGCCGGCGCTGGCGGTTCCGGGCGACGCGGATGCCAACGCCGTGGTCGACCTGCGGGACTTGTTGCGAATCCGCAACGAGCAGGGCACGACGGGCGCGCCCGGCTTTTCCGGCGCCGACGCCGACAACAACGGCGTGGTCGACCATCGCGACCTGACGGTTTGGCGGCAGAACTTCCCCTTCATCGGAACGCCGCAGGCGCCCTACATCGCCGTTGCCGCGCCGGCCGATGACGCGGTGATCGGCAACCGCCGCCCGACGATCATTGTTGATTACAGCCCCACCAGCCTCAGCCTGGACACCAACAGTCTCGTGGTCATGGTCGACGGCGTCGATCAGTCGGCCAGCACGGTGCGGGGGTTCCGCGGGGCGTCGCTGCCCGTGGTGCAATCGCTGGGCGACGGTGTGCACACCATCATGGCGTCCATCGCTGATGTGAACGGAACGGCGGCTCAAGTGATCAGCCACTTCACGGTGACCTCGCTGCTGCTGGCTCCCAAGGCCGTGCCGCAGAGCGGCTCTTCGCCGCTCAACGTCCGCTTCACCCCCGACGTCATCTGGGCGGATGTGACCCCCACGAATTACCTCTGGGATTGGGACGCCAACGGCGTGTGGGACAACGGCTGTCCCGGTTGCGGGGACCTCTCCGCCCGGCCCGACGTGATGTTCCACACCTTCCTCGAAGAGGGTGTGCACATCGTGAAGTTCGGGGTCTATCAGCAGGGCACGAACACGCTGACCACCCTGGACATTCCCATCGCCGTGACCGAGACCTTCGCCTCCGCGTCGCCCAGCAACGGCCCGGCGCCGCTTACGGTTTTTCTGCACGGCGTGGCGGCCGACCTCGCCGACCCCATCACGCTCTACGAGTGGGATTTCGACTACAACGGCACCTTCGCCGCCGACTACTCCTCGACCGCCAACCCCAACACGGCGCGGATCTACACGCAGGCGGGGGTCTATCATCCCGTGTTCCGCGCCACGCACCAGTCCGGCGCGAAGGTCGAGCACCCCATCGTGCTGGGCGAGGTGCGGGTCAACGCCTCGGCGGCCCCCACCGCCATCGCCGCCGCGGCCCAGGGCGCCTCGGCGCTGACCGTGAACTTTTCGGGGAACGGCTCGGACAACGGCAGCATCGTGCTTTACGAATGGGATTTCGACAACGACGGAACCTTCGACTACACCAGCCCCACGAACGGTGATACCAGCCACACCTACGCCACCGCGGGCGTGAAGATCGCGGCGTTACGGGTGCGGGACAACGACGGCAACACCTCCGTGGACCGCGTGCGGGTGGACACCCGCGCCCCGGCTACGCTGGAAGTGCTCGACGACACCGTCGCCGTCGAGTCCGGCGACCAGTCGGAAATCCGTACCACGCTTTCCATCGCTTCGACCGTCTGGCTCTACATCCGCTCCGCCGACGGGCGGCAGGTTCGCACCCTGGTGGATCACGAGCTTCGCGCCGCCGGCACCTATAACGACGTCTGGGACGGCCGCGACTTCCGTTTTGAACCCACCCACCCGGGTGCCTACTACGCCGTGCTCCAATGGTCGTACCCGGGGCGGACGGAAATGCTCGACCTTGCGGACACCACCGGCGGAAACCAGTACTTCGCGCAGCGCCTGAGCACCGACCCCTCCCGCATCTGCCCCTATGGCGACGACTTCTGGCAGATGACCTACCGTATTCCGTCGGCTTCGCGCGCCTCGCTGTACATTCTTCCCGGCGGGTCGAACCGCACGGACACGCCGTTTGACAACCTGGCGCTGGGGGCGGGTGACTACACGTACTACTGGGCCGGGCTGGATGCCAACAACCAGTTGGTGCCCTTCAACTTCTACCTGTGGTCGGTCAACGCCTGGACGCTGGGCGACAACGCCGTGGTGGTAACGGGGATACCGCAGATCACCATGGTGGACATCGACGTGGGCACGCTGCTCAACCAGTTCAGCCCCACGGATCGCGGCGCCTCTGACCCCGAGGTGGACGTCAGCTTCACCATCGACAAGCGCAGCACCGTCATCGTCAAGGTCATCAGCCTGGACACCGGCGTGGCCCTGCGTGCCTGGGATACCGGGTACATCGACCCCGGTGTGCATTCGCTGGTCTGGGACGGTCGCGCGCAGGGCGGCGAATATCTTTCGCCCGGGTACTATCGGTTTTCGTTCATCGCGGTCGACGAGCGGGGCAATGCGTCGCTGGAGCGCGACGCGATTATTCAGTTCCGCTATTGAGGACGGCCATGGGTCTGACGCGAAAGCTCCTTCAACCAGGTGCGTGGGCGACGTTGCTCTGTGGAGCGGCGCTGCTGGTCGCGCCACCGGCGGCGGCCAACGACAACCCGGCGCTAGGTATCGGCGAGCCCACGACCTCGAGCGATCCGCCTCCTCCTCCTCCGCCACCCTGCCAGTCGCCGCCGTGTGATCCGTGCAAGGGTGGGTCCTCGCCGGTGTACGCGGTCACGGGCACCATGTTCCGTTCCTGGGTGGACCTGAGTTTCCCCGGGCCCGAACGCTCCTTCGACCTGCTGCGCACCTACACCAGCGACGATTTCTACATCGGGCTTTTCGGGCGCCGGTTCCACTCCGTACTCGACATCATGGCCGTCCCCACGTTCCGGGGGACGCTTTCTGACGAGATCGTGGTGGTCCGCTTCCCCAACGGGCAGCGCTACTACTTCACCAAGCAGCCCAACGGCGTGTACGTGGCGCCGCTGGGCCGTCCGGAACAACTGGTCAAAGTCCCCAACGGCTTTGAACTTCGCATGCCCAGTGGGCAGAAGTTCATTTTCGACGAAGACACCAGACTGATCAGCATCGGCGATGCGTACGGCCCGGCGGTCACGGTCCTGCACGACTCCCGGGGCCGGCCCATGACGCTCCAGCTTGCCGGCGGAGTACAGGTGAATGTCACCTACAACGCCAACGGGTTCGTCGATGCGATCTCCGACTCCACGGGTCGGTCGGTCGGCTATCAGTATGACGCCGCGGGCAACCTCAGCGGGTTTACCGACAGCGAAAGCGCCGATTGGACGTACGAATACGATAACGGCCTGCTGGCGCGGGTGCTGGACCCCATGGGGCAGGCACTTTTCAGCGTTACCTACGATGCCCAGGGTCGGGTCAGCCGGATGGTGGATGCCGACGGCGACTTCACCTACACCTACCTTTCCGCCACGCAGACCCGCAAGACGGACAACGCCTCCGGGGCCCAGTGGACGATCACGTTCGACTCCAAGGGCGTCGTCAGCCAGGTGCGCGATCCGCTGGGCGGGACGAAGCAGTTTCTGTACGACAGCACCTTCCACCTGACGCGCATCACCAACGCCGACGGCAACAGCACTACATTCACCTACAACAACTTCGGCAAAGTGCTGACCATGACCAACGCCCTGAACCAGGTGACCACGTATACCTACGACGTGGCGGGGCGGGTCAGCACCATCACCGATCCGCTGGGGCGCGTACAGCGCTTTGACTATGACGCCTCGGGGAATCGCACGCGGTTCACCGAAGCCGCCGGCACCGGCCTGGAGCGCGCCACGCAATACGCCTTCGATGCCTCCGGGCGGCAGACGTCCGAGACCGACGCGCTGGGGCGAGTCACCACCTACGGCTACGACACCGCCGGCAACCGCACGCGCCGCACCGACGCGCTGGGGGGCGTCACGACGTACGCCTATGACGCATTGGGCCGGCGCACGTCGATCGCCGATCCGCTCAACAACATGACGGATTACACGTACGATGCGTTCGGGAACCTCACCAGCAGCTTCGACCCTCTAGACAACGAAACGGTGCAGACTTTCGGCCTGCTTGGCGGCCTGACCTCGCGCACCAACCCCGAAGGCGAGACCACCGCGTACGAGTACGACGTGTTCGGCCGGCTCACCCGGCAGACGGACGCCGCCGCCGCCCAGACCACCCTGGCCTATGACGGGCAGGGGCGACTGACCAAGCGCACCGATGCCCTGGGCGGCATGATGACCTACACCTACGACACCGCTGGGCGAAAGACGGCGGCCGGCAACGCCCTGGGCCATGCCAACACCTTCGCCTATACCGCAGCGGGTCGGCGCACCAAGCTCACCGACGCGCGGGGGAACATGACCACGTTCCTCTACGATGTCCTGGGGCGCGTCACGCGGGTCAATTACCCCGACGCCACTTTTGAGACCACCACCTATCACGGTGAGAGCAGCCGCCCGCTTTCCGTCCGCGATCGCGCCGCGGGGGTTACTTCCTACGAGTACGACGCCCTGAATCGCCTGACGCGCAAGGTCTATCCCGACAACACCAACACCACGTTCGCCTATGATGCGCTGGATCATATGACGCTGGCGATCACGCCCAGCATTTCGCTCACCTTCGCCTACGATGCTCTGGGCCGGCTCACCAGCGAAACCAACAACACCTGGAGCAAGACCACCACCTACGGCTACGACGCCGCCGGGCGGCGCACGCGGGTGACCAATCCTGAAGGTCAGAACATCGCGTACTCTTACGACGCCGCCGGGCACGTTACCCAGATCGTCCATCCCTCGCTGGGGACCGTGGGCTTCACTTACGACGGGGCCGATCGCCGCATCACGCGGACCATGCCCAACGGCACCACCACGAGCTACCTCTACGATCTTGCCGGCCGGCGGACGCTGGTGGAGCATCGACTGGCGAACAACACCATGCTCGCGGCGTTCGGTTATACCTACAACGCCATCGGGAACCGCCTGACGGCGACGGACGGCGCCGGGGCGCACACTTACGGCTACGACGCGGCGGGGCAGCTTACCGCGGCAACGCATCCCAACCCGGGGACGAATCCCAACGAAACGTACACCTACGACCCCACAGCGAACCGGGCGACCTCGCATGCCTCCGCGTCGTACACCTATGACGCCAACAACCGCCTGACGGAGGACGCCGCGTTCACCTACGCCTACGACGCCAAGGGGAACCTGACCCGTCGGACGGCCAAGGTGGGCGGCGCCATCACCAGTTTCGCGTACGATGGCGAGAATCGCCTTACCCAGGCCACGCTGCCCGGAAACGTGGTAACCACCTACACCTACGATGGTTTGGGCCGCCGGGTGGAGAAGAACGTCGCCGGCGTTCGCACGCGCTACGCCTACGCCGACGACGTGATCATCAGCGAGTACGACGGCGCCCTGGTGCTTCAGGCGACGTACCTGCATGGGCCGGCCATCGACGATCCGCTGGGCATGCGCCGCGGGGCCACGAACCACTTCTACCATGAAGATGGCTTGGGTTCCGTGCGCCTGCTGACCAACGCCTCACAGACCACGGTGGCCTCCTATACGTATGACGCGTACGGGCAGATCGTGCAGCAGACGGGGTCGGTGGCGAATCCCTTCGCCTTCACGGCCCGGGAGTTCGACGGCGAAACCGGGCTGTATCATTATCGTGCCCGCGCCTACGCGCCGTCGCTGGGGCGGTTTCTCCAGGCCGACCCGACGGTCTTCATCCTCGGCGAGCACCCCTACGCCTACGTCGACAACAACCCGGTCAACCGCACCGATCCGTTCGGCCTGGGGCCGGGCGACTCCTATGCTACGCAGGACGAAGCAGGGGCGGCGGCGATCTCCGACATCAACAACACCTCGATTGCCGAAGGGCGCGAGTACGCCGGCTGGGTCTACCAGAACCCCGACGGCACCTACTCCTACACCGCGCCGAATCCGGGGACGATCGACGGTTCCGATCCCGGTCCCAAGCCCGCAGGCGCCGTGGCCGACTATCACACGCACGGAGCGAACGATCCGGGCTACGACAACGAGAACTTCTCCGACGCGGATATCAACGATCCGAACTACGGCAACGAAGCGAACAACGTGGATGGCTACCTGGGTACGCCCAGCGGCGACATCAAGAAATACGACCATAACAACGACTCCACCAACACCATCGGCAACACCAACCCCGGTGGGGGTGGGGGCGGCGGCGGCGCCGGCGGTGGTGGCGGCGGCAGCGGCGGAAGCGGCGGAAGCAATAATGGCGGCGGTGGTGGCGGCGGCGGCGGCGGTCCCTGCCCCTGCTAGACCCTGGTGTGCGGTTCGGTGCCGCGCGTGCGGCGCCGCGGCCGGCAGGCAGCGGGGCGTGCGTGGCGCGCCCGGGCAGAAGCGCCATCGCTCCTGGGCCGCGCCAGGCGAATGCAGGCCGCCGTGCGGGGAGGGAACCTCGTGAGGCCGACGAACGCACCGTTGCTCATTCTGCTCGCCGCCTTCGCGGCGGGATGCACCCAGCCACCCTCGGATGCACCCAAAGTGACGAACGTATGTCAGAAAGCGCTTCCCGCGGCGCGAACTCAGGCTGAGAAGCTGGGGTACGATCTCGCCGCTCTCGAACCACGCTGCGAGGATGACAACGCCGCCTGGCAGAAGTACGTTGCGGCGCGGCCCAAGCTCTACGACGACATCCCCGACCTGAAGGCCAAACTCACCGACAAGCCCTACTGGGCGGTTCATTTCGGCCCCAAGCCGGAGGGCCCGCGGCCCGCCAAGGGCGGAGATCTGTGGGTCTTCGTGCACAAGGAAAGCGGCGAGGTCCTCACCTACCTTCGCGGCAAATAGTCGGGTATCTTCGCCCGCCATGACTGCCGCGCTGCTGGTACTCGCGCTGATCGCACAAACGCCGCCGGCCGCGCCGCCAACCGGTGATCCGCCCGCAGCGCCTTCCGCGCCCGCCGCCGAAAAGCCGCCCGCGCTGCTGAAGATCGCGGGCGTGTCGCGTCTGCAACGATCGTTCAACCCTACCGCCGGCCAGACCGCGACGTTGCAGTTCACGCTCTCCCGTGCCGCGCAAGTGGCGATCACCGTGTACGGCCCCAACCGCGAGACCGTCGCCCGGCTGCTGGAGGGGAAGGAGTGCGCCGCGGGGCTCAACACCGTTGTCTGGGACGGCCGGGACCTCGACGGCGCCATCGTTCCCGACGAAGCCTACACCTTCGATGTCCGCGCCGTGGCCGGGGAGGACAGCGACTTGTGGGATCCCCTGCTTAATTCCGGCGGCGAGTCGGTACGGGTGGCGGAACTCCAGACGCTGGACGCGGAGCGGCTTTCGTACCATCTGCCGGTGGCCTCGCGGGTGCTGGTGCGCGCCGCGGTGGTCAACGGCCCGCTGCTGCGAACCATCGTCAACTGGGAGCCGCGCACCGCCGGACTGTGTGTGGAACAGTGGGACGGCAAGGATGCCGACGGATTGCGGCGCATCGCGGACGTGGAAAACACGCGCACCGCCGTGGCCGCGATGGCACTGCCCGACGAGACGATTATCAGCACGGGGAACCCGGCGATCGATTACGCCTACTATTATCTCACCCGGGGGGCATCGCGCCCGCATCAGCCGCCGCCGGTGCGCGTGAAAAAAGCGGGCGAGGTACTCTCGCCGCACTGGACGCTCCCCGTGCACGTAAACCGCGACCCGG
>JACQXM010000075.1 GCA_016208685.1 Planctomycetota bacterium | reverse complement strand
CTACAGACCTGGCGAACCTCGCGGGCAACCCTCGAACAACGCCGGCACGCCCGCACGCTTCGCCAACGATTCCGACGCGATCCGCAGGCCTACCTGCGGGAACTCGAAACGCTTCTCCTCAAGCGAGCTTTGCCGCCGTAGAAAAAAACCGAGGCAGGATCACTCCCACCGCGCCAGCATCGCTGCCGCCGCCCGCTCCTGGCGCCGCTGCCTGGCCTCCAGCAGCCGCTCGATCTCCTCCGTGAGCCTCCTCGCTCGAAGGTATAGCCCGACCAGGCCTTTCAGGTCCTCGTCCAGAATGTCCTCGATGCCAATCACACCCCGCAACGCGTACCTCAGCACGACGTACCTGTTCGCGTCCCGCACGCGCAATCTGACCGTATCGATCATGATCCTCACGTTGCGGCGCTCCTCACGAAGCTTGTCGATCTTGTACCGCAGCTTGTCGAACTTGGGCGAGATCCGCTCGAAATCCACCGTACCGAACGCGCCCCAGCTGACGCCACCGTTCTCATCGATGTCGGGCCGAAACGTGCTCGCGCCTCGCACGGGCAACGAGAGAATCGGTCCCCACTCCTGGATGTGCACCTGCCGCAGAAGCTCCTCGGGATCGGCAAGCTCCTCATCGGGCAGATCGGGAATCGACCCGTACCTGTTCCTCGTCTCCATTGCCATCACGGCCCATAACCCTTCAACGTGGTTTCCGGGTGCCGCCAATTCGCGCGTTGCGAGGCGAGAAACCGGTTGGCGAGTTCCTTAGCGGAAAGGGGGCCGGTTGCAATCGGTTTAGGCGTTTCGCTGAGGCCAAGCGCCAGCCGATGATAGCGCTCGATGGCGGCGTCCCGGTCAGCGCCCAGATAAACGCGGCTACCGCCGCGCGTCACGTAGTACTGCCCGGTAGGCTTATGGAACGAAATCGGGTCTGTTGACCGTCGTGACCGTGGCATCGCACTTCCTCCAAAAGTGTAGGGAAAAGTGTAGTGCCACGACTTCTATGCCCGATGATCGGGGGATGACCGCCCGTAACTTGCTGTCGCATAACGACTTACAACTGGGCGATACAGGACTTGAACCTGTGACCTCCTGCGTGTCGAGCAGGCGCTCTAGCCAACTGAGCCAATCGCCCGGGCTAAGTGCATTGAAGAACAACGCGCCGGCCCTGTCAATCCCCAGCAGCTTCTCGGTCCGTGCCGGGGTGCATCCCGCGGATCGTGGCACGGCCTCGATTAGGGATGCTCGCCGCACGACGTCGGAGACCCAGGCGTTGTGCGCAGCGATCCGCGGGCCTCGCAGCCGTGCGCGAGCCCCGCCAGGAGCGCCACATGTATGGCACGGCGCTGTGGATGGCGCGGGAGGCGATGCGCGTAGCGGGTTGCGTCGGGAGGTTGATGCGCGCTGCGCGTGTCGCGAGAACCTCAACCTCGCCACACGCGACCGCACGCACCCCTTAACCTGCATCGCCGCTCGGCGACGTTGAGTGGCGGCGTGCCCGCCGGTAACATCCCCCGTCCGCGCGCTCGACGTATCGATGGCGCGCTCCCAGGGGGCGGACTTGACGCTGCCGACGCCGCACAGGTTGCAGTGCCAACGACCGCCGGTTTGAAGACCACGGAGGCCGTACGCATGTCATCAACCTCCTCGCCCGGCACGTTCCTGGGGCACCCCCGAGGACTGTTCGTCCTCTTCTTCACCGAGATGTGGGAGCGTTTCAACTACTACGGCATGCGTGCCGCGCTCCCGCTTTACATGCTTAACAGCCTTCGCTATTCGCAGGAAAGCTCCTCCCGCGTCTACAAGTGGTTCACCGCCCTCTGTTATCTGACGCCGATCCTCGGCGGCTTTGTTGCCGACCGCTTTCTGGGCAACCGGTGGGCTATCATCATTGGCGCCGCCATCATGGCCGCCGGCCAGTTCTGCATGACCGTCGAGGATCAACGGTTCTTCTTCGTCGCGCTGGGGCTGCTGGTGGCCGGCAACGGGCTGTTCAAACCCAACATGGCCACGCAGGTCGGGCGGCTCTACCCGCCGAACGACGCGAGGCGCGATAGCGCCTACACCATCTTCTACATGGGTGTGAACCTCGGCGCCATGATCGGGCCCATCGTGTGCGGGTGGCTCCGGCAGAAGTACGGCTTCGGCTACGCCTTCGGTGCCGCCGGCGCGGGCATGCTGCTGGCGCTCATCATCTACCAGCTCCTTGGACGCTGGGTCCAGGAGCCGCCCTCCGCACCCCCGGAAATCGTGCGACCGCCGTCGCGCGCGCCGGGCCCCGCCGCACGCAAGCCTTACATGACCGAGGAGGAGGCGAACCTCGCGCCGTCGCTGCTGCCGCGTCTCACCCGCTCCGCGCCGACCCTGATAGTCGTGGTCGCCGTGGCGGCGGCGCTGGCATGCACCGGGCTTCACGTAGCGGGGCTCATCAACATCGACGAAGCGATCGCCTTTGGCCTGGGTACGGTGATCGCCTCGCTCCTCGGCGCCATCGTAATGCGGCACGTGCAAGGCGCGGCGCGCGATCGCGTGCTGACCATTTACCTGCTGGGCCTGTTCGTGGTCTTTTTCTGGGCGGCATTCGAGCAAGCCGGGAACGCCATGAACATCTTCGCAGACAAGACCACGGACCTGTATCTGACCGAGAAGCCGCCGGAGCCCTCCGTGTTCCCGGCGGTGGAGGGACAGGAACGGGTGAGCGGCACCGGTTCGTGGTGGTCACGCTGGTTTAACCCCATGCCGACGGAATGGTTCCAGTCGATCAACGCCGCGGCGATCATCCTCTTCGCGCCGCTGATCGCATGGCTTTGGGTCTTTCTCCCACGCATCGGGATCAGCCTCTCAATCCCCGCCAAGATGGGCATCGGAGTATTCCTCCAGGGCATGGCATTCGCGCTGATGATCTGGGCGATCCGTTACGAGAACCAGCCGAGCAGCGCTGAGCTCGCCGCGCTGCCGCGCGGCGTCACCGTGGATGGGACGGGCAGAGTCGTGTTCGACGACCCGCCGAACCCCTCCGATCCGAACTTCGACGAGAAGCTGCGCCGGCACGTGGATCCCACCCACGCTGAGGTGGTCAACGGCGGTCGCATCCGCTTCGACGCCGCGGCGAAGCGGCTCGACATGACCGGCGTCCTGGCGGACACGGATCGCGACCGCCTGCTACGCCCCACCGCGCCGCCGGAATACGTCCTCAAACTCCGCGAGCTGGTGCTTGCCTCGCGCCGAGCCGAGCCGGATCAGTCGGTGAAGGCCGCCGTACAGCTTGAACCGGTTCCCCCGCAGTTCGATCTGCGATACGCGGGGCTTCCGGAAAGCGCCGTTCGTTTCGACGCCACGACGCGAACACTGAGCGCCTCCGTCGCGCTTGCGGACCGGGATTACAAGGGGCTTCTGGTAGCCGGCGCCGAGCCGGAGTTCCGCGCCGCGCTGAACCGGCTTTTCGTCACCTCGGCGAGCTTCAAGGTGAGCTGGCAATGGCTGTTCTGGTTCTACATCGTGTGCACCCTGGGCGAGCTGTGCCTGTCGCCGGTGGGCTTGTCGATGGTCAGCAAGCTCGCACCGAAGGCGTGGGGAACGATGATGATGGGCACGTGGTACATCCTGATTTCCTTCGGGAACTACGTTGCCGGCCTCCTGGGCGAAAGCTACGGAACGCTCCACCCTGCTACCTACTTCGCGTACATCACCGGTGCTCTGACCGTCATGTCGCTGATGTGTTTCCTGGCGGTGCGTAAGATCCGCTCTCTGATGCACGGCGTGATGTAACCGTACACGCGCCGACTTCGCGCCGCCCCGGAGCCTGCGGTGGACCTCAGCGAGGACTTCGAGATCATTCTCGCCGCCCTCGCTTCGGTCGGTTTGTTCGTGATCTTCCTGCTGACCTTGCGACGCCGCCGGCCCGAGGACGACCCGGACGAATTCGGGCGCTGCGAACGCTGCGGGCGTTTCTTCCCCGACGCGACGTGCCCGGTTTGCCTTCGCTGCGGCTGGGTCCGATTCTGCCCCATGTGCGACTACGACCTGCGGGGAAACGTCTCCGGCGTGTGTCCAGAATGCGGCCGAATGGTCCCTTGAGCGTGACGCCCGTGCGACATGCGGGCACGCGCCACTACGCGGGAAATTCGGCGGGATGGACGCCCAGGTCCACGATGCTGCAAGCCAGAATGGGTTGGAGCCCCAGCCGCGCCGCCTCACGCACCAGTTCCTCGCTCTCCGCGCCGGGGTTCACGAAGAACTCGTCCGGATGGACCGCCGCGACCTCCGGAAGCATCGCTACCGCCACCGCCGGCGGCAGGTACAACGTTACACGGTAGAGACGCACGGGAACCTCGGCAAGCGACGTGAAAACGCGCAAACCCTCGACCTGCCCGCCGCGCGGGTTCACGGGGTAAACGTCCCATCCCCGGGCAACATAGGCGCGCACCGCCTTATTGCTGAACTTGCCCCGATCGGTCGAGGCACCGACCACAGCGACCGTTTTCCCAGCCACGCGGTTCCTCCACGGACTTTTGCGCCCCCAGGCAACGCCCCAGGACTCACTCGTACGAAGCTATATCGGTCCTGAACCCCGCGCCAAGGGCGGTTTTCCGTTGACGTTCCGGTCCATACAGGATAGGCTGCAACCAGGCGCCCAGAAGGGGCGTTCGGGGCGGGAGAAGCGTCTACTCATGCAGCGTAATGGTCGGGTCCAGGGGCCGCCGGGAGTGCTCGCGGCCACGGTTGTAGTATGCCTTCTCGCCCCCGCTGCCGCCCAAACCGCAGTCGAATCCACGCGTCCTCCCGCCGCCCCGCCGCCTGCTACATACACCGTTCGCAGCGGCGCGCTCGCCCTTGAATTCGCCGAGCCCGCAATGGCAGCACGAGGATGGAACTGGGCGGTCCGAGGGGAGGTCGCCGAGGCGCCGGACGTGCTCCGCGTGGCCTTTCTGGTCGACCCCGCAGCGTCGGGCCGCATGGAGGTGTCGGGGGGGACCAACGCCGTAGGCGGCGGCTGGACGGTGCGCGGCGGGGTGCAGTGCCGAGGCGGACTCATGTTGTCCCGGCATGGCCGGCGCGTGGAGGTGATCGGCGACCTTACGGTAGGACGCGATGACCTCGGGCGCTGGGTGGTTCGCAGTACCGCCGGCGCGCCGGTTGGAGCGCGGCCCGTCTTCCTGCTGCGCGACGTGGCGATCAACGTTTCGCCCGCCAGCGGCAAGCTCACGATCGTCGGCGAACTCTTCGTTGACCCGTCGTGGGCAGCCGCGATCGAAGAGCCGGCACTTGCGGATGCGGCCGTCGGTGTCTTGCGCCTGGATGCCGCTCTCGTCGATGCGACCGCCGTGCGCGAGGCGGGCGAAGACGAGGCGGCCGTTTTCGACGACGATGTCGATCTCGCGCCCGTCACCTCGTCCGGGCCGGATGTCATCGTCGGCGAGCTGCATGACGTGGGCAGCTACGGGACCCTCGGGTTTTCCGGCATCTACGCCTTCTCCGTTGGGACCACGTCTTGCAACGCCGGTGACACGCCCGTCTCCTGGTTCGGCAACAACAACCAGCATCCCGTCATTGCGCAGAACATGTACCGCCTCAAAGACGGGCGCTTTGAACAGATCGGCATGAGTTGGCTGAAGCACGGTTTCCTGGCGGTGACCGGCAACTCCTGCCTTTTCGGTTGCACGCCGCCGCCCCTGGGTGGAAGCCAACTCGGTGTGGGATGTAGCGATCCGTACACCGCCAGCCTGAACGGCCAGCAGAGCAACCTCGGTCCGCGCTCACAGGTCAACGCGCACACCGGCGCGTATCCCTACCCGTTTTCCGCCCCGGCGCCGGATCAGACCATCGGCCGCAGGCTTCAGGTTCACGAGTCGGATATTAAGCCGTCGCTCAACAGCGGCGCGTTGTACTTCGTCGAAGGACATTATGTCACGGCGGATGACGCCGCGGCCGGCAACCAGAACAACAATGCCTCGTTCCGGCGGGCCAGCATCACCGAAGAACTCAATGGCTACACGCTGGGCCTGAGCGGCATCACGCGCCGGCAACGCCCCGCGGTGCGCGCCTGGCGCGAATATGATTCCACCGTGGTCGAGACGGACATCCAGGTTCCGGGCGACGGGCTCTTTATCCTCTCGGCCAAGGCAACGGCGCTCGGCAACGGCTTCTGGCATTACGAGTACGCGCTGCAGAACCTGAACTCGGATCGCTCCGCGGGCGGCTTCAAGGTCCCGGTGGACGCCGGGGCGAGCGTGATCAACATCGGCTTTCACGACGTGGACTACCACAGCGGCGAACCGTTCTCGGGAACCGATTGGCCGGGCTTCGCCGTCGGCGGATACGTCACCTGGGTCACGGATTCCTACGTCACCCATCCCCAGGCCAACGCCCTCCGCTGGAGCACGCTGTACAACTTCCGCTTCGACGCCAACGTCCCCCCGGCCAACCTGCCGGCGACCATCGAGATGTTCAAACCGGGATCGCCTGCAACCGTGCAGGGCCTGACGCTGGCGCCCGCGACCCCGCCGCCGCAGTGCGGAAACGGAACGCTCGAAGCCGGCGAACAGTGCGACCCCCCGGACGGCGTCGTCTGTAACTCGTCTTGCCAGACCATCCTCAACAACGCTCATCGCGGCGGGCTACTCTGGGACCAGTGGTGGACGGTGGCGGCCCTCAACGCGCCGACGGGCAACCACCCCCTCTACCCCCCCTCGGGTCAGCAAACGGGCAGCGCCACCTTCCGCTGCAAGGAATGCCACGGATGGGACTACAAGGGGCGCGACGGAGCGTACGGCGCCGGCGCGCATTACACGGGCATCCGCGGCGTTTTCGGCTCCACCAAGACGCCACTGGAGATGTTCAATCTCGTCAAGCTCTCCTCCGGAACCAACGGGCACGGCTTCGGCGGCTACGGCCTGTCGGACCAGGACATCCGCGATCTGGTTCAGTTCGTGAATGACCTTGCCATCGACACCGACACCTACATCGACGGAACCGGTGCCTTCCTGGGCAATCCCAGCCAGGGACAGAGTCATTACACCAGCGGCGGGAGCCCGTCCTGCATCGCGTGCCACGGTGCCGACGGGGCCACGATCAACTTCGGAACCGCCCTGGCGCCGGAATGGGTCGGCACGGTCGCGGTTGAGAATCCCTGGGAGCTACTGCACAAGATCCGCATCGGCAACCCGGGCACGGCCATGCCAAGTTGGTTGCTCTCCGGGGGCACCGACCAGGGCGCCGCCGACATCGGCCGCTACGCGCAGTTGAACCTGCTGGTCGTGTGCGGCACCAACGCCCACTGCGACGACGGCAAGTACTGCAATGGGGCGGAAGCCTGCAACGCGGGAACCTGCGTCGCCGGCGCTGTACCCTGCCCCGGACAGCCTTGCGACGAGTCGTCGGATACCTGTGGCGTGGCCGATCCGTTCCGCGGCGGTCTGCTCTGGGATCGCTGGTGGGCGGTGCTCGAAGTCGCGGCACCCGCCGGCACTCATCCCCTCTACCCGCCCGCCGGGCAGCTATCCGGCGAGGACACCTTCCGCTGCGTCGAATGCCACGGTTGGGACTACAAGGGCGCAAGCGGGGCCTACGCCGCGGGGCCGCACTACACCGGCATCGGCGGCGTGTTCGGCACGACGCTCACCACGCAACAGATGTTCGACCTCGTCAAGGGCTCAGCGCCGCCCGACGGACACGGCTTCGAGAACTACGGATTGACCGACAACGACATCTGGGACCTCACCGCGTTCATCGACAGCCTGGTCCTCGACACCGACGCCTATATTGACGGTTCCGGCGCCTTTCTGGGCAGCGAGGCCCTGGGGCAGACTAACTACGACAGCGGCGGCAGCATTCCCTGCATGGTGTGCCACGGGCCTACGGGCAGCGACCTGAACTTCGGCACTCCGCAGAATCCGGAGTGGATCGGCACGGTAGCGGTGTATGACCCGTGGCGGCTCTTTCATAAGACCCGCATCGGCAACGCCGGCGGCCCCATGCCCAGCTGGCTGGCCGATGGCGGCACGGATCAGGGCGCCGCGGACATCGGCCGCTATGCCCAAATGAACTTCCCGGTCGATTGCCTGGACGCGTCCCATTGCGACGATGGAGTGTTCTGCAACGGTTCCGAGTCCTGCGTGGACGGGTTCTGCGTGCCGGGCAGCGAACCCTGCCCCGGCGGCGTTTGCGACGAGAGCATCCCCGGCTGCCTTTCCGGCCTTTGCGCCGCCCCGACCGTGCTGGCCCAGGGTGCGCGGCACCTCCTCGTGACCCCGGCGGCCGCGGCCGGTCCGGTCGCATTGATCGCGTACGGCGACCCGGCGGATCCGATCGTCGCCTGCATGGCGAAGTACGTGCAAGCGGATGGAACGCTCGGAGACTCGCCGCTTTTCCAGACGCCGGCGGCCTGGGGAACCATCGTCCTGGGCGACGCCTTCATCCGGCCGAGCACCCGCTACCGCGTGCGCGGCGATTGTGGTGCGCCAGGCGCGCCGGACTTGTCCTTGGCGTCGGACGCAACCACCTGGAAATGGGGCGACGTGGACAACAGCGGCGTAGTGAACATCACCGACGTGCAGCTCCAAATCAAGGCGTTCCAGGGCATTTTCTTGCTGGTCACGCTGGAGCGTGCGGACATCGAACCGTGTATCCCCAACCGGGTGGTGAACTTCTCCGACATCCAGATGGGCGTAAAAGTGTTTCAAGGACATCAGTTTGGGCAACTGGGATGTTCGTTGCCCTGCCCGTAGGCGGCACCGCGGCCGCGCGACGCCCGGGGGCGAGCCCGCCGCCTCGAGGGCGCCACGAATGGCGTCGAAGTGTGCGTGGGCCACGTGGGATGACATGGATAGAATCCGTGGGAACCACTGACGAACAGGAGTAACACGTGACGAAGCGAAATGGTGCCAACCGCGGGGCGTGGATGTGCATGCTCCTGCTCGCGTTACTGATCTGCGCCGGAGCGCTGGAGCGCCAGTACGGTCCTGCCCACACCGCGGGCGGCGGCCCCTCGGGCGTGGGCGTGCCCTGCGGCGTGGAGCCAGGTTCCGCGACCAGTCCCCACGTTGCCGGTGACGGACTGACCGCGCTGCTGAACCTGTCGTCGCGACTGGCGGCCCGCGACGACCTGCTGGAGACGATTGACAACCTCCGCATTCCCGTCGCGGTTTGCTTCGCGCCCGGAACGCCTCCGGAGGTGATGGCCGCCTACCAGCAGGCCATGATCGCCGAGGTCGGGCCGCTGGCGTACTTCCTCGGACCGCGCTGGCCCGGGTCCCAGGGAAGCGGGAAAGCACTAACCTGGAGCTTCGTGCCGGATGGCCTGCAAATCTCCGCCGGCACGCAAGGCGAAACGCCGGGACCCAGCGAGCTTTTCGCCGAGATGGACGCCCAGTTCGGCGGCAACCGGGCGTTGTGGATCGCGCGCTTCGAGGAGAGCTTCGCGCGCTGGCAGCAGCTCACCGGCAACACCTACACGCGAATCACCTTCGGCGGCAACGACTGGGACGACGGGGCCTCGTGGGGCACGGGCAGCTCCGCCAACCGCGGCGACCTGCGCATCGCCATGAAGCTCATCAACGGCAGCGGCGGCGTCCTGGCCTACAACTACTTTCCCTCCAACGGCGACATGGTGCTGGACTCCGCCGACTTCTGGGCGGGGTCGACCAACAACTATCGCTTCCTGCGCAACGTGGTCATGCACGAGCACGGCCACGGCATGGGCTTGCAGCACGTCTGTTCGTCGGACAGCAACCAGTTGATGGAGCCGTTCATCAACACCAGCTTCGACGGCCCGCAGCACGACGACCTGCGCGCCGCGCAGCGGCATTATGGCGACCCCTTCGAGGTGGATGACGCCACCGTGGACGCCACGGACTTAGGCGGCATCGCCATTGGTTCGCCGGTGAGCTTCGGGGCCACCTCCATCCCCGCTCCCTCGATTTCCGACAGCAGCATCGTGACCATCGACGGCGAGGGCAAACAGGATTGGTACAAGTTCACGGTAAGCTCGGCGCGATCGGCCACGGTGACCCTGACCCCCCGCGGCCGCATCTACGACTCTTCGCCCCAGAATGCGGACAGCAGTTGCTCCTCCGGCAACAGCATCGACAGCCGCGCCATGGCCAATCTCAACGTCGAATTGATCGATGCCGACCAGACCACCGTCCTGGGAACCGGCGACGCACAGCCGGCGGGCGCCGCGGAGGTGCTCGCCGATGTCTACCTTCCCGTCGCGGGCGAGTATTACGTTCGCGTGTTCGAGGGGCCGGGTGTCACCACGGAATCGCAGTTCTACGATCTTCAGGTCGCCGCGGAACCGACGCTGCCCTGCCAGGGCGTCTTTTGTGACAACGGGAACTACTGCGACGGACTCGAGTTCTGTGATCTGGGCACCTGTTTCGACGGTCCGCCGCCCTGCGGAGCGGGCCAGGGCTGCGACGAGGCCAACGACGTGTGTTTCGATCTTCCCGGCGCCTGCTGTCTGCCCGAGGGCGTCTGCGAGCTCCGTGATGCCGCGCTCTGCCCGACATCGGCCGGCTACTACTATGGCAACGGCACGGACTGCGCCGGCCCGCTGAATCCCACCTGCGTGCCCGCTGATCCCCTGGTGACCTGCCAACCGGGGGCGACGGAACTGTTCGCGGGCGAGAGCGTGCCCGTCAGTTTCTTCGTGGAGGAAATCGACAACGTTTCGAGCTTCCAGGTCAAGCTCAAGATCACGCAGACCGCCGGCACGGGAACGCTCAGCGTTGCCTGCCCCGACGGGGCGCGTATCAACGAGCGCATCTGCATCTCGTCGACCACCTTCGAACCGACAGGCAACACTTGCGATGCGCCGCTGAACTGTCCTTCCGGCGAGCTGTGCGTGGGCCGGCCTGACTATCTGTTCTTCGGCCTCAGCACCGTGGGCGGCGTGGCCTGCGACTTCCTGGAATTCGCCATGGCGCTCCTGAATTTCGGCACCTCGGTCACTGTCGGCGCCACGCCCGCGTACTTGGCGGACGCCACCTTCGAAGTCTCCGGCGATGCCACGCCCGGCACCACGTTCGAGGTGACCCTCGAACGCAGCCACCTGGTCAGCCTGTTCAACCAGCCGTCCGGTGACGGAATCCCCTTCCGCATCGGCCCGCCCTGCGTCATCACCGTGCTCGACCCCGCGGGATGCAACACGCCGATCGTGGAGGCCGAGGGCTCGCGCTACCTGAAAGTCACGCCCCGCCCCAGCATCATCGCCCAGGCTCTGGAAGTCCAGGGCGACCCGCTTGACCCGGCCGTCTCGTGCGTGTCGGCGTTCGTGCAGGCGGACGGCACTCTCGGCCCGAACCCGGTGTTCCAGACCAGCGCCCAGTGGGGCACGGTGCACGTACGCGGCGATGAGATCATCCCCAGCTCCGAGGCGGGCTCATCCATCGTTCCCACCAGCTACCGCGTCCGTGCCTATTGCAACCCGGACTATTCGTCGTTCGCCACCGCCTCGACGTGGCTATGGGGCGACGTCAACAACAACGACATCGTGAACTTTGCGGATATCCAGCTCATGGTGCTCAAGTTCCAGGGCCTCACCTCGGCGGTCAGCCTGGAGAACGTCGACCTGCATCCCTGCGAACCCAACCATGTGATCAACTTCGCCGACATCCAGCTCGACGTTCTGATCTTCCAGGGTGATACTTATGCGGACTCGGGCTGCCCGATTCCGTGCCCGTAGGGCCGCAAGTTAACGCCTGGCACGGCCGGCGATGAGAGCCTGTCGCCTGCACGGGTTTTGATCCGCACCCGCCGGCCGGTACGGCGGGCCGTGCCGCGGAATCGGGACCGCCCCGGTCAGAAGCAACGGGATGAGTGGCCGAGCGGCTGAAGGCGACGGTCTTGAAAACCGTTAGGCGGGAAACCGCCTCGGGGGTTCGAATCCCTCCTCATCCGTTGAACCGCGGTGCCACAAGACGGCACGTACACGCCATCCAAACGCCACCCCGGCCACCCACCGGCGACGGTTGACGCTTCACGCGGATGCCCATCCCGGTCGCCTCGCGGCGGGCGCTTCGTGAACCTGATGGGCGTCGCGCCAGCAAGCCGTCCCCCGCGACCCTCGCGACGGAACCGTTCCGCACCCGCTCGAACCGCGCCACACCCGACTGCGGAGCAATCCTCTACCCTTGGCGTTTGGCATGGAAACCGCGAGAATCGAGGGCGGGGATTGCCGACGACGCGTCGACCCGCGGCGTGAGGGGCGGGAGCGGGCCGGCAGGTCGTCGCAGGATCCCGGCGGGGGTTGCCTTTGGGCCCTACCATCATGACGCTGCTGCTGACGGCCGCCTCCATCGGCGCGATCCACACCGTGCTCGGTCCGGATCATTACCTGCCGTTTATCGCCATGGCCCGCGCCCGGAGCTGGTCATTACAACGGACGTTGACGACCACCGCGCTGTGCGGGCTGGCACACGTGCTTAGCTCCGCGGCGCTGGCTGCCATAGGGCTGGCGATGGGAATCGCGGTCTTCCGGCTGGAGCGCATTGAATCCCTGCGCGGACAAATCGCAGGCTGGCTGCTCCTGGGGTTCGGCGCTGCGTATCTCGTGTGGGGCCTTCGCCGGGCGGTGCGCCGGCGGCCGCACCGCCACCTGCACGTCCACGCCGATGGTACGGTTCATGCCCACGCGCACACGCACGACCCGGCGCACGCACACCCCCACGGCGAGTCCATTTCGCAGTGGGTGCTGTTTACGATCTTCCTCTTCGGCCCCTGCGAACCGCTCATCCCCCTGCTCATGTACGCCGCAGCCCATGGCGGCGCGCCTGTCGCCGTCGCCGTTGCCGTCGCGTTTGCGGCGACGACCATCGGCGTGATGACGGGCCTTGTTGCGGCCGGCTTGCGCGGGATCGCTTCCGCGCAAGCGGCCTCCCCTGGCCGGCTGCGCCGCGCCCTAGCCGGCTATGACCACGCGTTGGCCGGTTTTCTCATTCTCGCCTGTGGCGTCGCAATACAAGCAGGTCTTTAGTTCCCGGCATTCCGCCGCGCCCGGTCCACTTCGGCCACAAGCGCGCCCTCACCTGGGTCCGCCAAAACCGGCATACTGGGACGCACGCCTTAACGCACCGCTCGCAAGGGACTGGCGGCGTGGTGCGCCCGGCGGCGGTGTCGCGCGCCCGGTCGGGGTGGCACGCCGCCGGCAGCGCGGCATGCGGTACCCCGCGCGGTGCACCGCACAGGCTGCCACATGCGTAGCACCGAACGGAATCCCCTTTTTTTTCGACCTCAGCGTGAGTGCCCCTTCTGCCTTCCGCTTAGAAGGCTGGAGGCAGTGAATGAACCCGAAACCGACCAACACGAGGCCCGAAGACGCGATGTGGCGAGGTCGGATGACGCACTGCGATGCAAAGCGGCCCGCCGATTGCGATCGAAACTCGCGGGCCGAGGCCGCGGGGTACGGCGCCGCCCGCGGGTCCGACAACCGGCGCATCCTGCCTCTGACAACGAACGAACGTACCTCCCATTTGGGAACGTGCTGCCGAATGAAGGCTGGCCCCTTCGCCGCGAAACTCCACTCAACCTGCTCCGGACCGCACCGGCGCCGAAGGAATCGCAACCTTCGCGGAGAGCGGACTCCCGATTTCGGCAGCACCCCCGGATTTGCATGAAACCGACGGGGATGGGGCGGGTGCCCAAAAGTCCCGAGCCCGCCCCTCCCCAGAGGGTTCAGGAGCGTAACATTCAGAAACTCGACTTGTCGGCAAGGACCCCGCGAGTTACAACATGACACAACGCGGAGGACTCAACCGGACAGGTAACATGGGGTCTTTGCGGTGGTGACGGGCACGTATGCCCGACGCCCAACGACCAGATCGGAAACACCCGGAACCTCGAACCATTGGAGGAGTAGGTCATGCGGAAGGTCAATGTACTTTTGGCGCTCGGTCTCGTCGGTTTCGGCCTGACCGCCTCGGCACCTGCCGGCGACCAGACGGCCGCCCCGGCGAACGCCGCCGTCCTCTCGATCAGGGCGGCACAGTCGTCCGTGCAGCCCGGGGGCACGGTTTCGTTCGATGTCTTCGTCAACAACGCTCGCGATGTGGCCGTGTTCCAGCTTCAAATGGAAGCCACGGGCGGCGATCGCGGCAGCCTGACCGTTGAGGGCATGAAGGTCGACAAGACCCGGCCCGACTTCGTGTTCGGCACCGCCGAGATCCTCGATGCCGCGGACATGGTCAACGGCCGCGTAGGCGCGCTGCGCTACAACGGCGGGTCGAACGTGGACAAGCCCGCGTACCTCGCCACCTTCACCTTCAAGGCCTCCGCCGACGCCCAGGGCACGTTCCGCGTGAACTTCAAGTCCGGCGACGAGACCTTCCTTAACGATTCGGGCGCGATATTGATCCCGCACACTAAGAGCACCGGTGTGGAAGTGGTTGCGGGCCGCCCGGTTGCCAAGACGCGTGAGGAAGAGCGCGGCGGCCGGAAGTAGTTCACCCCCAAGCTCTCCGGGACCGGCGCCGCGTGCCAGTGGGTTCGCGGGCTGCGTCAGGGAGCTTCGTTCAGAACGATGCGACAAGCGGCGGGGCCGTTTCCGAAAAGGTGCGGCCCCGCTTCGCTGCGCCCGGCCCCTCTTCTCGGGGCGCACACGCAGCCTCGAGCCACGCACGGAACGCCTGCCACGTATGGAGGTCGTCGTCTATCGCTCACCGACACCGGGTGCCCGGCCCAGGCCGTCGGGCGGCGGTTGAACGTCGAAGAGGTAGCCCTGGAGCTCGGGCGGAGCATCGGCAGCCGTCGCAAGCCCGAACGACCGTACGATTTCCGCCGGCGGGAGAATCCAGTAGTCACGCCAGCGGTTGTCGGGATCGAGCGCAAACAGCACCCGCACATAGGGCGCCCCGCGCGCTCGGCGGATGTCGTGCAGCCAATTCGTCAAGGTGGCCATGTCCGGCGGGACCGGCAGGGCCGGAATCCCGGTTTCCAAAGCCACGTATTCGTGGAAGTTGCTGATCACGATCAGGTCGGGCCTGCTTCGCGCTCGAAGCCACGTGAACAGTTCGCCGGCGCCAGGCTCGAAGCAGCGCGACCACGCGCCATAGGGTGATGCCGGCCGCGCCGAGGCATACCAGCGCTCGTGCGTCCGCGCCCATTCCTGGTTTACAATCCACACGCCCGCCACCAGAAGGGCCGCACACGCCACGCCGCGAGTCGCTCGCGCCGATAGCGCGGCAAGCGGTGTTACAAATAGCGCAAAATAGAGGGGTCGAACGGGCAGGTAGTACCTGTCCAACCCCACGTAGCGGAACTTGGAGCCGAACAGCGCCGTCGCCGCGACAATCATCAGCAGACAGGTCGCGAACATGGCGAATGAAAGTCCCGTCTCGGGCCGCCCGAATCCTCGCCGCACCCCGGCACGCCCGCGCCGATGCGTCGCCATGAACAGCAACAGACCCGCCGGAAACACGGCGAGAAACCAATGCGCCGCCTCGCGGTATTCGTAGAAGCCCAGGTCGCATACGCGCCACCATGCCGCCGCCAGCAGTCGCGGCGATACGTCGAACCCCACGTCGGCCCCCAGATTCAACTGCGATTGCAGCCCCGCCGCCGCCCCGTAGCTTTGGTTCACCGCGAGCAGCGCCGCGATCGGAACCGCCGCTCCCAACGCGAACGCCAAGACCTGGACAACGCGGATGCGCCGCCGTGCCCACATCACCACCAGGAACACCCCAATCGCCGTGGGAACGAAAACGCTCGCGTACCGAATCCAGAAGATCGCCCCGGACGCGAGGCCCGCCCCCAGCAACCACGTCGTGGAACGCCGCGACGACGTCTCGCCCTGGGAATGGCGGACGGCCTCCGCCACGGCCAGCATCACGAAGGGCAGCGCTGCCACCAGCAACGCGTCCGTGGAAGGGTTCACCAGGTGTGACACCGGCACCGCGCTTCCGGCGGCCACCGCTGCCGCAAGCAACCCCGTCGTTCCCCGCGGCGCCGCTCGCCGCGTCCAAACGAACCACCCCACGACGGCGAAGGCGCAGGCGGCCGCACTGATCCAACGGCATGCCTCTAGCGTCGAGAGCCCGGCGAGCGTCCGAACCGCGCATACCACGGCCGAGTACCCGACCGGCCATTTGGTGAGGAACTCCCAGTCGCCGCGCCAAGTCCACGCCTGCTTCGGCGCGACCGGCTGCGTCGCCGTCGGCCCGTGGCCGGCGAACAGGCGGTCTGCGGCAATCAGCTGGTAGCAGTAGTCCGATTCAACGAATGGCGGGATGGGCCGGTAGTGCGTGAACAGTGCGGCTGCACATGTGAGCACGCTTCCGACCAGAAGACAGCGCATCCACGGCGCGCCGGCCCCGCCGAGCGGCGTATGCTCCTGCGCAACGGCAGCAGACGAGATGTCGGTAGGTTGGGACATGCCTGGAATCTGGCGCTCCGGTCGAATTATCGGTCCTATCGGCTCGGCGGAGCAGCAGGCTAAACGACGAATCCGCCGCGGTTGCACCTCAACCGTTCCCGCGGACGCGCCGACATGGTTATGGGAACCGCATGAAGCTCACGATCGTCATTCCGGCATTCAACGAAGAGGAAGCGATCGGTGCCACCATCGAGCGCTGCATCGCGGCGCGGGAGTCGATCATCGCTGACTCGCCGGTCACCGACGTCGAGATCATCGTCGTCAGCGACGGATCGACCGACCGAACTGCCGCCATCGCCGGCTCCTATTCCGGGGTGCGTTTGATCGTCTTTGAGCACAACCGCGGCTACGGCGCCGCGATCCAACGCGGCTTCGAGGCGTGTACTGGCCAGATCGTCGGCTTTCTCGACGCCGACGGCACGTGCGATCCGCGGTTCTTCGCGACGCTCTGCACCGCCCTCGTTGAAGAGGACGCCGCCGTGGCCCTGGGTTCGCGGCTGGGACAAAGCAGCCGCATGCCGCGCATCCGTCGCTGGGGCAACCGCCTCTACGCGTTCCTACTTTCGATCCTGAGCAACCGCGTTGTGACCGACACCGCCAGCGGCATGCGGGTGATCCGCCGCGACCTGCTCCCCCAGCTCTACCCGCTCCCCGACGGGCTGCACTTCACACCCGCCATGAGCGCGCGGGTGCTTATGGATGAGAAGCTGACGATCGTCGAACGCCCCATGTCCTACGAGGAACGGATGGGCGAATCCAAACTCAGCGTCATGCGCGATGGCGTACGGTTCCTGCGCACGATTCTGGAGATGACCCTGATGTGGCGGCCGGCAAGGCTGTTCATGGTGACCGCACTGGCGTGCCTGACGCTGGCGCTGGTGCTGGCCGGACACCCGCTGGAAACCTGGTTGCGGCTGGGCCGCTTCGACGAGGGCATGATTTACCGACTGCTCTTCTGTTCGCTCCTGGGAACCATCGGGATCGGCGCTCTTTCCGCCGGCGTGGTTGCGCAACAGCTCCATTGCCTGATCGCCCCACGGCGCGGGACGCCGACCTTTGCCGCGTCTGTGCTGGATCGAGTCTACACGCTTCCCGGGTTCGCCGTATGCGCCGCGCACTCGACGCCGGTGTTGTGGTGGCTGGTGGGCGAGGGAATATGGACGCGGGTTACGAGCGGAGTGGTCACGCTTCACTGGTCGCGCGTCGTACTTGCAGGATTGATTGTCTTTGGGCTGGCCGGGATGTTAGCCACCATATTGCTTGCGAACATCATCCGCTTTCACGCCGCACGGAGGACGTCCGAACGACCGCGGCTCCTGGGAAGACAGGCGGCGCCGTTGGAAAGCGTGCCGCGCCCCCGTTCGGCACCGGCCTCGCGGCCGATCTACGCGGACGTCTCGCGCAATCCGGCATCGGAGGGGGGCGGCGCTTCGGCCTCCCAGGCGCGACCCTGACCGCGCGGGACGCGCGGGCCGCCCTATCGCAGGTCTCTCTCGAAGATCACCACGTTGTCGGCGGTGGCCGTGTCCCAGCGGATGCCCACCAGGTCATAGCCTTCGCGAATGGCGACGTGCAGCATCGGACGATGCTGGTTCTGGCACTCGAAGCGCAGCGTCGAGTACTCATGGTCCTGGGCCCAGGCGGTCTGCGCCTGGATGAGCTGCGTGGCGATCCCCATGCGGCGAAACTCCGGCACCACACCGCACATCCAGGAGAAGTACGTGGTGGGCATGAGCTCAAAGCCGATGATGAACCCCGCGTGCTGCTCGTCGAGCACGGCGACCATCATGCAGACGTTATGCCGGCCGCGGAACCGGCGGCGAAAGAACTCCTCCACCTGCGGAGGGTTGAAGACCCGGTTGTAGAGCTCGGTCACCAGTCCGAGTTCTCCCGGACCAACGACGGCAATCTTCGCACTGGCCATTCTACGACAACCTCCGACCGGCCGTGGCCGCGGGACCACGACGCCCCACGATGAGCCTTTCCCTCTCCCGGCGACGCCTCGTGCGGCGTCATGCGCTTTATCGTAGTCGCCGAGCCAGTGCCTGCAAAGAATCGGATGTGTAACCAGTTATCCGCCGTGACGCAGGAGCCACCGGTTCGCACAGGGCACGGCTACGGGTTCCGGGGCGCCGTGGCCCGACGTCCGCGGCGCCCCAGGCGGGCAGCCCCGCGGCGCATGGGTCCGATAGGCGATCCGACCGCGGCATGCGCCGCGTGCCGGCGGTCCGGCACTACATCGGCGCTCTGAACCCGCAGGCGCGCATCACGCACCACGACTTGCGGGCCTCAAAAAGCTGAAACCCGCCGAACACCGCCAGCAGCAGCGCGACCGGCCAACGCACCGCACCGGAAGCCGGCCAGGCGAAAACCAGCATCGCCACGGCGGCGGCCAGGCACAGCGCGCCGGAAATGGCCCGGGCAATTCGCCCGCGGCGGTCGATGTTGGGGGTCAACATGGTTGGTCCACCTACCACGAACCTCGCCTCTGCGATTGCGTTGGAATCAAGGGATGGGTAGCCTTGCCCGTCATGCTCTGTCAACTCCCGCGGGCACTCGGTCGCGTTAAGTGTGTTGCCGCGCTGGCAACGGCGCTGGCAGTCGCCGCGTCCGGCTGCCTGCGTCCGGGCGGCGCGCGGTCCGCCAGGCCGACCCAGTCTGATCGCCTGATCCAGGCCTACCCCGAGCTCCGCGCCGGACGCTTCGCCCTGCTGGCGGATTTCGAGAACCCGACGCATATGGAGATCGTGCAGCAGGTCAGCGTCTCGGAGCACGCCCGGTGTGCTCTGGGCACGCGCCGCCTGGGGCCCGACACCGGCCGTGCCTGCCTGGAACTTGCCGCCGGCTCCCCCGACGACACCGTGGTCCTCAGCAACCGCAACGCCCAGTCGTGGTTCCTCAAGCGCGACTGGCGCGGCGGCGACACCTACGACCTGCTGCTGCTGGGGGTGGAATCACCACGGCACGGGCTGAGCCTGGAACTCAGCATCGCCGCCGGACCGCCCCGCGACCGCCGTGCCGTATATACGTCACACCCCCTCGAGCGCGGCTGGAACCTCCTCCGCCTGGACCTGGCGGAACTCGGCGAACGCCTGCCGCTCGACGACATCCAGGAACTCCGGCTGTCCGCCGCCGGCCTCTCGCAGCCCGCCACCCTGCGCTTCGACGATTTGATCCTCACCGGGGCAAGGCGAACCTTGCTCGGTGACCCGGCCGGCACCGACGGCGGACTCTACGTGCAGGAGGTCGGGCGCCGCTGGCGCGTTGGCGCGGGCGGGCGGTTCGAACTGGTGTTCGCCAACGGCCAGATCGTCGGCTGGTACAACCTGGCGGCCGACCCCAACCGCTTGCGCAACCTGGTGCAGGGAACGGCCCTCGGCCCCACGCCGGTGGTAGTGGAACCGTCGGGCGGCGATTTCCAGGCGCTGGGGGCGCAGGTCGTCGCCCGGCCACAGCTCCTGGAACTCAACCCCGTTCGCGCCGTGATCGCCGGTGAATGGCGCTTCGCCGACGAGCCGGGCGCACCGGCGGAACGCGCCCCTCTGCAGCGCTGGCGCTATACCATCTACCGCACTGGACAGATATATGTCACGGTGGAGGCGACGCGGGTTGCCGCGAAGTGGGCCGCGGACCGACTGGGGGTTGCGGTCTCGCTCCGCGCCGACCGCGAGGATGAACTGTTCGTGCGCCAGGTCGGCAGCCCGGCAGGGAGCGGCACCGCCGTGCCTGCCCCCTTCGCGCTGGGACGGCGCGAGGAGGCGGATGCAGCACTGCTCTTCGCGCTGCGCGCGCCCCGGACTGAAGGGACGACACCCCCCGTGGCGAGGCTCTTCGAACACTTCGACGCCGAGTTGCGGCGGGCGACGGTCACCGGCGTGATCGACGCCGAACCCACGGACGTGGAACGCTGGACCTGTCACCTGGTAGTCGGCGGGGCCGCGGCCATCAGCGACGAGGATGCCGCGGCGCGGGCCCGGACCTACGCCGACCCACTGCCCCTCAAGTTCGAGCTCGGCTCACCGCTCGGCGGCGGGCGCGGCGCCGGCGGTTTCGACGATGCCGGCGGTTGCTACGTCGTCGCCGCCGACCAGGGTCGGGCGCGGTTCACCATCGACGGCAGCGGCAGTCCCGTGTTTTCCCCGTGCTTTGAAGTGACCGGCGCGGCGGGCAATGAGGCGTGGGTGTACGTGAATCACCTGGTATTTGAACCGACCACGCGCACCGACTCGGGGCGACTATTGTTTCAGTTGCCGGATACGATCCGCGGGCGCACGCTCGTTGAGGTGTATTTCCGCCGGTAGCGACCGCGCCGGCGAGCGTTAGCATGCCGGCCGGGCACTCGGCGCCGCCCGCTTAGCGGCCGGATGGCGCAGCGCGCCCGCGTGCCTCTGACGACTCGGTGATTCGGGCGAGTATCGCCTGCTCCGCCTGCCGATCCCTGCGCAAGGTCTGCCAAACGGTGTTCTGCCGAGTCGTGGTCCCGGCGTCGCGGTCGATGGCCGTGGCACCGGGGTTGTCGGAAAGGGCGGAGTTCTGCGCGAAGAACCGATGGGCCTCCGTCGTCTGCTCCTGCACGGCGACCTTGCAGTACACTTGCACCGCGCCACCCGACCCGCTCACGCGCACCTCCGCGACGCGGCGCAAACCGCGCGGAGCGCGAAGCCGTCCCCCGGAACGCACCGCCGGTTCCTCCGCGGAGCTGACGGCCAGCGGTTCCGTCACCAGCACGCCACTGGTCGGGTCGCGCCGTTCGATGGAGTATCCCAGCCCGATGAGCGCCGCCTCCGCGGAGTCGAAGGCGGCGGCACGGTTGCCCCCCGCCACTTCGCGCACCCCGAAGCTGGTCGGCGCCGGGCCGGGCGCAGCACACGCCCCCAGCCACCCGCACGCTGCCACACCCGCCAGGAGTCCCGCTGCGGCGCGCCGGCGCCGAATCGCCAGACACGGCGGAGTCGTCGCGATCTGTGGGGCCGCTCGTAACATGCGCGGCGCATTATCCGGCGCGGGGGGCAATGTGCAAGCCGTGTCGAGCGTTGCCCAGGGCCTTCCAGTTGTCTTGGTTTCTGTCCCCGAGTGCCTTTTCAACCCCTCGTTTCACGTTGGAAACCAGGGTCTGCGGATCGCAACGACGAAAACTGAAAGCCCCTGGAGCGTTGCCGGAGCCCGCCCTTTCCGGCAGAATGCCCCGCCAACCGACGGAGACCTCGCGAATGCCGATACCGGTCACAACCACGTTCACCATCGAAGGCTACCGCATCCAGAGCTACCTCGGAGTCGTGCGCGGGATCATCGTTCGGGCGCCAACGATCTCGCAGGGCATCCTGGGCGGACTCAAGTCCATCGTCGGCGGGCGGATCGGCGCCTATACTGAAATGTGCGAACAGGCCCGGCAACAGGCCTACGAACTGATGATCGACCACGCGGTGAAGATCGGCGCCAACGCCGTGCTGGGCTTTCGCTACGACGCTTCCGACGTGGGCGGCACCACACGGGCTACCGAAGTGCTGTGCTACGGGACCGCCGCCGTCCTTGTTCCCGAAACCGCGTGAGCCGTCACTCCGTGCCGTCCTGGGCCCGGCGTGCGCGCCGAACGGAACCGGCGGCAAACGGCGTCGCCCCCGCCGGATGCTGGGTGTGCATCTTCCACCGAGCCGCGAACCAGAGCGGGTCCTTTCGGTACTCGTCCACCAAACGCCACGTGTACGGCCGGCCGCACTCCGGACAGCGGTAGTTGTCGGGAAGCCCCGTCAGGTTGTACCCGCAGAAAATGCAGAACGGTTCCGTTCGGGCGCGGACCGCGCGGCGGATGACATATGCCGCAAGCGACAACGCGACGGCGGCCACCAGGAGCAGCAGTTTCGCCCCTACGATCAGCAGGACGCCCCGCAGCGGGGCCCACAAAAACGCCCCCACAAACGCCGCCACGACCCCCAGCGCGGGCGCCAGCAGAACCCACCGCCACCCAACAAACCGGGCGATATCGTGCCAGCCCGGTTGCCACCAGGTCGGTGCACTCTCGCCACCGGCGGCAACATCGAGCGGCGTCGCGAACACCGGGGGCGGAACCACAGATCGTGCTTCTTGTTCCATTCGCGGATGATCCCCGGCGACGAACCGGCGCGCGATCCATGGCCACGCAGCCATCCGGTCGCATTGTCGGATCATACTCCGATTCGCCCGGCCGTTGCGATCGAATCGGCTCGCCGCTGTCGACCGGGTGGCGCGCGGCTCACCCCTCGCGGATCGGAGTGCTGGGTCTGTGCCGAGGATCGAGCCTTCGCTGCTCGAGCACATCGGCAAGTTCTGCCGGCCTTCCCGCGAAAACTACGTCCCGAAGCGCGGTCTGCGCGCCGTAAGCTACTGTAGCGACACAAGTTATCGTATCGCCCGGCGCTCTGCGCGATCCCTGTAACTCCGTGTCAAGTTTCTGCGGTTATCTGGTCGAATATACCCATGTATCCGATATTACCTAACTTACCAGAAATCGACGTCAGTTAGCTAAAGGAGGCTAAGGATGCCCAAGAAGGAACCGACGATCGAGCGGCTGTGGAAGAGCTACCTCGCGACGCGGGCGGTGGAACTGCGTAACAAGATCGTGGTGCATTACAGCCCGCTGGTTCACACCCACGCGGCGCGGCTTTCGCGGAAGCTGCCGGCGCAAATCTCGTACGACGAAATCTGTAGCGCTGCGTTCGACGGGCTGATCGAAGCCGTCGAGGCTTACGACCCGGCGCGAAAGGCGAAGTTCGAGACCTTCTGCCAACAGCGTATATCCGGCGCCGTCATGGACTGGCTGCGCAGCCTGGACCCGCAGAGCCGAACCGTCCGGACCTTCGAGAAACGCCGCATGATGGTCAAGGAGGCGCTGGGAACGGACATGGAGTACTGCCCCAGTCAGGCGGACCTCGCCCGCCGTATGGACCTCAGCATCGATCGCTACGACTACCTCTGCCGCCTGTCACAGCTCGGCAAGGAGGTTCACTTTTCCGCCATGGAGCCCCCCGACGACCACCGCCACAACGGCTCCAGCCACACCTGGGACACACGCGACACCCGCGGCATCGACCCCGCGGTCAAAGTCACACGCGAGCTGCTTACGAACCATCTGACCAAGGGCCTCGCCCGCGAGGAGCAACTCGTCCTCGTCCTCTACTACTATGAAGAAATGACCATGGCGGAGATCGGAAGCGTGCTGAATCTCTCCGAGTCCCGCGTCAGCCAGATTCACAAAGAGATACTGCTCCGCCTGCGGCATCGCTTCGGCGCCGCCTTGTGCGAGGAGCTGGTGGCTTAGGCAGCCTTTGGCAAAACTCGTGGCGTGGGCTTCCAGCCCATGGTTTCACGGGCAGGATGCCCCTGCTACATCGCGTAGGCCGCCTTTCGCCACGGGCTGTTAGCCGCCGCGCTACGGGCAGGTCGCGCCGCAGTAGACGAGCTGCAATCGCTGAAAGTCCGCCAGGTCCACGTGCCCAGCGCGGTCGAAATCGAACCAACAGGCGCAGGAAAGCGACGCGCCGAGCGCGGGACCGGTGGCACAGCGGGTGAACATCGCCAGGTCCTCCGCCGCTACCGCCCCGTCCCCATTCGAATCTCCGGTGATCACCACGTTGGCCGGCGTGCTCAGCCGGTCGGCGGGATTCGCACATGCGTCGAGCTCATCACGGTCGAAAGCGCCGTCCTCGTCCCGGTCCACTCCGAATCGAACCTCGCTACCGGCCGGAACGAGCGTGAACGTCACCTCGGCGCCGGCACCGGCCTCCGTTCGCAGCGCGTCCATCGTCATCAGCTCCCCGGCGCGGTCCGAGTGCATGGTCGCCGGGGGCACAAGGTAGTAGCCCCGCCGCTCGCCCCCGCGTAGCGCTTTGGCGATCATCCCCACGGCCCCGCTCTGCGAGATGCCTCGCATCTGCTCGATCCGAGCCAGCACCCCTGCGTCCGTTCGGTTCGCGCCATCGACCGTCACCTGCACGCCTACTCCGGCGTGCGTGTCCTTACTGTCCGGCCCCCGCAGTTCGTAGGGGTTCGACGCACCTCCTACCGGCAGGTCGGATCCGGAGATCGACAGCACGAAGGCCACCAGGTCCGCCAGGTCCTGCACCGATTGCACGCTGAACACCGAGATCATGCGCGCGATGGAATCCACCGCCCCGTCGTTGAGGTATCCGAACCCGGCGCGGTTGGAAAGCTGCGTCTGGTCAAAGCCCGTGCGCTCGTAGTCGTTGCGGAGCGACGGCACCTTCATGCTGATGTTCGTCGTGCCGATGAAGGACACGATCATCAGGTGGTTTTCGCCGTTGGGTCCCGCGGGCACGGCTGCGAACTGCCCGCCGATGGCGTGGAGGTTCGTCCCCGCGCCGGTGGGCAGTGTGTGACAGGTCACGCAATCGAAAGCACCGCCGAAGAGCTTGCCGGTGCGATACAAATCCAGGCCGTGTGCAGCGTTCCCGTTGGGAAGGGGCAGGCCCGCGGGGCCGACCAGCCCCGTGGCGTGATGGCCGGGTAGCGGAAGGTCGGTGGGCAGTGAGTTGTCCAGGTTCCGAAACGGATTCGGTCCGAAGGTGATGGTGGCGAGGAACGCCTTGAGTTCCTGCATCTCTTCCGCGGTCAATGTTTCGTCGTCTCCCAGCACGGCCTCGAAGGCGGGATTGAACTCCTCCAGGCCGTCCCGGTCGCCGCGCCAGTGCAGGGGCTCCTTGCCGATAATGTCCTGGAGCGTTTGCGTGATCATCGGCCCTTTCATGGGGTGGTGATCCTCGCAGGGTTCGTCGAAGAGGTTCGCGCCGCAATTCTGATTGAACGTCTTCATGTCCCCGTCGGGTTCCCCCAGGTCCCACGCCAGCCGGTCCGGCCGAGCGTCCGCGTGGCACGAAGCGCACGCCACGTGTCCCAAACCTGAGGTCTCGTGGGTGTCATACAGGTGTCGCCGCCCCACCCGGATGACCGCGGGGGTGGGGTCAAAGAAAGGGACCCGTGCGATCTCCACCTCCCCTGCCGTATCCACAACGGAAACACTGGCCGCGAAACGGTTGAGGACGTAGAGCCGTTGCCGCGGCTCGTCGAGCGCCAGCCCCGTCGGACCCTCACCCACCTCGATCGTCGGCGACAGGCCGGCGCGATCGCCGCTCGCATCGATCACCACCACGTTGTTCGAACCCATGCCGGAAACATACCCCCGCAAGCCGTCGCCGGCCCAGATGATGCCGCGCGGGTCCCCGACTGAGAGGTCACGCTGCGCGCGTGGAACGGTGGGGCCCTGATACGTCAAATGGGGGTTCAGGTCGGTGATGGCGTGCGGTAGGTCCGCGCCCGGCGCCACGCGCGCGAACTGCACGCGAAGGAAGCGCCCGGCGAGATTGGAGAGAAAGCGAACGTCGTTGATTCCGTCGGTGCCGACGACCGTCACTTCGCCGCTCGTCGGGTGGACCGCCAGGGCCATGCACAGGTTCATCAACCGCCTTGCGTATGTCAGTTGCAGGGACTGAGCGTCGATGACGGCCAGGTCCCGATCCGGCAAGTCCCAGCCTTCCAGCCGGCCCGAGAGGTGTGCCAGCGGACCGGTTACGAAATCGGTCCAATCTCTGCAGTTGTCGTCCATCCAGTTCCCATTACCGTCCTTGCGGACGATTAATCCCACGGGAGGCGGCGGTGGATTCAACGGGTTCATCGGCGGGTTGTACGCCGCCCCGGCGTTCGGTGGCGGGTTTACGCCGCCATAGGGGCCGAGCGGGTCGCTGACGACATTGGGCGGGAAGATGCCCGGTTCCGGAATCGCCCCGCCTCCGAGAATCGTCGTTCCGTTTCCGGATTCGAAGATAGCGGCGTAGACCGTTCGTCCGTCGGGACTCACGGCGAGCGCCCGGGGATCCTCAGCATCTATGGGAATGTCGATCGGCCCTGCGTCGAGGTCTGCCGGGTCCAACACCTGAACGGTATTTGCCTGCGAACAGGTCACGAACGCCCGTTGCGGCGTTCCCGCGAAAACTACGTCGGCCGGTTCATCCAGCGTCCGTATCGTTGCTGCGACGTTCCCCGTCGTCAGGCTCACCACGCTCACGCTGTCGGAAATGTGGTTCACGACCCACGCCTCGCCGTTCCCGCGAACACGGACCGATACCGGCTCCAACCCGACGGGGATCGAATCAATCCAAACCGGCGTGCCACTTTCCAGGTCGAATGCCTCAAGACGGGCGTCAGGGGTGTTGACCGCGAGCAACGTCAGGCCGTCTGGCGTCATGTCCAACGGATGGACGTGGGGGTTTTCCCAGTTCACGAAGGAGGCCGCGCGCGCGTCGACGGCTAGAATGTGGAACGCGAAGACGCTTGCGATTAGTGCTCCAACGCAGCCCGTTCTAAGGGTGGAACGGCTAGGCGCAGCGCCGCCATGCCCAGGAAAGACACGCCGGCGCACGGCCGTGCCGCGGCTGGGCATGCCACCCAACCTGACGAATGGGGTGCGTCGCAGCGCTAGGAGAGTGACGGGCGCGGCAGCCGGGCGATTTATGCCGGCGCGGCGTGGCGCGGCGAGGCCGTAACGTAGCATGTTCGATTCCCCCCGCACGCCTGCAGTAATCGCCCGATACGGCCGACCATATCGCCGGAGCTAAGACCGGATCCGATGACTCGACTCGCTGACGTATGACATAGCGTAGCAGCCTGCCGGCCACTGTCCAATCACGCGCGACGACCCGAAGGCGTCCGAGAATACGTCGGCCGCGTGGAGCCGGGTACCTGCGTGCCGGCGGCTCGCGGACGGATGCCCGGTCCGCGCGGAAAGGCTCGCACCGGCGAACCACCCGAAGGCTCCCGACCACACGGCCTCGGAATAGCCGATGCACGCGCAGAGCGCGCTACCTTCGAGTCGCGCTTCCCGGAGCGATGACGGCGCTCGGCGTGCCTTCTTCCACGCCCGCAGGTGACGGCGACACCCAAGTCGACGGCCCCCGGTGGCGGATCGCCGCAATGCCCACGCCCGACGGCGCCCACCGGGTAACGCCCCAGGCCCGGGAAAAGAAAGCTGGACACGGGTCGGCCCCGTGCGGTAGAGTTATTCCCGGTCTCCCACACAGGCACAGTGGCTTTTTATTGTCGGCACGCGTGGTTCGGTCCGGGCGGTGTCTTGGCCGTTGCGCGGGGGCATGGTCCCCGTTGCCGGCCGCGCGGCTATGACCGGCGCGCCTGCGAGGAGGCGAACATGAATCAGCAATTCCAGGGGCGGTCTGTGGTGTATCTGGCACTGGCGCTGGCGGCGGGGTTCACGCAGAGCGCCCGCGCCGGGTCGCACCTGTGGCGGGTCAATGAGCTTTTCAGCAACGCCGATGGCACGGTGCAGTTCATCGAGTTGCACGAGTGTTGCGGAGCTCCGGCGGAACACTTCATCGGAGGGCACGACGTCTTCTGCGACGCCACCGGAAAGCAGTTCGTCTTCCCCGCCCACATCACGGGTGTCACCAGCTTCAGGTACCTGCTTCTGGGGACGGCGGCCTTCGCCGCCCTGCCCGGTGCCCCCACCCCTGATTACATCATTCCGCCGAACTTCTTCTCGATAAGCGGCGACACCATCCGCTATTCCACAACCGCCCAGTACGACACATTCACCTTCGGTCCCGGCGTCCTGCCCACGAACGGTGTGAATTGCATCGGGTTGACCAGCTACTCGCCGGACCAGTTCGTCATCGGGGTCAACTCGCCTACCAATTACAACGGGGACACGGGGACGGTGAACGCCGCCGGTGCCGTGCCCGCGGTATCGCAGTGGGGCGCGGCGGTCATGGCGCTGCTGGTGCTCACCGCGGGGACTCTGGTCGCGGGATTTCGCCGGTCCGCCCCTGCCTGAGAAGCGGCGTGGGACGGGGCGACGCGGGGCCGGCCCGGGGAGGCACAGGGACCGGCATCTCGGCGCAGCGGGGCAAGCTCGCGTCCGGTCGAGCCGCGGCAACGGGGTCGGGTTCGGCGATGCTGAGGTGCGGTCCCGCGCGGAGCGGCTGAACTCATCGCGCACGGATGGGCTGTGACCGGCCATTGCGGAAGGCCTTGCCGCATTTCGTGCACAGGCCGTCCGTAAGGCTCGCAACCGCGCACTTCTCGCACTCTGCAAGCCGGGCGACGGCCGCGACCAGTCGCCGGTACTCTCCCGCCGCCGCCTCGAAGTCCGTCAGGTTTCGGTAGCGCACGTTGCCCACGATGCCAACGCCGCACGCCGCGCACCAACCCGTCGACGAGTAATGCGCCCGGCACGCGGAACAGGAGAGCTCCGCCGGCTCGACGACCGACCCCCGCGCCACGTAGTAGGTGAGCCGCGAGAGGTACGCCTGCCCGCCGATGAACCCCATGCGGCAGGTGGAGCAGTAACCGTCTTCGGCGATGGCCTTGCGGCAGGTTTCGCAGGTGAGGCGCTGGGCGTCGATCTCGTGCCCGTGGGCGTCGAGCACTTCGTACATGAGCTGCGAAGGAATCCGATGTCCCGCCACGTACCCCACGCGGCACGCGTCACACCAGCCATGCGCGCGTCTGGCTTGCGGGCAACGACACTCGCCGGCTGGCGCGGGCTGCATCATCGCCAGGCAGGCCAGCCACGCGAGCATCGTCACTCCCCTTCTCATGGCCTGTGCCGAGCCGTTCCGTGGGGCCATCGACGTGCCCCACTCCCAGGAGCGGTACACCGGCCGACCGAAACCGAACCGTGCCCGGCGAAAGGCAACCCGTGCTTACGCTTCGACGAGCACCTTGAACCCGCCGTAGACCATCCGCTTGCAGTCGAAGGGCATCTTCACGGTTTCCATCATCTTCGCCAGTCGCGGGTCTTTCATCACCTTGGCGTTCACGCGGTCACGATGGGCCCGCGACTTGTAAACGATCCAGGCAAAGACCACGGTTTCGCCCGCCTTGGGCTTGACCAGCCGTGGAAACGGAACGCCGAACTTGACGTTCAGGTCGTCGCCGACGCACTCTCGGTACTCCAGCGCGCCGTGCGACCGCCACACCTCGGCACCCAGCTTGGCCATGCGGCGATACGCGGGCAGGTTCTTCCGGGGAACGGGAAGGACATAACCATCTACATAGGACATTGGTCCACCTCCTGCACGGGCGTATCAGAACGCATCAGGCGGTTGTTGAAAAGGGCGGCAGGGCGTGGCGTGCGGAAGAGTAAGCCGTCCGTCGGCGCGGCACGGCCGCTTCCTTCGGACGAATTCTGGATCTGCGGACCGTGTTCTTGGTCCACTGACTCTTCAGCCGGTGCAGGACCGTGAGCGTTGCGGCAGCGAAGACGCCATGAGGCGCCGATACCGATGCCTACAGGCGAGACTGAACGCCATCGCAGTGGCTCCTGGTAGAGGTCCCGGGCGGCGGCAGCCTCGACGCCTGCCGCGCGCCGCGTCACGGCGACATAACCAGGATCGACGTATCCGCAATCGCGTAGTTGTCCGCCCGGTCCTTGGCCACCAGGCGCACCCCCACCGTATGCGGCAGCGAATAACGCTCGTAGAAACTGCTGCCCGGGTTGGCGCGGACGGATTCCAGTCCGTACATGCCGTCGCCGGCGGCGGCATCCCCGTGCGTGCCGTCGTCGTAGAGCGTCGGTGAATCCAGCGACAGCGGTGCGTAGCTCATCCAGCTCGGATGCTCTACTCCGTCGACAACATAGCGAATCTTGACCCATTCCAGGTCGGCCTGCGGATCGCTGACCGAAACGGAGATCGTGGTACCCGCCGACCCATCACCAGGGATCGACCCCACGTCGAACCACACGCCGGCGATCTGCGGCGCCGTGGCCGAGGAAGCCGCGCCGGCCTGAGTGTCGACGCGATGCAACGCCGCCCCGGACTCCAGATACGTCCCCAGGAAGTAGCGCCGTCCGTCGGACACCAGATCACTCACGTACGGCGGCCAGAGGTGGTAGCTCAACTCCGTGTAATAGGACAGCGTGTCGCGGATCTCGTGCGTGGCGAGGTCCATGATACCCAGGTACGACCCGCCCGCCTGAAACCGCGCGTACGCACCATCGGGAGAGAGACTTGCATACTCAAAGGGCGCATGACCGCTGTATTGCGCCAGCGTCGTGCGAGCGCCGGATGCCATGTCCACCAGGTCGAGGTAATTCTCGTCGTCGAGCATGGTGTAGAGCAGCACCGTGGCGCCGTCGGCGGAAACGATCCTGTGCGGCGCGTCCTGCACCGGATACACGTACCGGAACAGGTCGGGCGTCGCCTGATGCGCCGCCCCCGCGGCTCCCACCGCCCAGAAACCCACCTGCGGCGGCGTCGAGTAATACCCGTGGTTCCAGGAGAAAAGCACGGTCGCCCCGTCGGAGGAGCAGCCCAGGGTGTCCATCATGTTGATGAGCGTCGCCCCCGGCGGCGGAAGCTCATCGAAGTGGATGATCTGCTGCGGCGAACCTCCCACGTCGGCATAGTACAAACCCTGTTGCGTCTTGTTGGCCACCGGATCCCAGCCGGCGTTGTGCTTGAAGAACAGCCGCGTGCCGGCGCCGTCGATGCTGTAGGGTTTGTGGCCGCCGCTGTTGTTGATGTCCAGGCAGGCGGCGGCGCAGGCGGCGCCCGCGACGTCGCAGTAGTAAACGTCGTGAATCACTCCAAAGAGCGGCGTGCGGAAGAAGACCCGGCCGCCGGTATCGGTCACCGCCAGCGTGCTTAAACCGGCCCGATCCGCGGGCAGCGAAGGCGTGAGGTCCATCAGGTCCGACCCGTCGGCGTCGACGACGTACAAGTGCCAGCAATCAGGATCCTCGGAAAGCGCCCCGCACGCACTGACCAGGAACGCCACCTTGGATCCGTCAGCGCTGGCGGCCACTCCCTCGATGCTATGCGTTTCCTCCGGGAACCAGCCGTTCACGTCGTCCTCGCGCACGATCGCCGTGAGGGTCTCCCGGTACTCGATCGTGGCGGGGAACAGGCCGCCGTCGCCGGAACCGTCGTCAGGCGTAACGTCGTCGCCGCCGTCCGTGCCGTCCGTGCCGCCGCCCGGCTCGTCGCCGTCGACCACGCCATCGTCGGTTCCGTCGCCACCGGCACCGTCACCATCGCCGCTGCCGTCGCCGGGAGCGTCATCGTCGACGGTGCCGCCGCCGTCATCAACGCCTGCACCGAACTGCACCGACAATTCGTCGATGGTGATGCGCACGTCCACGTCGGCCGACATCTCCAAGCAGATGGTGAAGGTGCCGGTGATCACGAATTCCAGTGCTTCCGCGGACAGAGGTAAGGTGGTCCGATCCAGCGCCACGGCGCCGGATTGCAGCGTCAGCACCACCGTGCCTAAGGACACACCAACGCTGCACGGCTCCTCCGCGGAAGCGTTCGCCAGGCGCATCGCCAACTGCGCGGTGCCCGCGAGGTCCTGCTGGCTGACCGCCACCTTCCCCGTAGACAGTGGCACGACGTCGATGTCGGCGGCGTCCAGGGCAATGACCCCGCTCGCCGGCCGGTCCGCGGGCGGGTCGAACAAAGGCTGCACCAGGCCCGCCTTGAGTGTCGGCGCCGCCCCGGCGCGGACCTCAAAGAGCCCGGTGCCTCCCAGGCGGAAGACGAACGTCTTGTTGGCGATGGTCACCGTGGCGACCACGCCGCTGCCAGCGTCGCCCGGACCGAGGGACACCGAGCATGCCGCCACAAAGGCAAGGAAGCCGACCGCAACAACGAGCCGGGCGGAACGAAAGTTGGTTGGTAACATGGCTGGCCCTTTCGCGTGTTCGTCCAGGGTCCGGTACGCACGGCGGGAATGCGGCATGACAATGCCCCGCCTACCCCACCGCTTGCGCGACGGTTGTCGCGCCGCGCGGCCGCCGTCGCCGGTTCGCGCCGCGCCGCGGCCCCTCGAACGTTGCCCGCCATTGTACCAGCGGCCCACGGTCATTAGTAGGTCATTTACTTAATGTATCGGCGCGGGCGCGGAGCGCGTGAAAGCACGGTGCCCAACGCCCCGCGCCGATCTGCGGTGCGCCCGCGTTCCGATAACCGCGTCGGTGCCGGCACGCGCGCACCCGTTGTGCTTGACGGCGACTCCTTGGGGACGCGGGGGGATGCGGAAGCCGCGACCTGTGCAGGACCGGCGACCCGCCGCTGGGACGCCGCCTTCCGCCGACGCCATCGGGCCCAAACACGACCCGCTCACACACCAACGGCGCCGCACCGGCGGCGGCCGAGCCCCGTCCGCGCGCCGTACCAAAGCGGGCCGCTCATAGGTTTCGTGTCTTCCGAAACTTACAACGGGTCTTGCCGGCTCGGCCTGGGGTCCATTGGCTCATCCCAGGAAGCGCTTCGCCCCACTTCCCAAGGCCCAAAGCGCTCGCGCCGCCGTGCAAAGCTGAAAAAGCCAAACCTATCGGACCTGTACACGCGGCGGGCCGCGCGGTAGCCTCCCCCGCGCACGTGGGCGGATCGAAGGAACGCCTCGCCCGCGTGGCCGCTAGTCGGAACCATCGCTCCAGCCGGCGTTTCACGGACGCCCGTCGGCGCAGGACTTGGCCAATGCCAGCGGGTGGCTCGCCACGCTGGGCGGAGCTCTGCCATGTTGCTCTGGGAGGCACTTCAGTCGTTGGGTCGAGGACGCAAGGTGCACCACGCGACCGCGGAACCCCTCGCCGGTTGTCCGCGGCTTCCGTTCGACAAACGGTGCGCCGCCATCACGCGCAATGGAAAGCGCTGTAAGGGACGCATTCGCGAGGGCAGCGAGTTCTGCTGCTTCCACGACCCCGTGCTGCTCACGCAGCGCAAGCAGCAACCTACCACCCGCGTGCACCGCCGCCGCAACCGGCTCTCGCACCTGCCCGATGGCTACCTTCGCCGCCTCACCAGCCTGCGCGCCGTGGGGCAGGCCATGGACCGCCTGTATCGCGAGATCCGCCTGGGCACCGTCACTCCGGAAATGGGCAGCGTGCTCTTCGGCATCCTCGTACGGCTGATGGACTCCGGCCTCGCCGTCCCGGGGAGTGGCGGTTTGAAGAACATCACGCGCACCAAGGCCTACCGCGTCCGCCCCAGACTACAGGAGCTGCTTACCCGCAGCGAATTGGCGGCGTGGCGCCGGGCGGTCGCCAACGCGCCATCCGTTTTCCTGCTCACGGACTCGGGCAAGCAACCGCTCACCGCCGCGTCCGAGACGCTTCCTAACGCCGCTGCGAGCACGGCCGCCCGTGCCCTCACGGCGGCCTCGTAGCCGTTTTCGGCCACGGCGCGGCGCGCGCATCGTGGGAAGTAATCTCCCCATCGCCCCGAGACCGTTGTCCGCGCCGGGCAAGCCGGTGGACTCTCGAACCCCTGGTTCCAGGGGCGTGCGACGCGCGATCGCCGCGGCGCACGGGGGCGTGAGGTGGACCCGCTGGTGCCCGAGCCTCGGCGCCGGGACCGCTTACCAGCCTTAGTTACGCTGCAAGGAGCCGGAGCATGAGATCGCCATTCGTTCGTTTGGGAATCCTGTGGCTCGCCGTTGCGTGTGATGCGGTGCCGGCACAGGAGACCTGCAAGCGCGTTCGCACCTTCGCCGTGGACCCGGTGGAACTGCTGGCTGGCCGTCGGAGCAAGGGCGACGAATCCCTGCTGGTAGTGCGCGGCATGTACAACTACCACTTCGTCAGCGCCAGCACCAAGGCAGCGTTCGAGGCCGACCCCGAGAAGTACGAGGTGCAGCTCGGCGGCGCGTGCGCCCGCATGGGTCCGCTCTCAGGATACGGCCGTGGCGACATCTACAGCGTACATGACGGCCGCATCTACCTCTTCGCCTCCCAACAGTGCCGCGAGAGTTTTCTCGAGGCCCCGCAATCGCTCCTGGAGCGTGACGACGAACCTTTCGCCGTTGACGAAGCGAAACGCCGGCGCGGGTTGGAGCTGCTCGATCTCGCCGTCAAACACGCGGGCGGGCCGCGCATCGACGCACTGCGGAGCCTCCGGCAGCGCGTCACGCACACCGAAAAGCACGGAGACAGGGAGTATCGCGTCGGCGAAACGCTGATCCTCGCCTTTCCCGACTCCATCCGACATGAAGACTCTTGGGATGACTGGACGGGCGGGCAGGTGGTGGTGGGCACCCGAGGCTGGGGCGTCGACTCCAAAACCACGGAAGACATCCCGCTCGCCGCGTCCCAGGTCCGCGCCGTCCGGCGCATCGCCAATCGGCATCCTCTCGCCATCTTGCGCGCCCGCCGGCGCCCCGATTTCCTCGCCTCCGCGTTAGGGGCGGGACAGGCCGGCGCGGTGGTCGGCGAGCGGGTGGAGGTGTACTACGACGGATGCCGGATGGTCCTCACGGTCGACCCGGAAAGCGGACGGCTGCTGGCCCTCCAGGCGCGGATGCGCGGCCCGACGATGGCGATGGCGGATGCGCTCGTCATTTTCGCCGAGGAGCGCACCGTGGAGGGCGTGACGCTGCCTTGTGCGTCGGTTATCGAGTACGATGGCACGAAACCGGAAACGGCCCCGCCGACCACGACGACAATTGAGATCGACCCCCAACTGGACGCGAAACTCTTCGAACCGCCTGCGCCCGGCTGAAGCCTCGGCGTGCCGAAGCAGACACGCGGTACAAGCCACGGGCGGTTACGCGGCGCGTCCGCACATCGCGACCGACCGCGCCGCGGCCGATGTACGCACCTTGCCGGTACCGGCACGCCGGAGTCGTCTGCTTCGCCCCGTAGGTAGCCAGGGCAGCCCACAACGGGGTCGCGCCGACAAGGGCGGCGCCCGCAGCACGACCCCCGGGCACTGACGCCGCATGACTCTGCAAGGCCAAGGCGCGTGGCAACAAAGCCGGCGGCTATCGCCGACCGCGCCGCAGCAGCGATAGGCCGACAAGCAGCAGGAAGACCGGCAGCATCCCCAGAGCCCCGCACGCCGCGGCACCGCCGCCTTGCCCGGGGATGGCGCCCGTGCCGTCCAGCGGCGGGGGATCCGCCGCCGGCGCGCCGCTGCCCGGCTCGATGGTCACCGTGCGCGAGGCCGTGGTTGTCACCGTGGTTGAACCGGCGGTGAGGCTGGTCACCGTGACGGTGATGGGTAGAACGAGGATTGAGTCCGTCGTGTTGACATAGGTGTGGCTGACGAACAAGGTGCTGGCTGTCGTCCCGTCACCCAGGTCCCAGCGGATCGACTGCAAGGTTCCCAGCAAGCCCGAGGTATCGACGCTCAACTGCACGGTGAACGGCGACTTGCCGCCCTCCACGTCCGAACCGACGGTTCCCGGGATGCCGACGGTAATCCGCAAACCGGAACCACCGGTGGTTCCCCCGCCGGTCGACCCGGGCCCTTCCACCTCGATGCTGATCTGCGCCGAGCCGGAGTTACCGTTGACGTCGTACATCGTAAGCCGGGCGATGTAGGTCCTCATTTCGCCCGAGGGAACAATGTAGGTGTACTGTGCGTTGCGCGTGGTGGCATTCACGGGGACGGCGTCGTCGATGTCGAAGTCCCAGGTGGTGCGGGTCTCGTCAATGCCCGCCTCACTGATGGCGTTCCCCATGAAGCTCACGGTGAGCGGCGACTGGCCACGAGTGGCGGATGTCGTGATGGTGAGCTTGGGGCCGCTCGTGGGTATGGTGCCCCCGCCGCTGCTGCCGCCGTCGGTGGGAACGTCCGCCGCGGTGGGCGGGAGGGCGCCGGGGTCCAGAATGTTACCGTCCGTATCCACGCTGACCCCGAACGAATATCGCCCGATGGCGCTGCGGGCGTACACGCCGTAATACCTAGTGCCCCCCGCGGTAACCGGAACGCAATGCCGCGTCCCGGCCGTGCAACCGGCGGCGGCCGTCGACGCGCACGAGAGCGGGCAGCCCACGGCCGTAATCGCCACGCCTTCCGGCAGCGGTGAGAGCTCGATGACGTTGGCGTCCTCGCAACCAAGCTGTTCGCGGCTGTAGCACCGGCCGTCCACAGGGAAATCCGTGGACAGGAAGCTGAACGGGCTGGCGCTTTCCACGACCAGAAAATCGTCCGTGGTGCGTAGCGGCGCCGGTGGGTTTTCCGTTTCGTCGTCATCGTCCTCGGGAGGCGGTTGGAACTCCAGCGGGTCGCCGTTTTGCAGCCAGGTAAGCTGAGTATCCGTGATGCGAACGTCGGCGACGCGTTCCGGCCAGGACCGTCCGCCGTTGGTGAGCGACTGCTGCGACGCCACCGCCGCCGTGTGCGCGTTGACCCGCCCATACCCGTACCGAACGCTGCGCGCCGTCACGCTGTGGTAGCTGGCGTCGTCCGGGCTGATCTTGTCGCAGGTGTGCTCCAGGATCAGTCGAACGTCCGTTGCCGTCAGCCGCGGGTTGACGGAGAGCATGAGCGCGGCGACGCCTCCCACGATGGGGCAGGCCGCCGACGTGCCGGCGAAGCCCCCGAAGTAAGCACCCGTGGGATCAAAGTCGGGATTGCCGAATGGATCAAAGCCGCCGAGGTTGGAGCCGGAATCCACGTACCCGAGGTTGTCGGAGTTATCCGTCGTGACGATCAGCCCCTCCCCGTCGCCGCCCGGCGCCAGGACGTCGATCTCGGGTCCGAAATCGCTGTATTCGGTGATCTGGTCGAAAACGTTGCTGGCGCCCACGCCGATCACGGTGGGCAGCGTGGCGAGTTCCCGACCGGCCGTGACCCGCACCCCGGGGCCCTCGCCGTTGATTCCGTTGCCCGAGGCGAAGACAACCACCATGCCCCGTGGGAGCTCTCGACCTGCCTCGCCATCGAGGTCCCGACCTTCACGGAAGGCGGCCTCGATCGCATCTTCAAGAATGGCGGGTGTCAGGGCGCCGAAGTCCAGCCCCCAACTGTTGATGTGCACGTCCACATCCTGCTGTCGCGCGAACGTATAGGCACTCGCGATCTGCGCGTCGGTGAGCAGATTGCCCAGCCCGCGCGAGGCAGTGAAACGGGCGAGGAACGCCACGCCGCGCACTCCGATGGAGTTCCCGCGGGCCGCGGCCAGCCCCATGACGGCCGTGCCGTGAACGTCGCCCGCCTGCTTGGGACGCGGATCCTCGAAATCTTCCGTCTGGTTCGAGGGCACGGAGGGATCGTGCCCCGTGCCGCTGAACCCGTCGCGCAGGTCCTCGTGATCGACGTCGCAGGAATCGTCGAACATGCCGATGAGCACGTCCTGCCCCGCGGCGATGGCCCAGGCTTCGGGTGCGTCAATATCCGCGTCGCTGACACCGCCCGCCTGTCCGCCGTTGTTCAGATGCCACTGTCGAGGGTAATAGGCATCGGAAACCGACACCTGCCGTGGGCGGGGCGGCGAACGGAAGTTGGGCTGCGCCCACGCCACGCGGGCGTCGCCGGTCAGAAGCTCGGCCGTGGGGACGTCGTCATCGTCACCGCCCGCGACCGGAGCCACATTGTACGTGTTCTTCAGACCATCGACCGGGCCGATCAGCCGCACGCGGTACGCCTTCCAGATCTGCTCCCGCTCCGCGTCGTTTAAACCGGGGCGCAGCCGGACGTTGATGGTGCCCGTGGAAACCAGGGGCGCGGCCGTCCCCGCCACGCGATAGACCGAACGAACTTCCTCGAGACCCGTCGCCGCGCGCGGCAGCGTGCGCTTGGCGGTGGCGGCGTCCCCGACGTGCATCAACTTGATTCGAGCATACGGGGCGCCGGGGAAGCTCTCGACGCGCCCATGTCCCGCCAGAAGGCCCCGCCCCGCAACCGCCGCCTTGTTGACATCCGCGAACGTCACCCCAACCTCGGTCGAGGAGCGCGTCAGGGGAACCTTCGTACCATCGCGGCGCACCAGGTTCAAAGTGTCAGCGTAGGACGCCGTCGCGGCCGCTACACCGGCGAGCAGCAGCGTAGCACCTACCACCAGCCTGCGACTCTGGTTCGGATTCATGAATACACCCCGGGGAGCGAGAGAAAACCGCCTTTTCATCATGCAACCATTGTTGGGAAGCGTAACTAGCCTGTCAAGGCAAACGGATTCGTGGAGCGACGCCCGGCGCGGGGCGCCGATCCTCGCTTTCTCCCTACTTCCCCGCCCCGCCGGCGTGCCACATGGCCGCCCACGCCGCCATCCACGCGTCGAACGTCTCCGGGGCAAGCAACACCCAGCGAACGAGCCGGGGCCGGGGGTTGCGCTTCTGGTCTTCGATCACCGCCGTCAGGGAAACCCTCGCCGCGGCGGCCGCCGGGTAGCCGTGCACGCCGCAACTGATCGCCGGGAAGGCAACCACCTCGAGCCCGTACTGCCGCGTCAGATCCAGCGACGCCCGGTAACATGACGCCAACCGCTCGGGCTCTCCGGCATTACCGCCCCGCCACCTTGGCCCAACGGTGTGGATCACGAACCGTGCCGGAAGCCGATAACCTGAGGTAATTCGCGCCTCGCCGGTGGGGCAGCCGCCCAGACGGCGGCATTCCTGCAGCAGCTCCGGACCGGCCGCCCGGTGAATAGCGCCATCGACTCCTCCGCCGCCAAGGAGCGTCTCGTTCGCGGCGTTAACGATCGCGTCCACCGCTTGCGTCGTGATGTCCCCACGGATGATCTCGATTCGATCGCTCACGGTGTCCTCCCGGATGATGTCCCGGAACCAAAACCGGTCACGATTCCGGAGAGCCCGGCCTGCGGCTGGCGGCGTCGGTCGCTACGGACATTTTGCCCGCCTCCTCCGTGTCAGGCAGCAACAGGGCGCATGCGTCCACCAGTCCGGCGCGTCGGTGTTCCGCGTATCCGAGGATCAGAGCTTCGAACTCGTCGCGGTGCCGGCGCCGATGGCACGCCTCGAACCGTCGGCGGTGCGGGGAACCCGCCAGCCACCACGCGACCGGCTCTGTGAGGCTCCGCGCCCGGAGCACTTCGACGCGTACGCCTCCGGCCGGGGCGCCGGCCTCCGAGGCCGCGTCGACCGTCGCCGGGAGTCTCCGCAGGATGAGCTGCCAGTCCGCAAGCGTGCGGTCCGGAACACCGATCTCCGCGAACCGATGCCGCCGCTCGAGTTTCAACACCACGCGCGCCCGCCAGCCGTGCGGGAGGCGCAATTCGCCGAAGTACGCGCCCTGGCGACGAAGTCGGCGGTCACGATGCGCCGCGAGGCGCGCCGAGAGGTGCGCCTCGGCAGTGGCTATGGCAGCGAGTTGTCGGCGCTCCTCGCCCCAGCGCGCACACCCGACCTCCGAACCGCTTCGCCGAGTCCGGTAGCGCCGCCAGAATCTCAGGCGCTGCGCGCGCGTGGCGACGCGGCGGAAGTAGTGGTCGAGCTGCGCCAGCGCGCGCAGGGCGAGTCGTTCCGGAACCGCCCCCCGCCGGCATCGGATCGCGTACGGGTCGGCCAGCAGCGCAAGAAACCCGTCGGTGAAGTCGGGCTGGACCAGAATGTTCCCGGGATGGACATCAGCGTGATGCACGCCGGCACGGTGCGCCGCCGCCAGCAGCCGCGCCACACATTCGATCAGCGGGCACGCGCGTGCATGGCGCTCCGGCGCCGGCCGGGACAGAACCTCACGTTGCCAGGCTTCCGCCAGGGTCGCCGCCCCTTCGATCTCCCGCGAAAGCACCACGCTTCGTGCCCGCAGGCGCCCCCGAACCCCCAGGGCGATCGGGCACACCACCGACACGCCGCGGCGGAGCGCCTCGCGCGCCGCGGACCATTCGCGGGCGGCAGGCGTTCCGGAAAGTCGGCGTCGGATGGCCTCGAACCAGCCGGGGGCATCGAACACCTTGGCGACCAGTGTGATGTCGCCCAGCCGCACCCGCCACGTGCCGCGCCCCTCCCCACGCTTCAGGCACTCGGCGCGGGCGTCGCCGGCCAGGGCGAACCAATCGGGCCCACCCGCCGTCAGCAGGCGTTCCTTCCACGTGCTATCGACCCCCCGGGTGGTGCCACCTATGTGGCATCGCTCCACCGCCGGGCGGGGAGCGTCCCGCCGCCCGCGCGCGGCGCCGGGGTTGCCGGGCGAACTGCACTCTACGGGCGTCATGTGAAAGGTTGTTGTACCCGACGCGGCCCGGCTTGACACGGCAAGTCCGCTGCAACCATGATTCACCCATGAAGAACCGGCGGAGGCTGGCGGCGGTACGGGAGGCGCCCGACGATCGCAACCTGCGGCGCCTGATGGGCCTCGGCGGCGGGTTCCGCGTCCCGGCGCTGGGGGCGTGCCTCCTGGTGCTTGCCACACCCGGATGCCATCAGGCAATCCTCGACCGTACCGATCGTTCCGTTTACCGGCTCATCGAAGATCGTCAGAAGGACGCCCTGGGGACGACCTCCGATGTCTCGCTGGGACCGGCGTCCGACCAACTGGACGACAAGCGTCGGATGTACAGTTTCAATCCGCGCCCCGTCGACCCGCAGCTCCCGGAGGCGTTTCGCGCGCCGGCCGAGCCCCGTGCCGCAGAGCCCGACGCTTCCTCCGCGCCCCAGACGGGGCCCAGCGTCGCCGCGGGCGACACCACCCCAGGCGACCGGACCGACGGCAACGCCGGTGTAGCGCAGGAGGCACACGCCCAAACTCCCGCCGCCTCCGCGGGGGCCACGCCCGGCGGAACGGCGTCGGACATCCAATCGCCGAGCATCTTTACGGAGGCCGAACGCCCGCACGTCGAGACCATGGGCCTCCATGCCGCGCTGGCGTACGCCAACCGCCATGCGCGCCGGCTGCAAGATGCCAAGGAGGATCTCCACCTCGCCGCCCTGGGGTTAACGCTGGAACGGCACCTGTGGACGCCGCAGTTCGTCGCCTCGGTGCAGGCCGAGTACGCCAACTACGGGCAGGTTCGCGATTTCGATCACGCTATGTCGGCGGTGAGCGAAGTGGGTGTCACCCAGCGGCTGCCCTTCGGCGGAGAAGTCGGCGCCCGGGTGATTAACACGCTGATGCGCGACTTGGGTGCCCACGTCACCTCGGGCGAGACCGGCCAGGCCATCCTGGACGCCAACATACCGCTCTTCCGCGGCGCCGGGCGCGTGGCTTATGAGTCCCGTTATCAGGCGGAGCGGAACCTCATCTACGCTGTGCGCACGTATGAGCACTTCCGCCGTGCGTTCCTGGTGGAGGTGGCGGCCGACTACCTGCGACTGCAACAGGCCAAGGCGGCCATCGCCAACACCCACAAAAGCTACCTCAGCCGACATCAGGACTGGGAAAAGGCGGATTTCATCAACCGCATGGGCCAGAGCCGAACGATCTTCGAGGCCCCGCGGGCGAAGTCCAGCCTGCGCCAGGCGGAGGCCCAGCTCGTCAGTTCCAAGGAGCAATACGCCTCCTCCCTCGACGCCTTCAAGGTGCTGCTCGGCATGCCCATCGATGCGCTGCTGGACGTCGTGGACCAGGACGAAGACGAGGAGAGCAAGGCCCTGGACCTGCTGCTGGCCAGGGTGGATCAGACCACGGCGGTGGAAGTGGCGCTGCGTTACCGGTTGGACCTGCTGAACACCGCCGACGCCGCGGATGATCGCAAACGCGGCGTGGTCATCGCCAGGAACCGACTGCTGCCCGATCTAAATGCCACCGGAAGCGTCACCCTGGACACCGACCCCGCGCAGAAGAACTCCGCCAGCTACAATACCGAGCGGGCCACCTGGCGCGGGGCGTTGGAGTTGCGTCTCGACGACCGTAAGACGGAGCGCAACGCGTTCCGCGAGGCGATCATCGACCTGCGCAAAGGGGAACGGGATTACGAGCTGACCGCGGACAACGTGCGCGCCGAAGTGCGCCGCGCCGTGCGCCGCATCGCCCAACAGGAGAACCTGCGCGCCATCCAGATGCTCAACGTCGAGGAGAACGAGCTGCGCGTGGCCGCCGCCCGCGCCCAGTTCGACCTGGGCAAATCGACGAACCAGGACGTGGTCGACGCGGAGAACGACCTGCTCGCGGCCCGCAACCAGCTCGCCGCCGCTGTCGCCGCGTACCGCAACGCCATTCTCGAATTCCGCCGCGACACCGGCACCCTCCGCATCGCCGACGACGGAAGTTGGGAAACGCCCTGATCCGCGAAGCCCGGCCACGGGCGGGTCGACCACCAGTGCGTTTACGCGCAGGTCGACAGCGCTTCGGTTGGTGGCCCTCCGACGTCATCCAACAGACTCGCCCCACGCCTGCCTTGCCGGGCCGTTGCGTCGAGTACGGCCGCTTGCCGAGTGGCGACCCGTCGTGGGCGCAGTGACCCGCGGTTCGCCGAACCCTATGTTGGGGCGCTGCATGGCCGTTATCGAGATGAGCGTTGCAGTACGACGTCGGTAAGGCCGAGAACCGCCAGGCCGCCGCAACCAACCGGCGCGAAGTGGCCCAAGCCAATACGGGTGCCCACTCTGGTGCGGGAATCCTGAAGATGGACATGTTCGCGGTGGCCTGCGATCCTGTGCTGTGAAATGAGCCGCTGGAGGCCTGCCGTTGCCGCTGCCGACGGCGAGTCGTCCAACGTACGGCTGCTGGGGATGTTCACAGAATCACTGCTTGTGTCCGCCGCGCTGTGACTCTGGCCGACATCAGTGATAGATTATTACTCAAGTGCAGGATCTTCCCATGAATCCTACCTCCAGCCCGCCGGCGAGTCCCTTCGAACCTGAGCAACTTGGTCGGAGGCTGCGTTATTGGAGGGAACGGGAGGGGCGCAAGAACTTCGTCACCTTCCTGGTCGGCGCGGGATTCTCCCGATCCGTGGACATCCCGACGGCAGGCGAGATCGTCAAGGAACTCAACGAGGAAGCCAAGTCCAATCCCGCCCTCGAGAACCTGAAACCCAAGCCAGCCGGCGTCAGTGAGTATGCTCACCTAATGGGTGAGCTGGGCTCCGCCGGGGAGCGATTCAACCGTGTAAAGAGATGGGTGGACAGGGCACGGGATCAGCAAGGGCGCCTGAGAATCAACTGGTCACATTTGCTGCTGGCCTCCATGGTGGAACACGGCTACATCCGCCAGATCCTCACCGTCAACTTCGACCCACTCATTGTCGAAGCTCTGGCGGTCACCGGCCAGCCTATCCGTACCTACGACTTAAGCGCCGCACAACGGTTCGCCCCTGGAACGCTCGACGCCGGGTGTGTGATCCACCTGCACGGGCAGATGCACAGTCTGCTTCTCATCAACACACAGGAGGAGATAGGCCGGCTCCGCGGGCTGTACCGTCCGGTTCTGGAGGACGCACTGCGCGAATCGCTTCTCATCGTCGCCGGTTACTCGGGGGAATGCGATCCCGTGCTCGACACGCTCGCCGGGCTGCCGACCGTGAGATACGGCACTTGGTGGTCGCATTACAGCCGTTCGGGTCGGCGGCCCGGCGACGGCGTGCAGCGGCTTCTGGAGCGCCACGGCGGCGACGTCCATCTGGCGACCGGGGATGACACGGACACCTTCATGGACAGGATGGTGCTTCAGGGAATGCAACTGGAGTTGCCCGATGAGGTCCTGACGCCTGTCACCGCCATGCGCCGGACGCTTGAGCGGATTACCGCCGTGCCGCCGCGACCCATCCCCGCACCCAACCCGGTTGAGACGGCCGTCGCGCAACTCCAGCGAGCAGAACAGTTGATCAAACCTGCGCGACGAATCCCACGAGAACCGGCTCAACCCTCGTCCCCGGACGATACTACCAACGATCTGCTGAAAGACATGACGACCCTGAGGGGGCTCCTACAGATTCAGCTGGCCTCATCCACCGGAAACTGGACCAGGCTTGACGAGCTTGCCCGTTTTGTGGCGCCCGATCCAAGCTCTCGTGTTTCGCAGGCCCTTGGCGACGGCTTCCTGACTCAGGGATCTGCCAGGGCCATTCAGGGGGATTTGCACCACGGGTCGGAACTGATTCAGAAGGCGTCGCGGTTCGGTGTCACGTTGAAGATGGCGCCATGGCTCCCAACGGCGGAGGGTAACATCCTCGTCCAGCAGGCCAAGCTCAAGGGCGACACGCCGGACGCGGATAGACTATTCGGCGAGGCGGGTGCCAAGTACGCGGAGGCGCTGCGCATCAAACCCGATACGCACGAAGCGCTGTACAACTGGGGGAACGCACTTTCGGAGCAGGCCAAGCTCAAGGGCAACACGCCGGACGCGGATCGACTATTCGCCGAGGCAGGGGCCAAGTACGCCCAGGCGCTGCGCATCAAACCCGATAAGCACGGAGCGCTGAACAACGGGGGGACCGCACTTTTCGAGCAGGCCAAGCTCAAGGGCAACACGCCGGACGCGGATAGACTATTCGGCGAGGCGGGTGCCAAGTACGCGGAGGCGCTGCGCATCAAACCCGATATGCACGAAACGCTGAACAACTGGGGGACCGCACTTCTTGAGCAGGCCAAGCTCAAGGGCAACACGCCGGACGCGGAGAGACTATTCGTCGAGGCAAAGGCCAAGTACGCCGAGGCGCTGCGCATCAAACCCGATAGGCACGAAACGCTGAACAACTGGGGGGCCGCACTTCTCGAGCAGGCCAAGCTCAAGGGCGACACGCCGGAGGCGGATAGACTGTTCGGCGAGGCGGGTGCCAAGTTGGCCCAGGCGCTGCGAATCGAGCCCGGCTTCGCTGATGCGCACATGAACTTAGCGTGTCTTGCCGCGCTTGGTCGCCAACCCGCGGAAAGTGTCGAGCACCTGCAGCGTTGGCGGCAGCATGACCCGGGCGCCAGGAAACGCCGTCTCGACAACGAGCGGGACTTCGATCCCATCCGAACGGAAGCAGCATTCTTGGCCCTCCGTGCTACGCTGCCCGATTAACGCGGTGTCGCTCACGTCTCGACCGTCAGGGGCGGGCCAACTGGCGCGTTCCAACCCATTCGGCGACCGTTCGTCGGGGGCGCACCTGACGAGTGCGGCTTTTCATCGTTCTCAGGTCGGTCGGCGCACAATTCGTGCGCGAAGGCGCCGGCGATATGCCGCGCGCGATGATTTCTGCCGTCAGGCGACCCGGCGGCGGGTGGGACCGTGAAATCGCTACTGTTCGACGGGCACGTTGCCCTCGGCGTCCCCGTCCCGCGCGGCAGGCGCGGCGGGAAGCACCTCATCGAGGAATGCCGCAAACTCGACGGCCACGTCCGGTCGGTCCTCGAACCCGGCGTCGTTGTGCCCGGCACGGGTTTCGACGAAGCGCTTGGGCTCGCCGGCGGCGTCGAACAGCCTCCGCCCCATGGCCAGCGGAAGGAGTCCATCCTCGGTCCCGTGAATGACGAGCTTGGGACAGGTGATGGAACCGATCTTAAGGACCGACTCGAAGCGGTCCCGAAGCATCCAGGACACGGGAAGCAGCGGAAAGTGGAGCCGGCCGACATCCACAAGACTGGTGAACGTAGACTCGAGCACCAGCCCGGCCGGCGGTACGCGGGTCGCCAGTTCCGTTGCCACCCCGCCGCCCAGCGACCGCCCGATGAGCACGATGCGCCCGGCCGGCGTGCCGCGAGTTTCGGTGAGAAACCGCCACGCGGCCTCGGCATCCAGATAAAGCCCGGCCTCGCTGGGGGACCCCTGGCTCTGGCCGAAACCTCTGTAGTCGAAGATGAGCGTATCGAGCCCCAATTCGTGAAGATACCGGACCGCCCCGACCCAGTACGAGATGTTCCCTCCGTTGCCGTGACAGAAGATCGCCGCTCCGCGCGCGTCCGTAGCGGGCACGAACCAGGCGCTTAACTCCACGCCGTCCGTGGTCCGTAGTCGGATATCTTCGTAAGGCAGGTTCCAATGCGAGGGCAGCGACTCCAACGCCGCGACGGGATAGTAGATGAGCCTTCGTTGGAACAAGCCGATCAGGATAGTGAGGCCCAGGTAGGCCGCCAAGATGAGGATCGACAGCCGCACCAGCCTGCGGCGGAAGGAGAACGGGCGGGACTGCGATCCGGCGGCCATCGGCGGGCGCTCCGTAACTGACAACGCCGCCATTATCCCCGAAGCAATTCCAGCCTGGCAACGCGCTGGATGTTCGGAAGGGCTGACTGGCCGGGGCTCGCGGATTCACGCATAATGAAGGCATGAACGCCCCGAATGTTCCGGGATTGGGTGCGACCGATCTTGCCGCGCAGCGCTCCGGCGACTCGCGCCCGCTACCTCCGCCGCCCGACACTGACGGACGACTGGGACTGGTGGTGGACACGGTGCGGGAGATCAGTCTGCAAACCGACCCGCAGACCATGGTAGCGCTTTTCCGCCGGCGCGCCCGCAAGCTCTACCGCGGCGAGCTGTTCGTTGCCCTGAGCCGCCGCGAGCTGTCCGCCCCGTGGTACCGCATCACGCGCAGCAGCCGCTGGCCCGAAGAGCTCAACCCCTGGACGCAGAAGGACCGCCTGCCCTTGCTACAGGGCGGATTGCTGGGCGAGCTGATCTACGACGAAACGCCGCGCCTGCTGCGCGACGTGCGGATGGCACCGGGCGACCCCGCGCACGAGCATGCTCCGGGCATGCGCTCCTTGATCTCACTTCCCATCTACGAACAGGGCAAGGCGCTCAACATGGTGGTCCGCATGTCCAGCGATCCAGCCTGCTTTGACGGCGTGAACCTCGCGGATGCGGTGCTGGAGGCGAATTTGTTCGGACGCGCCACCGGAACCTTGCTGATGGCGCAGCGCCTCGAGGCGGCCTATCTCCAGCTCGACCGCGAGCGCAAGCGTATCGCCGACATTCAGCGCTCGCTGCTGCCGGAGCGTCTGCCGGCCATCCCCGGCGTGGACCTGGCGGCGTGGTACCAGACCGCGGCGATGGCCGGCGGTGATTACTATGACTTCTTCGACCTCGACGACGGCCGCTGGGGGATCTTCATTGCCGACGCCAGCGGCCACGGAACTCCCGCCGCGGTGGTGATGGCCATGCTCCGCACCATGCTCCACGCGCGGTGCTACCAGTGTGTCACGGCTCCGGAGCTGCTCACTCTCGCCAATCGCCAACTGTGCCTTCAGACGCGGCGCTACGACGGCTCCTTCGTCACCGCCTTCTACGGCATCTACGATCCGCGCGACGGTTCGCTTCGCTACAGCTCCGCCGGCCACAATCCCCCGCTGCTCGTCCGCGGCGGAGCGCTGTTGCGCGAACTGGACGACGCCCAGGCACTGCCCCTCGGGGTCTACGAGCTCACGGAGTTCTGCGAACGCCGCACCACGCTGTGTCCCGGCGACACGCTGCTGCTGTATACCGACGGCATCACGGAAGCCTCCAACGCCGCGGGCGAAATGTACGGCCATCAGCGGCTGCTCACCTGCGTGCACGAGGATGTGCCCAGCGCCCAACATGTCGTCGATTGCGTGCATTACAAACTCCACGCCTTCACCGGCGGCGGTCCGCAGGACGATGATCAGACCCTGCTGGCGCTGCGCGTGCGCTGAATTACCGCCGCCCGATTTGGTCCCCCACTAAAACACAGCCCTCCCGATGAAGTCGGGATCAGGGAGCGGGCAACAACAGCGACGAAGCGACGGAACGATGAAGCGACGGAGGGAGCCGGGACGCGGGGACTCCGGGACAGAGCCGCGACCGTGGGGAAGCGGCCAAGCCGGTGCGGCGCGGCGAGCTGTCGCGCACGGTCAATCCGCCGCCGGCCGCCGCGCCAGGTAGAAGATCATTCTGGCTTCGTCCGCCAGCCCGAACTCGAACCCCGCGTCACGGAGCGCCTGGAGAAGCGCGCCGTTGATTGGCCGGCGGTCATACGCGGAACCGGCGCGGTCCATGGAGTCGGCCAGCAACCAGACGCGCCCGTCTCGCGCCAGTACGTCGTGGATGATGCCGAGCAACGCCTGGGCGTCCTCGGGCAGGCGCGCCATTCGCTCCGGCGACAGATCGGACCGTGTGTCCACCCACCCGAGTTGCAGCTCCAGCCAGGACGGGAAGCTGACGATCCGGCCCCGAAAGCCGGCGCGGTGCAGATCGTAGCGCAGGTAGTCACGGTCGTAGGAGAAGGCGATCACGAGGTCGCCGGGCCCGCAGAGCGCCGCGAGCCGCTCGGCGCGAAGATGGGCTCGCGACGGCGGCGGCTGGGCGGGAAGCAGCCTCGCTACGGGTAGCAAACTGCACAACAGCAGAGGAACGCACACCACGGCCGCGGCGAGTCCGCGACGGGCCCTCGGCGCCCGCTCCGCGAAGCTCGATACCGCCAGCGCCTGCAACACCACGGCGGCAGGCCAAGCGACCATGTCATACCGGCCCACAAGGTAAACGGGGCGGACCAGCAGCGAGTAGCACCACGCCGCCAGAAGCGGCCCGAGCGTAAGAACGGCCAGGACGAGCGAGACCCTCCCCGCCCCCGCCGATTCCACGGCCGATGCGTTCCCCTGCCGGCGCCGGACGAGGAGCACCGCCGTCATGGCGAGGAACATCAAGACCGGGACCAATTCGCTGAGTGCCGTCAGCTTGGCACCAGCCAGCAGCACGGTATCGGGCGAAGCGACGGACAGCCCGCGCAAATGCGCCGGGTAAGCACCGGCCGGCAGGAACGCCCAGAGAGTCCGCGGAACGGACGCCCATGGTTCGAAGGTTTCCGCGATCCAGGCGCTGCCCCCGCCGCGAGCGGCCGGCACTACCGCGGCCAGCGCGTAGGGTGCGAACGCCAGTGCCACCAAGGCGACAGTCAGCGCCCAGCGCCGCAGGGCCGCAACCCGCTTCTCCGCCAGGAGCACCGCGGCCAGGGTGGCCGGCACCAGGTAGATGGTGAAGTAGTGCGTGCACAGGCACACCCACAGCACCACGCCGAACCCCCACCACCAGCCGCGCCCCGCGGCACGCACGGCCCGCACCAGCAGGGTGAGCGCCAACGTCAGAAGCAGGACCCACACGGCGTAGGCCCGGGCCTCGTGGGCATAGTAGATGTGCAACGGGTTAAGCGCCGCGAGGGCCGCAGCTACCGCGCCGCACCTCGCCCCGGCGAACTGGCACGCGAGCATCGCCAGCAACGGCACCGTTAACGTCGCCGCCAGGGCGGAAAGCCAGCGGAACGCGGCCTCGCTCTCGCCGAACAACGCCGTCCAGCCGCGCAGCAGGAGGTAGTACGGCAGGTTGGTGCTCTCCGCCAGCAGCGATGAACCGGCGGGCCAGTCGAACAAATCGTGCACGTAGAGGAACGTGCAGCTTTCGTCGAACCAGAAGTGACGATGGCCCAGGCCGTAGCCGCGCAGCCCGCCGGCCGCCAGCGTCAGTAGCGCGATCAGAAGCCACCAGCGAGGCCCGGGTCTGAGTGTCATGCCAGCGGCACCATTCCAGCGCCTCCGCGCGGCCCGGCAGCCGGCTCCACGTGCGCCCGGGCAGGTGAAGACCCGGCGGCCGGCGGAGCGAACCGCGAAAGCCAGCGATGGCGTCGCCGACGCGCCCCGTCAGGTCCCGCCGCCGCGCCGGCGGCGCTCATGGGCTCGGCGGCGGCGCGGGGTCATAGACGTATACGCGGTCGAGGGTTTCGGCGTCCACGGCGCTTTGCACGGTAAGGACGGCAAGCAGCGGCTTGTCACGATCCGGCTCGATCGTCTTCACCTTGCCGATGGCCATGGGGACAGGCAGGCGCGCCGTCGCCGGGTCCGCCAGGACCGTGTCACCCACCGCCAGGTGCCCGGCGTCGACGTCGCGACGGTCCACGTCGCGCACCTGCATGAGCCCCCGGCCGCGCCCCGCCAGCCAGAAATAGCGATCCAGCGGCGTGAAGGTCCCGTCGCGGTAGCGCCCGATGCGAACCTTCATCTGCACGTTCACGTCGCTGAGCAGACGAACGCGGGAGGTGCCCACGCCGACCTGCTCCACGGTCCCGACGAGGGTCTCGGCGAGCAGCACGGCCATGCCGTCGGAGAGTCCGTCATTCTGCCCGCGATCCAGCGTAAGCAGGTTCGATACCACCGCGGCCCCGGACGCCACGCCCTTCAGCGAGCCGGCATCCAGCGCGCGCGAATCGCGCCAGGGCAGCAGGTCCCGGCCCAGCATCCGCGCCGGGATCAGTTGCCCCCGCGCGCCGATGCGCTTGCCGTCGACCTCCCACACTCGCGTGGCGGTCAGCACGCGGACCTCGTCCTCGAGCTTCGCGGCATGCAGCGTCAACGCCGCCAGCCGGTGCTCCAGGGCGGTCTTCTCCCGCAGCACCTCTGCGTGCTCGCCGGCGGCAACCGCAGGCGGCTCACCCTGTACAGCTCGGGCCAGCGAATCGGCGGCGTCTTCCGCGGTTCGTTGCAGCGGGTGCAGCACCTGCATCACGCTGACCAGCGGACCGAGCCACCGGCGCGGCACGAACATCAGGGCCAGCGCCAGGGCAACCAGCGTGAGCAGCATGTACTTCTGTCGAGCGGTAAGGAGCCGGCGGCGAGGCATACAGGCGAAGGTCGGATGCAGGGTTCGGGACCGGAAGCCGCGTACCGCCGCCGGCCCGCCCTTGCCGGCGTCCGCGGCGCGGGGTGCACCGGCGCTCAGTACTCGTCCGCGTCGGACTCCATCGTTTCCTTCCAGGTACTGAGGTTCTCCAGGTAGACGCTGGTGCCCCGGGCCACGCAGCAGAGCGGATCTTCCACAACGCTGACGGGAAGACCGGTTGACTGTGCGATCACCGTGTCCAAGCCGCGCAGCAGCGCGCCGCCGCCCGCCAGGTGGATGCCGTTTTCCACCAGGTCCGCGGCGAGCTCTGGCTCGGCGCTTTCCAGGGTCCGAGTGACGCAGTCGACAATCTGCCCGACGGGTTCGGCGAGCGCCTCGCGGATCTCGGTGCTGGTGATCACGCACTTGCGCGGCAGCCCGCCGATCAGATCGCGCCCGCGGACCTCCTTGGAAAGCTCGCCGTTGAGCTCCGCGACGCTGCCGATCTCGATCTTGATGTGCTCCGCAGTCTGCAGCCCGATCATCAGCTCATACTTGCGCCGCATGTAGGCGATGATGGCCTGGTCCAATGCATCGCCGGCGACGCGGATGCTGGTGCATACCGCGATGTCAGCCAGCGACATGATGGCCACTTCCGTGGTGCCGCCGCCGATGTCCACGATCATCGACGCCGTGGGCTCGGCGATGGGCAGCCCGGCCCCGATGCCCGCGGCCATGGGCTCCTGCACCAGGTAGACGCGGCGCGCCCCGGCACGTTCCGCGGAGTTGTAGACGGCGCGCTTCTCGACGGCCGTGATGCCCGAGGGAACCGCGATGACCACCCGCGGCTTGATGAAGCGGCTGCGGCCGTGAACCTTGCGGATGAAGTAGCCCAGCATCGCCTCGGTAATGTCGAAGTCGGCGATCACGCCATCCTTGAGCGGACGGACGGCGGCAATGGAGCCGGGAGTCTTGCCCAGCATCTCCTTGGCCACCAGCCCCACGGCGTTGCCGCCGCGGAGCACCTGGTTCGTGCCCTTGCGCACGGCGACCACGGAGGGTTCGTTGAGCACCACGCCCTCGCCCTTGACGCAGACGAGCGTGTTGCAAGTACCCAGGTCGATGCCCATGTCGACGCTGAACATGCCCAGGATGGAATCGAACACCACGCGGATCCCTTCCGTCGATGGGGGGGCACGACGCCGACGGCGCGGCGCAAGACGCCTAGGCCGCGGAAAACGGATTCCAACTGCCGAACAACTGGTGGCTGCGAATACCCAGATAGATCGTCGCGCCCACCACCAGCACCGTCGCCAGGATCACGAGAACCGTGTAGATGTCGTGCCCGGGTTTGCCGACTGCCGGCCCCTCACTCATGCGAGTCTACTCCCATTCGAGACGTTCGTACAGGCACGGCGATCGCGGCCGGTCCGCCGCCTAGCCGCGCGGTGTCGCAAGTCCGGCAGCGTCCGTCACCTGGTCACCGGGACGCGGACGAAACACCGCGCCGCTGGGCCGCCCGGCAGCCTGGTTCGGGTCCACGATGTTGATCTTCAGGTCACCCAGATAGTGGTCTCCGCGGTGCACCACGAAGACCATGTCCTTCTGCACGCCGTCCGCGGCGCCGACGCTGATGGTCACGATTTCACCGGAGACATCCACCACCGTTCCGCGAATGGGCGTGGCGGCTACCGGGGTCGCCGCGGTAACCGCGCCCACCGAAACCGACGTCGCCTCTTCCAGGGACGGGGCGCGCGACGCCGCCCGCCCGCCGCCGGTGAGCTTCTGGTTCTCGGCGCGCAGGATGTTGATCTGCTGCTCGAACTGCCGCTTCTGCTCCTGCATCACGGCGACGCGCGCCGTGAGCTCGTTCACCCGGTCGTTCAGCTCGATGTTCTGGGTCTCGAGCCGGATGTTGGAACGCTCCAGATCGTCGCGCTGTTGGCGATACTCGCTGCGCGCCTTCTCCGAGCTGTCGAGCTGCGCCAGCAGGCCGCGGTTGATGGCCTCGGCGCTGCTCTTCTCCGACGCCGAACGGTTGAGCTCCGAACGCAGTTCGCTAAGCTCCTTGCCCTTGTCCTGGAGCTTGGTCTCCAGGTCGCCGACCTTCGCCACGTGGCTGCGGATGGTCTCGTTGAGGGTAGCCAGCTCCGCGGCGTTGGCGGCGATGAGATTCCGCAGGTTGGTGTCGGCGATCTGCGCATGCTCCTGGTACCGCTCCGCCGTGTGTTTCCAGTTCGTCGTCTGTGCGACAATCGAGACGGTCATCACCGTGAACGCGATGCTGAAGACCACCAGCAACACGGTGAACACCTTGGTCAGCGTGCTCAACGCTCTACTCCTTAACTACCGGGATTGACCTCCCAACCACCCCAAGGCCCGACACCGTCCGCTCCGGGACCTCGGTGACGCCTCCCGCGCGTCCAGTCGGGTACTCCACCCGTATATACCAGGTCGCCCCCGGTTTCAACCCCGCGGCGCCGGAATCCTGAGGCGGTTCGTCCACTCGGGCAACGTGGCGCACGCCGGCGGAACGACGGGTGACGGCGGACGGGGCTGCCTGGGAACGCTCAGGGATGCCCCCTACGTGCCCGCGCCGGCCCGGAGGTGGGCGGCCCACGGCCGCGACCTTGGTGGGTATCGCATACGCGAACGTTGCGCCGTTCGAAGAACCAATCAGAAGCGCGTGACGCTCGACAGGTGGAAGTCCGGCAGCCGCACTGCGGGCAGAAGCATCTTCCCCCGTTCCATGGTGACCGATTCCAGGGGCGGCGTGGCGGCGTCGATCTGCCGGAAGCAGCGCAGCGGGCTGTCGTGAAAGCGGAAATTGCGAACCGCGTGGACGATTCGGCCATCCTCCACCAGGAACGTGCCGTCGCGCGTCATGCCCGTGAGCGTCAGGTCCGCAGGATCGACGGAACGGATATACCAGAAGTTCGTGATCAGCACCGCGCGCTTGGTGCCGGCGATCAGCTCCTCCAGCGTCGGCACCAGCGGCGCCTCGACCGTCAGGATGGGGGCCGAGGGTCGCGAACTCGGCTCCACGCCGTGCTCCCTGGCCGTGAAGCGGTCGTAGTAGAGCTGCTTGAGCGCGCCACGGTCCACCCAGCTTTGCGGGCGCGTGGGCAGGCCGTTCATATCGAACTTGCGGCCCATCAGGTCGGCGTGCCCCGGGTCCGTGCGGATGGTCAGCCGCGGATCGACGATCTCCGTGTTCAACTTACCGGATAGCGCGCTGTTGCCGCGGTGGTAGCTTTTGGCATCGAGGGCAAAGAGCAGCGGACCGAACACGCCCGCGACCGCCGCCGGTTCCAGAATGACCGGGTAGTGACCGGGTGGAAGCTCCCGCGGTTCCCCGGAACGAACCGCCTTCTCCACGGCGCTGGCCACTCGCGCCGCCACGCCCAGCGCCTCGATGTCCCGATGCGTGTTGAAGGCCCAACCTGAGGCATCCCCGCCGGTCGCCGTCGCGGTGAGTGAGAACTCCGCCTCGGTAGATTGGTCGTAGGCGAACAGGCCGGTGGAAGCGGCCACACCGCCCGCGGATACGGTCGTAGAAACGATGCCGGCGCCGGTCAACTCGCGTTCAGCACACCGGTCCACCGCGTTGCCCGCGCGTCGCGCCAGGTCGAGCGGTGCCGCGGCCGCGGTCGAGCTCCGGAACGCCGGGACCTCCAGGTACTCCTGCTTGCCCAGCGGGGACAGATACTCGGGATCCTCAGGCGTGAGCCGAGCGATGCGCTCCGCCTGGCGCACGGTTTGCACCAGGGAGTTGCGGTCGAGGCGATTGGTGGTCGCGCTGCCGGCCTGCCTCCCGAACGCCGCTCGCACGGTCACGCTGGGCTCGTGCACGGACACATGCTGCACCACCTGGTTGTTGGCGAAGCGCAGCGTGGCGGACTCGGAATCAGAAAGACTGACGAACGTATCGTCCGCCTTGGACGTGGCCAGCACCAGATCCACCATGCGCCGGAACGCGGATTCGGACGTGAGCTTCAAACCCATTGTGCTGTGCCTCGTCGTGTGCGGCGCGAGCCGTCAGCCCCGCGCCTTGGCCGCCAGAATGTTGCGCACCAGTTCCACCAGCGCCTTGCGGTCCACGGGCTTGGACAGATAGTCGTCTGTGCCGCACTCCGCCGCCCGCTCGATGTCGCCGGTTTCGTTCAGCGCCGTCACCATCACCACGCTGATGTCCCGCGTGGCCGGGTCGCCCTTGATCCGCTTGCAGACCTCGAAGCCCGATGCCCGGGGCATCATGATGTCCAGCAGCACCAGGTCGGGGGATTCCTCCGCGACCTTGGCCAGTGCCTCCTGGCCGTTGGTGGCCAGCACAACGCGCACCTCGGAAAGGTCCTCCATGTACACCTGGAGCAGCTCCAGATGTTGGGCGTTGTCGTCGACCAGGAGCACCGTCGGTTGATGAGGCATGGGAAAACGTCCATCTCGGCGCGTGCCGCGAACCACCCAACGAAGACGGCCGCCGGACCCCACGGACGCACCGGCCCGCCGACATCGGCGGCTCATCGGCGGCGCTGCCATGCGGCCGCGCACACGCATTGCATGGACGATAGCGGCGGGCAGCAGGAATGCAAGCACGTCCGGCCGGGCCGCCTCTCGCACGATTAATCGGCGGACGCGCACGGACGGCACTCGCTCGCGGATCAGTGCTGCCTTCAACCGCGCGCCGGCGTTGTTCACCTACGCCCGGCAGATCGAGCGAACCGGCTGCGCCCGGTACCGCGCGCCTGGCTCATCCTGCAATAAGTGAAACACTCGCCTCGGCCGGCGGGGCCAGCGGCGCCGATTCGACGGCTGAGGTGAGCAATTGCGTGTTCGATTCGTTCAGGCGGATCGCAAACGCACCGACCGCGTCGGGCGAGGCGCGGAACGTGAACGTGGCGAGATAGGCCGGTCCGAAGACGCTTACGCCGCCGCCGGAGAGCAGCACGGCGCCGCACCGCCCGCCGACAAGATCGACGGCGGTCAACACCTCCTCCTTGGCGAAGGCGAAGTTCTCGCGCGAGGTGTCGATCGTGATGTTATCAAGCACCCACTCGCCCTTCGCTTCTGCCTCAGGCGTCACCTGGAGCCCGATTTCGTAGGCCCCGAGGTCCGACATCTCGCTGCTAAATACGTCCACCGAGAGCGAGCGTCCCGCGTCACCCTCCACCGCGGCCGGCACAAGGTGCAGGCTCACCTGCTGCCCTTCGCCTGAGCCCGTCCGCAGTTCGATGATCCCCGTTTCGCAGTACGCGGGGTGAACGGCGTAATTGTACGGTAGGCCGTTGAAGGCCTGGACCACGACCTGCACATCCCCCATGTTGGCGTACCGGTTGGGTACTTGCGGGCTCAGGTCCACCCAGGTGAGGTGGGGTGCGCTCGGATCATGCTGAAAGGCGAGCAAGACGGCGTTGATATCATTCATATTGACCACCGCGTTCGGCGCTGTCCACGCCCAGGCGGTGGAGTCGAAGACACCAACCACGTCACCCCACTTTTTCGGACAGGGGCGCGACACAGTGCTCAATGTGATCGGCGGAGTGAACGCCGTGCCGTCGGCGGTGGCGCGGATTTCGTACGTCGGGGGGGGCGTGATGCACTCGCCCGCGCCGGGCGGGCATTGGCCCGCGCCGCACACCTGGTAGCACGGAGCGCCGGAGATCGAGCAACTCAGCGGGGTTGTCGTCGCTTCCGGGGTGGGGTGGATGGCGCAATCGCCCACGTGAACCGCGCCCGCCGCCCAGGTGCGTTTGGCGCCGTCGAAGGAGGTGGTGGGCGGCAGCAGGTATGACAGCCCGTTTGCGTCCGGGGCGTCGACCCAGCCGACGTCATACGGGCCGCAGCGGCCGGGTAGGCTGCTTCCCGGGCAGTCGGCATCACTGGCGCAGTTGTATCCGATCGCGCTGCCGGCGTTGCACGCAAGCGGGAAGGTACGGGTCACTTTCAGGGCCACCTGCTGTGTGGAAGGGGACGGAATGGAGAATGAGATGTAGCGGTTTGCCGGCCCGGTCTCCGCACATCGCCCGTACAGCCTGATCGGCTCGCACTGATCGGGAATGCGGTTGGCGTTGCCGTCCCACATCGCCGGGCAGTCGATGTTGTGCTTGAGGAACGCGTCGCAGATCAGGCAGTCATGCGGCGTGCCGTTGGCGAGCACAGGATCATCACAGTCGCATCCCCCCGCGCAGTCGCAGCCGCCGTCGTCCATGCACAGAACTTCGCATGCTGTTTGCGGCCACGCGGTGTTGAAAACGGCAATCCCCGGCGGTGGAGGCTCAGGGCCCACCGTTACCCGAGACCAATCGGTGAAGAGCTGGCGCACCCATTCAACCCCGCAAGGCCCAAGCGGGCTGCCGTTCAGTCGGACCTCCTGCCACACACCAGCAAGGAGTTTGCCGCAGCCATACCAGAAATCCAACTCGTAACATTCGTTAGAGCAGCCACCCCCGGGTGGCGCCAGGGAAGAGCAAGGATAGGTGATTCGCGGACATCCGCCTGTCATGCCATAATTGCGCACGACAGTACCGGCTCCGCAGTGGTCTTCACCGATAGCCGAGACGTTGTAAAGCAGGAGGGAGAACGCGTCGGCGAACCCTTCGTGAAACGCGCCGCGTGGGTTGGTGTTGTTGGGAATCCCGATACGCGTGAGTAGAACATGGGCATACTCATGCGCAATCAAGGTCGAATAGGCAGCGTTGCGGCAGAGTGCGCCACTTGGCGTGACGCCGCCCGCGTCGAAACTGATCGACGAGGTCCCGGTACTGCCGCCGCCACACGCACCTCCCGCCAGGTTCACCCTGCAGGTTACTGGGAAATCGATGCCGGTGAAGTCGGTTTGGCGTGACTTGTAGAAGTCATGGGCGAGCGAGACGTGGTGAAAGCAATTGACCTGCGCTGTGGTGTACTCATCAACCTGAACTACGGTAGGATCGTTGAACACCAACGGCGTGGTAGGTGCCGGAGGATCGGAAGCAGGTATGCCCTCAGCACAATCGGGTTCTGTTTCAATGCGAGGTGCGGCGCATGCGGAGCCATCCTGGCAATTCAGCACTGCAACCCAAGGGCCGCCTGAAGTTGCGGGGCAGTTCGAGCAACCGGAGATGTGCTTCAGCGAACCGTGAACACTGACAGCTTGCCCCCCCGGGGCGGCGAGAACAAACACACCATCCGTATCCGTCAATGCACAAACCGAGGAGCAGCCGGCCTCGACGCACGAGGCTCCGAAGTCCCCATGGGCTTGTAGCACACCCATGGGCAGAGCGACGAGTTGCGGGTTCGTGGGGTCGAAGGAGGCAGTTCCCGGCGAGCCATAGCCCCTCACGCTTCCGCTTACGCCGGTGACCTGTCCGTACGCACCCGCAGTCGACATCCTCCCGAGTCCGCCCGCGGTTGCTAGCGCCACTGTGAGCGCGGGGAATGCCGCAAGTCTCCGACATCGCCACGGCGCTGCAGTCGACCTGAGCGACTCGGGGCACGCGCCCGCCGCGATGTAGAGGGCACGCGTGGAGTACGCCCTCCTCTTCGCCCCGCGTGCCAAACGGAAGGCCAAGAGCCCAAGGCCCAGCATCGCGCACCCTGGTTCGGGAATCACCACGACCTCTAACTTCCCACCCGACAGGTCGCCGTAGTGGGCATACCAGTCGAAGGGCTCCTCGGGGAAGAAGCCCCCACTCGCCGATGCCCCCCGAAATGGTGGTTGGTCGGCATTCATGACGTCAAGTACTCCGCCTACAGCCCCCACATCTACAGGAATCCCACCGAGGCGCACCTCGTCGCCATCCGGAAGAGTGATAGAGTATTGCGGGTCAGGCGGTTCGCGGGTCAGTGCCCACCAGGCGTATGGCAAATGCGACCCAGTCGCGTTGAAGTCGGGCGAAAGTACCTCCCACAGAAACATATCGTCGTCCGCAGTTCCGGAGACGCCGTCGACACCGGGAAAGCGAAGTGTCCCGGAAGTGTCGGCCAAGTCGAGCGCCAGGCCTCGGAACGGGATGTCCCCCTGCGGATTCCCCGTATCGACCATGAACACGTCCACGTTGATGTTGGTATTCGGCGCGTAGCCGCCGGGGGGCATGGGGGGCGTCGGCCGAAGGTCGATCCGCGCTCCGCCGAAGGCCGCGCTGCCCATCCCGAAAGCCATCACCGTGACCGCGATCGAGAGCAACGCTTGCCGAGACATGACCTCTACTCCTTTACGTGCGCGCTTGATAGGATCGAACCGCACATAGAATCCTACCCGATACGGTCCAGTTATGCAAGCCTTTTCTCGCCGAGAACTGATTTCGCCGGCTGTTGCGCCGGCACCACGAAAACCACGGGCCAGGAAGCCCGCTCGACCATCATTGTCGCTGCCTCTCGCGCCACGCTGTTTCGCAGCTCCTCGCACCCGCTCCGCGCGCCCGAATGCCTCGACGCGTGGCTCCGTTGCCCCGGCGAAGCGCGAACAACATGCCAAGTCCCACCATGGCCAAGGGCGCCGGTTCGGGGACTACGACGTTTAGCCGGCCGTCGGTGAGTTCGCCCGGGAAGGCTTCCCAAGTAAACAGTGGGTCAGGGAAAAAGCCGCCCGTTGCAGCCGCACCTCGGCTCGCCGAGGGCTCGTCGGCATTGAGGACG
>JACQXM010000011.1 GCA_016208685.1 Planctomycetota bacterium | reverse complement strand
TCGTGCAACCGTGCCGACATCCGCCTACAGAGTAACGACTCATCCCCTCATCCCCTACCAAAAACTCGCCTCGTTCCCGCAATGCCTGTATTCAGCGTGGCGCGAAAAATTACACCGCGCCCCAGGGAAAGGGATGCACCCATTCCGGAGCGCTGCCGGCATCGGAGTCATGCGCTCGTCGCCAGGCCCCATGTGCGGTCCGCACGGGCAGCCGACGAGCCGCGCTGACCCAACTTGCCGTACATCAGGGAGACCTGCCCAAAGCATGCCGGGTTAGGATAGAGTGTGTCTGTAATCTCTGAAACTCGGCGAGTCAGGGCCATGCTCGGTGGTCCCGCGGGGCGGCGGCGGGAGGCGCACCTTCGTTATGCGGTGCAACGCAGCGCGGGTGGTGGGTTGGATCCATCACCGGGCTACGGAAACCGCCCGCACCTCGCGCAGCACGGTTACCCGTATTTCACCGGGATAGGTCATTTGCTCCTCGATCTCCTTGGCGACGTCGCGGGAGATCTTGGCGGCCATCGCGTCGTCGACGCGCTTGGCATCGACGATAACGCGAATCTCGCGCCCCGCCTGAATGGCGAATGCCTCTTTGACGCCGGCAGGCGACTTGGCGATCTCCTCGAGCTGTTGCAGGCGCTGTACGTACCGCTCCAAGGATTCGCGCCGGCCGCCGGGGCGCGCGGCGCTGATGGCGTCGGCTGCCGTGACGATGGGTGTGTACGGGCTGATGGCCGGCACGTCGCCGTGGTGGCCTTCGATGGCGTTGAGGACTTCCGGGCGCTCGTTGAACCGGCGGCAGAAATCCACACCGACCTTGGGGTGACTGCCCTCGACATCGTGGTCGATGGCCTTGCCGATATCGTGCAAAAGACCGCAACGCCGCGCCAGCCGGCCGTCCAGTCCAAGTTCGTCGGCGATCACCTGGCAGAGGAACGCCACCTCCAGACTGTGTTGCAGCACGTTCTGCCCGTAACTTGTACGGAAGCGGAGGCGACCGAGTAGATCGAGTTGTTTGCGGTGCAGCCCGCCGACGTTCGCCTGGATGGAGGCCTTCTTGCCGGTTTCCAGGCACTCCTCCTCGACCTCTTTGCGGACCTGCTCGACAAGCTCCTCGATGCGTCCGGGGTGGATACGCCCGTCCTGGATGAGGCGCTCCAGGGAGCGGCGGGCGATTTCCCGGCGCACGGGATCGAAGGCGCTAACCAGCACCAGCCCCGGCGTGTCGTCCACGATAACGTCCACGCCCGTGGCTTTCTCGAAGGCGCGGATGTTGCGGCCCTCGCGCCCGATGACCCGCCCCTTCATGTCGTCCGAGGGAATCTCGACGCTGGACACCACGCCGTCGCAGGTGTGCTCCGCGGCGTATCGCTGAATGGCGGTGATAACGATGTCGCGCGAGCGGTTGTAGGCTTCATCCCGCGCGGCGGCCACCGTCTTCTCGATCAGCTCCGCCGATTCGCGATCCAGCTCCTGCTTGAGCTCCTCCAGAAGGATCCTGCGCGCTTCGGCGACGCTCAGCCCGCCCAGCCGCAAGAGCGCCTCGCGCCGTTCCGCGGCGAGGGCCGTGACCTCTTTTTCCCGGGCCGCCACCTCGCTGATGCGGGCGTCGAGCTTGGCCTGGGACTGCTCCAGGTTCCGCTCCTTCGTGACCAGGGTGTCGAGCTTGGCTTCCAGATTATCTTCGCGCTTGGCGAGGCGCCTTTCGACTTCCTTAAGCTCGCCGCGCATTTCAATGGATTCTTTGCGAAGCTGCTCCTGACCGCGCAGCAGCTCGGCCTTGGCATCCACCCCGGCCTTTTGGCGGATGACCTCGGCCTCCTTGGTTGCTTCGGCGAGCTGCTGCTCCACCTGGAGACGAACCGCCTCCAGGCGTGAGCGGCGTAGCCAGCCCATGAACACAAAACCCACAAGCACACCGACGGCGGCTCCGAACAACACGGCCAAGGAGAATGCCGCGGTGTTTCCCGCCTGCCCCAGCAGCTGAGCCCATCCAGCGTCGTACATGGCTGATCCATCCGATTCATCAAAAGAACACCGTTGCGGACGCGGCGGTCCGAAGGGCTCACGTACGTGAGGCAGACCGCCTCGAGCGCGCTTCGGCGCGCTCGTCGTGCAACCGATGAGAACACTCGTCTGTGGAGTCTGTGCGCCGTCAAGGCAGCGCGAAGCGGCTGCGACGAACGCCCTCGCCCGGGGCCGAGGCCGACCGCGATGGGTGAAGGGACGCGCTTTCGAATGGGCGGCTAGGGGCGGATTCGTTGCGAACGCGCCAAGGCAGGGCACGATCTCCGCCGCTGGGTCTTCATGGATTCCACCGCCACATCGAGAAGGAAGTCGGCCAAGGGCCCATTCCTCCTCGCGCCGAACGCCGAGGAGTGCTGGGTCGCGCTTTTCTCGGGCCGAGCCGACCTAGCCACGCGAACCTCACGTAGAGGGAAGTACCGTCAAGAAAGCTCACCACGCTGCGCTACAATCCGAGGCCGAAAACACTTGCCGCGCGACCGGCTCCGTAGAACCATGGAGGCGCAACAAACAGTCCGGAGCCTCGGATCGCGGCGAACCGTCCACTCCCCATCTGATCGGGGGAGCCTGCGAACGAATCTCCCGCTTAAAAAACCAGCAGCCAAGGAGCATCCCGGCCGCGTCCGATAAAGTTCCACTGCGCAACAGAAGGCGTACCACCTTCCGGTCCGATTATAGGATGCAACGTCCACTTGTCAACGCGCTATCCATCGGTAGCGAAGAGCCTTACGGGAGCATACGCACCCATATCAGCGATGCAGCAACAGATCGCCGAGCTGGATAACCGGCAGGTGGCGCCCTTATCGAACGCTCGCCATCACCCCGGCGCCGGCCCGCGAACCGTCACGTCGTCGTAACCGTACTCACCGAGCGTGCATCACGTATCAAGTGGGTGGTGGTAAAGCGTTATAATCGGTCGCGCCGGCCGGGAACGTATATGAGCCCGGCCCCAGAGTAGTGTGCCGCGGCCCGAGGGCTGCGTGCGGATGGGCAGGTTGAGGCTAGCTGATATGGTGAATGCTCGGTTGGGGCTGGCGGTTGCGTCGCTGCTCTTCGGCGCTCCGGTCGCCGCGCGGGCTGACGGGGAGAAGGCTTCCCCCAAGAACAAGGCCCGAGTGACCCTCGTCGCGGAATACGATGGCGTTGAACCGGGAAAGCCCTTCGACGTCGGCATGCAGTTCAAGCTCGACGAAGGCTGGCACATCTACTGGCAGAACCCCGGCGACGCGGGCATCGCGCCGCGCGCGACCTGGACGCTTCCCGACGGTTTCACGGCCGGTGAGTTTCGCTTCCCCGTCCCCAAACGGCACGTCGACGGCTCGGGGATCATAACCACCAACATTCTCGAGGATGAGCCGGTCCTGCTCACCCGCATCGCGCCGCCGGCGGCGATAACGGCCAAGAAGGCAGCGGTGGCCGCTAAGGTGACCTACCTCGTCTGCCGCGAGACCTGCCTTCAGGAGCGGGCTGAGGTCAGTGTGGAGTTGCCGGTGGCGGCGGCGCCGGCCAAGGCGACGCACGCCGAGTTGTTTGAACGCGCCCGTAAACGCCTGCCCGCAACGCAGAGCAAGTACGTTCAGATCACACCCAAGGCCGGCACCAACGCCCCCGCTCCCGGTCAGCCCTTCGAGTTGGTCGTGGATGTCAACATCACGGACGGCCACCACATTCAGTCCCATGCGCCGCTCAGCGATTCGTTCATCAAATGCGATCTGTTTGTGGAACGAACGGCCGGCATCTTCTTCAAGGAGCCCGTGTATCCCGAGCCTTCGTTCCGCGAGCTGCCGGTAGTAGGGAAGGTCTCGGAGTATAAGGGGCGAATCACGATCCGCGTGCCCGGAGAGGTAGAGGAGCCGCCGGCACCTCCGGCACGGTACGGCGGCGTGTTGGCATTCCAGGCCTGCGATGAGAAGGGGCATTGCTTTCCGCCCGAGGCCGTGGCGTTCGCGCTACCCGTGGGCACGGCGTCCGCGGCTCCGGCAGCGACGACAAAGCCGGATGCGCGAGCGGGCGGCGTAACGGAGGCCGCCGGCCCACGTGCCGCGGCATCGTCGCCGCCCGAGAGCGGCAGCAGGCTTCCTGGCTTCCTGGGCAGGTTCGGCATCGCGGGGCTGCTGGCGGCATGCTTTCTTTATGGACTCTCCATCAACGCCACCCCGTGCGTGCTGCCGTTGCTTTCCATCAAAGTGCTGGGATTTGTGCAACAGGCCCATGAATCGCGGCGTCGCACCCTGGCTCTGGGACTTACGTTCGGCGCCGGCGTGTTGCTCTTTTTCGTTTTGCTGGGTTTTCTCGCCGCCGCAGGCAAGAACGTGCTGCAATACCCCGCCGCGGTCATCGCACTGTCCGCCATCGTGCTGGCGATGGCGCTGAGCATGTTGGGAGTGTACACCTTGCAGGCGCCCACGGCGGCGGCGAACCTCGAGGCCCGCATTTCGCGCGAGGGGCTGGCGGCGTCCTTCGGCAAGGGGGCGCTGGCGCCGGTCCTGGGTTTCGCGTGCACCGGTCCGCTGCTGGCCGGTGCCTGGGGGTGGGCGACGCAGCAACCGCCGCACATCGCCGTATTGGCCTTTATCTTCGCCGGACTAGGCATGGCTGCGCCCTACATGCTGCTCGGGGCCAACCCCAACTGGCTGGGCTTCCTTCCACGACCCGGCAACTGGATGATCACGTTCGAGCGCATCATGGGTTTCCTGCTGCTGGGCATGGTGGTCTGGCTGCTTCACCCGCTGATCGCGCACGTGGGCGCCGAAGGTCTGGAGTGGACGCTGGTCTTCTTCGTCTCCATCGCGGCGGGCTGCTGGCTGCTGGGCGTCAGACCTGACGGCCCACAACAGCGCCCCGGGGGACTGGTCGAACGGCATTCCCTGGCAGACGTGGTCGCCTGAGGCCGTGCAGGCCGCCGTTCAGGCGGGCCGTCCGGTCTTCGTCGATTTCACCGCGGCGTACTGCACGGTCTGCAAGGTCAACAAGGCCGTGGCGATCAATACGCCGGAGGTTCAGGAGAGGCTCAAGGCCGGCGGCGTGGTGGCCTTCCAGGGCGATTTCACGCGCGGCGACCCGGCGATTTTCGCGGAGCTGCAAAAACGCGGGCGCGTCGGCGTGCCGTTGAATCTGATCTTCCCGCCGGGCCGCCCGGAAGCGCCCATCATTCTCGAACCACAGCTCACCAAGGCCTATCTGCTTGAGAAACTGGACGAGGCGCTGTCGATGCGCACCGCCGCGGCGTCGGCGTTCGGTTCGTCGTAGGTTCCTTACCTGAGCGCACCGCTCCGAGGATGTCGGCAACGTCTTCAGCCCAGTTGCCACCGGCGCGGGCGAGCGGCGGACGCGACTCTCACGATGGCTCGCACGGAATCGAAACAATTGGACCGTGGCGGAGCGGCGTTGCGCTCAGCCACGGTC